>CAZDVQ010000014.1:0-99 GCA_964508975.1 uncultured Saprospiraceae bacterium
GCCATGTGTATGAATCACAAGCCGACTGTGTAGTTGTGTTGTTGGTTGAAGGCGTAATCGTCAAAACCAAGGTTTCGGTATTACAACCCGTTACCGAGG
>CAZDVQ010000014.1:199-77344 GCA_964508975.1 uncultured Saprospiraceae bacterium
GCCATGTGTATGAATCACAAGCCGACTGTGTAGTTGTGTTGTTGGTTGAAGGCGTGATGGTCAAAACCAAGGTCTCTGTATTACAACCCGTCACAGAGGTATAAGTACCTGACTGTGTATATGTCTGACCGTTTACAGGCCAAGTGTATGAATCACAAGCCGACTGTGTAGTTGTGTTGTTGGTTGGAGCAGTTACGGTTACAGCAATACTTGTTGTGGCTGTACAGCCTAAAGCATTGGTTACCGTTACGACATAAGTACCAGAACTGGTAAAGGTATTCATAGCACTGTTTTGACTTGAGCCACCGTTCCATGCATAAGCCGAGCCACCGTTAGCAGTAAGCGTTACAGAACCGCAACCCGAGGGTGTTCCGCTAAAACCTGCAACTGGGTTATTATTAACCGTTACGTTGGCACTGGTTGTCGCAGTACAGCCTGATGCGTTGGTTACCGTTACGGTATAGATGCCTGAACTGGTAAAGGTATTCATAGCAGCGCTGGGGCTTGAACCACCACTCCAAGCATAAGACGTGCCACCGTTAGCGGTAAGGGTAACAGAGCCACAACCTGTGGTTATTCCGCTAATGCCAGCCGTAGGGTTACTATTGACTGTCAAGGTACGGCTATCAGAGGCCGTACACCCCGCTGCACTCGTTGCTGTTACAGTGTAAGTGGTCGCTGCACTTACAGAAATTGCAGAAGTATTCGCCCCTGTTGACCAGAGATATGTGCTTCCACCTGTAGCGGTAAAGGTACTTGAAGTGCCAGCACAGATAGTGTTTGTACCGGAGATACTAGGCGTAGGATTAAGATTAACCGTTACGTTGGCACTGGTTGTCGCAGTACAGCCTGATGCGTTGGTTACCGTTACGGTATAGATGCCTGAACTGGTAAAGGTATTCATAG
The DNA here is from genome assembly GCA_964508975.1 of uncultured Saprospiraceae bacterium. Lineage (GTDB taxonomy): Bacteria > Bacteroidota > Bacteroidia > Chitinophagales > Saprospiraceae > CAZDVQ01. Next base: position 1,106 of record CAZDVQ010000014.1, read on the forward strand.
CAGCGCTGGGGCTTGAACCACCACTCCAAGCATAAGACGTGCCACCGTTAGCTGTAAGGGTAACAGAACCACAACCCGTGGTTATTCCGCTAAAGCCAGCCGTAGGAGCTGCGTTAACCGCAATGGTAACACTACCTATCATGGTACTAGTACAGCCACCTGAAGTACGGGTAGCCACAACGTTGTAAGTACCTGCAGCAGTTTGGTTGCCGAAGCTAACCGGGCTACCAGTACTACCATTAGCGGGAGTACCTACGTTTCCTCCATTGAGGACAAGTTGGTAGGTAACGCCAGTTTCAGAGTTGGCTACACCTACTGGCGTGCCCACTGAGCCTGCACAGATTGTACCACCACCCGTAACGTTGTATGCAGTTGGGTTGGTACACGTACTGGTATAAGGGTTATTGATGAGCTCAAAGTCACTGGCATTATTGTCTGTATCAATACCACTGGCAACTATGTTGGTTTTTCTACGGCGAGATTGGGTGACTGCAGTAGCAGGAGCAGAGCCGGTGCCTTCAAAACAGAAAGAGTTTGTTTGAGATGTTGTGCCTATATACCCAACTAAGTCAAATAACTGCCCTCCAGAAGGGCAGGCATTCCCAGCGGTAGTAGCAGCAACCGTTGTACCAGAAACAGGACCAAATAAAGCAACCTGCCAAGAATTGGTGTTGCTAAACTGGATTAGGTTACCCGACATCTGTGGTGTAAATGGAATATTACCACTGGCAGAGGGGACCGTTTGAAACCTGAAAACACCATTGGCATCGGCGTTACCTGTGAGTGCCCTAGAGGTCCAGGTGGTTGACCCCCTATACTGGAGCGACCAGCCAGCCACGTTTTGGTTTGGCGCAAAACCGTTTAGAATAATGTAGTCAGCATCCCAAGTTGCACCAGCATTGCCTGCTGCTGAGTAAATCTCAAAAATCTTTTGGGCACTTACTTGCTGTAAAAAGGCAAGCGAAAAAAGGAAAAGATAAATTTTTTTCATAAATTAAGGGGGTATGGTTAATAAAACAACAAACACCTCAAACCCAAATGAATGGGTTTGAAGTGTCTATCCAATAGTATGGAATACCTTATTGACGAGAAGGGTAAATACCTTGCAATGCAATACAGTAGTTTAATGCCAAGTAAGGTGATTGAATGCTGAATGGCATATTTGAACCAACGATGCCAGATGTTATACCGCCATATGAACCATTGCCTTCATTAACGGCGCCGTATATTGCAGTACCGCCGTTGGCCAAGATAGTACCATTTGGGTCATCCGTACCAGCAGGGCTATCGGTAGTTGGTACATTAACGGGGTGCGTGTGCGCTGGCATATTAGCTAGAGTCAAGGTAGTCGTTTCTGCACCACCTCTTTCGCCCAGGTCATATTGGCTCAAGCCAGGGCTTTGACCAAATTGAACAGCCGCGCGGCCGCGCAAATCGGGCAAGCCAAAAGTAGTAACACCGTCACCGCCGTAGGTGGTACCCAATAGGGAGAATAAGGCAGTGTTTTGAGCGATTGAAAGGAGTTGTCCATTACAAAAAGCCCAGCCTCTAGGGGCGAAGTTAAATCCAAAGAGGCAAATTTGTCCAAGAATTGGTTCCATGTGATGTTAAGTTTTAATTTTAAACAATATAATTAGTCCCTTGGAGGAAAGATTCCCTCTACACAGATACAGTAGTTCAAGGCCAAGAAAGGCGATTGAATGCTAAAGGGCGTATTTGAGCCAACAATTCCAGATGTAACACCGCCGTATGAACCATTACCTTCATTAACGGGGCCGTATATCGTAGTACCGCCGTTGGCCAAGATAGTACCATTCGGGTCATCCGTGCCAGCGGGGCTATCGGTAGTGGGTACAATAACGGGGTGCGTGTGCGCCGGCAAGTTACCCTGGGTTAAAGTTACCTGCTCAGAACCACCTTGTTCACCAATTTGGAAAAAGCTAAGCCCTGGGCCTTGTCCAAATTGTACCGCTGAACGGCCCTGTAAATTTGGCAAGGCAAAAGTAGTGACGCCATCACCGCCGTAAGTAGTACCCAGGAGGGCAAACAAAGCTTGGTACTGGGCAATAGGCAAGAGTTGACCATTACAAAACATCCAACCCTGCGGGGCAAAGTTGAAGCCGAATAGACAGATTTGTCCAATGAAAAATTCCATAAAAACTATTTTTAAGGTTAACAATAAATCCACTGTTTAAATGTAGTATGTGTAGACGGAGGCTTCCCCTAAGAAACATTACTGCTTTACACTACCACTTAAAATTCGTACGCAAGATATAGGAGCAGTTTCAATAAAGGCAACAATTTTTAAACACAATTACATATTTTGTGACGCAGCAAACAAAAATACGGGCAAATTGAACAATAATACACTGATATACAATAATTTGTATTGTGTAAAATTTATAATAATAAAATATTTCTGCCTAATAATCCCATAAAAGGCAGCATATAAAGGTGTAATATGGCAAAAAAACATCGTTAACTGTTCATAGTTCATTGTTCATAGTTCATAGTTATATTGTATGGCACCCCGGCGCTACGCGCCGTCGGCGTGTTGCGCGCTCGCTATACGCTCGGTGCCTACGGCACCACCGCCCTACGGTCGGTGCGCTCCACATGCCTGGTGCGGGAAACGGCTGCGAAGCAGCCGTTTTTAATGGTTAATGATAAATGGTTAATTATTAATTGATTAAGCAAATTATCATACTAGTTTCGGCTTCGTACTGGGTTTAGGGCAGGGCTCACCACTGCGCCCGAGGCAGTGCAACTGCCGACGCATGCGGTAGCGATGTGCAGCGGTGGCCCAAAGGGCCAGACCGCAACGCGGGCCGAGCGACCAGCGAGCCGCGGAACATAAACGCAGCGGTTTTGCGTAGCAAAAACAAATGTACTTAATGTACATTTGTAGCAAGCACACCATTTGCTCCTGCAAATGGCTCCCCGCCCCGAGGACGAAGGCCGAGGGGACCGCCCACAATAACGATGAACAATGAACGATGAACTATGAACTATGAACGATGAACTTTAAAAGAATATTAATGCCTAGCTTAAAAAAAACTATGTTTGGCTGAACCTGCCGTGAAATACACCGTATAATAAAGATACAAGAGAGAAATAAAGATTAATCCTTGGGGGCTTGATAGAAATAAACGAATTTCGCGGCAACGTTTTTGCAGTTTTGTGCATCTAGTACTATGACTGCGTAAATTGGTACGATTCCTGCAAACGCCCGAGTGACAAATTAAATCTAAAGCACAATGCTTCAGAACATCAACATAAAATACTTCAAATACCTAGCTATCTTGCTGGCCTTCTTCCTCGTTATTGACGACGCTGAAGCACAACGCCGCAAGAAGAAGGACAATGAATGCGGAGAGCTGGAAATCGTGAAAACGCTTCCTGACTTCTTCGTGAACGACAATTTCTTGCCCATGCCTTTGCGCCGCGTGTATCGCCAAGATGCTGCGCGTTTAGCCCTGCGCTTGATTTATAAGGAGCAACGCCCTTCATGCCAAACCGTAGAAATACCAGAGGAGTTGGTACAATCAATCTACAATGCGCTTGTTGCCGTTCGGGTGAGTGATTTCGCCGTGATTGACACCATCGCTGAAAAATACTATGTACGCTCGTTCCCGACGCCTAACGTACAGTACCTTACCTTGATTTTCGAGCACAACGCCGCTTGGGCCAAGCCCTTGAAGATGCGTTCTGACACAACCGCCAGCGTGTCAATCAACAATATCATGCGCAAGTATAACCTCCAGGTAACCAAGATGGTGTACATGGACGAAGAACGTGCAGGTTTGGTATTGCGTGCCCGCGAACCCATTAACGTTTCGGCCTTGGCCCGTAAGTTCTTCATGGACGAAGGCGTAGGTTCTATCGAAGAAATTTTACCCTTTGGCGATGGCAACGACATCGACATCGCACTGGATGCTGAAGGTTGGCTCATCACGTACAGCGTTCGTTTTGGCAACTGCATCAAAGAGTGCAACAAACGCTACGATTGGACTTTCCGCGTGAGCACGGGTGGTAAAGTAAGCTATCTCGGCGGCAAAGGCGACCAGATTCCACCTTGGATTGGTACCGAAAAACAACGTATCGAGGTTCCAGACAAAATCAACAAACCTAAAAAAGACGATAAATACTACAACCGTCCCGAGGTGAAAAGTCAAATAGAGAAAAAGGAAGATTAATTTCCTGGAAAAAGACGCAGCAAGCTGCGTCTTTTTTTATGCCCTTTGGTGAAGAGAATTCTTATTATTAATTTCAAAGGTAAAAAGCATATCTTTGCGTCCGGTAAAAAAACAAATACACAGATGGAAGGAATTGAACGCCAGCCGGCTATTTTATTATTGGCAGATGGCACGGTATTCCACGGTAAAACCGCTGGAGCATTGGGTACAACAACAGGTGAAATCTGTTTCAATACAGGCATGACTGGGTACCAAGAAATTTTCACCGACCCTTCTTATACTGGTCAAATCATTGTGATGACCAATGCCCATATTGGCAATTATGGCATCAAGGACGACGAGGTAGAATCTGATTCTATCAAAATCTCGGGTATGATTTGCAAAAATTTCACCAACGAGTTTTCGCGCCCGATTGCCGGTACGGAGCCTATACAAGACTACTTGTCGCGCAACAACCTCGTGTCGATCTCGGATGTTGACACCCGTGCTATTGTTCGCCATATCCGCGACAAAGGTGCCATGAACTGCATCATTTCATCGGAGATACTTGACGTGGCCGAGTTGGCCAAGATGCTAGAGCAAATTCCATCGATGGAAGGCCTCGAATTGGCATCTGCCGTGAGTACACCTGAGCCTTATTTTGTAGGGAATGAAGAAGCCAACCTACGCGTGGCTGTATTGGATTTCGGTATCAAGAAAAATATCCTGCGTTGTTTTGACGGCCGCAACTGCTACGTGAAAGTATTCCCCGCCAAAACACCCTTTGAAGAGATTCAAGCTTGGGACCCCGATGGGTACTTTTTATCGAATGGCCCTGGCGACCCCTCGACTATGGATTATGCCGTTGATATTACCCGCCAAATCCTAGAAGCCAACAAACCATTGTTTGGCATCTGCTTGGGCCACCAAATTTTAGCTCAAGCCATGGGCGTGCCCACTTATAAAATGCATAACGGTCACCGTGGGATAAACCACCCGGTGAAAAATCTTATCACCGGACGCGCTGAAATAACCAGCCAAAACCACGGCTTTGCGGTGGATGCTGAAGTGTTGAAGCAAAAAAGCGACGAGATCGAAATCACCCACGTGAACCTCAACGACCAAACGATAGAAGGTATCCGCCTGCGCAACAAACCAGCGTTCTCGGTACAATACCACCCAGAAGCTGCACCAGGTCCACATGATTCGCGCTACTTGTTCGACGATTTCGTGCGGATGATGAGCCTATAACTCGTCTAAGAGTATGTTTGGACATACTCTAAAAAGTCATCAATCAAATCCATATACTATGAGTCTTATCCTAGATGTTCAAGCCCGCGAGGTTCTTGATTCGCGTGGCAACCCAACCGTCGAGGTTGAAGTGGTAACGGAAAGTGGTGTAATCGGATCGGCCATTGTGCCATCTGGTGCTTCAACTGGAAAACATGAGGCTGTAGAGCTTCGCGATGGCGACAAAGCCCGTTACGCAGGTAAAGGTGTGTTGAAAGCTGTTGACAACGTGAATAAGTTAATCGCAGAGGAATTAATCGGGTTCAGCGTATTTGACCAACGCGACATCGACTATACCATGATTGACCTCGATGGTACTGAGAATAAGGCACGCTTAGGCGCTAACGCGATGCTGGCCGTTTCATTGGCTTGTGCTAAAGCTGCGGCCATCGAACTTGACCAATCTTTATACCGCTATATCGGTGGTGTGAATGCACACATCTTGCCGGTTCCACTGATGAACATCCTCAACGGTGGTTCACACGCCGACAACTCTATCGACTTCCAGGAGTTCATGATTATGCCCCTAGGTGCTGATACCTTCGCTGAAGCACTCCGCATGGGCGTTGAAGTTTTCCACAACCTGAAAGGTGTGTTGAAATCAAAAGGTTACAGCACAAACGTAGGCGACGAAGGTGGTTTTGCACCGAATATTCGTTCAAACGAAGAAGCCATCGAAACCGTTTTGGAAGCCATCCACAAATCTGGCCTCAAGCCAGGTGAAGATATCTTCCTAGCCATGGATGCTGCTGCTTCGGAATTCTACGACGAGCAGAAAAAATTATACACCTTCCACAAGTCGAATGGCCCTTCGCTCACTTCTGACCAAATGGTTGAATACTGGGCTAAATGGGTTAAACAATACCCTATTCTTTCTATCGAAGATGGTTTACACGAAGACGACTGGGATGGTTGGTTAAACCTCACCAACACCATTGGTGATAAAGTTCAACTAGTGGGCGACGACCTTTTCGTAACCAATACCAATCGCCTCGGCGAAGGTATTGAACGCGGTATCGCCAACTCTATCTTGATTAAAGTAAACCAAATCGGTACTTTAACCGAAACCATCGAGGCCGTTCAAATGGCTACCCGTAACTCATACTCTAGCATCATGAGCCACCGCTCTGGCGAAAGTGAAGATACGACCATCGCCGACTTGGCCGTGGCCCTGAACTGTGGTCAAATCAAAACTGGTTCTGCTTCGCGTTCTGATAGGATTGCCAAGTATAACCAATTGCTCCGTATCGAAGAAGAACTCGGTGCAGCAGGTATTTACCCAGGCAAAAGCTGGTTCGGACTAGAATAAAAAAGTTAAAAAGCTCATCCAGTTTCCTGGATGAGCTTTTTTAGTTTGTTGTTGGTAGTTTATAGATGGGCGTATATCCCAATGTTTATAATTTATAGTTCATCCACGCCGTTTGAAAGCAAAAATTGACCGTGCGGTACATTATACCCGATTTTACCGCAAGCTACATAAATGGATAGCAGTGCCCCTGTTCGTTTTCCTCACCTTGATTGGTGCCACAGGACTGCTACTCGGTATCAAAAAACAAACGGGGATTTTACCCAGCACCCAACAAGGCAGCAACTTGGACCAGGCAGATTGGATGTCAATCGATGCCCTCCTCCTACAAGCCCAAAGTTTTATTCAAGACTCTTTAAAACTGTCCAATAAAATCGACCGTTTAGATATCCGCCCAGCGAAAGGTGTGGCCAAAGTAGTTTTCAAGGAGCATTTTACTGAGTTGCAACTTGACCTAGCCACTGGGAAAGTATTAGCCATCAATACCCGCAGTTCGGATTTTATCGAAAAACTCCACGATGGCTCTATCCTAGACTTCCTCTTCAAGACCAATAACGATGGCTTCAAGCTGTTTTATACCATTTGCTTATCGCTCGGGCTCATGCTGCTGAGTTTTTCCGGCTTCTGGCTCTGGTACAACCCCAAGCGAATTAGGAACTGGAAGCACGAAGGTTAAATCAAATACAACATATACTATACGAATCATATCGAATACCGATAGTATTGGTCGATAGATATAACCAATTTGGCAAAGCACTTCCGTATATTTAATCCCCTAATAATTAATCACTTATAATTAATACCTAAAAAAGCGCCAGGCATGTGGAGGGCAGCGCCGTAGGCGCTGGTGCGTAGCACGGAGCGATTAGCGAACCCCGGAACACGCCGACGGCGCATCGCGCCGGGGCGCCCAAAAAAATATTCGCTCATAAGTGAGCACATGTATCGAAAGTGGGAAGTTTGTTTTAATGCTTGAATTTAAAAACAATCCCTTATCTTAGGGCTCCATACCCAAACAAACCGAACATGAAACAACTCATTTTACTGTGCCTCTGTTTGGCACAAATTCAGCTGTATGCTGGTGGAGAACTCCTAGATTACAAATTAGTACGCGATTTTTCGGAAGCCGACTTACAGGCCATGTGGAAAAGCCAGGGCATTCCCAAAGTGGTATCCCCCATTAAAAATGGCGTGCAGGTATACGATATAACCTACACCACCCACTGGCACGATGGCAGCGTGATTAAAGCTACCGGCCTGTATTTTGTACCCAAGGCGCCTAAACAAGCCCTACCCCGTTTGGTGTACCACCACGGCACCGTGGTAATGCCCGCCCGCGATATTGACTATAACGGTGAAAGCACCATCTGCCTCGTTTTTGCCGCAGACGGTTATGCCGTACACTTCCCGGATTACATCGGTTTGGGCCGTGGCGATAAATTCCACCTCTACCAACACGCCGATTCCGAAGGACAAGCTTCTGTTGATATGCTCCTGGCTATCGAACAACTCAACAAGATCATTGCGGTTGAGGTGACAGAACAGCTTTTCCTCACCGGCTACTCGCAAGGCGGCCACGCCACCATGGCCACGCACAAGATGATTCAGGAACAACATGCCGACCGTTGGACGGTCACGGCATCCTCGCCCATGTCGGGCGCATACCACATGAGTGGCCCGCAAAGCGAAACCATGTTCCGCGAATATACCCAACCGCACTACCTACCCTATTTACTCCGTGCTTTTGACGAGGTATACCAAGTAGTTGATGGCGACTTTTACAAGCAAACCTTCAAGCCACCTTACGACGAGATGGTGCCACAGCTCTTCGATGGCCAGCATTCCATCGGTCAAATCAACGACGCCCTGCCCAAAATACCCAAGGATATGGTCCGCGACTCGCTCGTAAACCTATACTTGACCGACCCTAACTTTACCTTCAAACTAGCCCTTCAGGCCAACGATCTTCACGACTGGAAACCCGAGGCACCGGTTCAACTCTGCTTTTGCCAAAGCGATGAAGAGGTATACTACAAAAATGCCCTCTCGGCTTACGAACACATGCGCGCCCGCGGGGCCAAGCACGTGACCAAACGCAGCGGAGGCAAAAAATTTGGCCATTTCAAATGCGCTGGGTTCTCGGCCATGTACGCCAAAATGTATTTCGATAGCTTCCGCAAAGGCTCAAAACATGGCCGTAAAGGCCCCATTGGCAAACGCTTGATTATTTGGCTAGGCCGTAGCATCACCAAGCCGTAATACCTTTGTGTAATTTTATTACCTTTGCAGTATGTCAGGATCTAAGGACAATAGGATTGGAATCGTTATAGGTGTAGCGGCGCTGCTGCTATTCCTGCTGTTCTTTTTTACCCGTGATAAAGGTAATAAGTACGACTGGGTGGAAAGCTACAAAACAAAATCGGTTCAACCCTACCAACTCAGCCTGCTCCAGACACTGCTCGAGAAATATATGCCCGAGCAGAAAAATAAGGAATTGACCGGTTCACTCGTCAAACACCTGAGTGCTGAAAAAGGTAACCAAGGTGCAAACTTCCTATTCATCGGCTCCGAGTGCGAGCTCGACATGGATGAATCCGACTCCCTGCTTGCGTTTGTCGACGCTGGTGGTACTGCCATGATTTCAAGCTTTAATATGCCAGAATATATCATGGAAACCATCTACTACGACCCCTGCGACGAGGATGTAGAAGATGATAGCTACTCGGAATCTGACTACGAAGAGGATTCTGACTACGAGGAGGAAGAGGAGGAGGAGGTTTTCCGTGACCCTGGCTATGATTATATAGGCGATACCATTGCCACGCTCAACTTCAATAATGCCAGCTTGGCACTCGACAAAGCATTGAGCATTTCGTACGTTGTTGTCGATAAAAAGGAACTTAATTACTGGCAGTACTGGGTTGAGGCCGAGGACTGCAACCCGCTTTTCAGCCCAGTTGTACCACTCGGAACCGTGGAGTGCCAAAAGAAAAAGCATGTCAATTTCTTAAAAATACCACACGGCAAAGGTAATTTTTACTTTCACGCCACCCCGCTCGTTTTTACCAACTTTTGGCTGCGCGATACCACTTGCTACGAATATTGCAGCAAACTACTCAGCCACATGCCCGAGGGCGAGTTGATGTGGAAACTAGGCAGGCACACCTCGCCCAACAACTACAAAGACGACAAGTACGGCGACAAAACACCGCTCCAGTACATCCTCTCGCAAGCAGAGCTGCGCTGGGCCTGGTATATCCTGCTCGGCACCGCCATATTGTTCCTGCTCTTCCAATCCAAGCGCCGCCAACGCATCATCCCCGTGGCCGACGAGAACGAAAACACCTCGCTTGTTTTCATCAAAACACTGGGCCGTTTATCGTTCCAGCAAAGCGCCCACAGCAAGCTGGCAGCACAAAAAATGAAACTCTTCCTGCTGTTCATCCGCAACCGCTACCAAATCAGCAGCAAAACATACGATGAACCCTTCTTTAAACGGCTATCGCTTAAAGCGGAGCTACCTTTAGAGCAAATCGAGGACCTCTTCAAAACCTGGCGCAAAGTAGAAAAAGCCTACAACCTCGAGACCGATATGCTCGTCACCTTCCACCAAAAAATGGATTGGTTCTACAAAAATTGTAAGTAGGTCCATCAAAAGCGCCTCCCCCCGCCGCGTTGCGGCGACCCCCTCCACTGCACAGCCGCTATGCGTCTGTTGGTAGCGGGGGTTAGGCGAGCGAAGCTCGCCGGTTCATTGTTCATCGTTCATCGTTATTTTTGGGCGTGCCCCTCGCAGCGCATGGCGATACGCCATACGCTTTAGCTCGGGTCGCTACCCTACACGCTCGCTATCCGCTCGGTGCTACGCACCGCCGCCTACGGCGGCGCGTTCCGGGCAGCTCACGCGAATAGTGTTCAGTTGTCCACTCCCCCTAAAACCCACCCCATGCCCTTCAAATATATCTTCCCCATAATATTTACTATAGTTTCATGGTCCCAAGTCACGGCCCAGCAACCCCGACTTAGTCCATTGGAGCAAAAATACCAGTACTACCGCGACCGCTTTGAAACCCGCTTCATCTCGGTAGGTGAAGAAGCCGGGCAATGCATTCCCGTAACCTTGTACCAATGCGATTGCTGGTGCAACAGTCCACGGGTTCAAATGTACGAGGTGGTTGGAAAAAATCGCCGTAGCGTTCAATCTCTACCGTTCTACGCCGATACCGCCTGGATTTGTAATTTGTACAAAGACAAGCTTAGCACTACATCGGGGAAAATCAGCCTGGAGGCCGCCGAATGTGGCATCAACATGCAATCGCCCAACAAGCGCCACCCCGACGAGGCAGGCGGCTTCATCGACCTCTCCGATCAGCAAGGCTGGGGCGATTATGTCTCGTACCTAGCTACCAGCTACGCCCTACTGGCCCAAGATAACAGTCCCGAAGGCCAAAGGGCCAAACAAAAAATAGCCCATGATATTTTACTGGCCCTGAAGGCCATACCACGCATCATCCTAAAAGGCTACCAGCTATTTGGTCAAATGCCACCGCCCGATAGCTACAATGCCTGGTTTATCCGCAACGACGGAGAAGCCGACGCTTGGAAATACTTTCAACACCTCGACGATACGCCTTGGCCTGTACGCTGCGTGTCTGGGCCATACGCCTGCTTCGACCCCAACAACCTATAAGGCATGATTGCCAAGCTCAAGTTTACCAGCCAGGATCAAATGGTAGCCATCATCTGGGGTTTAGCCTTCGTGAAACGCTTCATCCCCGCCGAGCTGGAAGTTGAGGGCATCACAATCGTAGGATTTGCCCAACAACTGGCCAAGGATATGCTGCAACAACTCTACAAAGCTGGCTGGCGCATAGAAACGCCCGACGGTAAGTTGCTCGGTACCGCCGTGGGCGGTGCCGTGATGGCCTACGGGTATGGCTTTGACAAATGCGGGGAGTTTATTTACGGCAAGTTGCTGGGCAAGTATAAAGGTCTACCATCGGTTGGCGATAATTTTTACCGTGGCTTGTGGCGTCGGGCTATTGGTCGGTGGGGCCCAGCCTGGAACAATGTGATGTACCTAGGCCTAGCTACTATAGGCAATGCCCGCGACCAAGACTGGATCTACGAGGTATCCATGAAAGAAGGCCGTTATATTTATCCCTTGATGCACGCCCTACTCCACCAGCAAAAATTGAAACCCCTCCAGGCCGGAATCCTCGAAAACAATATGCTGGAAGCCCTAAACCAAGCACCGTGGGAAGGACCATGTTACCCAGCCATGAACAATAGCTGGTGTAATTGTGCGCCCGCCAAAGGTTGGATGGCCCTAAACCGCTGGACTACCCCACACCTAGAACATCGCAATGGTGAAGGTAGCGGTTTACACCTAGGGCAATTTAACGGACTAGATTTTTTGCTAGCGTATAACTTGTATCAATTGTATTATGGGGAGTAGTTCAATACTATAATTCATCTAAAAAAGCTTTAGCTGAAGTCGTCTTTAATTTACCTTTCTTAAACAGTGCTACCTCTTGAAGCCCAGCTTTAATATTGTCGAGTATATGCTGCTTTTGATCTTCATCTGTTTCAATTTTCTTGACATACTGGAGGTTTTTAGCTAGCTCAATAAAATGGCTATACGCTTTATCTGCAATGTATATAGTTACGTGCCTCATCGTTTTGTTGATTTCAGTTAAAAGATAAACGCATGGTTGACAAACCTAAAACAGTTTTATCCCTCGCAACGTTACTGGAACCATTGAAAAAATACAATATAAACAAGACCATTGACTTGGCTACCGCAACTTATTCAACAACTCTGATAAAACACTAACCGACTGCTGTATGGTGTCAACTAGTTTAGGGTCAGCATGATTATTAAAAACAAGTGATTCGTTAAACGAATAATCGCCATGGTTCACGTTAATATCCCCTTGCATTTGAATGGGCAACAGGCTTTGCATGGGAACTTTAAAAACCTTGGCAAGGGCTTCAATCCGAGTTAAAGTTATCTCCACCTTGCCATTTTATAGTTTGCTATAATTGCTTTTGTCAATGCCTAGTTCTTGAGCAACCACCTCTGCTGGGATATTTAATTGGCTGCGGAGCTCTTTTATTTTATTGGCAGCTAACTGATTGATTGTCATGTAAATATATTTTAAGTTGACGAATAACGAAACAAATATAGCGTTTTTCGCAAATATTTCATTGATTTTAGCTAACACCTTTTAGAAATACAGCGTTATTATTGTATTATCAAATTTGATATACAAGGGATTTTATTGGGTTTCCTTCGGTTTTTACGGCCATAAATTTCGTAAAACACCCAAACGAGCATACGCCCTGCCGCGTAAAAGATGGGCATATTTATTTAGGATTTTAAAATTTTAGGTTATGAGAATTTCATTGTTTTTTGCTTTTCTTTTCCTCTTCGTCTCCTGTGAAGATACTAATGATATCAGCCCAGTTGACTACAGTATGAAACTAGAAAATGAAATGGGGTTGAAGTACATTGGTAGCGACCTCTCGACACTCGGAACTGAATTACCTGATGAACTAAAACGAAATGGCACGTACGATGTTTTTTATAACGAATTTAAAGAAAACTTTATAGTAGTTAAAGCAACGGACAATGGTTCAACCGTTGAAGCTTATGAAGTGGAGAACCTTGTTGCTACTAGAGCTATCACGTTAAAATTTAATGATACCAATTTAGAGGTATTGGATAAGCAAGGTATGCTGGCTGAGTTTAATATTGTAGGAGGAAAACTAGAGTATACTCATTCTTCCAAAGGCTTAGGCCCAAGACAGGATGGCGAATCTTTTGGAGGTTGCTTTAGTAGAAATTGGAATAGCTTTTGTGATGGTTTTGTCAGTTGTGCAACACAGATAACGCATCCCTACTCTGTGGCTAGCGCAATAGCTGCAGTTTGTGCTTTTTCCTAAAAACTAGAAAATATGAAAAAATATTTAATTTTATTAGGCTTATCGGCGACCTTGGTAATGATTGGATCATACACTAAAATTGTCTCAACAACCCCGAATGCTTTAGTCAATCCTATACTTCTTGCTGGCAATGTAATTGGTCTGATTGGATTAATTGGAGTGTTGTTTAGCATTTTTAGTAAAACTAAGGCGTCTTAGTCACTTAACTGACTGATTTTCTAAGGTGCTTGGAGTATGTCTACAAACAACCCAAGCACCTTATTTTTTTTCAAAAATATTTATACTTCAATAGATAAGGATTGCTTCAAGGTACCTATTGTTCGGACTTTACCCAATACGGCTCAAAAACTTTAGCAGCAGCAATACCCGACAACAACAAGCCGAGCCAAATCAGTACAACAAACAATCCGCTACCTAGGGCAATGCCCAAGCCAATGCCCAATATCAGGTACATCAACAAGAACATCCATAGGCCGGAGCTGAACAACACGGTGGATATAAACTGCTTGTCTTTAACCTTGTGCTTGGTACGCTGGGTAATATAACGCCCCAAGGGGTAATGCAATACCAAGCCCAATAAGGCCAAAGGGTAAATTAATATTTGCCACCAGGTGCTGGGCTTCCATTGAATACCTGGCCGAGTATCCAACTGGGCCTCGGCACTAGATTTAGCTTGTTGAAACCGTGCTGGGTCAGTTGCTTGCATTTGTACCAAAGCTTGGATAGCCAGTTTTTGCAGGTAGAATGCCTCGTTTAAATCCTTGCCCTCCTTTGCTGCAACACGGGATTGGGCATGAATAAAATCGTAATCCTCGCCGAGTGTAATATGGATCATCTCCGCTTGGAGTGCATCGCTGAGCACATCGGTGAGTTGGCGGAGCGCCGCCGCGGGTTGCTCCAGGTAAAGTTTATAGTAAGGCCGCAAGTCGATGGCAGGACCAAAACGCACCAGTACATCGGTGCCCAGGGCGTAAGGACTGTTGTAATTTAGCCCCACGGGAACCAGGTACAAGGGCAAGTCAGGTTTATCCTCTAGTGCCTTAAAGGCCAAGCGGGCCAAGCCTTTTTTAAGGGGCAACAAATTGTGGAAATACGAGCCAGCCCCTTCCGGGAAAATACCCACGGGGTCGAGGCGGCGAAGCACGCCGCTGAAAAAAGCAAACGACTCGTCGTTGGCGGTCATGCTATCCCGGCCATCGCGCGAACGGTAGATGGGGAACATCTTGAGCGAGATGAGTACCCGACGCATCCAGTTTTTTTTGAACAAATCGGCACGGGTAGCAAAGTAAGGCGACTTGGGCAGGAAACAAGCCAACAAGAGTGCATCCATGAGGGCGCTCTGGTGGTTGCCGGCATAAATAACCGCAGCATCTTGCGGGATATGCTGTTTGCCTTCAAATTTAATCTGGCGGTAGTACAAGCGCATGGCCCAACGGACCAGTACCTTTAATATCGGGTAGTGCATGGTGTAATATTTCAAGAACGAAGGGCCAAAGATATTCAAACTTGGCCATTGCAGCGCTTTAGACATGGAAGAACAGCTAAAACAGGGTACAGGAATCGCCACGGAACGGTAGCCGTGCCGAAACCCGGTCGAGCGTAGCTCGGCCCAACCCCCGCTACCAACGGACGCGCAGCGTCTGTGCAGTGGAGGGGGTCGGCGCATAGCGCCGGGGGGAGGCGCAAAAGACCTTAATTCCAATTAAAATTTTAAAAAAACTTGTACCCTTTGCGCGGCGCGGCAATGTCTAGGCCCATTTTTAACGCTTACCGCCGCGCCAATGGCTTTTGGGGCGCTGTTTACCCCGGGTTGCGCTGCGCTTACCCGCGGCTATAATCATCCCGCTCCTTTGGAGCGGTGGGACAAAATGTAAATCATTTATTCACAATACACCTAAGCCGCCCAGGTTGGGCGGCTCTACTGCTGTGGTGGTATATCATATCTGGCAGCATTGATATTAGATGTCCAAAAGATAATCCATAATCAACAATCCATAATTCAAAATTTAAACCCGCAGCTTCGCTGCGGGTTCCCGCGTTAGCGATGTGGAGCGGTGGCCCGCAGGGCCAGACCGAGCCGCCGCATTGTAGGGGCAGGGCTTGCCCCTGCCCACGGCGGCGAAGGGCCGAGCGACAGCGAGCCGCGTAACGTAGCGGCGACGCCCTCGGCGGCGCAACGCCCAAAAGAAGAATAGAACAAACGATGAAATGAGTAAATGACTATTGATGATCTTGAAGGTAAATACGAAGTTTTGACTATGATCCCATCCTTTTTGGGCCACAGGCAGCACATATACAAAAAGTGAAAAAAAATACTATTTTTGTAATACCTAAAACCAAAATGCCTTGCGATTAACTGTACTCAAAGAAACGAAAGCCCGCGAACGGCGGGTTGCGTTAAGCCCCGATCTGGTTAAACAACTAACCAAAGCAGGTTTTACCTGTAGCATTGAATCTGGCGCGGGCGAGCTAGCCAGTTTCCTGGACCAAGCCTACCGCGATGCCGGTGCCGAGGTGCTCAGCGACAAGAACGCCCTGCTGGCCAATACCCAGGTATTGCTGAAGGTTAATGCCCCTACAGCCGAGGAAATAGCCTTGCTGCCCGAGGGTGCGGCCAGTATCTCGTACCTGTATGCCTACACGGATAAAACCCTGGTAGAGCAGCTTAATGCCCGCAAAATATCAGCCTTCTCGATGGATGCCGTGCCGCGTATAACACGTGCCCAGAACATGGACGCGCTGAGCTCGCAGGCCAACTTGGCTGGCTACAAGGCCGTGCTGATGGGCGCCAACGCACTGGGTAAAATTTTCCCCTTGATGATGACCGCAGCTGGTACGCTTACACCTGCCCGTGTACTTATTTTTGGTGCGGGTGTAGCAGGTTTGCAAGCCATTGCCACCGCCAAACGCCTGGGTGCCGTGGTTGAAGTAACCGATGTTCGACCAGAAACCAAGGAACAAGTTGAATCGCTGGGCGGCCGTTTCCTGGAAGTAGAGGTTGAAAACGCCGTGAAAGTGGAAGGCGGTTATGCCAAGGAAGTATCGGCTGAGTTCCTGCAAAAACAGCAAGAACTCATCAGCTCTCGCATCAAGGAAGCCGACATCGTGATAACCACCGCGCTGGTGATGGGTCGCAAAGCACCCGTACTGGTGAGCGAGGACATGGTAAAAAGCATGAAACCAGGCTCGGTAATCGTTGACATGGCCGTGGAATCTGGCGGTAACTGCGCCATCAGCGAGGTGCATGAAACCGTGGTAAAATATGGCGTTACTATTATCGGCGAGGCCAACCTGCCCGCGCTGCTGGCCGTGCACGCATCCGACCTGTACGCGCGCAACGTGAGCAACTTGCTGAAACACCTGGCCACCAAGGACGGCTTCAAGTGGGAACTAGAGGAGGACATCACCAAGGGATGCCTCATTACCCACCAAGGTGCCACCGTGCATGCCTTCACGAAGGAAAAATTAGCTTAATCCCTAAAAAAACAATCCCATGACGATAGATCAATTCTTGATGCTGACCTATGTACTTGTGCTAGCATCGTTTGTAGGCTTTGAATTAATTGCCAAGGTGCCGCCCACGCTGCACACCCCTTTGATGTCGGGCTCCAACGCTATTTCAGGTATCACCATTGTAGGTGCTATCCTGTGTACCAACGAGCTTGGCTACGGCACGGCCAGTAAAATCTTGGGCATGATAGCCCTGGTGCTGGCCACCATCAACGTGGTAGGTGGCTATGTGGTTACCGACCGAATGTTGCGCATGTTCAAGAAAAAGGCATAGCCATTAATAACGCTTACAAACAACTATCATGGAAACCAAAGAACTCCTGATTAAAATAGCCTACCTCGTGGCATCGGTCATCTTCATCATCGGTATCAAGATGATGAATAAAACCAGCCAAGCCAGGCAAGGCAACCAACTCTCGGCCGTGGGTATGTTTATCGCCACGCTGGCTACTTTATTGCAAATTGATTTGCTCACCTTACCCGAGATGCTGGCTTGCATCGCCGTTGGCTCAGCCATTGGTGCATACTTCGCCATCAAGGTTGAAATGACCAAAATGCCCGAGATGGTGGCCATTTTCAACGGTTTTGGCGGCTTGGCCTCGGTGGCTGTAGCAGCTTCTGATTACTGGCTCCGCAACCAGGTTAGCCCACAGCCCGTGAGCCTTATTGTGGCCATTAGTATTGTACTAAGCGTGTTTATCGGTGGTATTACCTTCACCGGTTCGTACATTGCTTATGCCAAGTTGAGCGGTAAAGTAAACGGTGGCTCTGTACAGTTTACGGGTCAGCATTTGCTCAACCTTTTGTTGTTCATCGGGGCTATTGGAGCGAGTATCTGGCTGATTATGGACCCATCTAACCCCATTGGCCTGTATGTATTGGTAGGTATCTCATTGCTGTTGGGCGTGCTGACGGTTATCCCGATTGGCGGTGCCGACATGCCCGTGGTGATATCGCTGCTCAACTCATATTCTGGTATTGCAGCCTGTACAACGGGTTTCGTGCTCAACAACTCGGTATTGATCATTGCTGGGGCACTGGTAGGTGCGTCGGGGATTATCCTGACCAACATCATGTGTAAGGCCATGAATCGATCGCTCATCAGCGTGTTGCTGGGTGGATTTGGTGCAACCACGGGCTCGGCCGGTGCTGCTGATGGGGGTTCCGACATCGTGGTGAAAGAGGTTGGTCCCGACGAGACCGCCATGTTGTTCGAGGGAGCTTCTTCGGTTATCATCGTGCCGGGTTACGGTATGGCGGTGGCCCAGGCGCAGCACGTTATTCGCGAAATCATGGACTTCCTGGAGAAGAAAAACATCAGCGTGAAATTTGCCATCCACCCCGTGGCCGGCCGTATGCCTGGGCACATGAACGTGTTACTGGCTGAATCGAACGTGCCCTACGATAAGCTGGTGGAGATGGACGACATCAACGACGAGTTCAGCAATACCGATGTGGTGCTCATCGTGGGTGCCAACGATATCGTGAACCCAGCCGCTCGCTCAAACCCGCAAAGCCCAATTTACGGTATGCCTATTTTGAATGCCGACAAGGCCCGTACGGTCATCGTGTCCAAACGAAGCATGGCTGCTGGCTACGCTGGTATCGAGAACGAGCTGTTCGGTTACCCCAACTGCTTGATGTTGTTCGGCGACGCCAAATCATCCTTGACTAAAGTACTGACCGCTCTAAAAGAAATGTAGGTTTTAGTTATTAGGGGTTAATTATTAGGTATTAGGGGTTAGTACCTTAAAGTCGTCCATGATTCACAAATAATAATTAATAATTAACAACTAATAATTATTTGGGCGTGTCCCTCGCAGCACATGGCGTATTTTGATACGCCATGTGCTTGCGCTCGGGTCGCTCCCCTACACGCTCGCTATCCGCTCGGTGCTGCGCACCGCCGCCTTCGGCGGCGCGTTCCGGGCAGCTCACGCGGGGTTGCGGTAAATAAAATATAAATGACCATCTCCGCCTACGCTACCGCCATGTTCGCCTCCTGGTATTTCATCGAGGAGTACGGCTTGCTATTTGACGCTGGCGACGGGCTCATGGCAGGCTTACTCCAGAAAAGCCGCAAAATAGAACATGTTTTTATATCGCATCCCGACCGCGACCACCTCACGGGCTTGTTGCAGTTTAACCAGTTGAATGCCCGAGAAGGCGGCAAACCCCGTATTTATTACCCCGCCGATAGCGGCTCATTCCCTGCCCTAGAGCAGTTTTCTAAGCAGTTCGATCCACATGTTGTGGCCAGTACCTGGCTACCCATCCGCGATGGCGAAAAAATTTGGATCAGGGAAGATATGTACGTGCAAGCCCTGCGCAACAACCATATCCCCGCTGCTCCAGGCATCGACAAAAGCTTTGGCTACAAGTTGGTACAAGTACGCCGCAAACTGAAACCCGCCTTGGCCGCACTCAGCCCCGACGAGATTAAAACCCAGATACAAAACCTAGGCAAGGAAGCCTGCACCGATGCTACCGAGCAACTGCTATTCGCCTACTCCGGTGATACCCCTGCTGAAAACTTCGAACAATGGGATGGCGCCGCCATATTGGTACACGAGGCCACTTTCCTCGGGCCGAGTATCGACAAAACAGCACCCAGCCACAGTGCTAAACACAGTACGCTGGATGCTGTTCTAAGTCATTTGGCCCCGCTTCAAATCGGCCAACTGGTGCTGGGGCATTTTTCATCGCGGTATTCCGCCGAGCTGATTGATGAAACCATCATCAAGCTATGCCAGGTGTATGAAGTACCTTTTCCGGTGTACCGCATCTTACCGGGCGAGGTAAGCCGCGATATATTGGGTCAGGATCCTATATACCGGCCTTAGCGCCAGTCGTCAAATGTAATCGACTCGGCGTTGCGGCCATGCCACATGTATATTTCCTGCACAACACCATCTTGGTGCAACAAGCCAATACAGCCAAATTTAGTATTCACGAAGCTCATATCACTTTCGCTGCGGCTTAGTTTGCCTAGCAACTTGATAGCGTCTTTCAGGGGTGCACCCAGGATTTTCTCAAGACCTTTACCTTGAAACTTATCGCGGATGTTGATACAATCCATCCCGGTGTACATGAAAAAATCATGGTCGAGGTAAAACACACCGCCGCCACGGTTATAGCCAGCACCCTCTTCCGTTTCGCCGGTAAAACAAGGCAGTACTTTTTTCACGTTGACCATGCTCGCCTTCCCGTCGAGACCGTTGATGGTCCCCTTGGTCAGGTCGACGATAAGTTCTGGGCAAACACCTTTGGTCGAGATTTCAACGTTAACGGCTTCGGCTTCCTCCGGTACTGGTGCACCTTCAACCACCCAGGTCGCAAACACTTCCGATATTTTCCAAGTGCTGTTGCTGTACTTGGTTGGGCGCGCCTCGATGTAAGAGAAAAAGGCCAAGAGGTCATCGATGGTAATTTGCTGCATCATGTCAAGCAGGTATAAACCTTCATAGGGGCCTTGTTCAATCAGGATATCATCCATTTGCTCGAGCATGGCGGCCCCGGTGCGGTGAATATCCACCACTAGGCTAGATAGGCTGTTCCATTCCGCTTCTTCGTCGTAAAAAGCCACATCATCAAAGCGGGGGTTGAAGAGCGATCCTTCTTCCACGTCGTTAAAGCTCACGAGGTAGCGGCGTAACATGAAAAAGCTAGAGTAGTAGTTCGACTTGGGGAAAGTAGCGTCAACCTGGGCTACATGTGCAAATAGCGCAATGCTGAACACTTGGCTTTTAGCAATTTTAATGCGGGCCACACCGCGGTCTTTCAACACATCGGTCACTAAAAAGGTGGCCAAAATTTGGTCTTCATCGCCATCGCCCTCTTCAAAAGGACGGAGGATGACACCACTGGAATTTTTCAGCACCCCAAAACCGGGGTCTATTTTCATCAGTGCGATAGCGTTTTGGTCGTCTTCTTTTTCAACGACAATGATATCGAACAACACTGATCCAGAACTGGTTTGTGCCATACCGAGGATGTTGGTGCACATCATGAACAGGAGGGGCAGGAGGATTTTTTGCATGGTACTTGGGTTTTGTTGATGTAAAAGTAACGGCCAGCGGTGGGCGAATCTTCTACGTAAAATACCGTATTTTTTTAATGGTTAATGATAAAGGGTTAATGGTTAATGACGGGTAGGGGCGCACCTTTGTTTTAATGGTTAATGATAAAGGGCTAATGGTTAATGACGTGTAGGGGCACGCCAGTAAACCATTCGGCCTGGCCTATTGATGTGAGGATTTGAGGATGACTTTTACCCACGCTGCTCTCAGCTCTTTTTAGCGCCTCCCCCCGGCGCTGCGCGCCGACCCCCTCCACTGCACCCGACGCTGCGCGTCAGGTTGGTAGCGGGGGTTGAGCCGAGCTCCGCTCGGCTGGGAACTCTGCTCTCAGCCCTCTGCGCTCATAACTATCCAATGGCCTAGCGATGCGGAGGGGTGGGCGTTAGCCCAGACCGCGAAGCGGGCCGAGCGACAGCGAGCCCCGTAGCGTAGCGGCGGCGACCAACGGGAGACGCAGGCCCCAAAAAGAATAAATGATAAAATGAACAAATGATGAAATGACGTTGGATTAGCGATTTTTAGCTAATTTAGCTTTTAACCATCTTTGCCCAATTTTAGCCTTTAGCAAACTTTACCCAATCTTTACCCAATTTTAAGCCTTTAGCTAATTTCCAAAAATTACTTACCTTTGCCTAAACTTTTAGTCGTTAAACGTATTTAATAGTCAAACTACATTTAAACATGAACAAGTCAAATATCTTTTTGAGCTTTGTAGCTGTACTTACCCTTTTCTTGGCTGCCTGCGGCGGTGGTGCCGATGTGAACGCTGATGAAGTGAAAAGCAAAGCCATGGGCGAGACCCCAGGTAACACTGCTCCAAGCAACCCAACAGTAAGCCTTGACAACACCCAGCCCGTTAATGCTAGCGAAACCCCTGCACAAACACCGGTGGTTGACCCTGCCACTGCCACTAAAATCAAATTCGACAAAGACGTGTTCGACTTTGGTACCGTGAAAGCTGGTGAAAAAGTGAAACACGTGTACAAATTCAAAAACACCGGTAGCAAGCCTTTGACAATCACCGATGCAAAAGGTAGCTGCGGTTGTACCGTACCAGAATGGCCTAAAGCCCCAATCGCTCCAGGTGCTACTGGCGAAATCAAGGTTGAATTCGACTCGGCCAACAAGTCTGGCCAACAAGAAAAAACCGTTACTATCACAGCTAATACCGACCCTGCTACCACGGTTATCCGTATCAAAGGTGAAGTTATTGCTGACCCTGCTGCCGAGAAAAAAGGCGAAGGCATCCAAGTTAAATAATACCGATACCTTTTTTGTAATGACACCCCAAGTACACTGGTATTTGGGGTGTTTTTTATTGTTTTAGCCCCCATCGACATGTCGAACCTTGGCACACTTTACCTCATCCCTAGCCCGCTGGGTAACAGCAGGGCCGCCGTTTTGCCCGAGTATGAGCTTGACATCGTGCGGCAGTTGCAAGGCTTTATCACCGAGCGTGGTAAAACGGCCCGCCAATTTTTGAAACAAGTGATACCAGACATCGCGTTTGGCAACATGGTGTTTTTTGAGCTCAACAAACATACCGAGGCACAAGACTTGGCCGAGATGCTGCAAACCTTGCAAAAAGGGCAATCGCTTGGGCTGATTTCTGAAGCTGGCTGCCCCGGCGTAGCCGACCCCGGTGCTCAAATCGTGGCACTGGCCCATCAGAACGGCATCAAAGTAGTACCTTTAATAGGTCCATCAGCTGTACTCATGAGCCTCATGGCCTCGGGCATGAATGGCCAAGGCTTTAGTTTTCACGGTTATTTACCCGTAAAACCTGCTGAACGGGCCAAAGCCTTGCGCGATCTAGAGCAAAAAGTACAACGGGAAGGGCATTCGCAACTATTTATCGAGACGCCCTACCGCAACCAAGCCATGTTGGAAACCCTGCTGAGTAGCCTACAAGGCAACACAGCGCTGTGCGTGGCAGCCAACATCACCATGCCCGACGAGTTGATATACACCGCCAAGGTATCGGATTGGAAAAAGCGGAGCTTGCCCGATTTGCAAGACAAGCCCACTGTTTTCATTTTGGGTCAGTTCCAATAATTAAATACTGGGGCAAAACTACCCGGGCCTATATTTTTTGAGGATTACCTGTGGGTCTGCAATTTTAAGCAACTCGGCAGGCGTAGCGTTAGGCGTTTTGGCCATGTACTCTTGTACCATCTTGTAGCCAAGCCATGCACCCGAGTTACCTGGTTTGGCCACGGGATCGGTCTGGTCAAATGGGCCCGGGTTAACGAATTTCATAAAATCGCTCGACTTGGTGGAGAAGAGTAAGTTCTGGTCCATCAAGAATTTATACAGGCCTTCTTCCGAGCTTTCGAGATATTCCACTTGGGCTCCCGTCATTTTAAAGCGAATGCTATCGGGGGTTTGAGGCATGAACAAATCGAGGAAGTAGTACTTTTTACCTTCGCGAATCATCTGGTCGAGCATACGTGGGCCCATGGGCGGGCCTGCGAGGTCATCGGCCAGCATTTCAACCAAAGTAGAAGCCATGTGTTTCTGGTTAAGGGTACGCCTGATGTACATGTAGCCCAGGTTGGGTATGGTTGGATAGATGGGACAATCTTCGCCCAGGAAAAAATCGAGACCAATGCCTTCAAAATCGGCACCCAGGGGTGCGGCGTAGGAAAACATGGAGATGTAAGCGTGAAAATCAGGAATACTGGCCTGCGGGAAGTAGTACTTGTAAAACTTCATCGCCTGGGTCAGTTCTTGTTCAAGCCCTTTTAAATCGCCGTGAACTTGCTGGCAGGTATCGTAAATGTGGCGCACTTCCTTGTTGGTCAAAAAGCCGCGTAGCGCAGCGATAGAATCCTGCTGGCGCTGGTCAATTGGCCCGGCAAGCATGAAAAACTCGGTAAACGATGGGAAAGAATCCCGCAACATGGCCAACCCTTCGGCCACCTTGTTCGTATCAATCGAGAACAAAACTTGGTCAAAACGTTTAATCTTTACCTCAACGTCGATATTTGAAACATCAGGAATATGCTTACCTTTGTTTTTCTTGCAGGCGCCGAGGGCGAGTAACAGCACCGCGGCCATTAGCATTACACGTTTGAATTGCATGATTATTTAATTTTAAATACTTATTAACCCGACATAAAACTACAATTATGAAAAAAATCTTGTGTCTTGTAGCCTTTTTTTCTTTCACGTACCAGCTTTCTGCGCAGGCTTTCAAATTTGGTATCCAAGCCAGCCCTGTTGTATCCTGGATGCATAGCAACAATAAGCAGGTGAGTACTACCGGTGCAAATTTAGGCATTGACTTTGGTTTAATCGGTGAATATTATTTCAGCGAAAACGAAAATTATGCTTTTACCATGGGCCTCAACTACGTGTTGGGCAAAGGTGGTGGTTTGAAATACGATGATGCTGGCCGTATTTTACCCGATACCGATTACAGCAACGAGCTGTTGGCCGTGATTCCACGCGACTCGGGCTCTACCTCGGTTACGTTCCCCGCCAATACCACGTTCAAAAGTCGTTTGAACTACCTCCGCATCCCACTGGGATTCAAAATGCGTACCAATGAGCTGGGTAACAGCTACTTACGCGCCTTCGCACAATTACCTGTTTTGGGTATTGACATTGCGACTTCTGCCCGCAGCGACATTAAGCTCGACAATGGCACGGAGTTCAAAAAAGAGGTGACCTACCGCGATTTCTTACCACTTGGCCTTACCGTGGGCGGTGGCGCAGGCGTTGAATGGTTCCCCAACGATAGCGAGTTGGCATTCGTGATGGGCGTTTACTACAACGGTGGCCTCATCGATATCACACAAGATGAATTAAAACGCAAAGGCACTACCTCGGATGTAACTATCCGTTTGGCAGTGATGTTCTAGGGGTGAGGGGTTAGTTTTTAGGCCTAAGTCATTTCATCTTTTATTCATTATATCATTTTATCTTTTTTGGGCGCCCCGGCGCTGCGCGCCGTCGCTACGTTGCGCGGCTCGCTATTCGCTCGGCCCTTCGCCGCCGTGGGCAGGGGCAAGCCCTGCCCCTACAATGCGGCGGCTCGGTCTGGCCCTGCGGGCCACCGCTCCACATCGCTGGCGCGATGCCCACAAAGGTATACCGCTTATACAAAAAAACGCCCCAACGTAATCCGTTGGGGCGTTTGTATTTCAAAGCGGTTTAGACTAAGCTTCGCGATAAATCTCGGCAATTTCCTTGGCGAATTTATCCATGATTACACGGCGTTTGAGTTTCATGGTAGGCGTAAGCTCATCGGTAGCTACATCCCAAGGTTGCGACATGAGCACAAACTTCTTGATTTGCTCAATTTTACCGAAGTTGGGGTTTACTTGATCCACCAGCTCTTGGAAAGCTTCGAGTACTTTCGGGTGTTTCACCATTTCCTCGTTGGTAGTGTAGGCCACGTTATTTTCTTTACACCAGTTTTTCACAGCGTCGAAAGATGGTACGATAAGCGCAGCGCAGAACTTCTCGTTGTTACCCAACACCATCATCTGCTCAATCATGAACTCCTCTTTAAAGCGGCTCTCGATTGGGGATGGTGCGATGTATTTA
This sequence comes from uncultured Saprospiraceae bacterium, assembly GCA_964508975.1. Classification (GTDB taxonomy): domain Bacteria; phylum Bacteroidota; class Bacteroidia; order Chitinophagales; family Saprospiraceae; genus CAZDVQ01. The sequence goes on from CAZDVQ010000014.1 coordinate 26,968, forward strand.
CCACCAGAGGTTTTGAGCAATTCTTTCTTGCGGTCGGTAATTTTGAGGAAGCGATTGCCTTTGCCATCGTCCACGAATTTACCCACGTCGCCGGTGTGGAACCAGCCGTCCTTATCAATAACCTCGTCGGTTTTGTCTTGCTTGTTGTAGTAGCCCGTCATTACGTTAGGGCCTTTGCACAAGATTTCGCCTTCGCCTGGACCGTAATTCGGGTCGTCCTCATCAATGCGTACAGTAACAGAGCTAATTGGAACACCAACGCAGCCCAACATGGCCTGACCTTCGTCAAAACGGTTAAAGCTGATTACCGGCGAAGTCTCGGTTAAGCCGTAACCCTCGCGAATAGGAATACCTGCTGCCGAGAAGAACTGTGCAATCTTACGTGGGCAAGCGGCAGCACCCGTTACGATGCCTTGTACTCGGCCACCTAGGCGGGCACGTATTTTACTAAACACCAGTTTATCGGCAATTTTCCACTGTATAGCTTCAAATCCAGAAGGTTTATAGCCGTATTCGTATTTCTCGGTAAGGCCAACGGCCCAGAGGAAGATTTTTTTCTTGATTGGGCTGCCTTGCATCGCCATGCTGTACACGCGTTCGTATACTTTCTCGAGCAAGCGCGGAACCGATGAGAACACATGCGGGCAAACCACTGGAAGCTCGTCGCGGAGGGTATCAACACTCTCCGCATAACGGATATTTACACCCATGGCAATGTAAGTGTATACCACCATGCGCTCGAATATATGGCAAAGCGGCAAGAAGCTCAAGGCTGTATCACCTTGTTTGATCGGCAACAAATCCATCACGTCGCGGATATTGCTACAGATATTATCGTGGGTGAGCATAACCCCTTTAGGGTCGCCGGTAGTACCAGATGTATAAATGATGGTCGCCATATCAGAAGGTTTGATATTGGCTTTAATGGCTTCTACATCGCTGAGGTCGCCCTCGGCAAAGATGGTTTCCCAGTTGGGTGCGTCAACATCGCTGTCGAAGGCGAAGATTTCGCGAAGAGAAGGGATTTGCGTTTGCGCTTCCCGCACCTTGTCGATGAGGTCGCCGTGGCCAACAAAACAGTACTTCACCTCTGCATCGTTGAAGATGTACACGTACTCGCGCGCGCTGATGGTAGGGTAAACCGGCACGTTGATAGCACCGATTTGCTGCATACCTAAGTCGATCACGTTCCACTCGGGACGGTTGTTGTAGGAGATGGTCGCGATTTTATCGCCAGGGCGAACACCAATTTGATACAGGCCCAAGCTCACTTTGTTGACGAGCTCAACGAGTTCTTTGGTGCTGTACCAAAACTCTTTACCCCTTGGCTTGCCACCAATGGACTTGCGCTGGGGATATTTTTCAAGTTGATAGTATGGGAGATCAAACAGTCGAGTAAACTCCATAATGGTTAGGTTATTGTTGAGTGATAGGATAGTTCCGTACTGATAAAAAAGCCGCGTGAGCTGGCCGGAGGGCTGCGGCGTAGCCGCAGGCGCGTAGCGCTAAGCGTTCAGCGCACCCGGAGGACAGCGACCCGAGCGCCAAAGGGCGTATGCAATACGCCCGGAGCGAGGGGCACGCCCAAAAAGAAAAAATGAGTAAGGAGCAAATGAGTAAATGACCAATACTAATTGCGCTATCTTAGCCGCCACAATAATAGTAAAACTATTACGAATGAAAATAGTTTTAAGATTGTTTTTTTAGGCGTTGCCAAATTAATACATTTGCCAAAGCAATTCAAATAAAATTTAATTTCGCCCTAAATATCTCCATGAAAGCTCCTGTTTCGCCGCCAGCCATCCTATATACTGGCTACCAGAAAGCGCATGTGGCGCCAGGCGTTAGGCGTATGGCCAAAAGCAGCGTGCACCAGACAAATTTCTTGTTGGTGGGTTATCCTATCATTGCACCTGAACTAGAGCGGGATGTTACCGTGCTTTTTCCGAGGAAGTGATACCGCCTTGTTTTCCAGCATTTTATAGCTCTTAATCAACTTAATGCGGGTTTCTTGCGGGTCAATCACCTCGTCGATGAAGCCACGTGCAGCGGCACCGTATGGGTGTGCAAACTTATCGGCATACTCCGCTTCTTTCTCGGCCAATTTAGCGGCGGGATCAGCAGCAGCTTTGATTTCGCGCATGAAAATAATCTCCGATGCCCCCTTGGCACCCATCACGGCAATCTCGGCCGTTGGCCAGGCAAAATTGAGGTCGGCACCGATATGTTTAGAGTTCATCACGTCGTAAGCACCGCCGTAAGCCTTGCGGGTAATGACCGAGATACGCGGCACGGTGGCCTCGCTGAAGGCATATAAAAGCTTGGCGCCGTTGGTGATGATGGCATTCCACTCTTGGTCGGTACCGGGCAAAAAGCCTGGCACATCAACCAACACCAGCAGCGGGATATTGAAACTATCGCAGAAACGCACGAAACGAGCGCCTTTTTTTGAACTGTTGACATCGAGTACACCCGCTAACACCGCTGGCTGGTTGGCCACGATACCGATGCTACGACCCGCGAGGCGGGCAAAACCCACCACGATGTTCTCGGCATAATCTTTATGTACCTCCATGAACGAGGCCTCGTCGCAAACTTGCTCGATAACCTCGCGGATATCGTAAGGTTGGTTGGGGTTTTCAGGGATTACCTTGCGCAGCTCGGGCCGAAGCTCGTCGGCAAACTCGTAAGGATAAACGGGCGCATCTTCCTCGCAGTTTTGCGGCATGTACGAAAGTAACTGCTTGATTTGTTGGATACACTCCAGGTCGTTGGCCGAGGTGAGGTGCGTTACACCCGACTTGGTGCTGTGCGCCGACGCACCACCAAGGTCCTCGGAACTTACCTCCTCGTTGGTAACCGTTTTAACCACGTTAGGGCCGGTTACGAACATGTAAGATGTATTTTCGACCATGAGGATAAAGTCGGTAATGGCCGGCGAGTAAACCGCACCGCCCGCACACGGCCCCATGATGGCCGAAATTTGAGGAATAACCCCAGAAGCCAAGGTATTGCGCCAGAAGATATCGGCATAACCACCCAGCGATACCACGCCCTCTTGGATACGTGCGCCGCCCGAGTCATTAAGACCAATTAGCGGAGCGCCATTTTTCATGGCGAGATCCATGATTTTAACGATTTTCTCGGCATGGGTTTCAGATAGTGAACCACCGAAAACGGTAAAATCTTGGGCAAAAACATACACCAAACGACCGTTAACGGTACCGTAGCCAGTAACCACGCCATCGCCGAGGTACTGTTCGTTCTCCATGCCGAAGTCGGTACTACGGTGGGTCACAAACATACCGATTTCCTCAAAAGAACCATCATCGAGGAGCATGTTCACGCGCTCGCGAGCTGTGAGTTTGCCTTTCTCGTGTTGTTTTTTGATGCGGTCGGCACCGCCGCCCAGCAGGGCTTCGGCTTGTTTGAGTTGGAGGTTTTGCAGTTTATCTTTCATGGTCGGTCTTGTGCTTGGATATGCAGCACAAAGAACGTGAAAAGTTGGGAGTTTTTTTACTCCGCCACCAACTCTGATACAATTTTGCCCGACAAGATAGCCAGCGGGATACCGCCCCCAGGGTGTACGCTACCGCCGCAGAAATACAAGCCCCCTACCCTACTCGACTTGTTGGCATGCCGCCAAAATGCCGCGTAACGGTTGTTGGAGCTGGTCCCATACAGCGAACCTTGGTAAGACGAGGTTCGCGACTCGATTCTGCGGGGATCTAGGATTTCCTCTACCTCGATGAGCGGGGCAATGTCCTCGCCCAGCAATCGACTTAGCTTTTGGATAATATTTTGCCTAGAGCGCTCGATGATTTCGTCCCAATCTTGGCCCATGTTGCCAGGTACATTAATCATCACGAACCAGTTTTCGGCATTTTCCGGGGCATCATTGGGCACCGCCTTAGAGGTGATGTTGAGATACACCGTGGGGTCGTCTATCACGTTTTTATGCTCGAACAAAGTATCGAACTCGGCCTTGTAATCCTCCGTGAAAAAGACATTGTGCACATCTAACTGCGGGAAGCTTCGCTTAATACCCCAGTAAAAAATAAGTGCTGATAAAGAGCGTTCCTGCGCCAGGGTTTTCTTGGGCTTGGCCAGTTGAGCGGGCAGTAACTTGTGATAGGTATGCCAAACATCCATGTTGCTGACCACGATAGAGGCCAGATGCTGTTTATCGCCCACCCGTACACCTTTGGCTTTGCCGCCATCTAGCAGAATCTCGTCGACCTTAGCATTAAAGTTAAACTGAACACCTATATCGGTAGCCAGCCGGTACAAACCCTTTGTAATCTCGTGCATGCCCCCGTGGGGAATGTAGGCCCCGTAGCCATATTCCAAGTGCGGAATGATGGTCAAAATACCGGGTGCTTTATAGGGATTCGAGCCGTTGTAGGTAGCATAACGGTTAAACAACTGCACCAACTTGGGGTGTTGGAGCAATTGCTCGTTCACCTGGTTCATGGTTTTGAATATGTGCAACTTAGGTAGCTGCAAAAGTGCCTTGAGCACGGACATACTCAGCCAAGTGCTCATTCGGTTGAGGGGCTTACGCAGGAAAATATCGCCGGTCAGCTCGTATTTGGTGCGGCTATCCGCTATGGCACGTTCTAATACTTGTGGGTCAACACCCATCACTTCCGATACTTCCTGGGCATAGCGTTTTTTGTCGGCATAGGCGTGTAGTTTGGTGCCATCTTCCCAGAAATAATGGCACATCACCTCAAGTTGGTCGTAGCCGTAATAATCCCTTGGATTTTTACCCGCCACCTGGTACAGTTCATCAATGAGTTGAGGCATGGTGAACAAGCTAGGCCCAGCGTCAAAGCGGTATGGGCCCAGTTGAAACTCGGTGAGTTTACCACCGGGATAACTGTTGGCTTCAAAAACTTGTACCTGGTGCCCAGCGGCTTGTAAACGTATAGCCGCCGACAAACCTGCCATGCCGCTACCAATGATAATTATATCCATAGTTATGCTTAACGCTCGAAATTAAACTTTGTTCTGGGAGTCGATGATAATGGTCACGGGGCCGTCATTTTCAAGGCTAACCTTCATATCGGCGCCAAAAGTACCCGACTCCGGACTTATGCCCGTGAGTTTTTTACAGAGTTGCAGGAAATACTCGTACAAGGGTATTGCCTTTTCAGGCCGGGCGGCCTGTATAAACGAAGGGCGATTGCCTTTTTTGGTAGAAGCGTGTAAGGTAAACTGGCTAACCACCAGCAGTTGACCTTGAACATCGAGCATGCTAAGGTTCATCTTACCTTCCTCGTCGTTAAAAATACGCATTTGTACCACCTTCATGGCCAGCCATTCGGCATCTTCCTCTGTATCGTATTCTTCGACGCCGAGGAGCACGAGAAGCCCTTGATGTATGCTTGATTTCAACTTACCGTCGATAGTCACGGAAGCATGGTTTACTCGTTGGATGACAGCGCGCATATAACTACATTTTGAAAGGCAAAACTAATCAATTCCAACAAAAAAATCGCCTCCTTCGGGTAAACAAAGGAGGCGATGTATAAAAGCTAAATCAGGTTTAGCCTAGAAGTCAGGACAACCGAACCTGCGGTTATTGCCTTTACAGATTTTGTAAATCAAAGCGAATTCAAAACCACCATTACCGTTAGAGGCAGGTTTCAAAGCCGACACGTTCATGTCGTAGCTCAAACCAAGGCTGAAGTTAGAGAAGTCAAAACGCGCGCTGAAAATAGCCGCATCTGAAATAAGGGCACTTTCATAGTGGCCAGCAATACGCATGAACGCACCAATGTAGAAAGCTTGTTTTTGTTTAGGGTTACCCAGTTTAAACTTGGCCGATGTACCAGCGTTCACCTGGAACGATGGACCTTGTTTGTGGTACAACACGTTAGGCACCAAGGCAAATTTCTCGCCCAAGGCAAACTCACCACCCAAGTGGATGGTCAACTTGCTGTACAAGGCATCAAATGTGCGGCGGGTAAACGACATGTTGGCACGGTTCAAGTGGTGGAAAGCCAAACCAGCGTAAAAGTTACTAGTGTTTTTGCGATTCAATGCGGTAAAGTACATGATACCAGCACCCATATCAGCAAAAATGAAGTTAGGATCAAAAGGAACTTCCGTGGTTTGACCAAGGTTGTTCGGGTCGCCTTGCCATTGGTCGCCATACAACAAAGCCGAGGTATTGATATCGCGTTGGGTTACACCAAGTTGCGCACCAGCAACCAAGTAACTTTCGTTACTGCGGAGGCCACCTAAACGCTTCATGTATGAACCAGAGATATTACCTTGCAAGGTTGAGAACGCTGCGGTACCGGCACGGTCGCCCCAAAGTGTACCACCCAAACCAACATAGTCATAACGACCCACTGGGAGGCGGGCATCAAAACTAGCTGAATAGGTAGAGAAAGCGTTTGAACGCAACACGCTAGCCCATTGGTTCCTGTAAATGGCCGATACGCGCATATCGCAGCCAATCACACCCGTTAAAGCAGGGTTAAGGTTCAAAGGCGACATGTAAAATTGCGAAAAGTGGATATCCTGTGCTGTAGCCGCAACAATAGAGCTAGCAAGGAACAGCATTGTAAATAATTTCTTCATAAGCGAAATCGCGTTTGGGATGTCAAACTAAAGTGGCCTGTTTTAAAGGAATGGGTTAAATAAGTCGCTAATATACAAGAACAAAATTAAATGCATCGCGCATCTGAGCAATTAATTGCTAAAATTGATGAAAACGTTACACTTTCATCCTCGGAAATGCAAAAATAGTACTCTTATTAACGTAATGTACTATTATTTAAGTATGCTTCCATATTTATTTTTTTTGTGGGCGCCCCGGCGCTTCGCGCCGTCGGTCCCCTCTGGGGTTCGCGTTGCTCCGTGCTTCGCACCGCGGCTTTGCCGCGCCCGCCGGGCACCTGGCGCAAAACCTAGTGGCAGAGCCACTAGGTTAGAGCAGGGGGCAGAGTGATTTTTTATCATAAATCATTTACTCATTTTCTCTCTTACTCATTTACTCCCTTTTGACCTGCGGAGCAAGGGCCAAACGGAACCCAAAGTCGGAGTACCTACGGTCTGGCGCGGTGCTGCCGCGATGCGAGGGGCGGCAGTACCAAGCGATGCCCCAATAGTGACCGCCGCGCAACACAGGGCCCTGCCCTTCACTAGGGCCTTTAGGGTCGCTGCTGTCCTTCAAGTCGTAGCTGTTAGCGTACCAGTCCTCACACCATTCTCGTACGTTTCCGCTCATATCGTGTAAACCTAGGCTGTTGGGCAGTAACAAGCCTACTGGTCTAGGCTTTACGTTGTTGTTTTTATCATACCAGCCGACCTCTTCCAACAGGGAGCTGCCACAATAGGTGTATTTTTTTTGTTTGGGGCCACCTTTGGCGGCGTATTCCCATTCCGCCTCGGTAGGCAGGCGGTAGCCTTGGCCTTTTTTATAGCCGCAGCGCTTATTCAACTCTGTACAAAAGGCTTGTGCATCATCCCAAGAGACCGTTTGCACCGGGCAAGCTAAGTCACTTTTAAAAGTTGACGGGTTCTTTCCATCCATCACGGCTTCATACAAAGCCTGGGTTACTTGGAACTTCGCCATGTAAAAAGGGCTTATGCTCGTTTGGCGCAGCGGTTTTTCATCGTCGAAGGCATCTTGGTCGGTACTGCCCATAGTGAAATTACCACCTGGCACATACAGTAGTTGGTGGTACAGGGCGGGGTTATCCAGCAGGTCCTGTTCATATTTGTTGTTGGCTTGGTGGGTATGGGCTGTTTTGGGTTGAGTAGCCATATATAATACAATGTAAGGTTGAAATAATGGTTTAAGCATCCAGCTTGCCGGTGTGCTGGGATTCGAGTAAGTGTCTAATTTCCTGTATAATCAGGGTATAAACATCGTCGGGGTTGGGGTAGTCCGTCACCCATTCCAAGCTCTTGCGTTGGGCATGGGGGCGGTTGGTAGCCGCCTTGGTTTTATTGTCGCGGGGTAGAAACTGTACTTCATTAAAATGAAAGCCTTTATGGTCGCACCGGCGCAGGCGTACGGGGATGATCGTCACGGGGTCGTTTATATCCTCGTGGCGTTTCAGGGCTATTTTGTACTCGTGGTTCCAGATGTAATCAGAGGCCAAGAAATCGGGGCTTAGCATAAAAATAATAATGTCGGCCTGTTCCAGTTGGGTTTGAATCTCCTTGTTCCAATCATCGCCGGGCAGTATTTTACGGTCGTACCAAGTATCAATTAAGCCCTGGCGTTTAAGCATAGATTGGTGTACCAAGAAATCGTTCACGTGGTCCTCGTCTTTATGCGAATACGAGAGGAAAACCTTCTTGGGTGTGGCCTTACTGTCCGACAGCAAGTAGTGGTGCCAAGCGTCAAGGCTTATGTATGGCTGGCTTTCGGCTTCACTGCCCTGGCGTTTAAGCGCTTCTACGCGGCTTTGTTTTTGTTGTAGTTGAGCTTGAATACTTTCCACGTAGGCAAAGCGCTGCTCATCGGTGGATATGGCCAAGCCTTGTTGGTATGGATTACTTTTGGGCATGCATTGGTTGAGTTCTTCGGCGTTTTGGGGTATTTTATCTGGGAATTCATTCCGGGCCATGATTTCAAAAAGGTATTTACCTACTTTAAACTTATGTTGGCCTTCTTGTACCCTGAATTTAATAGATTTTTTCTCTTCGTGAGCATACACCAGCACCTGCAAGCCCAGCAGTTTAAATACCACGCCGTAGCGCCAGTAGTTTTTATCATCCGAGGCTTGGGCAAAGCTGGCAATCATGCTAAACACCGCGCCCAGGTGAAAGTAATCTTCAAAGTACAAGGTAAAGCTCAAGGGCATAACCGCCTCTAAAAAGGAGAACAGGGAGCCCGTGGGCAAGGGGTTCAAGTACTGAGGTGCTACAAACTGCCGGGGGGCAGTGGCGGTGGTATCGGCTTGCTTCAATTCAAAAATCAACTTGAAATACAGCATAATGGCCAAGTATTCTTCTACTTGCTGGTGTAAGTCAGTTTTGTCCAATTTGGACGTTTTCGTTTCATTCAATACCTTTTCAAGTTGAGTGGCCATATCCTCCGAGCTAAATTTACCCGTGGAAGCCTCCAGCATTTCTTTATCCAAAATTGCGTAAATACGGCGGGCCAGTTGCGGTGGGTTGAGGTATATTTTATCCTCAAAACCCGGTATTTTTTCAAAACGGCGTATAGCCCCCACGTTTTCGAGGAAGCTAAATAAGCCGGCAAGGCTTCGTTGACCCTCAGGCAAATCTTCATTTAAGTCTCTTTCCCGGTGTAACTGAGGAATTTTATCCCTGAATATTTGTTTAAACTCATCTAAGTTGACGTGTATAGGTAAAATCACATCATTACCAAGAATATCATTCTTGATTTCATCGTAATATTCAGGAATTGTTGCCTGCATAACTGTCTGTCCAACAATAGAATCAAGCAGGTCATCCTTGAAATTTTCCCAGGCTCTTTTATACCGCTGCTCCTTATATTTATTAGCATCTCCTGCTAGTAAAGCCCCCGCAGCACCTTTAACAGAAAGAGAATAAACATGATTTTGCAAAATATTGTACCCTTTTAATTTCTGGCTGTCAAACCCGACAAGTTCATTAGCATCCACTTTAGATTGTATCAAAAGCGTAGGCATCGGGTTTTCCTTGGCAAAAAACCTCACTGCTCCTAACCAATAGGCGTAGCCTTCTATTTCGGCCTCATTCGACCAGAGAACGATATAAAAGTTATTTTCTTGTAGAAACAATTGGTGTGTACCATGGTAATAATCTTGCCCACCATAATCCCAGAAGCGTATATCGTATTGTTTATCGTTAATAATAGGATTCCATTGATGGACTTCTATGCCATGTGTACGGTCATCAATATCTATATCTTCCCATGCTCCATGAATTAAATAATGCAGCAGCGTTGTTTTACCCGCCTTACCCCAACCTACTATATTCACTTTTAGTGCATTGTAATCCTTAGTTTTTGTCAACGTAAACGGTATTTTCGTCCCTATATCAACAGGAACGGAAGATACCTCCCTCAAGTAAGCCTTCAGGGCATTTAAGTCATTTAAGTCCCTGAGCACAGTTCTAATATTTTTAAAGTTAGTACCAGGGTCTTCGGGTTTGGACAAATTAGCAAAGCGCAATTTTGGGCTGTGTACCAAACCTACTAAGGTTTCAATATTAATTATTTCAACCAGGCAGCCTGTTAAGTCGATATATTCTAAAACAGGTAACGGATAACCGTAGGTTTCGATGTACGAAATACCCGAATCTGCTAAATCTATCCACTTCAAATCTGGGAGTTCTTTAGGAAAAGATAATGATTTTACACTTTTGGAATTGCGCAGTGAAAAATACTCTAAACTTCTAATATCTAAAGCTAGATTAATTTCTGTAGACTTCTGACTTGATGCGGTTATCTCACTCAAATTCAATGCTTTGAGCCAACGAAAACCATGAAAAAGATCCCAAACATCCTTAAGTTCCCCCTCAAACCCTCTCAAATTCAGGGCAATGACCTGGCCATCTTCGTCGAGGGCATAAGAGTTTTGTCCGTCATACACAAAACAGTCCATAAGCTCGTCTTCTTGACGTAGGCTTATGTTGTATTCCAGGAGTAGGTTTTCCAGTTTTTGCAGTGGTGTCTCGGCCATAAGTATTTGTTGTTACATCCCGTTTAAAGCGTTATGCAATATTAAGGAAAAAGGCACAGTGGTGGTGTTTTTTTTCGCCAGAACCTTGATATATTGGTATGAGTTATTGAGCCGCCAGGTTGAGTGGCTCAACAGCTGGAATGTCTCGCATGACTTTAGCGCCAGCGATGTGCAGGGGTGGCGCAACGCGCCAGACCGAGCCCAAAGGGCGAAGGGCCGAGCGAACAGCGAGCCCCGAAACGTAGCGACCCCCAGTTCCGCAAAAGCGGGGCTGGGGGTGGCGCCATAAAAAAAACTAAAAATGTCTTTCTATTTAATCAGCGAAACATCGCCTTTGTACTGGAGTGTAGAGCCGTCAACAAACTCAATATCAACTACATAGATAAATACGCCGTTGTTCATGGGTTTGCCTTTCAGGTTACCGTCCCAGCCGAAAGCAGGATCGCCAGGCATGAAGTTTTGGGCCTGGTGCACCAACTCGCCCCAGCGATCGAATACCAAGAAGCTGCTCACGCCAGATACCCCTACGCCACCGTACACCATGAAGATGTCGTTGAGGCCATCACCGTTTGGCGTGAAGGCTGTAGGGATGTACACGTTACGATCGCGGGTTACTTCAACCAGCACGGCATCGTTGGCGGTACAACCATTCGGGTCGGTAACCAAGATGGTATAAGTAGTACTTTCAACCGGGTTGGCCACAGGGTCGAGGCATGTGGTGCAATCCAGTGCAGTGCTTGGCGTCCAGAGGTAAGTGCTGCCAAATGGCGCATCGAATACCATGGCCGATAGCTGCGTTTCTTCACCCATCTGGATGATCACATCAGCGCCAGCGTCAACCACAATTTGATCAGGCTGAGTAACCGTTGTGCTCACGGTGAGCGTACAACCGTTAAAGTCGGTGAACAAGAGGCTGTAAGCACCCGCTGTAAGTCCGTCATATTGATAACCATCCGACACGTCCTGGAACGTGGCGCCGCCGTTGAGGGCCACGCTGTAAGGCGGTTGACCTCCGTACAAAGTATCAATGATGATGCGGGCATCAGCATCGGCAAAACAAGTAGCATTGAGGGTTTCAAGGCTAGCAACAATTGGTGCAGGTTGCGTCAAGGTATCGAATGCCACGGTGCTACATGCGTTGGCATCGGTAACCGTAACAGAGAACGGTCCAGCTTCAAGTTGTAGTGCAACAGCATCCGTCTCGCCATTTGACCATGCATAGCTGTATGGTGCGGTACCACCTTGTGGGAACACCTCGGCGCTGCCGTCGTTTCCACCAAAGCAGCTCACGTTTTGATTGACCGAAACCGTACTGCTGATAGCGCTAGGCTGTGTAACCACGATACCCGAGATAACGGTAGAACAACCATTGGCATCGGTAACGCTAACGCTGTAAGTACCTGCTGCCAAATTCTGGGCAGATGCTGTAGTTTGACCATCGCTCCAGAGGTAGGTGTAAGGAGCGGTACCACCAAATGGATTCACGGAAATGAAGCCTGTATTATCCCCATTACACAAGGTTGGCGTAGCCAACACATTGGCCAAAATAGGCGCTGGTGATACAACCGAGAAGAAGTTCTCAGCCGTACAGCCATTGGCATCAGTAACGGTAACCGTGTAAACGCCTGCGGCTAAACCTGCGCGGTATTGACCAGTGTTGCCATCGTTCCAGGTGTACGTTACGTAAGGTGGCGTGCCACCGCTAGCCTGTACCACGATAACGCCATCAGATGCGCCGTAGCAGCTCACATCGACCAAAGTCAAGGTATCAACAATAAGCGGCGTAGGCTCGCCCAATGTTGTAGATGCAGTTGCGGTACAGCCGTTAGCATCGGCAGCAATAACGGTGTAGTTACCCGCACATAGATTGGTAGCTGTTTGTGCTGTTGTACCATTGCTCCAGTCGAAACTGTAGGTACCAAACGGTATGCTGATACCACCAGAGGCCACTGCAACAGCAAAACCATCGCAACCACCATTACAGCCAGGATCTTGCTGACCCGTAATGTTGACCAAAACCTGTGTTGGCTGAGTTAAAGTTACGGTTGCAGAATCGCTACAGCCATTGGCATCGGTGATGGTAACATTGTAAGTACCAATTGGTAGATTTAGGTTATTAGGGATACCAACTGAGTTACTCCAAGCATAGTTGTATGGCGCAGTACCACCTGTGCCTACAGCAGTGATGCTACCATCGGAGGCTCCGAAACAACTGATTGGGAAACCGTTGTAGTTAGAGTTGGTGGTAATACTAGCTTGTAGTAAAGTAGGCTCTGTAACCGTGGCGCTTGTACTTACGGTACAACCGATATTATCGGTAACGACAACGCTATAAGTACCTGCTACTAAACCGGTTGGGTCTTGAACCGTTGCGCCATTTGACCAGAGGTATGTGTAGTTCAATAAACCACCAGTTACGGTGAGGTTAATAGCACCATTAGAGCCTTGGAAACAACTTACGTTGGTTACCGTGGTAGATGCAATGAGTTGAGCTGGAACGTTCACCACGATATCGTCGGTACCAGTACAACCGTTTTGGTCGGTTACCGTCACCACGTATGTAGTGTTTACGATTGGGCTCACCACGTGGCTAGCGCCAAGGCCGAGGCTATTATTCCAGTTGAAAACATAAGGCGGTAGGCCACTGGTGGCTGTCACGTTTAAGTTAGCAGAAGAACCGTAGCAGATAATGGTGTCCAAGCCTGCATTTGGAATTGGGTTGGAGTTGACAACAACCGTTTTACTATCAGATAAACTACAACCAAGAGCATCGGTAGCGGTTACACTGTAGGTAGTCGTTACCAAAGGACAAACATTTTGTACAGGGCCGTTACCAATGAGCAAGTTGTCCCAAGCATAAGTGAAAGGAGCGGTACCACCGGAGGTAATCGTTGCCACGAGTGGCGCACAGAAACCAACACAGATGGCGGTATCCGGACCAAGACTAACTTGCGGTAGTGTATTAATTGTCACGACAACAGAATCTGTAGAAGAACAACCGTTACCATCGGTTACGGTTACGTTGTAGGTAGTGGTTACAGCAGGCGTAACGGTATGTGTAGCACCGGCGCCAAGGCCATTGTCCCAGGTAAAGGTAAATGGTGCTGTACCTTGTGTAACTGTAGCCGTAAGTGTAGTAGACAAACCGGCACAAATAGCTACGTTAGCCCCGGCATCAGCCACTGGAGCATCGTTTACAATAGCAGTAGTGGTAGTGCTTGCGGTACACCCATTGATATCGGTAACCGAAACGTTGTATGTGCCGTTGGCGGCTAGGCCAGCATTCGCCACGAAAGTAGTGTCACCTGTTCCGGAGAAACTATTAGGGCCAGTCCAGGTATAGCTAGTTCCGCCACCGCCGTATAGGAAGAGCGTATCGAATTCGCAAACAGGGCTATTAGAGCTAGCTGTAGGCGTTACGAAATTAACGGTTACATCAACATCTATGGTGCGTAAGCAGAACGGTGTAAAGGCGATATCGTCGAGGGCGAAGTCGTTACCACCAGTGGTGGTATTTTGGTTCACGATACAAAGTTGAGCCGTAGTTGAAGCACCAGAGTTCCATGTATCATAGAATTGAGCCCATTGGCAGTTGACACCTGGCGCTGTAAACGATGGTCCAATTTGAACGCCGTTTACGAAGAACTGTAAAATAGCGGGGCTACTAGCCACGACAGATTGTACCCAAGTAGAGAAGGCATAATCAGAGTTTGGTGCTACCGTGATGGTTTGACACCAAACATTGCGGTTTGGCGAGCCTGCACCATTGACAACCATCTGGTTACCAGCACCTGTGGTATGATCAGGGCATGGGGCAAAGCCTGTATGGCCACTGGTTGGGTTAGCGATGATACCGTAGGTTGATTCCGGCGTGAGGTCGGTAGGGCTACTAATATAGTCAGAAGTAAACCCAACATTCCCTTGGTTGAAGTTTCCATTGTTCACCAAGTTATTCCCTACCTGAAGTACAGTGGCTGTATATGTAGTGGTAGTTGTTGGTGTTGCTACTGTTGTTGCAGCAGTAGTTGTGGATAATGTAGCGGCAGGAGCCCAGGTAATATCCAGGATATTATCCCCTGTAACTGTAAGGGTTGCTGAGCTGCCGAGACAGATAGCAGTATCGTTAGAGATGCTTAACTGAAGTACCGTGACTACGGTTTGGTCGGTACCAGTACAACCGTTAGCATCGCTCACGGTAACGGTATATGTTGTGGTTACGGTAGGGCTTACCGTTTGTGTTTGTCCGGCACCCAAACCGTTATCCCAGTTATAGGTAAAGTTGGGTGTACCCGAAGTTGTGCTTGCTGTAATTGTTGTACTTGCAGCACAAAGCAATTGGTCAGGTATAGCCGTAACGATAGGGTTGGCATTCTCCACCAAGGTGAGTGTTGTTGTTGCTGTACACAGATTACCATCGGTAACGGTAACGTTGTAAGTACCTGCTGGCAAAGAAGATAAATCTTGCGTGGTTGCAGCATTACTCCACAAATAAGCGTAAGGCAGTGTGCCACCTGTTACCCCGAGGTCTATAGCATTGTTGTTCAAACCAACACAACTTACCTGCGATTGCGTGATGGTCAGTTGTAAAGCAGTAGGCTGAAGAACAGTTGCACTCGTTGTTGCGGTACAGCCATTAAAATCAGTAACGGTAACCGTATAAGATCCAGCGATAAGCGTACTTAGCACATTAGATGCTTGCGCGCCTGTACCTAGGTTGTAGCTGTATGAAGGCGTACCTCCTGTAGCTGTTACGATTATCGAGCCATCATTACCACCGAAACATTCAACGCTATCTTGAACAGAAGAAGCAGTCAGTACTGTAGGTTCAAGCACTGAAATGGTTGCAGAAGTGGTGCAAGCATTTAAATCTGATACCGTCACAGTATATGAGCCTGCTGTCAAGCCACTAAATACATTAGACAGTTGGAAGCCTGCCCCAATGTTGTATTGGTAATTCAACGTGCCCCCTACAGCCGTTACGGTAATAGAACCATCGTTGGCCCCAAAACAATTAACTGAATCTTGTACGACACTTGCCGACAACACTGCTGGTTCAAAAACACTTTGATTTAAGGTAAAAGTACATCCGTTACCATCGGTAACCACGATGCTGTAAGGGCCGGCAGCCAAGCCTGTAAATACACTTGATGCTTGGCTTCCAGTACCACGGTTGTAGCTATAAGGCAAAGTACCTCCGGTAGCAGTTACCGTGATTGAACCATTACTTTGGCCAAAACAGTTTACACTATCTTGTACAGCAGTAGCCCCCAGTTGGGTAGGCTCAAGAACGGTTTGAATTACTTGAACCGTACAGCCATTACCATCCGTAACCGTAATGGTGTAGCTACCCGCTGCCAAACTTGTAAACAGGTTTGATGCTTGTGCCCCAGCACCACGGTTATAACTGTAAGGAAGTGTACCCCCTGTGGCAGTTACCGTAATAGAACCATCGGCAGCACCGAAACATTCTACACTATCTTGAACTGCCGTAGCCGAAAGTTGAGTTGGTTCGAGCACCGTCGAACTCGTCGTGGCGGTACAGCCGTTAAAATCGGTAACCGTAACCGTGTAAGTGCCAGCAGTAAGGGTACCTAGCACATTGGAGCCTTGTGCTCCAGTACCTAGATTATAACTATATGTAGGTGTTGCTCCTGATGCCGTAACGGTGATTGAACCATCATTCCCGCCAAAGCACTCTACGCTATCTTGTACAGATGAAACGACAAGCGGTGTTGGTTGAAGCACTGTAATCGTTACCGTTGTAAAACACGCATTGACATCGGTAACTGTAATGGTATAGCTACCAGCCGTTAAGCCTGTCAGTACGTTGGACGTTTGGGCGCCTAAACCTAAATCATATTGGTAGACGGGTGTTCCTCCGCCTGCTGTTACTGTGATAGAGCCATCGTTGCCTCCGTTACAGTTTACAGAATCTTGAACGGCAGAAGCTACAAGTAAAGCGGGTTGTGCAATGACGATGCTGATGCTATCTTGGCAGCCATTAACATCCGAAACCGTGATACTGTAAGTACCTGCGCTTAAACTGCTTGCACTGACACCGCTCGACACGTTAGGACTCCAAGTATAGGTATGCGCTCCTGTTCCGCCTGTAGCATCCAGCAAAATAGAGCCGTTGGCACCACCGAAGCAACCAGTAACGTCAGATGAATCCAGGAGTACCATATCGAGTATGGCTGGTTCAAAGATATCTTGGCATATAGTTGAGCTACAACCATTACCATCTGTGACAGTAACGCAGTAATTACCCGGAGAAAGGTTTGATACCGTCTGCCCTACCCCGCCATTGCTCCAGTTGAATGTATAGGGTATAATACCGCCAACAACATTGGCTGTAATGGTACCATCATTTAGACCATTACATGAAACATTTAATGATGTTTGGATATAAGCAACAGGCTGTGTAGGACCAGGAGCAACGTAAACGTTTTCCGTGGCGGTACAACCTGCAGCAAAGCCTGCATCGGTAACTGTTACCTGATAATTACCTACTATGAGGTTTGTCAAGGGTATAAAGTTCTCAGAAGTAGCCCATTGGAACGTATATGTGCCTGAACCTCCGGTTACTGTTACCGAAGCTTGACCATTGTTGCTACAAGTAACTGCTGTTGCTACAGGACTAATAACAGGTACAGGACGAACCGTAACCGTGAAGTTAACGGTTTGTGGGCAACTTAAACGACCTGCAACATTCGAGTAAACCGTTGCCACGTAAACTGTTGTAGCAACTGGATTAGCTTCAACCACATTACTGCTCAAGAAGTTTAGACCAGCGCTTGGCGACCACGAAATAGAGTCAGTAGGATTTAAACCAGTAACCGTTAGCGTTACAGCATCACCTACACAGATTTCATAATCAACCCCTGGGCCAGGTGTTGGAACAGGATCTACAAAGAGGTATATAGTATCTATAGGTGTTGGTCCACAACAGTCGGTAACCAAGTTGAGCTGTATGGTGTAGAAACCTACTGTGTTAAACTGTTCGAATAAGTTTTGTACGTTTCCGGGGTTAGCAATGGCACCGCCAAAGTCCCAGTTATAAGTATCGCCAAAAATATTACTCGAGAAGGACGCAAAGTCACCAACGCATAATTGGAAAGTATCGGGGGCCCCTATCAAGTTAGCCGAAGTAATGATAGCAGGAGGTATATCTCCCGAGAAGGAAACGTTGTGGAATTGCGTATAGGTATTGCCACTGTAGGTAATTGTATGTCGATTAATTGCAGTGAACTGTGTTGTCACCAATGCGCCATTTGCCGTTGTAGGGTTAGCTTGTGCACCAAAGTTCCAAGCAGCAGCACCAGCTGAAGAGAAGTTTACATCTACATTTGTACAGTTCACATTTTGGGCAAAAATAACGGGTTGGGCCGCCAATGCAAAGTTTGTGATATTGGTAATTGGTGCAGTTCCCGATACTGTAGACACAGTGCTCGTTAAACCAGCAGTACCTACACCGCCTTGGCCACCAGCACCACCAGCACCGCCAGCACCACCGTTTCCGCCACGGCCAGATTCACAGTTGTTGCCTCCTGTACCGCCGCCGCCGCCGGCACCACCAGCACCGCCAGCGCCACCAACACCTGCAGGAGAAGCTGTAAGCTGTACATTACAGTCGATAACTTGCGCATTGGCTCCGTTGGCAACGAGCAATAAGCCAAAGCTACCACCGCTGCCAAATCCACCAGTACCGCCAGTACCACCAGCACCACCCTGACCGCCGCCGCCGCCGCCGCCGCCGCCATCAGCGTTGCCCAGGGTGCTACCCTGACCGCCGCCACCGCCGCCGCCGCCGCCGCCAGTACCGTTGGCCCCATTAGCACCAGTGCCAGCTTGACCACCAGGGACGAAGAAACCGCCTACGAATGTACCCGCGGGTCCAGTTGCACCAACGGCCCCCGGCGTACCTGCTGTACCATTTGCACCGTTATTACCTATATTAGGGGCTCCTGGGCTATCACAGCCCCCGCCCACGATTTCGTTAAAACCTTGCCCCCCGGAGCCGCCGGAGGCTCCGCCGCCGCCGTTAGCCCCTCCGTTTCCACTGGTATTGCCCCCAAATGGAGAGCTCCCCGTACCGCCGTTTCCGCCGTTTCCACCAGCACGTGTACCACTACCAGCCCCAGCCCCAGCGCCGCCGCCGCCGCCAGCTTGTGTACAGAATGAACAACCTCCACCATTAGCACCACCAGCACCAGAAGCACCTGCGGCACCAGCAGTTCCTGCCGATCCGTTGGCACCAGGGCCCGCACGACCAGGTAAAATTTGACAGCGTACCACCTTGTAATCGCTACAAGCGGTTAAGTGTAGACCATAGGTTGAAACACCCGACAAGGCTGTCGTGCCTGTTGTACCAGGTGCTGTACTAATGGTCAAATCATGTAAACCAAAGCCTACAGCACCGTTAGCTTGTAATGCAACTAACCTGCGGGCATTATTTGGGCCTTCTATGTTGTTTATAGTCCTGTTTATGGTAGTAGCCCCTGCTTGACTCGTTTTAGTCCATGCATTACTAGGATCAAAACCGCCCTCCAGTGTAAGGAAACTGGATAAGTTAAGTGGGTTGTCAATATTATAGGTACCTACCGCCATTTTGATCACGGTATTGTTACAGGCCGCCATCGATAATGCCGTGTTCAGGTCAGTCGGACTAGCTTGGGTACCCGGGTTTGCAGGTGTACCGGTCGGCGATACGTAAATATTGACACACTGAGCCAATGGCGGAGGTGTACCAACATTAATGACCGACGTAGCCGTAGCCGTACAACCAAAGCTATTGGTTACCACTACACTATAGGTTGTTGATGCACTTGGACTAACGTTTAGAGTACTTGAGCTTCCTGTAACTGTACCAGTACCCAATGGAGTTGCTCCGTTAAACCAGGCAAACGTTGCGCCGCCGGTTGTAGAAGCCGATAATAGCGCACTAGCCCCTGAACAGATATCCAAGTTTGCAGGATATACCGATACAGCAGGATCAGGTAAAACAGTTACCGTCACGTTATCGGATGAAAAACAGCCATCTGCATATTGTATGGTGACCGTATAAGTTGTTGTGCTGGTAGGGTTAGCTACTGGATTTGGTATTGTACTACTCGACAAACCGTTGGTCGGGCTCCAACTCCAGCCTACCACGTTGGTGGCTGCCGTCGTGGCATTAAGGTTTGTAGAGCCGTTTCTACATATATTCACGTCAGGCCCTGCACTCACAGGAGGATTAGGGTTCGGAATCACATTGATGTTGTAGGTATATGTTCGAGAACCTCGGATAGGACAAGCATTATCCCTTACTTCAACCGTGAAAAAGTTTGCCCCGGTATTGGCTGCCGTGGGCGTCCAACAGAAAGTACCGGTTGGGAATGGGCTACCAGTGCTGTTGAACGTAGCACCGGCCACGCCATTATTCCAAGTCATAGATAAGTTTTGACTTGCATCAGTATCGAAGGTAGCTATATTGAAACATAAGTTTACGCCTGCACATACATCAATAGTATAAGGCCCGGTAACGCCAGAAGCGTTGGCCGTACCATCGATGCCAGAGGCTACCGGTAATTGATTATTACAAGCCAATACGGTAAACTGCATGTCGCGAACAACCTCGCCAATCTTGACGCCATTGCGGTATTCTTCTACACGGACACACAACACGCCTACCTGGGCTACGCTTGGGGTAAAACTCAAGGCTCCTGTTACAGGGTCAAGCGCAACACCACTGGCTGTACTGAGTGGGTTTGCACCACTAAAACCACCTGCATAGCTAACGTTTGTACCCGGAGCTTCTTGGCAACTTACCAAGCTGAACACCAAGGAGTCACCGTCAACGTCAAATACGCCATGGTTGTAATTCATGGGTTGACCAATACAAGCAAATGGTACTGGAAGGTTATTAAAATCGGGGGAGTTATTACAGGGGGATGCCGAGTTATTGAGCAGTGCTCGTACATAAAATTCTTGGTTACCTGGGCTACTCAAGGTTGTGATGGCATTGTTGCGGCAACACTCCGTCCAGCCAAGTATCCAGTCACTACAGCCAGGAGGCAAGGTCAAGTTACCCTCGTAGGTATATTGCTGTATACCGTTGGGCGATGAACCATTACAGGGATTAGGCGCCGTTGAACAAATTGGGGTAACCATAATTGGTGCACCTACCTGATTAACAGTTATACTTGAACTAACACCACACTGGGCCGAACTATAGGTAATACTATAACTCGAGGCTGGCGTAATACCTCTACAGTCCCTAAAAAATTTAAGACGTACCCTATATTGGTTTGGGCCAATGCACTCGTAGGTCAAGTCGGCGCCCATGGCATGGGATGCAAATAGCTCGTTCGATCCGAGAAAAAGCAATGCAAAAACGACTAAGAATTGGCTTAGTTTGGTGTAATAGTATTTCATGAAAACTAGTTTATTAGGCTTGGAGCAGGGTATTTTGGGAATACACCCGTGTAAAGTAACTCCAAATATATAGATTTATTTTTTTGCGGTAGTAGAAAATCAAAATTATGCCCTATAAATTAACGCTAAGTACATTTTCATACATAATTTAGGACTACTTTGATACCGTTTACAACGTATAAGCAGGGCCAAACGCTTGCCAACGCTACCTTTTCTTTTTATGATTTGGGGATGTGGGAATTTGAGGATGTGAGGATATGGGGATGTGAGGATGACAACTACGCTCTGCTCTCTGCTCTCATAACTAATAACTGGCCTAGCGATGTGGAGCGGTGGCCCGCAGGGCCAGACCGCAACGCGGGCCGAGCGCTAGCGAGCCGCGCAACGTAGCGCCGCCGCAACGCGGCGGAGGCCCCAAACAAAAACAAAAAGCTGGAATGCACACGAGGTACATTCCAGCCTATATAATTGCTTAACAGATCAATACTAGCCCTTGATGACCTTTATGTAGCGGGCCAACTCGGCTTTAACTACAGGGGCCATAACGATCAAACCAATAATGTTGGGGAACACCATGGCAAAAATCATGGCATCGGAGAAGTCGATTACTGGGCCAAGGTTGGCAGCGGCACCGATAACCACGAATACACAGAAAATGATTTTATAAGCGATATCAACGCCCTTGCCCTTACCAAAGAGGTATTTCCATGCTTGCAAGCCATAGTATGACCACGACAACATGGTTGAGAATGCGAATAAAACAACCGCGATGGTCAAAATATAACGGAAACCAGGAATGGTTGAGTCGAATGCAATAGAGGTTAAGGCAACACCGCCTTCAGTACCTTCAACCGATACGCTGTAGTTGTTGGTAACGACGAGCACCAAGGCAGTCATGGTACAAATTACCACTGTATCGATAAACGGCTCCAACAGAGACACTACACCTTCACTGGCTGGGTACTTAGTTTTAACGGCAGAGTGCGCAATAGCCGCTGAACCAACACCTGCCTCGTTTGAGAACGCTGCACGTTTGAACCCTTGGAACAATACACCTACAACACCACCAGTAACACCAGCAGCGGTGAATGCTCCTTCAAAAATCAGTTGGAAAGCATGTGGCAACTCGTTGGCTTTAACGACCAAGATAATCAAGGCTGCACCAACATACAAAATGGCCATAAATGGCACGATGGTCTCAGCTACTCTACCAATACGCTTGATGCCGCCAATGATAACCACCGCAACCAAAAGGGCCATGATAATACCGAAAACAGCGCCAGAGTTACCGCCGGCAAAACCAGTTACGTTTTGGAGTTGAGCTGCGGCTTGGTTGGCTTGGAACATGTTGCCCCCGCCAAATGAGCCACCGACGCACATGATGGCAAAGAAAACAGCAAACACTTTACCAACGACAGCCCAATTGGCTCCACGCTCCGCAAAGCCTTTGCTGAGGTAGTACATGGGCCCACCGTAAACGGTACCGTCTGGGCCAATATCGCGATATTTAACACCGAGTGTACACTCCACAAATTTAGAAGACATACCGAGGAAACCAGCGAGAATCATCCAGAAAGTAGCACCAGGGCCACCCAGGGTAATCGCTACCGCTACACCTGCAATATTACCTAAACCTACCGTTGCAGACAAAGCCGCTGATAAAGCCTGGAAGTGAGACACCTCACCATGAGCACCTTCATTGGCTACCGTACGAGCGATATCTCCTGAATCTAAAACATTGACAGAGCCTTTAGCATCTACTTCATCAGCGCCCTTAGCCACTTTATCTGCATATTTTCCCCGAACGGTTTGAATAGCCGTGCCAAAATGCCTGAAATTGACAAATCCAAAGTAGAGGGTAAAATATAAAGCACCGCCAACCAACAAAAGTAAAACCAAAGGAAAATTAACGCCGTTTGGCAATGGAATGGCATAGAATACGATACTACTGATCAAATCGGTAGCAGGCTTGATGGCTTCATTAATTTTGTCATCAAGTCCTTTTTCCACGATTTCAGGGGTTACAGCTGGT
This sequence comes from uncultured Saprospiraceae bacterium, assembly GCA_964508975.1. Classification (GTDB taxonomy): domain Bacteria; phylum Bacteroidota; class Bacteroidia; order Chitinophagales; family Saprospiraceae; genus CAZDVQ01. Next base: position 50,071 of record CAZDVQ010000014.1, read on the forward strand.
GCGCTGTTCAGTACTGGCCCTCCAATTGTATCCTTTTGGGCACCTAAAATAGTGCTGACCAACATAAAAAGTACTAGTACCAGTACCCTTGAACGTAAGATGTTTGATAAAGCGTTAATCATAATAATAGTTTATATAATATGTAAAAGGCTCTTAATGAACGAAATCGATATATCATAGATATATCAGAATGCCAAAAATAGAACTATGTATGATAATTTACAAATTATTGTGTGATTTCTAATACAAAAAATGGCCAAGCGCAATGCGCTTGGCCATTTTAAAAATAATATTCGGAGCCGGTAGCGGCTTCTGTCTGTGTTTATTTAGCGCTTTGTTTCACGCTTTCAAACATCATTTTCACTTGGTCGAGGGTATATTTTTCAACGGTTGTAGTTTCAAAGGTGAAGCATTTATCGCCTTTGAAATAGCAGTAGTAGAAGTTGTAATAGATGTCGTTTTCGGCCCATTTAGTTTCATACACGAAGGCATCTTTCGATTCTTCTACAATTTTAGAAAACTCTTCACGGGCTTTGACATCAGCAAGTCTTTCTTGGGTTAAGCCTTCAACACTAGAGCCCATTGGGATTTCTTCCGCATAGATATGCACATAATATTCGCCTGGTTTTTCAACGACTACATCGTCGCCAAGGCCAATTTGTATTTTTTTCACGGTAACACCTTCAGGGGCCTTGATACTAATGGGCAAGCCATGTTGCATCAGGTCAAAATCCTTGACGCCGCCGCCGTTTTTACAAGCTACAACGAAGAGTACTAGTAACGAGAGGAAAAGGCTTAACTTTTTCATAATTTGAATGGATTAAAGTTTGGGTAAACATTTGTTTGCCTTGCAAAGGTACAACGAAGCTGTTTAGACTTTACTCATTTGGCTAAAAATGGCGCTTTTCCGCCCAGAAATCAGCAATTTTCTCGGCAATAACGCTGCTATTACCTCAAAAATTCCGGATTCCTGGACAAAAAATCACTCATTTTTAGCTCAAACAGCAAAGTCTAAACAGCTTCACATAAACGGCACCTTCGGCATCAATGTTGGCTGGTATATTCGTTTGATTTTGGGCAAAAAAAAAAGAACGGCGCCGTAAGGATACGGCAGCCGTTCAAAAGAAGAGAGAGTAGTATGTGGCTCAAAGATACATATTTTTTAAATATGCACCTATCCCTAAAATTAAATGACAATTAATTTTAGTGACCCATTTTTTAGGCTGGACTATTCTCCAGATTTTTTGTCGATACGCACTGGAAGGTTATCGTTGTATTTGATTTCAACTTGTGGTATATCAAGGCTCAACACCTTAACCTCGGTACGGCGGTTGTACTGGTGTGCAGCCTCGGTACAATCTACACCATCCTTGCATTCGTTACGAGGATTGTCTTCACCATAACCACGGGTGTAGATACGGTTGCGTTCAATACCTTTCGACACGATGTAATCGGCTGCAGCTTGGGCGCGTTTAGCCGAGAGTTTGGTGTTGTAAACACTAGAGCCACGGCTGTCGGTGTGCGAGCCCAGCTCAACTACCATCGAGCTGTAAGTCTTCATGAATTCAACTACCTTGTCAAGGTCTGGACGAGCATCTTCGCGGATGTCAAATTTGTCAAAGTCGTAAAATACGCGGTTCAACTCCATCACGTAGCCTTCTTTCAAGTCGCCAGGGGTTACCGTGCTAATTTTACCGGTGTTGAATACCAAGTTTTGTTGCACGCCATCTTTTGGACATTCAATACCGCGAAGTTTAATATCTTTAGTATCGCCGTTGAAGTTTTTCTTTTCGCCTTTCAGCACAAAATCACAACCACATTCAAGCGGGAAGAAAAATGCACCATTTTCGTCTGAACTAATCACGGTTTCATCGCCGTTACACATATTCAATAAGGTTACGGTAGCATTGGCAATTTTGTAGTTATCATATGAACCATTGAGTACATACCCCGAGATACCAACTGCTTTAGCTTTGGGTTTGGGCGCTTTCATCGGGATACCGTATTCCACTTTTTCTGAGCGTTTGATACCCGCTGTTGAGTACTCTGCCACGGCGTCTGAATAGCCAGTTTTACTCGCCTTGAACACGTACTTGCGGTTGGGTTCCATGCGCATGCTGAAGCTACCATTATCGTTGGTTTCAAACAGCTCGGCTTCTTCTTCTGCGCTCGCATCTGAACCATCTTTGCGTTTTACGCTCACTTGGTACAAGCCATCGGCTTCGTCGCCATATGGCTTCAGTACAATTACATAGTCTTCGTCAGCATTGCCACCTGCAGCTGCGTCGGCAGCCAGCACGGTTACTTCTACATCTGCCTGGGGGATGCGCTGGTAGCTTTCTTCGTCAAATACAAAGATATTGCTCTCGATGATAATTGGTTCTTTAGCCTTTAAGCCATTCGGTGCATCGAATACATAAATATCATCCGAGCCTTTTCCGCCTGCACGGGCTGAAGTAAATAAGCCTTTTTTGCCCGCTTCATCCAGCACGAAGCCAAAATCATCAGCGGTAGTATTAAATGGTTTACCAATGTTTACAGGCACCGACCAGAACGTCGAGTCGCCCATGCTCACTTGCTTAGAATAGAAAATATCTAGACCGCCTACACCAGCATGGCCATTTGATGCGAAGTATAAGGTTCCGTCCGAGTGCATAAAAGGGAATAACTCGTTACCGGCAGTATTTACGTTTGCACCCAAACTAACTGGCTTTGACCACGTTCCATCCTCAAATTCAGAGATGTAGAGGTCCATACCTCCCCTGCCACCAACACGGTCGGCAGCGTATACTAGGTATTTTCCATCTGCCGAAATAGTAGGATGACAGTGCGCACGGTCAATATTATTATACTCAAACGCTTGTAAATTCTGCCATGTGCCATCAATCAACTCAGCCATGAAAATGCCCAAGCGGGTCATGCCCTTCTTGTTCTTCATTTTTTTACCCTTGTAGTACAGGTTACGGGTAAAATAAATTTTGTCGCCACCTTTGTTAAATGAGGCAGAGCCTTCGTGAAACTCCGAGTTTATTTTGGTACTAAAAGGTTTAGCCTCTCCAAAGCTTGCTCCATCAAACGGGGCAAACCAAAGATCGTTGAAGTAATCTTTTGTCCAAATATCTGTACGCTTGGTCGTCAATCGGCTAGGATGCTTGCGGTTCGACACGAACACCACGCCGTTATCGTAAAACACAGGGCTAAAATCAAGTTTATCCGAGTTGAATCCAGCATTGGTAACGGTTACATTTTCAACCGTGCGGACATTTCCAGCCATTTTACAGCCGCGCACCAACTCTTCGCCACGGGTATCTTTGGCCTTCTCATTTTCCAAACCATCAGCAATGGCCAAAGAGTCAAACCTTGATGCATACACAATGGCCTTGTCACAGTCGCCTATGGCTTGCAAACATTGGGCATAGTTAATCAGGTACTCAGCTTTATCGCTGCGTTTTACCAGCTGGCCATACCACACCGCGGCGTTGGCATAGTCACCGGTCAAACGATAACTATTGGCCATTTGGCTCATTTGGGTCACACTGGTTTTTTGGGCTTTCCCATCTTTACCCAGCTTACCCTGCCCATTTTTGTATTCGTCAAGCGAAGCTTGATAGCCTTTCTTTTGGTACAGTTGCTCGGCTTTTTTGCTCTTTTGGGCTTGGGCAGCCAAACCAACAAGGAGCAAAACGAGTATCATCAGTAATTTGTATGTAGCGCGCATCATAGAGCGTTTTTTCGGTTGAATTTCTTTTAAATTGTTTTTTGGGCGCGCCCCCTTCGGGGTCGGGCTGCTCCGGGTTCGCTATTCGCTCATACCGCTTCGCGGTACGCCTTCGGCGCCCTGCGCATCCCTCGCGCAGATAAACTGCTAGAAGAACCTCGGGTTTTCTAAACTGGAATTGCGATAAATGAAGTCGTATCCAAGCAATACCTCAAACGAACCACTATTGTACTGTTGTAATTCCGACAAGGTGTAGTCGTAACCCACACCAAGGCGCAACTGTGGCGTAAGATTCCAGTGCAACAAGGCATCGAATGAATCTCCCATACGGTATGTAGCACCAACGGTCAGCTTATCCACGAAAATAAAACTCAAGTTCAAATCCATGTCAAACGGCGAGTTCTCCACGTACTTCAACAACACGTTAGGGTTGATTTTCACCTTTGAGCTAATAGGCAACACTACGCCGCCCATACCAAACAAGTGCCTGCGCTCACGCGCCACAAAAAGATCGCCTGGATTTCCGCCAAAATCAAGGCTGTTGTTCAACAAGCTTGGCATCGACAAACCAGCGTACCAATTTTTGGTATGGTAATACAAGCCTGCACCAAAATTAGGTACAAATTTATTGGCGTTATACATCGGGATGCCAGCATCGTTCAGTTGTAAAGGCCGAGCCATATCCCAATTTACACGTACATTTTTGACACTACCCTGTACACCTATGCCCAATTTACCCGGGCCAAGTTTAAACCGGTAGGTATAAGCCATCGAGGCTTTATAATTTTGGAAAAATGTCAAAGCATCTCGTTCAAGCATGATACCCAAACCTACCTTTTCTTTCCACATAGGTGTATGAAAAGTCAACGTTTGTGTGTTGGGAGCACCTTCCATGCCAACCCACTGATTGCGGTAAAGCGCCATCAAGCTTCCAGCTTCCCTACTACCTGCATAGGCAGGGTTCAACGCCAACTTGTTGAACATAAAGTTCGTGTAGTGCGCATCTTGCTGTGCTAGCAAGCTCGAAAATGAGCTAAACAGTAGGGCGATTAATAAAAGTTTTTTCATGCTATAATAACTTTTGACTGTTGTCTAGATATTTAATTCGTTACAGGTTGAGCCCTCCGGGCTAAGCAATGTACACTGCCCGGAGGGGATTCGACCTGTTCTATCGGTGAATTACAGTATAACCCTGTAAAATGGTTTCGTCGGCATCGTTCAATTTCAGGATGTAGTAGTACGAGCCATCAGGCAAATCGGCCCCGTTGAAAGTTCCCGTCCAATCATTGCTGTAGCCAATAGCACGGAACACCTCATCGCCCCAGCGGTTAAACACGCTCAGTTCGTTGTTCGGGTAATTACCCAAACATGGCACGATTAAGAAGTCGTTCACGCCATCTCCATTCGGGGTAAAGATATTGGGCACGAAGCAATCATTGAACTCACCAATTTTGAGGATAACCATAGCGGTATCGCACAAGTCAGGACAGTTACCGGCACAAATTTGGTAAATAAATGTATCGCGGCCGTAGTAATTCAAGTTGGTGGTGAAATCCCAAGTACCGCTCGCATTTTGTGTCAAAATACCGTGGTTTGGCGCATCAACAATGCTAACGGTGTATGAGGTCACCGTAGTTACATCATCGTTCAGGAGTAAATCAATGCCAGTAACGCCACCCTCGCCGGTTACAATGTCAAACGGTACGAAAACACTATCAATGTTTGCGGTTGGTATAGCCTCCTCGCGTACAATCATCACGCTATCGGATGAATAATCGACACAAGCACCATTTGAAAGCGTCCAGTAGAATACATTTTCGCCAGGCAACAAGTTAGCAACCAGGGTATTGGCATCATTAGGACTTACAATAATGACACCGGCCTGTGCCTGTGTAACTTGTTGTGACCATAAGCCAATTCCAATGGATGGGCTTACTGCATCCAAGTTAAAGAGGTATGTTGCACAAGCAAAATCTGTTTCGCCGGCGTAAGCTTGTAAGGTTGGTAAAATATCTGAGGTTACACTTACGGTATCCCAGCTAAAGTCGCCACAATCAGCGTTAGTCAATACCCATACAAACCTGTATGTGTTACCAGGGAGCAACCCATTTACACCAGTAGTCAACGCTGCTGGACTTGTAATGGTTACACCCTGCCCTGCTTGGAATACGGTTTGCTCCCAACGGCCAGTAACACCCGGTGTTACTGGGGCAAGTGCTGTCAAAGTAGCAGTGTTGACATCACAGAGCGCTTGGTCAATACCCGCAAAGGCAATATCTGTAGCACTTGGCACGATGGCAACTACAATAGTATCTGCACTAGAACAGCCCGTAGCGTTATCAATTACAAGAACATAGTAAGTTCCTGCATTGAATGGTGTAATGGCAGGTATGATTGGATTGCGCAAGGTGGAGGTAAATCCAGCAGGGCCACTCCATTGGTATGATAAACCTGCATTGAAAGTTGCATCCAAGGCCAAGTCAGTACCTGGGCAAACAGGCGAGTTAGAGCTCGCTTGCAAGCTAGGGAATGCACCTACTTGAACATTACCCGGTACCGATGGAATTGAAATACAACCATCAACGTTGACCACTACACTATACGCCCCGTTTTGGGCAGGAGTAGCGGCTGGAATTAAATATTGTGCAATATTGGTACTGCCAAGTAGCGTACCATTGAAATACCAATCATAGGTTACTGTGGTTCCGTTCACTGGAGTAGTACCCAAAGCAATCGTTTCACCGATACATACCGGAGAGTTTGATGTAAGGCTTGGAACGTCTGGTCTTGGGGTTACAGTTAAATTCACCACTACTGGCTCTGAAGCACAACCTGCATTAGAGAACACTTCCAAACGGTAAGATCCTGATTGAGCTGGCTGTACATTGCTAAATACAACATCTGGTGTTGTAGCAGAAAATCCATTTGGCCCAGTCCACAGATATGTAACGTTCGCACCACCGGTGTTAACTGTAGATGCTAAAGTGACGTTAGCGCCTTGACAGTATGCACCACCACCGCTGATAGCGGTAATACTTGGGCGAGGATCAATCGTCAAAGTAAATGCTGCAGAGGTATCAGAAGTACAACCATCCACAACAACAATTACGCGGTAGGTTCCACCTTGAACAGCAGCCTGGACATTCAACATGGTGTAGGTATTATCACCAGAAGTGTAGCTAGCGCCATTTGGTAGTAACCAAGTATAAGAAACGGTATTACCAGAATAAACTGGTACGCTCAACGTAACTAGTTGGCCTGCGCAAACTGCCGCCGGACCACTTACTATGGGTTGTTGTGGCGCTACCGTAGCATCAATAACGGTGGTGTCCATCAAAGTTTGACAACCGTTGGCATCCACTGCATAAACATTGTATGTACCTGCGTAAGCATTGATAGCATTAGGGAAGACCACTTCGTTATCTTGGGTTATCAAATTGAAATTGTTGGGGCCAGTCCAATAGTATACAAATGGACCAGTACCGCCTTGAACGGTAGCCGTCAAAGTGATATCATCTGTAGGATCCATACATTCTAGGTCATCGCTCGTGGCGAGTAGCGTCGGTACTGGATGCACCACCAAGCTGAATGTCCCAGCACTTGAATTACAACCAGCAACATTGACTACAACTTGATAGGTACCTGTTAATGGAGACACCAAATTAAGGCTAGGATTTGTTGTTACTTGAGTACTTGCATTAGGTAGGGTCCAGGTGTAAGTTACGTTGCTGCCTACATATGTCTGCGTAGTCAAAGTAGTTGCCGTACCAGCACAAACACCAGATGGACCATTGATAACGGGCTGGCTTGGGCTTAAGTTAATATCAACCAAGGTTGTATCAATACCTGAAGTACAGCCATTGGCATCCACCACAACAAGTGAGTAAACACCTGGGCTTACCTGACTTGCATTGGGGAATAAAACAGATGCCACACTAGATGTAATCGCACCGCCTGTTGGAGTTGACCAATAATAGGTATAAGGTGCAGTGCCTCCGGTAACCGTAGCAGTCAACACAACATCGTCCGTTGCATTCATACATGGTATATCGTTGCTACTCGCCGTTGACACAGGTGTATCAAACACCGTTATTTGGGTACTAGCGGTTGTGGTACATCCAGACTGGTTTGTAGCGGTAACCGTATAAGTGCCCGACATCGCAGTAGTCGCATTGCTAAGCGTAGGATTACCCAAGTTCGATGCAAACCCTGCTGGACCAGACCAACTGTAGCTAGAAAAATTACCTCCACTGCTGGTTAGGGTTACACTCTGGCCTGCACAAACGGGTCCACTGTTCGATACTTGAACTGTAGGTACTTCAGAAACAAATAAGCAAACGAAGTTGCTCAAGTAATTCGCATCAAAAAGGCCAAAATTACTGAACCCGAAATTACCAGCAGGTAATCCTACCGCAGGTAGTGGGCTAGGCGCATTAGCCGCATCGTAGCTAAGTGCATGTACATTATAAAAACCACCTGCTTGTACACTTGATGTAAAGTCTCCGGTGTTGTTTACCGCTATTACAGTACCCGAAATTGGATCTTTAAGTACATACAATTGAGTATAGGCAGGGTTAGATGCTGCAATTGAAGTTATAGCTGGTTCTCCAAAACAAACAGTATCTCTAGTTACACAATTACACTGACCAACGTTAAATGTAGACAGGGCTTCAGCTACGCAACCGTTATTATCCGTGTAAACATAAGTAGCTTGGAAGGTACCCGCCCCAAGAGCTGCTGGTTCAAAAGCGCCATTGGCACTGACACTGCCTGACCAAGTTCCTCCTTGTGGCGTTGCATACAGCCAGCTTAAGCCTGCATTGGTACAGTAATCTATTGGACCAAGCACGTTAACTACTGGCCCAGCACCAATGGATACTATAGTGGCATCGGTATAAGTGCATCCGCCTAAGGTCGTCACGGTTAAATTATAAACACCTGCACTAGCAACCGTTACTCCTTGAATTTGAGTAACAGGACCATTGGCCGAGAAGCCTGCGGGACCAGCCCAATTATAAGTGGCTCCAAGTACCTCAGTAACGCTGAGGGTAACATTACCACCTTCACAAACTGGACTTGAATTACTTAAAGTAAAGGAAGGTGTAGGCTCAACGAAGAAGCAGTAGTAATCAGACAAGAAGTCGGTATTGAAACAGCCTCTGTGCGTGAAGCCAAAATCACCGATAGGTAACCCAATGATTGGTAGTGGGCTTGGAGCATCAGTTGGTTCAAAGTTCAATGCATGAACGCGGTATGAATTACCTGCTACAACCGTGTTTGTAAAGTTACCAGTCGAGTTAGAGTCTAAAACAATATTAGTAATAGCATCTACAAGGTAGTAAACCTGTGTATATCCCGCACTACCTCCAGATGATGTAATAATCACCGGAGCGCCCTCGCATATAGTATCGTTGGCAGCACAAGAACAATCGTAAATATTGAACAATACAGACTGGGTTACATTGCAACCATTAGGACTGTTGTAAGTATAGTAAGCTACAAAAGTACCTGCACCTAACGTTCCGGGGAAGAATGATCCAACCGCAGATACATCACCTGACCAAGTGCCACCTGCCGGAGATGCAGTTAACCAGGCTTGGCCACTATTGGTACAAAAATCAATAGGTGTATCAATGGCAACTGTTCCATTTTGATTTACTTGAACGTAAGTGCTGGCTGTTGAAGTACAGCCGTTAACGTCCGTAATGACTAATACGTAAAGACCTTGGTTGGCGATAGTAGCCAAAGGTACGTTCGGGTTTGGAGAACTTGAGGCAAAACCGTTAGGTCCAGACCAGGCATATGTAACGCCTGCGGGCGCCACAGAACCCAACAGAATCAACGAGCTTTCACAAACAGGGCTATTACTTGACAAAGCGGGGGCGCCCAGTACAGGCGTTGGAGGCACGGTTACCGTTGTATTGACAATACAGCCAAGATCGTCAGTAACTACAACAGTATAAGTACCTGCTACAACACTATTGAATATATTGCTTGACTGAGCACCAAAGCCAATATCGTAACTGTAAGGAGCAGTACCTCCATTTACAGTAACTGTGATTACATTTCCGTTTGGATCACATCCTGGATTGTTGGCTATAGCACTAATAGTAGGCACACCAGATTGTGCTACCGTTGTCTGACCAACAGCGGTACAACCATTCTGAGTGTCGGTAACGGTGACGAAATAAGTACCCGGTTCATCCACAAATGGAGAAGCTGTGTTTGTACCAGATGCTAAACCAGGGCCATTCCATTGGTATGAAGCGGATCCTGATAAGGTTGTAGAGCCAGATGCGTCTAATGCAATAGTCGGATTTGCACATGTCAAATCAGCTGGGCTGGCAATGGAAACAGTGGGTGCGGCTGTATTGCTCGCCAAAGTTGCAGTGGCTGTTTGGGTACATCCATTTACCGTATTAGTAACTATTAAGCCATAAGCCCCTGGCTGGTTGACCGTTGGCGTTAGTGTAGCAGAGCCTGCTACAACACTTGGTCCCGACCATGCGTAGGTAAAGCCTGCGCCAGCTGAAGAGCCTGAACCGTCTAGTTGCACAGATGTCGCCGTGCAAGTTAAACTAACAGGGGCATTGGCAACTGCCGTTGGCAATGCATTATCAACTAATACCGTAGTACTAGCCGAAGCTGTACAGAAATTGCTTGTGTTGTTTACGATTAAGGTATAACTACCGCCTAGATTTGCGGTTGTCGTAATCGCATTACCAGCGCTGGCTAGACCTGGTCCACTCCAAACATAAGTTATATCTGGGCCAGTACTAGAACCCGTTCCCGATAGCGTGACAACGGTATCGGTACAAGTGATTGGTAAAGATTGAGCAACTACTGCAGTTGGCAATGTTGTATTACTAGTCACCGTAGCTGAAGCAGTAGCAGTACAGCCATTCGTTATGTCAGTGATTAATAAGTTATAGGCTCCGGCTTGGTTTACGATTGGGAGCAGTGATGTTGCACCACTTACGATACCCGGGCCTGTCCATTGGGCCGTAAAGTTAGGTCCGTTGCTTGAGCCAGCACCTGAAACCTCAACTTGAGATTGAGCACAATTTAAGGCAGATGTAGTAGCTGCCGAAGCGGTAGGTGTTGTATTGTTCTGGGTTACCACAGCCGAAGCGGATACCGTACAACCGCTGGTTGTATTCGTCACCGTTAGGGTATAAGTACCCGGCTGCGTTACCACCGGCGATAGCGTATTAGAACCCGATTGTATGCCCGGCCCTGTCCATTGGTATGAAAAGTTACCTCCAGTACTAGAGCCTGCACCACTCAGCGTTAAACTAGTCGTAGTACAAGTCAAGGAGCTTGGAGCAGATGCCAAAGCTGTCGGGGCACCCGGTGCACTAATTGTGCCTTGGGTGGTTGCAGTACAACCTTGTCCATCAACAACAGTTACGTTGTAAGAACCTGGTTGCAAGCCACCAAATGAAAAGTTACCGTTGTTGGACACCTGTGGCCCTGCACCAATATTGTAGGTAAAGGGTGGTAAACCTCCTATTACATTTACGAACAAGCTACCGGGTGCTGTACAGGACGCCGCTGTACCTGAAGCCGTGGCAGTCAAGGTAAATGTATTGACTGTAACGTCGTCATCAACCGTGACGGTTGCATTATTACAGTTGGTATAAACGGCTTGGGCGGTGTATGTAGTTGTGGCTGCTGGACAAACTTGAATATTTGTTCCAGAACCGATAGGGGTTGCACCATCAAACCAGCTTACCGTAAAGTTAGTAGCCCCGTTTGGGGTAAAACGCCATCCGTCGTTAGAGGTACTCCATTGTGTTGGCGAGTTGCGGTTAGGGACAACAAAAGCCTGTGTTGCATTGGCATTTTGGATACCGTGAATAGCACGACCACTATTCCAACCACCACAGGTTGGTTTATTTTGAATATACGTCTCGATGATGTTGGTCGTTTCGTACAGCACGATTTGTTGCGTAGCAATTAAGTTTGTACAGTCATACATTGGAATTTGGTACCAAGTAACCGACAAGGAGCGACATGGGGCCGTTCCGGAGATATTATAATAAATTTGGCCGCCTTCGCTAGGGTCCATATCATGGAAAGGAGCACAAATACTATTCCTAGCATCGTTATTACCAGGGAATGCTGTGTTGATAGGCCAGGCGTTGTATTGATTGGCATAACTTAAATCAAATGAAATGCAGCCATTGGCCCCGATTACACATTGGTTAAAGGTACCACCAAAATAACAGAAGTCGAAAGGTAAGTTAATAACCCCTGACCATATATCATCCGTGCCAACCAAAATTTGTGTGCCTGCTGTAAACGGGAACGGGGTGTATGCTATTGGAGCAAGGGCATAGCTAGTTGTTTGAAACCCAGATACGGGAGCTGCGGTCAAGTTTACACAACCACCAGCACAGGTGGTCACATCAGGACCTGCGTTCACCGCGGGACATGCATCAAATGCTGCTTGGATTTGAAACTCCGTAGGATCCGGTGCGGGTGTTGGATTGGGCGTTTGCCTTTGCTCCAATTCACCCAAGGTGGCCCTGCGTTGTTGCCTCAGTTGTTCTTTTTGGGCAGCCTCGCGCGCTATCCTGTCTGCTTGCCCATGAAGGGAAGACAAGGCTAGTAACACGCCGAATACTGGCATTAATAATTTTACCAGGTAAACTTTTTTCATAACCGCTTGATATTGATAATGATGTTCAATCGAATTGCGTTGTTTTGCAGTATACTATCTAGGATAATGTACCAACTGACATGCTCGGCTAATCCATAAGATTATCCAAAACCTATACTAAATCCATTAAAACTAGGATGAATGGCATCACCGCAATTGATCAACGTACAACATAAAATGCACGCTAACGTCAAAGCCGCTACGTTCGTAAATAGTTTTCAGGAGTGCTTAGTGTAGGGTTAAAAACATATCTGCTGAGCAGTGAAACTGATTCTGAAATCAATTTGCTACTTTTCAGGGCTGCAATATTCAAATGTTTTGGCAACTATCCAAAATATATTACTTTTTATATTAAACATTTGTGACTTTTTAAAATATACTTTTGAATATCTAATAATTTGATTAGCAATTATTTGGATATAATATATTGTGACATATATAAATTGTGTCTAGCTCCATCAGCAAGGAGCTAATCTTTGAACCTTAATATTTTTTTAATGTTTACAACCGATTTTGCCGCACAGTAGTAGTTTGCCGCGTGAGCGATGCGAAGGGGTGGCCGAAGGCCAGACCGCAACGCGGGCCGAGCGAATAGCGAGCCCCGTAGCGTAGCGACCCCGTGGGCATTCTTGCCCATGGGGGCACGCCCAAATCATATATCTAGGCAAAAAAAATCCCTTCGTCTATTATTAAGACGAAGGGATGATGGATAAAGTTTCAAGTGGAACGCTTATTCCCTTGAGCCCAACAACTTGAACAAAAAGAACAAGAAGGTAGCCATGGCACCCAGTGCAGCGACCACGTAAGTCAGCGCAGCCCATTTCAAGGCATCCTTGGCACCATCATATTCAGCACCGCGAGCAACACCAGTTTCATCGAGCCACACTAAGGCACGGTTGCTAGCGTCAAATTCAACCGGCAGGGTTACCACGCTGAACAGCGCGGTGATGCCAAACAACACAACGGCGATGAGCAACACGGTAGTATTACCCCCCATGCCAAACATACCCAGTGCCGCCATGAGTACAAACTGTTGAAGACTAGAGGCTATCTGTACAACGGGAACCATTTTTGAACGGAGTTGCAACATGCTGTAGGCGGTAGCATGTTGAACGGCGTGGCCACACTCGTGTGCTGCAACTGCGGCAGCAGCAACACTACGACCTTGGTAAACGTGTGGACTAAGGCTTACCGTTTTGGTTGAAGGATTGTAATGGTCGGTCAAGAAACCTTCGCCTTGAACGATTTGCACGTCGTGGATACCATAGTGCTGCAACATGGCCCTGGCCACATCGGCACCGGTATTACCCGAGCTGAGGGGGACCTTGCTATAGTGCTCAAACTTGGATTTCAAGCGCGAGCTAACCAACATACCCAAAAGGCCGAATACGGCCACAATTACAATGTACATCATAGTTGAGAGAATCTTTTTTGCTTAAAAATTGTAGCTGATAAACAGGCAATGGCCCCAAAAAGTTCTATTTAGGCCCCGTAGGGAATAAAATCGAACTTAGTGTATGGTTGCAATGCCTCGGGGATGCGTACACCCTCGGGGGTTTGGTAATTTTCGAGCAATGAAGCCACGATGCGGGGCAAGGCCAAGGCCGAACCGTTGAGGGTGTGCGCCAACTCGGTTTTACCCTCGGCGTTTTTGAAACGCAGTTTCATGCGGTTAGACTGGAAGGTTTCAAAGTTTGACACAGAGCTTACTTCAAGCCAGCGCTGTTGAGCGGTAGAATACGCCTCGAAGTCGAAGGTCATGGCCGACGCGAAACCAGTATCGCCACCACAGAGGCGGAGGATGCGGTAAGGCAGGCCAAGTTTATCGAGCAAGCCTTCCACGTGGGCCAACATCTGCATGAGGGTATCGTAGGAACGGCTCGGGTGCTCGAGGTGCACGATTTCAACTTTATCGAACTGGTGCAAGCGGTTGAGCCCGCGTACGTGGGCGCCATAAGCACCTGCCTCACGACGGAAGCAGGGCGTGTAGCCGCACATTTTGATCGGGAAATCAGCCTCGTTCAGTATAACGTCGCGATAGAGATTGGTCACAGGTACCTCGGCCGTGGGGATCATGTAAAAATCATCCACGGGCATGTAGTACATCTGGCCTTCTTTATCGGGGAGTTGACCCGTGGCACGGGCACTCTCGGCGTTAACCATGAGGGGCGGTTGGATTTCGTAATAGCCAGCGGCCTCGGCTTCATCCAGGAAGAAGCTGATGAGGGCACGTTGGAGCTTAGCACCTTTGCCTTTATACACCGGGAAGCCAGCGCCGGTAAGTTTAACACCCAGCTCAAAGTCAACGATATCGCATTTCTTGGCGATATCCCAGTGCGGGAGGGCATTTTCAGGCAGTGCTGGAAAATCGGTGGTCCAATCTTTATACACCTCGTTATCGTCGGCACTTTTGCCAAACGGAACTGCCGTGGAGAGGCAGTTAGGCACTTGCAAGAGGGCATCCTCGAGTTGGGTGGCCACCTCGTCGGCATTTTTCTTGAGTTGCACGGCTTGTTCTTTCAGCTCGGCAGCGCGTTGTTTCATGGGCTCCACCTGGTCGGCCTGACCCGATTTAAACAAGAGCGGAATATCTTTGGCTATTTTGTTCGACTCGGCGAGGAGTGCGTCTAGCTCTGTTTGAGTAGCACGGCGGCGTTCGTCGAGGTCAAGGATTTCATCGAGGATCCCCGTGTTGGCAAAGTTGCGTTTCGCGAGGCTCTCGAGCACGCGTTCACGGTTTTGGCGGATAAATGGTACTTGTAACATGATTGGTGAGATTTAGCGCGGAAAAATACCGGGCTGCGAAATTACCAACACTTTGCGAAAACTTGAATATTTGGGTATAATTATTTAGGCCAAGGCCTGAAACGCATTACTTTTTATAAGTTTTTTTGGGCGCTGCGCCGCGTTGCGTCGCCGGCGTGCTCCGCGCTCGCTGGACGCTCGGTGCCTTTGGCACTGGCCGCGTTGCGGCCACGCTACGCATGCCTAGCGCGTTATTTTGCCCCGGCGTGCACAACAGTACACCGATAGTAGTTCGTTTAACGATTTCAAAAAAATTAATGCTACGGCGTGTCAATATTTGCCAAATACTTATCATATTTGTGGTGTTTTTCAGCAAAAGTGCCTTGAAGCGGGGTAATAATGATAGTACATCAATATACATGGTGTGCAATGTTCATGCATTTTGCCTACTTTTGGCCATCCTAATAAAAACCTTTATTTCTTTCATTAAAACATTGTCATTTGGCTAAGAATTTTGTTCCGAGAAAACCTGTCAACAAGGAACCAGAACATCGTATCAACGAACGCATCCGTGTACCTGAAATCCGCTTGGTAGGCGATAACCTAGAAGAGCTTTCAGAGATCGTTGGTTATACAGTAGAGTCGGTAGTAATGCCTACACACAAGGCATTGCAAATTGCAGAAAAAGCAGAGCTTGACCTCGTCGAGATCTCGCCCAACGCTGTACCGCCTGTATGCCGAGTGGTAGAGTACCAGAAATTCTTGTACGACCGCAAGAAGAAAGAGAAAGAAATGAAGGCCAAGCAGGTTAAAACGGTGATCAAAGAAATCCGTTTCGGCCCGAATACCGACGACCACGACTTCGAATTCAAGGTGAAGCACGCCAAGGGTTTCTTGGAAGAAGGTGCTAAAGTACGTTCTTATGTACAGTTCCGTGGCCGTGCCATCGTGTTTAAAGAGCGTGGCGAGGAGTTATTGCTGCGTTTCATCAAAGAGCTGGAAGACGTTGGAGCCCCAGAATCGCCACCAAAACTAGAAGGCCGCAAGATGTTTGTCATCTTGACTTCTAAGAAAAAGAAATAAATTAGCGATAGTTATTTGTATATTACGTACAAAGCACTATTTTTGCAACCGCTTTTAAAGGCAGACTTGAAAAAGTCTGCTCTTTTTATCTGTAAAAAGCTGTAAATAAACTTATTGTCATGCCAAAAATGAAAACCCACTCGTCGGCCAAAAAAACCTTCAAGGTTACTGGCTCGGGTAAAATCAAGCGTCGTCGCACTGGTCTTCGCCACATCCTTACGAAAAAATCAAAAGCTCGTAAGAACCGTCTTGGCCACGCAACTTTAGTAAGTGAAGCGGATGAGCCACGCATGAAACGCCTGCTCATTGCACAGTAGAGGAACAACTGTTCTCTACACAGGTTTGCTGCCCCGGCGGAAAAGCTATCAGGTATTCTTTCCACCTGTTACCCCCGGCCAGTGATTATTTAACCATTTAATTTTTAAACAATGCCACGTTCAGTCAACAGCGTTGCTTCTAGAGCAAGAAGAAAGAAAATTATGAAAAGAGCGAGAGGCCAGTTTGGTGCTCGTTCTAAAGTTTACACAGTAGCCAAGAACTCGGTTGAGAAAGGTTTGCTTTACGCTTACCGCGACCGTAAATCTAAAAAACGTAGCTTCCGTACCATGTGGATTGCTCGTATCAACGCTGCAGCCCGTGAACACGGTCTATCTTACAGCCGTTTGATGTTCTTGCTTGCTAGCAAAGGTAACCAAATGAACCGTAAAGTGCTTGCCGACTTGGCAGCTAACCACCCAGCTGCTTTCAAAGCAGTGGTTGATGCAGCTAAAGCATAGTTCATACCAGACATAATTTAAAGCGTCCTCCTTGGAAACAGGGAGGACGCTTTTTTTATACCAGACTTTGTGTTGATGCTGCGTAACATTAACGTTTGAAATACATCGGGGGCAGAAGGGTGTTCACGAAGGATAAGGTGCCGCACCGCGGCAAAAGCTATTAGCGATGGGTGAGGGAGTGCTACAGGCACGACCAGAACCCATCGACAGATGCGGTTAGGCACTGAGTCCTGAAAGGACGATATGATGCGCAAATGCACCGTTTATACTATCGCCCCTTCAGGGCTCAATTTTTTCTGGCACTTTTCGATGGGTTCCGGTCGTGCCTACAGCACGCCCTCACCCATCGCTGACAAATCTAGCCGCTTCGCGGCGCTTTTAGGTTGTACAGAACTCTTTGTGTCTTAAGAATGTTCCGCAACTCTACATCATGCGACATTAACGGGAGCTAAGGCCTTTATTCGCCAGAGACCGTATAATGCTGTATCATTTTCTTAATCACCTCTTTCATGCGTTTCTCGATCGAGGCATACTCGAAAATATCTTTGCCCTGGTAAATAAACAAAATGGCCAGCTGCTTACCTTGCGCTTCCAGCACAGGGTAAAGCAAATGTTTGTTCAAGCGCCAGGCCTCTTTCACACGGCGGCGTAAAAGATTTCGCTTGTTGGCACGTTTGAAATTTTTCTTGGGTACACTCACCGTAACCTGACAAGGCACGGGCTCGGGTAGAACCTGCTCGCTCCATACGATACGAACAGGATGCCGGGCAAAAGACTCACCACCTGCAAACAAGGAACTGATTAGCTTCTTCCTGCACAAGCGTTCGGCTTTACCAAAGGTGTGTTCCGGCATAGGTATCTAAACAGACTGCTTGAAATAAAAAAACAGGAGTACAAAAACCGATAGGCTTTTGTACTCCAAACTTGACCACTATATAGGGCAATCCTAGAATTGTTTCAATTGACGCTCGTCAGAAACGGAAAGGCTATGACGGCCTTTAGCACGACGGCGAGCAAGCACCTTGCGGCCATTTTTAGTTGCCATACGTGTGCGGAAACCATGAGTGTTTTTACGGCGACGGCGCGAAGGTTGGTACGTACGTTTCATTATCTGTTACTTTATCGTATGATGTTCTTAATTCTTAACGGGCTGCAAAGATAATGATAATTTGGAAGTTCAAAAATATTTGCTACTTTTTTTTTCTGAAATTAGTTCTTGGTTGCTTGTTGATAGTTTGGTAGCAACTTGTACGTTCACCCCTACAGCTCCATATCCGCTAAGCCACCCATCCTCGTAAGCACATCACAGGCTATTGCTCCATTTCCATTAGCAAGCTTTCAACGGTTTCAAGTGATAAACTGGTGAGTTCCACGATTTCGTTAACGTTCAAGCCACGCTCTTTCATTTTCTGTACAATTTTCAGGTTGGCGATGTGTTGGCCTTGCTCTATTCCCAGGTCAATACCTTTTTCAATGCCTTGCTCTATACCTTGCTCAATACCTTCATTAAGGCCAATGCTACGGCCTTGCTCTATACCCATATCGATGAGTTGTTCAGCGGTTGACTTTACTTTCGTTCTCATTTTTTCGTCCTTTAGTTTTTGGTAAAAGGCATTGTAAACATATTGGGGCTCTTGCTTTGCGTTGTAAAACATGTAAGTTAACCACTGCTTATGGTAATTCGCGTCGAAACTGTAGGAGGCGTTTTCTACTTGGTTCCAAGCATCAACCATGATGTCAACAAGGTTGGGTTCATCAACCTTAGCCATTAGCAACAAGCCTAGATATGGCACCTTGTCAAGTTGTTGCGCTAGCTTTTCCAACGACAAGCGCTGAAGGTCAACAAAGATATAATTAAAATTCGGGACAAATTGTTTCATCACCGATTTTTTCTGGCTAAACATTTTACCAAAAGTTCCTGGCTCCCATAGGCTTTTTCCTTGGTAAACCAATATCGGAACTAGAGGCCTGAGTTGTTTTTTACTGTCCACATCTTGTTTCCAAATAGAACACATGTATTGCAACATTTGGAAGAGGGCATACTTGTCGCGCTTGCGTTTATGCTCGAACAGGAACACGGCATCGATCGAGCCTTGGGCATATGGGATGGTCCAAACTACATCGCTGAAGGTTTGTTTCAGACGCTCGTCCACGTAGCTGTTGTTGTCCAGCGCCATCTCGTCGAGGTGTAGTTGTTCGAGCAGGTTTTGAGGCAGCACCGCGCGAAGGAAACCCTGCACCAGGTCCTTGCGTTGGAAACTTGCCTTGAACATAGCATCGTGCGGGTGATGCTTGAAGTCGTTTAAATTAATATCCACAGCGGTATCATTTAGAAAGTAAAACGATGTGTGCATGTGGTGTTGGGCAAAGATATGTAGCCGCAACGATACAACTTGGAATAAGATATTACAATTAAGGCTTTTTTTGTGCTAAATATTGATTTTCAAGTACTTGTAAACTAAATAGAACTACATTTTCAGCATACTGTATGGTGAAGATTCTTTTATCTTCTTATTCGTTTTAAAATCATAACGCCAGCTTCAATAAGAAGTCGTTGCAGTTTTCCTCAAGTACTACCCATTGGTATGTAAATAATCCTTCTTCAGTCCTTACAAAATCTCCGTAAACCACTCTAGGGAGTTCTATACTATCACGATAGTCTAATGCTAATGCAACGTCATCTCCTATGTTGGCATTTACCGCGAAGAACAAGGCATAAGCAGAGTCTAAGTTGGGCAATAAAATCTCCTCTTGGAGTAGAAGGCTGTTTTTAATGTTCAATACGGATTCAATAGCTCGGCTATATTTATCGAAATACTGATTGGCTTCATTTATGGACAGTATTTCCAGATCGTATTCTATTATAGGATATATAGCTTTAATTTTTTGATTTAGTTCCTTGTTATACAGCAAATTGGACTCCATTATGCTTGAAAAATTAGTTGGTATGAAAAATCTATTTTTCATATGAACAATTTGCTTTTCTTGTTTTTTGTCTCGTGTTGCTATTATCAGAACAATCACCACAAAACCGATTCCAGCCAATATTAACAATATTTCCATCATATCTGAATGTAGCTAATCGCTAAAATAGAACACAAAACTAATCATTATAGCATTCCACAGAACAACATTTTATACAAATCCGCCAAAAAACGATTTCAAAATCGGCACGGGTATTGAATAGGTTGGGCAGAATTATTTTACCTTTGCTTTATTAATTGCACAACGATAACTTATGAAAACGATTAAAAACCTTACTTTATTAGCTTTGCTCTTTGCCTCTTTTAACTTGGTTGCTCAAGACTTGGTTCCAGACCAGACCCTCAAAGACATTGACGGCAAGAGCGTTAACGTACGCGAATTGACCCAAAACGGTAAAATAACCGTGATGAGCTTCTGGGCAACCTGGTGCTCGCCCTGCAAAAAAGAACTCGATAATTTAATGCCACTGTACGCCGAGTGGAAAGAGGAATACAACGTTCAAATCTTGGCCATCACCATCGACGATGCGCGTGCCTTGACCAAGGTTAAACCCATGGTTGAATCAAAAGGCTGGGAATACACCATCTTGAGCGACTTGAACCAAGACTTGATGCGCGCACTCAATTTCCAAAATGTACCCTATACTTTCCTCGTTGACCAAAACGGTAAAGTCGTTTACACACACAACGGCTACAGTGAAGGCGACGAATTTGAACTCGAAGAGAAAATCAAGGAGCTAGCCGGTAAATAAGAGTATGTTTGGACTTTAGCTTCCGGCGAAAAACAGCTCTTTCCCGATGATTTTTGCTTTAAAAAATAGCTCGTTTTTCCCTCGAAACCCAAAATCCAAACATACTCTAAGCCGCGTTAGCTGCTTGGAAGGCGCCCGGCAAAGCCGGGCGGTGCGCAGCACCGAGCGATCTGCGAGCCTGGCAAGGAGCGCCCCCAGCGCGCGTAGCGCGCTGGGGGAACGCCCAAAAAAACAAGCCAAATTTGTTTATCCCCATGAAAATAAGCCACCTCATACTGCTGTTGAGCTTGCTGGGCACCATGGCCTCAGCTTGTAAAAATGCGTTCATGACCAAGGAAAAATACTTGGCTGAATACGATGCTTTCATCGAGGATGTACGGGCGCAAAAGGATAAACTGACCGAGGCCGACTGGGCCAAACTAGATCAGCAACACGAACGCTATAGCACCGAATTGTACAATAAATTCAAGGCTGAACTCAGCACTTCCGATAATATCCACGTGAAACGCAACCAGATTAGCTACATCGGGATGAAAGGCATTAAAGGGCTTTTTGACCTGCTGGGCGACGACCTGGGCAGCGAGGTGGAACAATCGGTTGATGAGCTTAAATCCTTGATGAAAGCGCTCGATTCGAGCATGGTACAATGAGTAAAAAACAGTTTTTTATCCTCGTTGGCTTGCTCAACGCCGCACTCTTGGGCTTCATGTGGTTCTTGGCAGCCTACCCTTTCCGACAACTAGATGTAAAACATGCCTTGAACGGCTGGTTCAGGGTAGTTGAAAGTAACTTTAATTACCCGCTGTTCGGGGTGGCCTTGATATTGGTCCCCGCCATGTCGTGGTTAGCTTATAAAATTGTTTTTACCGACCACGAAAAAGGCAAAGCCCTCTGGCGCCGGTTCGGACTAGCCTTCGCGCTGAGCATATCCGTCATTTTGTTTTACCTGGGCATTACCCTACCTATTTTTACAGGTTCCTTGCTGGGCATCGTGGAGGAACAGCACTCGGTGCTATCTTCCCTGGGCAAGCTCCTGCATGAGGGCGAGGTGTTCCTAGGTTTGATAATCATTTTGTTCACCTTGATTTTCCCGCTCGTGAAGTACACGGTGCTGTATTACGCGCTATTGGCACATAGCCCTAACGATAAAGCAGTTCAATTAGTCAGCAAACTAGGCAAATGGAGCATGCTCGACGTGTTTGTGCTGGCACTGGTTATTGTACAGCTCAAACAAAGCAAAGGCGCTCTGGTCGAGACCATGTCGGCCCCTGGCATTATATGTTTTGGCCTCGGGGTGTTGATTAGTATGTTGGTCAGTCTTAAGATAGGAGAGAGGAGAGAGGAGATAGGAGATAGGAACTAGGAGATAGGAGATAGGAGATAGGAGATAGGAACTAAGAGAAAAATCTCCTCTCTCCTATCTCCTCTCTCATATCTCCTACGGTACTTCCACCCGATTCAAAATACGGTTGATGATTTCCTCTTGGGTGATATTTTCGGCCTCGGCTTCATAGGTAAGCCCGATACGGTGGCGCATCACATCGTGGCAGATGGCGCGTACATCCTCGGGAATAACGTAACCACGGCGACGTAAGAAAGCGTAGCCTTTAGCTGCCAAGGCCAAGTTAATACTGGCCCGGGGCGAAGCACCATAGCTAATCAAGGGTTTAAGTTCGGCTAATTTATAGGTTTCAGGCTCGCGGGTAGCAAAAACGATATCGAGGATATATTGCTCAATTTTCTCGTCCATGTACACCTCGCGTACCACCTCGCGCGCGCGGAGGATTTGGGCGGGGTTAACCACGGCTTTCACCTTATCTGGGAAGCCGATGATATTCCGGCGGATGATTTCGCGTTCTTCTTCTTTGCCGGGATAGCCAATTTTAACCTTGAGCATAAAGCGGTCGACCTGGGCTTCAGGCAGTGGGTAAGTACCTTCCTGCTCGATAGGGTTCTGGGTAGCGAGTACCAGGAAAGGCTCTTCCAGCTTGAAGGTTTCATCACCGATGGTCACCTGGCGTTCTTGCATGGCCTCGAGGAGGGCCGATTGAACCTTAGCAGGGGCGCGGTTAATCTCGTCGGCCAAGATAAAGTTGGCGAACACCGGACCTTTACGCACGGTAAACTTATGCTCGACAGGCGAGTAAATCATGGTTCCCACGATGTCGGCAGGCAACAAGTCAGGTGTAAACTGTATACGGCTAAACTTGGCATCGATCGCATTGGCCAAGGTTTTGATGGCCAAAGTTTTGGCCAAGCCAGGCAAGCCTTCCAGCAGCACGTGGCCACGGGTAAGCAAGCCTAGGAGCAGACGCTCCATCATATAATCTTGCCCAACGATAACGCCGGCAGTTTCTTTACGCAGGGTATCCACAAAGGCGCTCTCGCCGTAAATCTTCTCGTTTAATGCTTGAATATCTGGAGCCGTTTGCATGTGTAATATTGTTTGGCTGCAAAAATAAGAAATACTTACGACTTATGTAGCTTCATCAATTGCAGCAGTTCCTCCGATTTTTCAGTAGAGATAGACACCCGGTGTTTGCCATCCACCAAGAGGTAGCCACCATCTGAACGCACAAAATCAGATACGTTGTTGATATTCACGATAAACGACTTGTGGCAGCGGAAAAAATTACTGTTTTCTTCCAGCATCTCTTCAAATACCTTTAAACCCTTGCTGGCGGTTACCGTGCTACCATCCTTCAGGCACAGCTTGGTATAAGCGCCATCGGCTTTCAGAAAGAGGATTTGCTCCGTTTCTACAAACTTAATCGAGCTGGTGGTATAGATGGCTATCTTGGGTGGCTTGCTGCTATCCAGGTTATCTTTCAAGATCGAATAATCTTTCTTCTGGTTGTGGCGCCGGAAGCGTTCAATTGACTTTTCCAACTCTTCGGGTTCGATTGGCTTCAACAGGTAATCAATGGCCGAGAGTTTAAAAGCTTGAATTGCGTAGTTGTTGTACGCTGTGGTAAAGATGATGGAAAAAGAGATTTCGTCCTCGTCGAAAAAGTCGATGAGCTCCAGGCCGCTGTGGCCCGGCATCTCGATATCCAGCAGCACGAGGTCGGGTTTGAGTTTCCGGATAGCCTTCACGCCGGTGGGCAAATCCTCGCAAGAGGCAATTACCTCGATATCTGGGCAAAACTCCTCCAACATCCCCGATAAGAGCGAGCGTGCCATTTTTTCATCGTCAATCACGATAGCTTTATACTTTGTCATGTCCTTGTATATTTATTGAATGGGTATGAGTAGTAAAATGGTAGTACCTAGTGCGTTCCCGTTGATATCTAATTTGTCGATGATTTGAATACCAACTTTCTTGTTGTTGCCCCGGTTCAAGATGGCCAGCCGTTTCTCGTTGGCCTGGGTCGAAAACGACTCGTGTTTATCACTCCGGATACGGTTCAGCTCGCCCGAACGTTTACGGCCAATGCCGTTATCGTCAATATGCACCGCCAGGTCGCCCTGCTGCATGTAAAATTTCAAGTGCAGCCATTTGTCGCCTTTCTTGTGGAGCAAGCCATGTTTTACCGCGTTTTCCACGTAAGGCTGTATAATCATAGAGGGAATCTTTACCATGTCTTGATCAACATCTTCAGAGACTTCGATGCTAAACTCAAAGTCGTTGTTGAAGCGCATTTTCTCCAACTCCAGGTATAAAGTTAAGGCCGATATTTCATCGTGCAAGTGGATGCGTTCTTTTTCCGACATTTCCAGGATAGTCCTGGTAAGTTTCGAGAACTTGGCTAGGTACACGCTGGCGTTGCGTTTATCGTTGGTAAAAATATACGATTGTATGGTGTTCAAGGCATTGTAGAAGAAGTGCGGATTCATCTGCGATTTGATGGCCGTGAGCATGGATTTACTCAAGTCCTGCTCTAGCGCAATCTTCTCGGTCAGGAGTTTATTCTGGGCAATCAATATACTCAAACGCCATTTATAGTACGCAAAAATGGCCAAGCCTACCAAGGCCACCACCAACAGTACAAACCACCACCGACGCCAAAAAGGTGGCGCTATGTTTAGCTGAAGCGTATAATCGGCTTTGGCCTTATTGAAATCACCCACTTTAAACTGAATAACGTATGTGCCAGGCGAAAGCTCCGGGAACGATAATGACCTACTTTGGGCCGAGGTCAAAGTCCAGGGTCTATCGTTTACTTTATAATACACGGGCTCCTGGCTAATTTGGCCAAAGTTGAGTACCGAGTATTCTATGTGTACATCGTTAGAATTATGATCTAGCTCATGCGATTGGTGTGGGTTAAACGTTTTATCCTTTATTTTCAAGGCATTTACGAAAAATATGGCCGACGACTGTTTGTCCACCGCTTTATCCGTAAAACGCAGTTTAATCAACTTACCGTCGCTCAGCAAGAGCAGGTGCTCGCCCGAGAGCAAAATATCGTTTACTTCCTGAACCTTTACGTTGACCACCTTGTAACCATCTTCCAAACGCCGAAGATTGATGTACAGGATACGCTCGTTGGTGAGTAAAAACAAGTAATGGCCAAAGCGTTTCATCGCCCTGATAGCGTGTATGGGTATTTTGTACTTGCGGCCGAGATCGTCTACCAACTTATCGTTCTGGAAGCGTTTTAAGCCACCTTTGGCATCGAGCACAAACAAGCTACCCTCCCAAAATATCACCTTGTTGTACGAATTTTGAACCTCCTGCTCGTCTATCTTGTACAGCTTTTGCTTGGTCAGTACATAGAGACCAAGGTTAGTAGCGTAATATATTTTTCCCGAAACAGGGTCGAAGGCACAAGACTTAGCCCTTACATTGCTCATGCTTCTAGATAAATAGGCATGGGTTTCATGTTTGTTGCTACTACAGTACTCATCCCATTCCGATGGTTTTGAGGAGCCATCCAAAGGGTTATACATCAAGCCAAACAAGCCTGATGCCGCAAAGGCAAAGTACTTATCGTCAACCCTACAAAGTTCTTTTATCGCAACGCCGTTGTCTAGGTTGCGGGCCGTATTGTCGATGTCGGTGATGGCTAAACCTGCCGATACATGGTACAAGTATCGCTTTAGGCTATCTACATACAGGTAGTACATATCCGATTTCTTGACGGTCTGGAGCAACAATCGTTGTTGCTGCAACGCCTCATCCAACTTCAATACTTCCCCACTTTTGGTCCCTAGAAAATAGCCGCCATCGGGATTTTCTACAATCCGCTGCAACTGGTAGCCAGGGTATTGATATAGTATATTGTCGAGCGATGGAACCAGTAAAATACCGTCGTACAAGGTGCTAAACCAATAATTACCCTGCCGGTCTTTCATGACACCCGACACCCCTTTATCTGCAAAATAAGGCCTCCCTCCGTTCAAAGGGCGACCTGTTTTGTCAAAAACAAATGAGCCCTTAGAGCTGGTAAACCAATATTGCTGATCAAGATGGGTAAAGTGACGTAGTACCCCAATATCGTAATGCCCAGGCAAGGCCACCAACTTCCCTCCTTGCAATTTATATTGTTTCTTAAAAATATTCAAGCGGGTCAACACCAGTAACACCTTATCTACACAGGCCAGGTTAGTCGCTTGTTCTCCGGTAACACTGAGGTCAATTACGTTGCTTACCTTCAAGGTAGCATCAATCTCGTACATTTTGAGCCGCTCGGACAAATAAAATTTACCTCCACAGACCATACAGTACGATAGTTCTTCTGCTTGCAAAGGAATCGTCTTGACCAAACGCAAGGTTTTAAGTTCGTACACGTCAACACCTTTTTCCTGCATCACAAAAAGGTGTTTTTCCCCGAGCGCGATGGGTAAATAACCCAATGGTTTAGCCTGTTGCAACGCGTGTAACGAATCTTGCTCCACGTAAAACATATAGCCATCAAAACTCTCGTACCAGATGCGCCCGTAGCGATCTTCGGCTATCGAGCTGCCCACCACCGAGGCTTGTTGATTGTTGCGGTAGGTTTTATATTGAAACCCATCAAAGCGCGAAAGTCCCTCGTTGGTAGCTATCCAGATAAAACCTTTTGAATCCTGGCGGATATCGTAAACCGTGTTCGAGGGCAGGCCAACCTTCTTGTCTATCAACATATAATACGGGTCTTGGGCTTGCAACAGCAAGGCCAGCAGCACCGCATATATAGTTATCCAGGTTTTCAGAGCATAATTTTAGACCTACAAAGTTACAAAAGCCATGCAAGCCAAACCCTTTAATTTGTGTAATGACCTAAATAGCGTATCAAAACCCTTTTTGGGTTTATGTTTTGGGGGCCTCCCCTCGCGTTGCTCGGGGCGCTACGTTGCGCGGCTCGCTGTCGCTCGGCCCGCGTTGCGGTCTGGCCCTGCGGGCCACCGAGCTATTTGCAGGAGCAAATAGTTCGCTCGTTACAAATGTACATTGAGTACATTTGTTTTTGCTAAGCAAAACCACTTCGCTCATACATCGCTAGGCCAGATGTTAGTTATGAGAGCAGAGGGCTGAGAGCAGAGTGGATAAAATTCATCCTCAAATCCCCTTATCCTCAAATCCCCTTATCCTCAAATCCCCTTATCCTCAAATCCCCTTATCCTCA
>CAZDVQ010000014.1:77444-87858 GCA_964508975.1 uncultured Saprospiraceae bacterium
AATCCCCACATCCTCAAATCCCCACATCCTAATCCCTGACAAGCACCACCTTCTCGCTTTGTAGTACCCGCCCGCTGGACGCGTCGTACAGTTGTAGCAGGTACATGCCCGCGGGTAAATCATCGAGACTGACGCTGGTAGTACCTGAACCCGCTGGTGCCGACCAGCGCCGCAGTTCTTGGCCCTGTAAATCAAGCAGGCGGAAACGACTGCCCTGGGCCTCTGGCTCCGTGAGCGTGGCCTGCACGTGCAGGTAGCCCCGTGCCGGGTTGGGGTAGCAAACCATGCGGGGTGGCGGGTTCGCCGTGGCACTTGTACCGATGTTGGGGTTACAGCCTGGCACTAGGCAACCCACCGAGTCGGTGCGCAGCAACCAGCCCCAGTGACCCAGCGTGGGCGAGCTGGTGGCCCGGTCAAACAGGTAGCCGCAGGCCACGATGTCGCCGTTGGGCAGTTGCGCCAGGTCGTAGAGGTAATGGTCCACGTAACCAGGGCCCTGGAAGTTGCGGTAGTACTGGCTCCACAGGCTATCGCCCTGCGGCGACAGGCAGAGCAACCAGCCCAGTATGTCCGTTGAATCGGGTAAACGGGTACCCCCGGCCACCAGGTAGTTCCCGTCCCGCAGGCGGATGAAGCTATGTGCCTGTAGGCTTTGGTCGGGGATGCCATAGTTTCTACGATTTTGTACATTATAATTCGTATCAACTTCGAAAAAAGATACCTGTGATTTAAAAGTTGTATTGGGAAAACGTTCCGCCCAATAGCCAATACAAGCTACATTTCCCTCCATTGTATAAAGTAATTCCATGTTGAAGCCCATTTTGAAACTCTCAGGAAATAATTGGTCATCAACGATATTTCCCAAACTATCCAGTACCATAAGGACAGTATTCCTCACTTGTAATGCCCATGGAGTGGTGTTGCTGGTTCCCATCTCTCCAAATACCAAAAGTTCCCCTTGCCTCTCAGCAATATTATGCAAGGAAAACTTAGGTGTGACGGTACTTTGTGTGTAGTATTCCCTCCTCCAGATTTCGTTGCCGTTGGGGTCGGTACGGATGACCGCTACACGGTCAAAGTTGTAGCAGTTCAAGCCCATGACTATATCCCCGTTGGGTAACTCGCACAGGGCGGAGGTTTGGTACTGGTCTGGGTTTCCTGGGGGGCTGAACAATTTGTACCAGAGTGTGTCTCCAGTTTGAGGGTTTATTTTGGTGAGGAAGGCATCGCGGTTGTTTCCTGCCCCAGATAGTAATAGACCGTTATCTATTGTTTTTAGCATGATGCCGTATGCAGGCTGGCTAACAGTATCACCGTAGTTAAATCCGTATGTATTTTCCCATAGTTTATCACCTGTTAAACTAAATTTTGCCAGGTAGCCTTCCGTGCGGTTATTGGGCACTGAGTCGGAGGCCACGTCTGCCAGGTAGATTGAGTTATCGTGTAAAACAAGGGAGGATACCAGGGTTCCCCTGTCGTCATTGTACCTGAACTTCAAATTGTACTTGTCCTGGGCTTTTAACGGTAAGGTAATTGCCAACAAAAGCGTGGCTATACCTATGTATATATATGTTTTCATGCGCTTTTCCTTTGATGAAAATTGGGCGAACGCGGTTAAACTACCGCGCCCGCCCAATCAAAATTTTAAGTTATCGTACTTGTACTTTCACCGACTTGATCAAGGCTCCACCCGCTTCCAACTGCACCAGGTAGGTTCCTGGGCTTAGGCCACGGGTATCCCAAACCTGTAGGCCAGCGGTGCCTTCCACGGCTTGCTCGTACACCGTGCGGCCATTGCTGTCACTTACTCGCAGGGTAGCACTGGTCAACAGCTCCGCCAGGCGTAACTCCATGCTCAGGTAATCCTCGGCAGGGTTAGGGTAACAGGTCAATGCCGACATTTCCTGGATTACCAGTTGCAGGGCCGGGGCTGCTTGCCGCGCCGAGATGGATGCCTGCAAGGCTGGCGGCAGCAGGGGTTCTTGGTCTTGTTGTGGTAAACCGGCTGCCGTTCTTTGGTTCGTGGTCATACTTTTCAATTTTAGCCAAAGTTAATCAAACCCTAACACACTACGCTAATTTTAGCGAAAATTTTGCGTAAGGCTGTTTTTGCTGAAAGCGAAATTAGCTAAATCTCAAAAATCGCTAATTACTTGGGGGCCTGGCGTGCCCATTCATCGGGCGCACACGCAGGTGCCCCCTACGCATCATTAACCATTCCATTGCCCTTGTTGGCGTCCCCGCCAACAAGCAGTAAAACAGGGCAAATGATATGTAAACTTGTACGGCCGTTGGCGGGGACGCCAACAGCGGCAATGGTGGGTAAAAACGGCGGCTCCGCCGCCGTTTCCGCGCCAGCGATGTGGAGCGGTGGCCCGCAGGGCCAGACCGCAACGCGGGCCGAGCGAACAGCGAGCCGCGCAACGTAGCGACGGCCGTAGGCCGGGGCGCCCAAAACGACTAAATGATTAATGATAAAATGATTAAATGACGGATATCAGCTGCTTTTTACACCCCCAACCGGTCTAGCACGAATGCGAATTCAAATGCGGCTTCTTTAATGGCATCGTAGCGGCCAGATGCGCCCTGGTGGCCCGCTCCCATGTTGGTTTTCATCAGGATGCCAGCGTGCTGAGGATTCAAATACCGTAGCTTGGCGCACCATTTGGCAGGCTCCCAGTACTGCACGCGGGGGTCGTTTAAGCCAGCGGTGATGAGCAAATCAGGATATTGCGCAGCCTGGACATTATCATACGGCGCGTAGCTTTTCATGTATTGGTAATACTCGGTCTCGTTGGGGTTACCCCACTCCTCGTACTCGGCCACGGTGAGTGGTATGCTAGGGTCGAGCATGGTGTTCATCACATCCACGAAGGGCACGAGGGCCAAAACGGCCTTGAACAAATCAGGGCGCATATTCATAACGGCACCCATGAGCAAACCACCGGCCGAACCGCCGCGAATGGCCAGTTTCTCGGGCTGGGTATAGCCCTTGGCTATCAAGGTCTCGGCACAGCGGATAAAATCAGTAAAGGTGTTGCGTTTTTTCAAAAACTTGCCATCGTAGTACCACTGGCGGCCCATCTCTCCCCCACCCCGTATGTGGGCCACGGCCACCACCAGGCCACGGTCGAGCAAGCTGAGGCGCAGGCTTGAAAAATAAGGGTCGTAGCAAATGCCATACGAACCGTAACCTTGCAGCAAACAAGGCTGTTGGCCGTTGAGCGCCAAATCCTTGCGGTACACCAGCGATATTGGAATTTGGGTACCGTCATCGGCAGTAGCCCAGATGCGGTAGGTTTTGTAACGTGTTCGGTCAAAATCGCCGAGCACCTCGCTTTCTTTGAGCAGGATACGCTCGTGGGTATGGAGGTTATAATCGTAAACACCTTTGGGGCTGAGCATCGACTCGTAGCTAAAACGAATCAACTCGGTGTCGAAATTAGGGTTGCTGTCCAGGTGTACGCTGCGCACTTCCTCGGGCAGCTCGATGTCCCAGCTGTGTTGGTCGTGTATGCGCAGTACGCGCAGGCTCTGGTAGCCGTTTACGCGTATGCCCATAACCAGGTGGTTGGCAAAAGCATCGATACTTTCAATCATGATGGCGGGATCATGGGGCACCACCAAGGCCCAGTGTTCGCGTTGAATTTGGTCCTGCGCACAACGATACACACAAAAGTTGAGGGCTTGTTCATTGCTGAGGATGTAAAAATCGTCGCCAAGCGGCTCGATGCTATATTCTACATCTTTCTGGCGGGTTGCCAGGCAGGTAAAAGCTTGGTGCGGGGTTTGCGCCGAAAGGAAATGGCACTCGCTGGTGGTTTTGCTGTTCAGGGAACCGAGGATCCAGCGTTTGTCGCGGCTGCGGCTGAGGCCCATGAAGTAAAGGCCATCCAGTTCTTCGAGTTTGAGTTGGTCTTGGCTTTTATCCGAGCCCAGCGTGTGGCACCAAATCTGGTATGGGCGATGTGTGTCGTCGAGGGCCAGGTAAAATATGGCGCTGCTGGCGGCATCCCAAACGATGGGGCCCGCGGTGGCCTCGATGGTATCGCTTAAATTCTGGTTGCTGTGTAGGTCTTTGATGTACACGTCGTACTTTTCATCGCCTTTGAGGTCGATGCTGTAGGCCAATTTATCCTGCTGGTCGTTGACGGAGAAAGCACCGAGGCTGAAATATTCGCTACCTTCGGCCAATTGGTTACAATCCAGCAGGAGCTGTTCGGGAGCATCCTCGGCTAGGGTTTTACGGCAGTAGATGGGATAGTTTTTGCCTTGCTCGGTGCGGGAGTAGTACAGGAAATCGCCACGGCGCACGGGTACGCTGAGGTCGGTTTCTTTGATGCGGCCCAACATCTCGGTATAAAGGGTTTCTTGCAGGGCTTCGGTATGGGCCATGGCGGCTTTGGCGTAGGCGTTCTCCGCCTCGATATATTCGATAACCTCGGGGTTTGTTTTTTCGCGCAGCCAGAAGTAGTGATCAGGCTCGGTGATATTGTGGATGGTATCGGTATGTGGGATGCGTTTAGCGGTTGGCGTATTCATGGAACGGTGATTATTGAGGCACAAATATAATTAAGTACTGGGGCATATAACTCCTTTCAAAAAATTACATAATATTTACACAACATATTAGGGTAACATGCATAAGTTGCGTACCTTTAAGTATCAATAAAGAGCCTCTAAAACCATACACAACATGAAAACAATTATAGTTCCAACCGACTTCTCGGAGGTATCGCAAAATGCCTTCCATTACGCCTATGATTTAGCAGAACAACTAGGCGAGCACCGCATTCTGTTGTTGCACACTTACCGCCCGGTGATGGACGTAAACAGCCCATTGGTTTTGATTCCACCGGTAAGCGACCCTGCTACCCTGCGCGACTGGTTTTTCGCCAAGTTCTTGGAGCAAAGCCGTACCGAGGACATGAAAGGCGGTCAAGTACAAGTTGACTGTGAAGTGCGTTTGGGTTTTGCCATTGACGAGATTGTAGAATTGAGCCGTGAAGATGCTACTGCATTCGTGGTTATGGGCACCAAAGGCGAGCACAATTTGGCCGAAAAAGTATTTGGTAGCATTACCAGTGGCGTTATCCAACGTTCATTTGCGCCCGTTATCGTGGTTCCGGAAGATGCTGAATTTAAAGGTTTCCGCAAAGTAGCATACGGTGTTGACCACGAGGCTGCCGACAAGGATGCTATCTTCAAACTGCTGCGTTTCGCGGGTCAGTTCAGGTCAGAGCTACATTTTGTCAATGTAAACGAATCAGACAAAGAGGCCGAGACCGTCATTGAAAAAGTAGTAGAATCTGTGATGGAAGAAAGCAAGGCAGCCCTTTCGTTCAAAATTGCCAGTATTGACGGCGATAGTTTGCACAGTGCTTTAAATGCCTATACGGATGAGCATTATATCGATTTGTTGGCCATGGCTACGCATCGCAAGAGTTTCTTCGAAAGGTTATTCAACCATAGCTCTACCACGGAGATGGCCTTAAACACATCATTGCCGCTTTTAGTACTGTACAACGAAGACTAGTTGTAGACCGAAAACAGCATTTCAGGAGCTTGAATAAACTTCGGTTAAACAAATACTTTCAAAAACTACTTAAACAAAATTGTTTTTATCATAATACTTAAATTACTGATTATTAATAATTTAAAAAAATATGGTTATTTTTTTTCGACGCTGCGGTAACGTTCTGACAACCATTTGTATTAAATGACGTACTTAGTTCAAAAGAGAGTGTGTAAAATTAATCCCAATCCCAACTTATTATTATGAAAAAGTCATTTAACTATCTTGCAATCCTTTCTGTAGTTTTCGCCATGTTCTTTATGGCAAGTTGTTCAACCACTGCTAACCAAAAAGCTAAATCTGGACAAGAATTGTTCAGCGAATACATGCAGAAGACTCAATCGCTCCAGGACAACATGGGCACATCGCTCCGCGGTGGTGCTGCTGAAAGTGCTGATGGCGACGACGAAGGCGCCGCAGCCGCTAAAGAAGCGCTTGTTGGTGGCATGAGTGCTTACAACAGCCGTAACTACGCACAAGCGATTACTGCATTTGAAACTGCACTTGCACAAAATGCAAACTTGCAACAAGCTCGTTTCTACTTGGGTGCTTCTTACTTGTCAGTTGACAATTTAGACAAAGCTCAAGACCAGTTCAAAGTGTTGCTCCAAAACGAGAACTCTTACTTCTATGATCAATCACAGTGGTATGCTGCGCTTGTTCACGTGAACAAAAACGAGTTGAAAGAAAGCAAAGTGTTGCTTGAGGCTATCATCGCCAATAAAGACCACTACTGCCGCGACCTCGCCAACAACTTGATTGGTCAAGTTGAATGGATGCTTGAAAACGGTTACTAGGATTAACCACCCCAAAAAAAAGCCGCTCCAGTGTCTGGAGCGGCTTTTTTTTGTTCTTAATCCAACTTTTCACTAGGTTGTGTTTAACGTTTGGTCGGAATGCATCGTTATCCAATTCGTACATTCCTATTTGCAAGCTTAATTTTTTGCACCGACAAATCGGAACATTACTTTTATGATTCCAAACGATTAAACATGAAAACCTTATTCCCTTTAACCATCTTTGCCTGTATAGCTTTTACAGCCTGCGAACCTGAAAACATACCGGAGCCCAGTCCAACCATATACTTCAGCGGATTAACTCAAACCGACGTTAATGGGCAGCTTTTAAGCATGGATAGTAGCGATTGGAGTACCTCAGAAGCATGGACCATACAGGAAGCCGGTTTATTTAATACAAGTTATCAAAATCATTGTAGCCCTGAGCAGCCGCTGAGTATAAGCTTGTACCCAAACCCAAACAACGGTGTATTTGTACTACAGTTGAGCAAGGCCCCAACAACACGTTTAGCCTTCAGGGTAGTAGACGAAGGGTTCAACACCATAATAAGCAGGGATTCGGTTTACAGCAGTACGGTAAACATCAACATGAGCACCTTTGGTATTCAAGATACCGTGAGGATGTACTACAAGTTTATAGAAAACAACTGCGAATTTAGAGGCCACGGTGATATCCTAATCCAATAAACGAGCTGCACGCTCCAAATCAGCGGGTGTATCTATCCCGAACGCATGTTTATCGGTTTCAGAAACATAGATACTTAAGCCATGCTCTAGCCAGCGCAACTGTTCCAGCGACTCAGCTTGCTCTAGCGCCCCTACTTTCATGTGCTGTATTACGGGCAATACTTTTGTGCGGAAGGCATACACGCCAACATGTTGATAATATTGAACCGTGGCGGCTTGTACGGCATCCCGGACATAAGGTATTGGTGCTCGACTGAAATACAGCGCCTTACCCGATTGCCCTGCAAAGACAACCTTGACTATATTAGGATTATCGGCTTGGGCTTTATCATGAAGTTTAACCATCAAGGTTGCGATATCGCAACTAGCTTGTTGTTCAAAAACATGTACCAGTTGTTCAATTTGAGCAGGCTCAATAAATGGCTCATCTCCTTGCACATTTATAAGAATATCGTATTCCTTTGACAAGGTAAAATAAGCTTCTATACAGCGGTCGGTACCGCTTTGGAGTTGAGCGCTGGTCATCACGACGTTTGCTCCAAAAGACCTAGCCACTGTAGCAATCCGTTCATCATCTGTAGCAATCACTACATCTAGGCCGCGTACTTTTGATACTTGCTCGTATACCCTTTGTATCATCGTTTTGCCACCCAGCATGGCCAAAGGCTTGCCAGGAAAACGCGTTGAGGCATATCGTGCAGGTATGATAGCAAGTACTTTCAACTATCGGCGGTGTTTTAAATACAAGAAACGAAGTGTAAATGGCGCATAAAAAAACAACATACAAAGTGCTAGATAGCCGTTGTTGAGTTTAGCACCTGGATTAATATTTAGCAAACTGGCCACCAGATTAGCCAACATGAACACATATAAAATCAAACTCAATGCAGGTAAAATCAAACAGAGCCAGTTGGCATCGGGCAGGGATAAAGACCGCCACCAAGGGCCAATAGCCAGGGAGCCCAAGATGATGCCCACCGGTAAAGCATAGCTTATGATTAAGCCCACCATATCGTTATGGAAGGGCAAGCAACGACAGATGGCCACAAAAAAACACAGGGATGAGCCTAAGCCCAACCCTGTGGTAAATATAGTAAGTTTGTTTAACGCAGGCATTAATCAAATTTTAGGAAACGTCTCCAAACGAGTTTTGCAAAGTTCTTAGCCGTTTTCTTTTTCTCCTTGACCGTCCACTGGTTAGCGTGCACAAAAGAAGATTCGATGTAAACCCTGGCATCGTCGTAGGAAGGGTAAGATTGAATTTGCTCCAGTACCTTTTCAAAAAGCACCATATCGCCATTGAACAATTCATTCACGAACAACATACGGTCGTTGATAGTGATGGCCGTTTTGAGATCTTTAATCGGCGACTGGCTCAACTTCTGGGCTACATCGGTAGCTTGTTCAAAGCGGAATAGCTCCTCTACATCATCTTGGCTAGCGTGTACAACTGGCGGGGCTACTGGCTTGGGCTTAGGTGTTTCAACCGGTGGCGGTGGCGGCGGAGGCGTTTCCACAACGGGCGGAACTGGCTTAGGTGCTGGCGGTGGTGGAGGCACAGGGCGCTCAACCACTGGCGGAGGCACAGGACGTTCAACCACTGGCGGTGCAACAGGCTCCTTAACGGGCTCAACCTTAGGTGCTGGCGGCGGTGGAGGAGGTGGTGGAGCTGTTTCGATGACAGGCTCATGAATAACCACGATAGGTTGTGGGCTTTCCTTCTTCACGGGTGCTTTTACCTCAGGCGCAGGCGTTGTATTGACCACCGTTGCAACAGGCTTGTGCTCGTGTAGCAGCGCATCGTATAACTCACGCACATACGACAAGAGCAAGTCGCGTTCAATGGCAGATGTTGCTGCGGTATCGGCGTCGAGCATGGAAAGGACCCGGTCAATTTTGACGAGGGTTGATTTGGCTTTATCGAGGTTCATGGCTTTTATAAGACTATTTGCTGGCTAAACTTAAAACGGCTTCGCTCATGCCCATGTTCGAGAAACCACCGTCGTGGAATAAGTTCTGCATGGTTATGTAGCGGGTATAATCGGAGAACATTACGGCGCAGTATTGGGCACATGCTTCTGCACTTGCGTTACCGAGCGGCGACATTTTATCGGCGTATTCAAAGAAGGTATCGAAGCCTTTCACACCGCTGCCCGCAGTTGTAACGGTTGGCGATTGTGAAATGGTATTTACACGTACTTTTTTCAAGGTACCGAAATGGTAACCGAAGCTACGACCAAATGATTCGAGCAATGCTTTTGACTCGGCCATCTCGCTGTAATCCGGGAAAACGCGTTGTGCTGCAATGTACGTGAGGGCCACGATTGAGCCCCAATCATTCACGGCGTCGAGTTTCAAGGCCGATTGCATCAACTTGTGGAAAGAAATCGCCGAGATGTCGAAGGTTTTCAACATCCACTCGTGGTTCAAATCCGTGTAGTGTTTGCCTTTGCGTACATTCAACGACATACCGATGGAGTGCAGGATGAAGTCTACTTTACCGCCAAGTATTTCCATACTCTGGGTCAAAAGGCTCTCGAGATCTTCGATAACCGTGGCATCAGCAGGGATTGCCTGAACGCCGAGGCGCTCGGCCAACTTTTGAATTTCACCGAAGCGGAAAGCTACCGGTGCGTTCGTCAACACGATTTGAGCACCTTCAGCAACACATATTTCTGCTACTTTCGTGGCGATAGATTTTTCGTCAAGCGCACCGAAAATGATACCTCTTTTACCTTTGAGCAAGTTGTTTGACATATTCAACGTTTTAGGGTGTTAAATGAAATTGGCCTAGCCGCTGCAAAAGTATGATTTTTTGCTGATAGTATACACAAGCTTATTGGACACCGAGCGACGTGCCTAAAATAAAAAAACCTGCTGGCCTTACGGTTAGCAGGTTTAAAACAAGAGAGGTATGAAGACAACAATTTTTCAATTGCAAGGCAAAGTTAGTATCTTTTTTGGAAGCAGCAATATTTTTTAATTTTTTTTAAATAAAAGTGACATGAATTAAATTGGATTTATACTGAACCTACCGCCATGTCACTGCGCTTGAAAACAGGATACTTAAAGCCATTCTAAAATGAGTGCTATTTTGGGCCATTAAGCCTAAGGCGTATATGGATGGATTCTACGCTGTCCTTGCACTGAGCCACCATACCTGGCGGCTCTACCCTACATATTTTATCGCTTATACGATACCAGAAATATTGGCTAAAAACGGTACGCTAATTCATTTATAATTAACCATTTACAATTTACCATTAAAACGGCAGCTTCGCTGCCGTTCTCCGCGTTAGCTCAATGCCATTAAGCGTTAATCAGTATATGACAAAAAAAAGTAGGTTTGCGTTGA
>CAZDVQ010000015.1:0-80717 GCA_964508975.1 uncultured Saprospiraceae bacterium
TTGGTAGTTGGTAGTTGGTAGTTGGTAGTTGGTAGTTGGTAGTTGGTAGTTGGTAACTTATTCCAAGTCAATTACTTATCAAAATAGTTCAACAGAAAAATTAAACTATTCTTCTATAAACTCATAACTAACTATTTTATACCCAAAAACTATCAACTACCAACTATCAACTCCGAACTAATCAAGCTACAAATCAAACTTAATACCCTGGGCCAATGGCAATTGGGTAGAATAGTTGATGGTGTTGGTTTGACGGCGCATGTAAGCTTTCCAAGCATCGGAGCCAGATTCGCGGCCACCGCCGGTTTCTTTTTCTCCACCGAAAGCACCACCGATTTCAGCACCGGAAGTACCGATATTGACGTTGGCGATACCACAGTCGGAACCGTTAGTCGACAAGAAGAATTCAGCCTCGCGTAAGCTATCGGTCATAATGGCCGAAGAAAGCCCTTGAGGCACTTCGTTATGTAGCTTAATAGCTTCGTCCATGGTTTTGTACTTCATGATGTACAAAATTGGAGCGAAAGTTTCATGGCGAACCACTTCATTTTGTTCGGTCACCTCGATGATACAAGGTTTCACGTAGCAGCCGCTCTCGTAGCCTGGACCTTCGAGTACGCCGCCTTCCACCAGTATTTTCCCGCCGGTGGCTTTAGCTTGCTCGATGGTTTTCAAGTATTGGTTTACCGATGCTTGGTCAATCAGCGGACCTACGTGGTTATTTGAATCGAGTGGATCACCTATACGGAGTTGTGCATAGGCCTTAACCAATTTCTCGCTGAGCATATCATACATGCTCTCATGGATAATCAAGCGGCGGGTTGTGGTACAACGTTGGCCACAAGTACCCACAGCGCCGAAAACCACCGCGCGTAGCGTGATATCAAGGTCGGCATTAGGGGTAACGATGATAGCGTTGTTGCCACCAAGTTCAAGGATAGTACTACCAAGGCGTTGCGCTACGGTTGCCCCAACAATTTTACCCATGCGGGTACTACCAGTAGCAGAGATAAGTGGCATGCGTGTGTCGTTGCTCATCCACTCCCCTACTGTATAGTCGCCATTGATAATGCAAGAGATACCTTCTGGCAACGCATTGTTTTTCAATACTTCATGTAGGATATTCTGGCAAGCAACAGAGCAGAGTGGTGCTTTTTCAGATGCTTTCCAAACGCAAACGTCGCCACAAACCAGGGCCAACATGGCGTTCCATGACCAAACGGCCACAGGGAAGTTAAAGGCAGAGATAATGCCAACGATACCTAGTGGGTGCCATTGTTCGTACATGCGGTGCACCGGGCGTTCAGAATGCATGGTCAAGCCATAGAGCTGGCGTGAAAGCCCTACTGCAAAGTCACAGATATCGATCATTTCTTGAACTTCGCCAAGGCCTTCCTGGAGGCTTTTGCCCATTTCGTAGCTCACGAGTTTGCCTAGCGGGTCTTTATATTTACGGAGTGCTTCTCCGTACTGGCGTACAATTTCGCCGCGTTTTGGTGCGGGGATGTTGCGCCATTGCAGGAATGCCGCATGAGCGGTATTCATCACTAATTCGTATTCCTCGGCGGTGGTGGTGCTTACCTTGCCAATTAATTTACCATCAACGGGCGAGAATGACTCGATCATGGCACCGGCACCGTAATGTTTCAAACCTGTAGATGTTCCTGCGTTTTCGGCTTGTAAGCCCAAGGCAGTCAAAAAATCTTGCATGACGTTTATTTTATCGTTTAAAATCTGGTTAGGCGTTTTTTGCGCTGCAAAGGTAATCAGATTGTAGTAAGCAAAGTATCAGAACGACGGGATTCGCTTACATTTTATGGTTTGCTATAAGTTAATTAAGCTAAAATGCAAAATCATCAAAATAATGTGGGCGTTGCGGCGCATACGCGCCGCCGCTCCTTTCCGGGGTTCGCTATCGCTCCGTGCTACGCACCGCCTGCTTCGCAGGCGCCCTCCAAGCAGCTAACGCGGTTTTGCGAGCTGTTTAGCACGAATATGCTATTGTACAGTAAATTTCCCAAAGGACTTCCGTAACTTCGCTTACAAATAACGCATCCTTCATGAATGAACTACGACACTTTTTAGAAACGGAAATGTTTGAGCTATTGGCCAAACTAAACGCCGATACGCCCGCGGCCTGGGGTTTAATGAATGCCCAGCAAATGGTAGAGCACCTGGTGATGGTACAATCTATTTCAACAGGTAAATTTGAAGCACCGATTACTTTACCCCCCGACAAAGTTGAGCGCCGTTATCAGGCCATGTTCGTGGATAAAGTCCCCATGCCCCGAGGCTTCCGCATTGCCCTGGTGCCCGATACGCCTACACCTTTGCAATTTGACTCTATAGAGGCAGCGATCGCCATACTCCGCAAGCAAGTAATGGGCTTTTTAGGTTACTTTGAGGCCAATCCTGAAGCTAGGCTAAACCACCCGGTATTGGGCAGCCTAGGTTTTGACGAATGGTTATATTTCAACAATGTACACCACAAACATCACTTGGTACAATTTGGATTATTGCCCGACCCCAATCCAGAGCAGGCATAAAAAAACGGGGCTTGTTACATGAACAAGCCCCGTTACTATTTTACATTACAGCAAATTAATACCGCGCACGAGGTTTAGCAGAGTAGTTAACCTTGTACTGTGAGTTTTTACGCAGTTCAAGGCGAAGGTCGTCTACTTTACCCATGGTAACTTCACCATCTACACGGAGGGAAGCGATAATTTTAGGCAAATCTGTTTCAGCTTTAGTACCCCTGAACTTATTCAAGAACTGTGGGATGTCACTAGCTTCTGAGATTTGATCTCCAAGCTGGATGCGGGGAGCGGTACCATATACAGGTGCATACTGCTCAAGTGGTGTTCCAACATAGAGGTAGCAAATCAACGATTTGTCTTCAATTTTCTTCACTTCAGAAGCTGAAGGGTTCTTTATTTTAAGCATGATGGTGTTGGTCCGCATAACGGTTACCACCATGAAGAAGAACAAGAGGATGAAGATAATATCCGGCAACGAAGCAGTCGAAATCGCTGGTAATTCGCGTGGTTTATTCTTAGGCATGATTCATTGAGTTTAAGTCGTTAAGACTATTTGGTTTCGCCACCAAACTTGGTTGGTTCAGATTCAGACAACACGAACGGGATAAATTTTTTGATTTCTTTTTTCTGGTCATCAGAAATATCATCAAATTTACGGCCGTAGCGTGCCTGTGCTTCTGCCTCCCACAAGTCATTGTAGGCTCCGTACAACTCGTTATACACCTCAATGTACCGGCCATATGAAGTACCACGGTCGTTTTTGAGCGACACGATAGCACGGTCAGGGCGTTCGGCCAAATCAGGGCGGATATCGCTATCACGGTTGGTGATGATAAACTCTTTACAACGTTCACGGAGATCTTTGATATCCATGGGTTGAGCACGAACAAGGAGTTCGTCGTTCAAGTTTACCACAACAGAGAATACGTTGCGGGTAAGTTGTTTATCGGTTTCTGGTGGAACATCAGACCAAGGTGGAAGCTTAACCAAGATACCTTTGTCGAAATCGACGGTAGTGGTTACCAAGAAGAATACCAAAAGCAGGAAGGCGATGTCGGCCATCGAGCTGGCATTGATTTCTGGTGGTTTGCGGTTATTGTTTTTACCTTTAATCATGATTGATTACTTTTTCATTGAGCTGTAAACTTCAGCACCAATTAGGGCGATGATTGAAGCAAAAGTAAGGAAGTAAGAGGTGATAAGCATCCCGCTAATCAACTTAGAAATACCTTCTGTGATACCCATTTCAGCCAGTTGTTCTGCTGAATAACCGTTTTTGCCGAGGATT
The DNA here is from genome assembly GCA_964508975.1 of uncultured Saprospiraceae bacterium. GTDB lineage: Bacteria > Bacteroidota > Bacteroidia > Chitinophagales > Saprospiraceae > CAZDVQ01. The sequence goes on from CAZDVQ010000015.1 coordinate 3,829, forward strand.
AACCAGCAAACGATGAATAAAACAGCAACGCCAACAGCGATGAAAAGCGATTTTTTTACAGCTTCGAAGTTATTAATCATAGAGTAAACCACAAATCCTAGCGTTACTAAGATTGAGGCAATAACGAGGAAGTAAGATGCATACAAACCGAAGTCAAAGAATGTACCCTGGTACATGGCTTCTTTGGTTGCTTCTTCTGAAAGACCTTTATCGATACCTCCAACGCCAAAGATGGCTAATAATATTGTAATCACAGAAAGTGCAGTACCGATAAGGAATGCGGTAGATACACCTTTAGTCGTTAGGAACTTGTACATGACATGTCCGATTTAAAAATGAATGGATATTGGAGATAAAAATTACTTCTTAACCAAATCGTTGTGGATCAACATATCCATCAAGTTGATAGAAGCATCGTCCATGCGGTTTACGATACCGTCGATTTTCGCCAAGATGTAGTTGTAGAAAATCTGAAGGATAATCGCAACGATCAAACCGAATACCGTGGTCAAAAGGGCCACTTTGATACCACCGGCTACTACGTCTGGTGCAAGGTCACCTACTTCTTCGATTTTCGCGAAGGCCTGGATCATACCTACTACGGTACCCATGAAACCAAGCATCGGAGCAAGTGCGATGAAAAGACCAATCCATGGAAGACCTTTTTCCAAGATACCCATTTGAACACCACCGTAAGCCATCATAGCTTTTTCAACAGAGTCGGCACCTTCGTCAACACGTGACAAACCTTCGTACAAGATAGTAGGCGTTGGGCCTTGAGTTGATTTGCAAATTTCCATTGCACCAGCAACATCTTTCTTGTTCAATTTTTCTTCGATGCGCTCCAACAATTTCTTAGTGTTGGTAGAAGCCAAGTTCAAGGTGATTACACGCTCGATACATAAAGCCAAACCAATGATCAAGGTAATCAATACCGTTGACATGAACGTCCAGTCACCATCGATGAACTGTTGTTTCAATTCTTGGTGCATACCAGTTACTTCTGGTTCTGCAGTTTCTTCTAAAGCTACATCTGTAGTAGCAGCAGGTTCTTCAACTGGAGCAGCGTTTGCACTGTCAGTTGTAGTAGCGGTTGAATCTTGAGCGTAAGCGAGGTTCAAGCTGCCAAGCGTCAATCCAATGGCGAAAATGAGGAGAATTAGTTTTCTCATAGCTGTGATGTTTAACAACCGTGGTTTAATGGTTATGCAATGTATAAAATAGTTTAAAAAAATGCGCGGAGAGAGCGGGATTCGAACCCGCGAAGCCCTTTTGGAGCTTACACACTTTCCAGGCGTGCGCCTTCGACCACTCGGCCACCTCTCCTGAGGTATAGGGAATTCGCCAAAAAGTCGCACAAAAATTGTAATACTAAGTGGAATTACAAAATTTCACTGCAAAGAAATGTAAAATATCCCTGAATAATGAGCGCAAAGCTAATTAAACTTCACAACTTCCATGCATGGACATTTTTTTTTTGCAATAATTTACAATCGCTTCACATGTGCACAGGGCCAGATTTTGCCCAGGCAAGCAACGCAACGCCCATGAACAAGTTCAAGGCCGTGTAAAAATAAGTAAAATGTAAATCAAACAACTTTTTCTTTTCCAATTTAATACGCCGGCCCTGTACTTTTCTGGGCCATTTGTTGAATAGATGCAAACTTACATTTTTTTGGTGTACAGGCTCGTGAATTTTGGTAAAATTTGGTGAAAATGGGTAAAAATGGATGAAAATAGGTAAAAGCGAACTTGGCATTCTCTCGCCTTCCCCTTTTTTACCCATTTTAAGCAACATTAACCCATTTTTACCTTTTTGGGGGCCTCCGCCGCGTTGCGGCGGCGCTACGTTACGGCGCTAGGCCAGATGTTAGATGTGAGCGGTAAGATGTGAGCGGTAAGCGGATAGTACATTCCTAGTATTAATCCTCAAATCCTCAATGTTCACATCCTCATCAGCACATTAGCACATTATATAATCAGCACATTGGCACCTGCTGCCTTGCCGCAGGTGCTTGCGCCAGGCATGCGTAGGGCCGCGCCTTTGGGCGCGGGTGCGTAGCACGGAGCAAAGCGAACCCCGGAGCACGCCGACGGCGCGCAGCGCCGGGGCGCCCAAAAAAATCTAAAAAAACGACTGGCTCCTCATTCGGCATGCTTTTTTTCCCGTTCAATACTTTAATCGTTACTCTATATCGAAAAATACCGCAACTTCGTTGTGCTAGAACATCGCTAGCCTTGTAAACCGACTTTAACCATGACTTTTATATTCCTCAGTTTTTTACTTTGGGGCATGCTCAGTGGCCCAGCGCCGCTTAACATGCATACGCCTGGCACGTACAGCGGCGAGCAAGGAAAAGTGCATTTCATCTCGGTAGCGCCCATGGAAACCATCGAGGCTAGCAACAAGCAGCTGAAAGGCGTGCTGGTGCCCAATACCCGCAATTTTGCCTTCGTTGTGCCCGTAGTAGGGTTTGAAGGCTTTAATAGTCCCTTGCAAAAAGAACATTTTAACGAGAACTATCTACAAACCAAGCTTTACCCCAAGGCAAGCTACGAGGGAAAAATTATTGAAGACATAGATTTCAGCAAACCGGGCAAACATGCCGTAAGGGCAAAAGGTAAGTTCAATATCCACGGCGTAAGCCAAGAAGTCATCGTTAAAGGCAACTTGACTGTAACCGATAAAAATATACGGATTCAGGCAGTATTTAACCTCGTGCTCAACGACTTCAACATTCCAATTCCTAAAGTAGTTAACTTGAAAATTGCTGAAAGCGTTGAGGTTGACGTAGATATTACGATGCAGAAACAATAATGGGGATGTTTAGCCTTAAATTGCCCAAGCTCCCTTTAATCCATGCCTTAGCATTATGGCTTTGCATTGTACTGCCCATGCATATAGCCTTGGGACAATTTACACTGGTGCAGTCACCAACTTTCAACGCCAAACGTCTACATCACCTGACCCAAGACCCACATGGCTTGCTCTGGATATGTGCCGACAACGGCCTGTGGTCGTACGATGGGCTTGACTTTTCCCTGCGGTACAAAATTTCAGAACCCAGTTACCTGCTGTTTAAAGGCGATACCATCCTAGCCGGTACCCGAACTGGCCAAATAGTGGTGATTGACCACAAGTCCAAAAAAATAATCAAACAAGTACAACTGTTCAATAGCCCTATCACGGGCATCGTTGCCCAGGGCCAAGCCCAATGGTACTTTAGCTACAGCGATGGATTGGCCATTATTAAAGCCCAGGATACCAGTTTAATCAAACCTGGGCGGCAAATACCCGAACTGTCTATTTACAGTGCTTGCCTAGATGGCCGGCAACAATCAATATGGCTAGCCACCGACGCTGGTGTTTGCCAACTAAACTATAAAACAGCTGGGTTTAAATATAAATTACTCAACGACAAAGCGGGCTTACCCGACATTATTATAAAGGCCACAAGCCTTGACCCGCAAGGGAAACTCTGGGTAGCAGGCTATGAAAATGGCCTCGGATACCTCGATGCGAGCGGCCAATTCAAAGGTTTACAAGCCAAGGGAAGTTGGAATTTCGGCGAAATCAATTGCCTCCTAGCACTTGACCAATGGATTTACGTGGGTACCGAACAACACGGCGTCGTTCGAATCAACAAAAACAAACCTTGGGTACAACAGCTTTACCCCAGTGCTGGCACACAAGTCAAAGCCTTGTATGCCGATAAAAGCCAAAATGTGTTTTGCATCGGCAGGGACGGTTTGAGCATGCTCAACACCTCCCTCGAATGGATTGGCCCTGAATTAAACATTGGGCTTACCCGCGCCCTTTGTACATTGAACGACGGTAGTGTTTGGTTTGCCAGCACTAAAGGACTTCAATCCATCTCATATGACCGAGCCGGGAAAGCTATGCTCCAACAACATGGTTTAAATCATGTAGCCATAACCTCAATGGCATCTGACAAAGCAGGCAACATTTGGATAGGTACTTTTGAATCTGGGCTTATACAGTTCAATACCCTATCGAAGCAAGTCGTTAAACATGATTTGAACAAAGCCCTCGCCAACAACAATGTACTGTCCGTTAGGATTGCCGACGACGGCACTATCTGGGTATGTACTTTCGGGGGCGTAAACCAGCTTATCCCCAATGCAGGAGGCGGGTATAGTTGCATCACCTACGACAAGCGGAATGGGTTCAACAGCAACTACATCTATAATAGCTTTGAAGATTCCCAAGGCCGTATCTGGTTTGCCAGCGATGGTTCTGGCTTATGCTACAAAAGCGGCCAACAATTTAAAAGGATTGAGGCCGTCGATAAATTGAGCGTTCAAACGGTGTATGCCGTTACCGAGGATAAGTTGGGTGGCATCTGGTTCTCAACACCCGACCAAGGCGTTTTTTGCTGGTACAAAGGAAAGCTGCAACAGTGGGGAACGGCCCAGGGATTAAGCTCGGCTAACGTGTACGCCATATTCAGCGACAGTGATGGTAATATCGTGCTCGTCAACGATAAAACCATCGATGTCATCGAAATAATCAACAAACAGGTACGGGTACACAAAATCAAGTCGCCCTTCAACAACCGAGCAGAACCCAATATCAATACGGTTTACCCGCTGGGCGAAAACCAGTACGTTATTGGCACATCGGCAGGGCTGATGCTGTATGCTAGTCCAGATCAAAACAGCGAGCATCAATCGCGAACCCACTTGAGCCAGGTTCTCCTTTTTTTGTCGCCTGTAGACACAACGGTACAAAAAGTATTTAAAGCAAGCCAGAACTTTATAAGCTTTGAATACAAAGGCTATTGGTACGCTGCAAGCGAGCTGGTTAAATATAAACGTAAACTTGAAGGCTTTGACCCCGAATGGATTGAAACCAAAGACCCCAGCGCGAGCTACCCTAACCTGCCGCCAGGTAAATATACCTTCAAGGTGATGTCAAGCATGCACAACAACTTTGACTTAGCCGAGATGGAGCAATTTAGTTTCGTCATCAAAAAACCAATCTATCAACAATGGTGGTTCTGGACCATAATCATCACGAGCATATTCTTGGCCTTTATGTATTGGACCCGCATCCGGGAGCAAAGGCTCGCCCGGGAGGCCAAGCTGAAGGAAGAGAACATACTTTTCCAACTCAAAACTTTGCAAAGTCAAATCGACCCGCATTTTTTATTCAACAGCTTCAACACGCTCGTTAGTCTTATCGAGTCAAAGCCGGGCATAGCCGTTGAATATGTGGAACAACTATCAGACCTGTACCGCAGTATCCTCCAAAACAGGGATAAACCATTGATTAGCTTGCAAGAAGAAATCCACATCCTAAAAAGTTACCTCTTTTTACTGCAACAACGTTTTGGCGAAAATTTAGTGGCTACCTGGGATATTGCCCCAAGCCATGAGCACTATCTAATTCCGCCCATGACCCTCCAGATGCTCATCGAGAATGCGGTAAAACACAACGTGGTGTCAAAACGCAACCCGTTACATATCAGCATCCGCAGCCTTGATGGCCAACACGAAGTTTGCGTGGAAAATAACCTGCTGGCCAAAAACACGAACGCCGCATCGACCAATTTCGGGCTAGAAAACTTGAAACAACGCTATAAGTTGCTGACCGACAAGCCAATAGAAATAATTAGACATGCTGATTATTTCAGGGTAAAAGTCCCGCTCATCATTAAACCCCATTAAGCCATGCGCATACTAATCATAGAAGATGAACCACTAGCCGTTGAAAGGCTTGTCAGACTCATACAGGAACAAGACAGCGACTGCGAAATCATTTCAGGCATCGACTCTGTCGTGGGGGCCCTCGAGTGGCTCTCTGAAAACGCCGAGCCCGATATTACTTTCCTGGATATAGAACTGGCCGATGGCCGAAGTTTTGAAATATTGGAGGTGTACAAATTTACGAACCCCATTATTTTCACCACGGCCTTCGACGAGTTTGCCGTGCAAGCTTTCAGGGTTCAGGCGCTCGACTATTTGCTCAAGCCCATTAAAAAACTAGAATTTGGCGATGCCCTCAGCCGTGCTATCGCACACCTCCGCAGCAAAGTGTCGCAGTCAGATGCCCTGGAGCAATTGAAAACTCAAAATATTGACAAAAGCCTCGAGTTCCGCAAGCGCCTGATGGTGCGTTTTGGGCAAAGTTTCAAGGTGGTTGAAAGCGAGGACATTGCTTATCTGTACACCGAGGAAAAAGTTGTGCTGCTGGTCACTTTTGCAGGTAGAACGCTCCCCCTGGACTATACCCTCGAGCAACTAGAGCGCATGCTGGACCCCGCCATATTTTTCCGCATCAATCGTCAGTTCATCGTGAATATGCACGCTGTACAAGACATGACCATCAGCTCAAAATCAAGGGTTAAGCTAGGGCTACACCCCAAGACCAGCAAAGAAGTTATCGTGAGCACCGAGCGCTCGCCCGTGTTCAAAAAATGGATTTCAGGCGAGCATCTAGCCTAAGCGTACTTCATTTTTATTTTTTGGGCGTTCCCCCAGCCGATACCGGCTGGGGTCGCAGCCTTATGCACTCGCTGTTCGCTCGGTGGCTACGCCACTGGCACCTGCGGTGCCATGCGCCAGGCTGCTAACGCGGGGCGTTTCGGCTCATTTGCACTGGTTTTCCCCGTTCAGCGGTAGATTGTTCCCGTTCGGCGGCAAGGGCCCAAAATTATGCATCAAAGCCTGCACCTTTGCGTTCATGATTGCAACAAGACATAAGTATATGTCTACATTATTCCTCATTTCAAACCATTCCAAGCTATGAAAAACCTATTGTTGTTCCTAACCGTTTCTATCAGCTTTTTGACATTGACCGCTTGCACCAAAGTAAACGACGATGACTTGAACACCGTGCCTACACCAACCAATGTAACTCAAACGGTACAAACTGGCGACTGGCGTGTAACCTACTACTGGGATACCGACCACGACGCTACCAGTTACTTTAGCAATTATACCTTTAGCTTCATGGCCGATGGTAGCCTTACCGCAACCTATGGCAGCACAACCATGACAGGTACTTGGAGCGCCGGAACCGACGACAGCCAAACTAAGCTCTACCTTAGTTTCTTGGTATCTGAAATCTTCCAAGAAATCTCTGAAGATTGGCACGTGATCGAGCGCACCAGTACAAAAATCCGTCTAGAAGACGTAAGTGGCGGCAACGGTGGCACCGACTACTTGACCTTTGAAAAAATATAGTCGATTCCCGTTCAGCGGCAGTTTATTCCCGTTCAGCCTTAAACCTTGAGTATTAAACAAGAAACGTTGCATCTTTGCGTTCATTATATAGCTTTGCTAAAAGACTCGCACTATGAAACAAAACATGCTCGTACTCATCGGTTTAATGGCTGTACTGGGGTTTACCCAAACGGCTTGTACCCATTACCTCGACGACTCTACAACTCCCGTCGACCCGATTGACACCACCGATAACAGCGCCAACAGCAACAACCCCTGTAGCCCGGACTCTGTTTACTTTGCAGCAGATATATTACCACTGCTCCAATCAAACTGCGCCATGAGTGGTTGCCACAGCACCGCCTCACACGAGGACGGTGTTGTATTAGTATCATACAGTACCATTATGCAAACAGGCGAAATCACGCCTTTCAACTCAGGCAATAGCGAAATTTATGAAGTAATCACTGAGACCAACCCCAATAAAATCATGCCACCGCCGCCAGCCCTTCCTTTAAGTGCCGCACAAATAGCCATGATCAATACTTGGATTCAACAAGGCGCCCTTAATAATGCTTGCAACCAGAATGCCAGCGGCTGTGATACGACCAACATGAGCTTTGCCAATAATATTCGTCCAATTTTGCAGAGTGCCTGTATTGGTTGTCACCAAGGCAATTCTCCTGGTGGCGGTATAAACCTTAGTACCTACACCGGAGTTTTAGGCTCGGTTGGTACAGGAGAGCTCATGGGCTCTATCCGCCGACAGTCAGGGTTTTCAGCGATGCCGAAAAACGGCGCAGCCTTACAGGCATGCCAAATCAACAAGATACAGGCTTGGATCAACCAAGGCGCACCGAACAATTAAGCCCAAAACTTGTATTATTTATTGCGTTAGCTGGCCGGAGTGCCGTGCCGCAGGCACGGGTACCGCAGGTACCGAGCGAATAGCGAGCACGCAGGACAGCGGCGGCGCAGCCGCAACGCCCAAATCAAAAAAAACGGCCTAGTTATTGAACGGTCTGCTTTAATCCAATTAAAACCTTTCCATTCCCATGAAAAAATTACTTGTTCTTGGCGCCTTAGCGGCTGCTGTTTTAGCCTTTAACCCAGGCTGTTACTACGATTCGGAAGAGGATCTCTACCCCAACACCAGCTGCGATACCACAGCCGTGAGTTACAGTACCACCATTTTACCCATCCTGCAAAACCAATGTCTAGGTTGCCACAGTGCTAACGCCAACTCGGGCAGCGTGAACCTTGAGGGCTATGCCCAGGTAAAAATTTACGTAGATAATGGCAAGCTTTTGGGTAGTATACAACATGGCTCCGGCTACTCGCCCATGCCTAAGGACCAACCCAAAATGGAACCTTGTACCATTAACCGCGTGGCAAGCTGGATTAACGCTGGCGCTTTGAATAACTAAACATAACCTCCATCACCCATGAAGAAACTACTCAAATACAGCTGGCTACTCTTGATTCCGGTAGCTGTACTCGGCTACATCGGTTACAAGATGTACAATAAACCACACACTGACATCGTGGCCGTAAAAGCGGATTTCACGCTCGAAGCAGCTGCTTTGTTCAGCGAGTACGAAGCCGATGAAAACGCCGCGAACGCTAAATATCTCGGTAAAATTATCGAGGTAAAAGGCAACGTGCTCAGCGCTGAGGCCGATGACCGTGGCATCGTTAACCTCACCATCGACGGTGGCGGCATGATGGGCGGAATCAGCTGCAAGATGGACTCGACACAGTATGAAGCAGCCTTGAAGCTCAACCCAGGTACCCCTGTAAACGTAAAAGGCGAGCTCACGGGCAAGCTCATGGACGTTGAGTTGAACCGCTGTTTTTTAATCGCTCAATAATTTTTCACCGCATAATCTCCATTCCCATGAAAAGAATCATCATCGCGCTGGCACTACTTTTTGCCGCAGCAACTAGTACCCAAGCCCAGAAATATTTTACCAAAACTGGCCACATCTCTTTCTTCTCTTCTACTTCAATGGAAGATATTGAAGCCCACAACTACAAGGCTAATGCCGTTCTTGACGCCGCTACTGGCGCCATGGAATTTGCCGTGTTGATCAAAGGTTTCGAGTTTAAAAAAGCCTTGATGCAGGAGCACTTCAACGAGAACCACATGGAATCAGAGAAGTTCCCAAAAGCTACTTTTAAAGGTTCTATCACCAACATAAAGGATGTAAACTTTAAAAAAGACGGCGAGTACAAAGTAACCGTAACTGGCGATTTGACCATCCACGGCGAAACTAAAAAAGTGACCACCAACGGCGTATTCCGCGTGAAAGCAGGCGTTGTAAGTGCTTTTGCCGAGTTTAACGTGGCCCTTGACGATTACAAAATCAAAAAACACCCGGCGTTGGCCAAGTCAATTAAAGTAACCGTTGACTTGTCGAAACTCGACGCCATGAACTAATATTTTGTCCATCCAGTGAACGCAGGGCCCAGTTTTGGTCACCCTGCGTTTTTACATCATAAGAACAGCCATGAAAAACCTAAGCCTTACCTTACTCTTTTCCTTATTTTGCATAGGCAGTGCCTGGGCACAGCCTGAAAACGAGGGCGATTTATTGTCGCTCTTGGGCGATGAAGACTCCGTTGAGACCAAAGAACTGGTGCGCGCTAGCTTTAAAGCCAACCGGGTTATCAACTCGCACTCGCTAGAGAATACCCCTGGCGGTGTACTCGACGTTAAAATCTCACACCGTTTTGGTCAGTTGACCAGCGGTTTTTCAAACTTTTTCGGTTTAGACAATGCCTCTATTCGTTTAGGCATTGACATGGGCATCACCGACCGCCTTATGGTGGGTATTGGTCGTAGCAGCTACGGTAAAACGGTAGATGGTTTTATCAAGTACAAGCTGTTGTGGCAGAGCAAAGGCAAAAAAGCTATGCCTGTATCGGTACTGTTGATGAGCGCCATGACCATCAATACCTCAGAATGGCAATACCCTGACCGCGAGAATTTTTTCAGCTCACGCCTGGGTTATACACATCAATTGCTGATTGGCCGTAAATTTAGCGAAGGCTTCTCGGCCCAGTTGATGCCAACCCTGGTACACCGCAACCTGGTAGCTACCAACGCCGAGAAAAACTCGGTATTCGCTATCGGTGCAGCTGCCCGCCAAAAGATTACCAAAAGGGTTGCCTTAACCGCCGAGTACTACTACGTGATGCCTAACCAGGTAGATGAACGTTTTAAAAACAGCCTTTCCGTGGGTGTCGATATCGAAACGGGTGGCCACGTGTTCCAACTACACGCCAGCAACTCGCAACCGATGTTCGAGCGTGGTTTCATCACCGAGACCAATGGCGATTGGCTGAAAGGCAATATCTACGTGGGCTTCAACATTTCGAGGGTGTTTAATATCTATACCCCGAAACCGAAGAAAATAGACTAGCTAGTTGTGAGCGGTAAGATGTGAGTTGTGAGTTGTGAGATGTAAGTTGTGAGATTTGAGATGATTGACTTACCGCTCACATCTTACATCTTACATCTAATTTGTGCCTCCCCCCGACGCTGCGCGTCGACCCCCTCCACTGCACAGGCCGCTGCGCGTCCGTTGGTAGCGGGGGGAGGGCTCTATCTTACCACTCACATCTTACCGCTCACATCTCACATATTACATCTTTTTCTTATTTTTGTGGTTAAACCCAACGAACCATGAAAAAACTAATTTCCCTTTCCCTATCGCTTTCCTTACTTGTATCAGCTTGCTGCCTAGATAGTTATGTAGCCTTGGCTGACTTACTCATCAAGTCATTTGATGCTCCTGAAGAAATCGTCGTCGGAGAAGTCTTCGACGTGGTGACCAAGCTCATCAACGAAAAAGATGAAGCCGATTGTGCCGATGAAACCCTTGCTGCAGGCAACACCAGCAACATTATTGAAGTGTACCGCCAAAACGCTAGCAGCCAATGGGTATTTGTAGGCTTAGATACCATTCCCCAAGCTGCCTTGAACGCTGGGAATAGCATTGACGACCTCATTTCGCTAAGCCTCAACCTTACAGGCGATTATCGCTTCGACTACTACGCCGATGCCGTACTACAAGTGGAAGAACGCAGTGAAGACAACAATACAGCCACCGACGGCACTATCCCTCGCCTGGCTGGTTATCGCGAGCAACTCCAGGGCAGTAATAACCACAAGTCATTGTATATCAAGGTACTGCCACGCCCCGACGGTAGCACAGAAATTAATGGTAAGGCCATCGTAGAGTTTTTATAATGCGTACGCTACAATACAGCTTGCTGCTGTTGGTCAGCGCTTACTTTTTTTCGGCAGCAAGCTGCCCTAAAACAAGTGAGCCCGACCTAGCTTGGTCGGCATACCAAAACATACAAAATACTTGTACCAACACGGTCGAGTACCTCGATACCCGCAATCTATACTTCGCTAATAACCTGGGCTACCCATTTAACGGCTACCCACAGTCGGTGCTCTTATATTGGCGGCCAGATTCAACCGGATTTTATGATTGCCTCGGCTACCAATGGTTCATTTTACCAGGTTCCCGGCTACAGAGTTACCGCTACCTGATGAACATGCCAAGTGGCATTACCGAACCAGCACGCACCCCTAACGCCCAAGTGCATGTTACAGTCACCTCTCCCAACGGACAGGTGGATAGTATCAACGGTCCTATCGTGGTGTTTGGCAGCTTACCGGCAGGTAATGTCATCACAGTACCTGGCGAAATCTATATCGCACTCGATAGTACGGTGTATTACCTTGAGTACCGGGCCGACCCACAGTTGAGTGTCCTTGAACGCGACGAGCAAAATAATGCCATCGCTTCCGACTTTGGTGTAAACCGCGCTGGGCAAAAGTCATCCTTCCAAATTTGTACCCCCGATGAACGCACGCTGGCCAATATGAAAAAGCCCTATGTGCTGTACCAGAATGGAAACATCGTTAGATATGAGCGATAAGATATGAGTGCAGGGAGCGGCTTTTCGACTCTGCTCTCTGCCCTCATCACTCTGAACTCAAACATAGGCTATCGAGCTGCTCCATCGTGCCACTGAAAACATTTTCATCCACGAGGGTAATGATGCCCGGCACATAGCCGCGATCGTGGTACTGCCAAAAGGCCCACTTGGTATAGTCGGGCGTAGAACGCGTATAATGCGCTAGCCAGAGCGTATGTTTCGGGAAATTATCTTTGAGCAAACGTAGGTACATATTTTTGTAGCTGTAGATAATCGGTTTCACGCCGTAGTGTTTTTCCACGATGTGCAGCCACTGCCCAATGCGGTACAGCAGTGTATCGGTCGATACCTTGCCTTCCACTTCAATATCGAGTACTGGGGGTAAATCGCCGGGACCAAGTTTAACGGTTTCAATAAAATTTTGCGCTTGGATATACGCCGGGTATTGCGGCCTAAAAAAATGGTAGGCCCCTCGTTTAAATCGAGTACGGCCTAAGGCTGCCCAGTTGTGGGCAAACAGTGAATCTTTAAAATCGTCGGCCTCGGTAGCCTTTACAAATACAAATTGTATGTGAGGTTGTTCCTGCACCCGATCCCAATTGATGCGTTTCTGGTGATGCGACACATCCAGCCCGTGTATCTCAAACTTTTTGGCATCGTGGGGTACCCAGTTGCAGGCTGACCAGCCGAGGCAGGCCAACAATAAGATCCAAATCAAACGCATGTTCATGTACATTTAGGCAATTTCATCTAAGCTTAGCTGTACCCCACCCTCCGGGAATATTTTCCGGTAAAACAGCCTAGAATCTTCCGATAAGCTTGCCACTTCCACCTCAATGTTTTTCAGGATTTCGAGCATCACGTTGACCCGGCCTTCAATATCAAAAAAACGGTTCACCACCACTACCTTGCGGTGCTCCACAATGCAATATCCCGATTGGAAATGCCCTTTTTCATACCGAACGGCATAGCCCAAATCCTCGAAGATCTGCTCCAGTTTTTTCTTGTTGGCCGGAGTGGCTTTTATGTTCATGCGATTAAAACTTTCTGGTGTCTATTTGCTTTTTACCTTTGGGGAATGCAATACTACGATAAAATGCTAAAATTTGCAGAAGTTTGCACAAATTTAAGTACTACGCTAACGCTTTCACTCCACAAGCGTTTCTACATTACAAGCTAAAATCAATATACCATGAAAAAAATTTGGATAGCCTCCTGGCTTATAATCACGGCCTTAAGCACCATGCAAGCACAGCAAAAAGAACAATGGCCTAGGTTTAAAGCCGCTATCATCGCCGGCATGAACCTCTCTCAAGTAGATGGCGACGACAAGGCGGGCTACCGCAAAATTGGCCTCAACACAGGTATACAAGGCATCGTGGTGTTGCACCCCCGTTGGGAGTTAAGCCTCGACATGCTCCTGAGCCAACGCGGTAGCAACAGCAACGTTGACCTTGCCGGGAACACCCTCTTCTGGCACTTCAATTACGTGGAAGTGCCCGTGATGATTAGCTTCCTCGACTGGAAACAGCTCGACAAGAAAAACAGGCCCTACATGAAGGTAAAAGCTAGTTTCGGCTTTTCGTATGCCCGACTTTTAGGCGGTTTCATGGAGCAACCCAAGGGGAATCGTCTTGCTGATGACATTTTCCTCGACAAATACCGCCCCAACGATTTTTCAGTCGTGCTCGGTGCAGGTATTTTCTTTACCCGCAACATTGGCATGGACATCCGTTGGAGTAATTCTATGACATCCATTATTAACGACCCAATTTTATCGGGAGGCGAATGGCACCGCATGATTACGGCCCGGGGGATTTATATGTTCTAGCGTAAACCCCAGCTAAATCTTGGATTATCGCCGCAAAATCGGCCTCTGCGTCTACTATTTTATCGGGTAGTAGGCGGAGCAGTTCCTCGTTGCTACCATCAAAGCTAATATCGTGGAAATAGGGGTTCTTGCGTTTAAGGTCTTTTAGCATGCTATAAGGCGCCTTATCGTGATACACAATCACGGGCTTGGCAAAATTGGTCAAAATCGCGTGGAGCTCCTGCGGTACTGACAAGCCCGACAAATCGGCCACCACCATTTTCGATAAGCCGCTCAGCGTCACGATTGTCTCAGTATAATCCAGGCTGGCAGGCCGGTCAAAGTCAAAAATCATCGGCAGATAATTTTGGCTGCTGAACCAGTCGCGTAGTTGGTACAGGCGTTCTAGCCCGCCTTCCTTAAATTTACCCAACAGCAGCACGCCCTTGCCATTCAAAATGTTCAAGGTATCGCGCATTTTCTTATGGTTGCTCAAGTAGTAAATGAATTGGGCCAACTCAATATTATCAACCGATTGAGGCACCCTGCCCGCAGCCAGGATATCGGAGTACAAATCGCAGGTTTTCTCAATGACCAGGTTCGATTGGACCGATTGCTCCCCAACGCTCAAGTCCCAAGATGAAATGCCGTAAACCACTGTATCCCTAATTTCCTTGACATGGAAATACGCCCCCGACAAATTCACCCGGTTCAGGTTGCAATTCATAAAGGTAGCCCCTTCAAAATTGGCCCCGGTAAGAATCGTCTTGTTAAACTTGGTATTCACAAAGGTACAATGCCTGAAATTAGCCCTGCTAAAGTCGCCATCGTCAAAATATACCGTGTCAAAAGTAGCGCCTTCAAAGTTTATGGCCTCGGCAAAAGCACCTATAATAGACACGCCATGTAGGTCAATTCGGCTAAAATTATAGCCATTTTCGCCTTTATAAAAGCCTTTGTACCAGTTTGGTGTTATAATGCTGTAAATCTTATCGTTGACATAACTAACCGAGGCCGGGTTCTCCCCTAGCCACTCGGTCCAGTTCAGCGCCGGGCTTGGTTCATCTTGTTTCATCATATATACAGGTTCATTTCTTCATCGGGCAAGGCAAATATAAGCCAAAACGCGGTATAGCGTTTATATTCTTTTTTGGGGCCTGCGTCTCCCGATGGTCGCCGCCGCTACGTTGCGCGGTTCGCGCAGTCGCTACGCTCCTTTGCGGAGCCCTTCGGGGTTCGCTGTCGCTCGGCCCCTTCGGGTCTGGCCCTGCGGGCCACCGCTCCACATCGCTAGGCCATTGGATAGTTATGAGCGCAGAGGGCTGAGAGCAGAGTGGGTAAAAGTCATCCACACATCCCCATATCCTAAAATCCACACATCCCCACATCCTCAAATCACGAGGCAGCTGTGCTGCCGAGCAAGCGCCAGGTGCCCGGAGGGTGCCGCCAAAGGCGGCAGCGCGAAGCGCCAAGCGAACAGCGCGCCCGTAGGGGACCGACGGCGCAAAGCGCCGGGGCGCCCAAAAAAAATCCAAACATACGCTTACCTTTGCGGCACAAAACAAATATCGTAACCCTATGATTCGCTATTTTTTCGTTGTTTTTCTATGTGTATCTAGCCTGGCTTCCGCACAGGTAAACTTGGCCGAGCCCGTGGCCATCGACTCTATTACCGTGAGTACCAACCGGATAGAACTTCCTTTTTCGGATAATTCAAGGAGTATCCAAATTATCACGAAGGAGCAACTGGCCCAAGCGCCCGTTATCAGCATCGCGCAGGCCCTGCAATACGCCGCAGGGGTAGATGTGCGCCAACGTGGCGTGCACGGCGTGCAATCTGACATTAGTATTCGCGGTGGTACTTTTGACCAAGTACTTATCCTGATTAACGGTGTCAAGGTGATTGACCCGCAAACAGGGCACCACCTTATGAACTTACCCATTGATATTCAACAAGTTGAGCGCATTGAAATCCTGAAAGGGCCCGGGGCTAGGATTCAAGGCCAAAATGCTTTTGCCGGGGCTATCAACATTATTACCAAGGTGCCCGATGAATTATTTTTACAAGCGGGCTTACAACTGGGCGAAAACGGCCTGTACGGCGTGCGTTTAACCACGGCGCTGCCCGGTAAAGTGTGGAAAAACATGCTCTCGTTCTCGCACGATGCATCCAAAGGATACCGCCACAATACGGATTACCGCATTACCAACGCCTTTTACCAGTCGGAAATCAAGTTGGGTAAATCGAGCCTGGGCATTGATGCTGGTTATACTGCCCGCACCTTCGGGGCCAATGGTTTTTATGCCAGCCCTGCCTTTACCGAGCAGTTTGAGATGACCCAAACCAGCCTGATTGCGCTGCGCTATCGCGCCGTGGCGGGCAATTGGCTCTTAAAACCCAACCTGTACTGGCGCCGCAACCGCGACGAGTATATTTTTATCCGCAGCAACCCGGATGTATACCGTAATGTACACGTGAGCCAGAACATGGGTGCCGAGCTTCATGCCTCGTACCAATCCAAACTGGGTTATACCGGGCTTGGCCTAGAAGGTAACTACGTGAGCCTGAGCAGTAATAACCTGGGCGAGCGCAAACGCTTTACCACTACCGCCTTTGCCGAACATCGCTTTAGCCTCTTGAACCAAAGCTTGGACATTACACCTGGTGTAGCCTTGAATTATTACTCGGACTTTGGCTTTAGGGCCTTCCCCGGCATTGACCTGGGCTATCGATTTAACCCTCGCTTAAAAACATTCATGAACGTGGGCTATACCTACCGCATACCAACGTACACCGATTTATACTACCAAGACGCCGCTAATATTGGCAACGCCGACTTGAAGCCAGAGTCGGCCTTAACTGCCGAGTGGGGCCTGAAGTATCAAACCCGGGTACTATCGGCACAAATGGCGGTTTTCCGCCGCGATGGGCAAGATGCTATCGACTGGGTGAAAGACTCATTGAACGCCCCTTGGCAACCGCAAAACTTTTCGCGGGTGGTGATGAACGGCGCAGAGTTTGTAGGTCAAGTGAACTTCAAAGCCCTTGACATCCCCGTTTTGCGTACCCTCGACTTGAATTATACCTTCCTGAACGGGGCCATCAAAAACCAAGAAACCGCCTTGTCGCGTTATGCACTCGACAACCTGAGGCATCAACTCACAGCCGGATTAGACCTGCAATTGTGGAAAAACTTATGGCTGAACAACCGCGTGCGCTATTGCGACCGCGTGAACCTGGATGATTACATGCTCTGGGATGCCAAACTCATGTGGCGCTCAAAATGGCTGCAAGTATTTGTAAACGCCAGCAACGTGCTGGGCACGCAATACACCGAAACCAACTTGGTTCCCATGCCAGGACGCTGGATTACGGCAGGTATAACGTTGAAAGGATTCTAATTAGAGTATGTTTGGACTTTAGCTTCCGGCGAAAAACGGCTCTTTTCGGATGATTTTTGCTTTAAAAAATAGTTACGTAGCCCCACTATGCGCCCATTTTTTAAAGCAAGCTCATCAAAAAACAGCTCGTTTTTCCCTCGAAACCCAAAATCCAAACATACTCTTACTGATTTTTGTACGAAAACATGAACTTATTTAGATTCAGTACATTTAAGTAGCGAACAATACATACCTTTGCGCGAGCAATGAACCCCAACCCCATGGCAACGATTACATTTCATTTTGAAGATACTAGTATTCCCAGTAAAACCGTAGAGACGGAAGCAGGCTTATCTATCCTGGAAGTGACAGAAGAGCATGACGTACACTTAAACCACAACTGTGGTGGCGTATGTGCTTGCAGTACCTGCCACCTTTACGTGGAGAAAGGCGATGAGCACCTGGAAGAAATCAGCGAGAAAGAAGAAGACTTTATTGACCGAGCCATACGCCCCAGGCTTGAATCGCGTTTGGGCTGCCAGTGTATCATCCTCGACGATGATGCACAAATCGTGGTAACTATACCAGACCAACGTCAAATCATCGGGCACGAACACTAAACCCCAAGCAACATGAACCTAGACGATCTACCAATAAAATGGGCCGACCACGAAGATGTGGCCATGGGCTTATACGACAAATTTGGCGATGACTTCGACGAGTCGAAAATCTACCGCATCCGTTTCACCGACCTACGCGACTGGGTTATGAGCATCCCCAACTTTGTAGGCACACCCGAAGAATGTACCGAAAGCCACCTGGAAATGATTCAGGCACAGTGGGTTTACGAATGGCGCTCCAACAACAAATAGCCCCCAAGCATGAATGCCCTAGAAAAATTTAAAGATATACGCACCTTCATCTTCGATGTAGATGGTGTGTTGACCGACTGTAGCTGCCACGTACTTGAAAATGGCCAGCTGCTGCGCCGCATCAACATGCGCGATACCTTTGCCATGAAGATGGCCTTGAAAAAAGGTTACCGCATCATCATCATCACCGCTGGCCGTTCAGAAGGTATCAAAATCCGCCTCAGTGATTTGGGTGTACAAGAGATATTCTTGGGCCGCTTCGACAAGCTTGAGGTGATGGAAGACTTGGTGGCCGAAACAGGCCTCGACCTGGGCAGCACCTTGTACATGGGCGATGATTTACCCGATTATGAATGTATGCGTCGGGTACACTTACCCACCTGCCCCGCCAACGCCGTCCGCGAAATCTTGGAACTCAGCCAATACGTTTCGCCTTATGAAGGCGGGCAAGGTTGCGCCAGGGATGTCATCGAAAAGGTGCTCAGCTTTAACGGGCACTGGGACTTTATAGACTAGCGCATGCTGGCCCACTTGGTCATATGGCTCAAGCTCATGCGTTGGCCCAATGTGCTGATGGCCGGGTTTACCCTCCTAGCCATCCGCTATGGCTTGTTCGAGCCATCGATAGATGAGCTTGGCACCTTCCGTTTCTTTAGTTTTTGCATGGCCATCTTATTGGTCATGGCGGCTGGCTATGTCATGAACGATATTGTTGACAGAAATATCGACGGGCTCAATAAACCACACAAAAGTTATATCCCCGAACCGATAAGTGTGGTACAGGCCAAAACTGCTGTTGCTGTGCTCCTGTTACTCGCACTTGGCTTTGGTGCCCTTACGCAAAGCTTATATTATGTCATCAGCCTAACAGGCATAGCCTTGGCCCTATACTATTATGCCGCGAAACTAAAGTGTAGTGTGCTTTGGGGTAACTTATTGGTAGCTATTGTTTGTGCGCTGGGGCCAGCATTATACTATTTAATAGTGCCCGAATATTTACAAAGCCATAGTTTTGACCGGGAGCTTTTGAACCAATACATATTTTTTGCAGGTTTAAGCACCTTGTACCGCGAACAAGTGAAAGACCTACAGGACTACCCCGGCGATGCTCAACATGCCTGCAAAACCCTGCCCGTGGTAAAAGGCTTGTCTTATGCCAGGTGGGTAGCCTTGGCCAGCGGTGCGTTACTACTTTTGCTCTGTCATGTTTGGATCTGGCAGATTATGGATACCCTCGGGCAACTAAAAGAGGCATTGGCTGTTTTGTTGTTGGTACCAAGCGGCATATTATCGGTTTACTACTTATACCGTGGCAAGGCCGATGATTATGCCTTATCGAGTAAACTGGTCAAAGCATTGATGTTTGGCGGAATAATACTACTTTTGATTTGATGAAAAATAGCCTGAAGGTAAAAACAGAGCTCAACACACTTGAGCTCATCGAAAGGGGGCCCCGGAAACGGCGTTCAAACCCATACCTCTGGGTTATCCACTACAAAATAGACGCGGAGAGCATCACGGTGTCGGAGCGTTTTAAAATCATGGGCCAGGCTAAGTTCCATTTTACCCAGGGTAGCCTAGGTAATTTAGGCATTAGCGCTTTAGAAGGCGAGGGAAAAATAAATATCCCGCCGCATCTCGGGCACTGGTCGGCGCAGCTTGACGACATGCCACTACCCTTTTTTAACTATAAGGTCCCTGCTTTCTTGGGCATCATTACCGTGCTGATGGAAAACAACGGCGTGAGTGAACAAGGCGTAGAGGCTGGCCACAAGCGTTTCAACGAGTACATTGAAACACAAGTCAACGAGCAATTAGCGGCATTTGATGTATACGAACTAGATGTACTTGACGTTGAAAACTCGCTCAAGGCCGTGATGCGCCGAAAAGCGATGGCCTTTGAAACCGAAGTTTACCGGGCGGTAGGATCAGCGGTGTTCAAGGGACAAAATATTTTGCAAAACTTTAAAACGTTGATTGACCGCGACGAAATGATTGGTTTTGAAATTTGGAATTTTACGAGCGCAGAGCTACGAAAAACCGATAAGCCTTTGGCATTCAGTCAATTGTTCAAGCACCCAAAGTATGGTCAATGGGAAATTACCGGAACCGTACAGGTAGACCAAACGACAAAGGCATAATTTTCGTTAATCCTGTAAAGCCAATCAAGCGACCACTTTAAAATACATACACGATGAAACTGAAACAAATAATCTTGCTGTTGTTCTTGGCCTTGTTGACCAGCCAAACCTACAGCCAAAGAAGCGATGAACTACTCCCTGACGAGGACGTTGAAGCCAAACAAGATGCCCGCAAAGAGCAACGAGAAGCTAAACGTGACCCCAACCGCAAAAACTGGGCTCGCGAACGCTTGGTTTTGGGCGGGAACTTAAACCTTGGTTTTTTCCAAGGTTGGAACATCTCCGTGTCGCCACAGGCAGGGTATAAATTACACCGTAATTTTGTGCTGGGCCTCGCTACCACCTATTCTTTTTCGAATATCATGTATGGTGGCGGTTATTCCGATAATTTACACCTCTTTGGTGGCGGCCCGTTCATGCGTTTCAGACCATTTGGCAAGAACCCTGGCAGCTTTGCCTCCTCCATTTTCGCCCAGGCTGAGTTTGAGTACCTCTGGGGCAGGGCTTTCCAGAAATTTAATGGTGAAACTACCCCATACGATCCTATTAAATTTACGCCTTCCATGTTCATGGGACTAGGCTACACCGATAATTTTGATGCGGGCTTTGGTTACTATTTCACCGTTTCGTACAACCTGCTCTGGGTATCCAATACCAATCGTACCGGTACGGTGTATGGCTCGGCCTATGCCAGCCCGCTCGCCTTCCGAGCAGGCTTTACCTATAGTTTCTAGATGTTTTACTAATGTGCTGATTAACCCCGCATTGATAAGCAGGCTTAATCAGCACATTAGCACATCAAATAATCAGCATATTAATTTGGGCGCCCCGGCGCTGCGCGCCGTCGCTACGTTGCGCGGCTCGCTATTCGCTCGGCCCTTCGCTGCCCTGCTCGCCTAGCGGCGGGCAGGGCAGCTTGGTCTGGTGCTTCGCACCACCGCTCCACATCGCTGGCGCAGACGCCCAGGCCTAGCGCACCTCCGTGTGCAATAGCTTTTGATCGCCTATATAGGCCTCAAGCACATCACCAATTTTAACGGGGCCAACGCCTGCGGGTGTACCGGTATAGATAAAATCGCCCTTGTTCAACTTGAAATACTGCGACACGTAGCTGATAATTTCCTGGAAAGAAAAAATCATATCCGCCGTATCGCCTTGCTGCACCAGCTCGCCATTTTTACGGAGCGAGAAAGAAATGCTGCCCTTTTCGTTCAAGGCTTGGTCATAAGGAATAAGCTCACCGATGGGTGCCGAGCTATCAAATGCCTTGGCTATTTCCCAAGGGTGGCCTTTAGCTTTGAGCTGACTTTGAACATCACGCGCGGTAAAGTCGATACCAACCGTTACCTGATCCACGTACTTCATGGCAAATTTAGGCGCAATGTGTCGGCCATTATCGCAGATACGCAATACCAGCTCGCACTCGTGGTGCAAGTCTTGTGTAAAAGCGGGGATATAAAACGGCTTGCCCGAACGCAAGATAGCCGTAGAGGGTTTCATAAACACCACGGGCTGTTCAGGGATTGGGTTGTTCAACTCTTTGGCATGCTCGCCGTAGTTTCTACCGATGCAGATGATTTTCATGTGTCGACGTTTTGAATCGGTGCAAAGGTAAGCGATAATTTGCAAGAAGTATTGTACGATAGCCAATATTAGGCTATTTTTTACTTAGTAGAAATGATTTATTATACTAAAATTTCTACTTGTTAGAACTATGATGAATGCTACCAATGTATAAATTTAAAGGCGTTAAAAATTCTTGCAAAAAATAGATGTTATCCAATTCGATTTATCAAAAAAACAACATACATATCTAACAATATTAAATTTATTTTTTAACTTTGCTTCGAACTAAATTATTCACCACATGAAAACACTTTTTAAAGGATTTTTATTTTTTGTTATGGGGGGGGGGTAAGCCTCTCTAACTTACACGCACAACGCAGGCTGGATTTGAGCTATTACACCTTGGTATGGAACGATGAGTTTGATTACACTAACGTAAATGATTTGTTTGACGGGCCGAATGCTAAATGGACGGACTTAGAGGTTGGTAATGTGCCTTACAGAGTATTGGACCCTTCCACGAACACTGCTGCACAGATTATATCACGGGACCAGGTACAGGTATCAAATGGTCTGCTAAGTTTGTTTGCAGAGGAGGCTCCTACCCCAAATTACTCGGTAATTTACAACGGAACGCAAATACTTTCCAAGCAGAAAGCGTCTTTTATGCGCACCCGCTATGATGGAGACTACGGATGCACCGATAATGATTATCCTAATGCTGAATTTTGGGGATTCGACTACGGTGCTTTTGAAATAAGGGCGAAACTCCCTATGCAAAATAGCGATTTTTCAGCTTTTTGGCTTTGGCAGTCTTACTGGGCCGCTGATGTTTGCGATCCAGCCCCAATTAACAATTGGTGTGATGCAGGCTACTTTCCAGCCCCACATCCGAACAACTGCCCAGATGGTATTAATGGCTGCGCTGGCTATGAAATAGATGTATTTGAAACTTACAAATCAGAATCTTCCATTGATGGTGTGACAAGCTTTTTAGATGGTTCCCCCTTCAAATATTTTGCTACCATACAGGATAATATTTACCAAGAGCCTACCTGTAAAGAATGTGCTACTTACTACAGGTGGCTAGACTCGGATCCAAGCAAGAATTTCCATACCTACACTGTAGTTTGGACCCCAACCAAGGTAAGCTTTTTTATCGACGGCAACGAAATAAGGACATCATTGATGGGTATTCCACCCGTAAAACTGATGATATACTTGACTAATTGGAAGCATAACGATGATTCATACGATACAGGAACAACAGACCCATTCGTGGTTGGCTATGTGAGGGTTTATAGGCCATCCATGATAAACTACGCGGTAGGAACCAACGGTAAACTATGGAGCAGCTTTGATGTGCCAGAACGGGCTGCCTACTTAGCGGCCTTGAACGGTACACCCTACACCACGCAGAATTTCAACTTTGCAGAATTGCAGGATGCTAGCCAGTCGAGCACCACTGATGTAGCATCGGAAATGGTGGTTGGCGAAGCCTTTCAAAACCTCGTGGAAACGGCTTTCTACACGTCATCAAGCGTTACGAGGCTCAATCGTATTAATATATCTGGAACACACTCAAATTGTGCCACCAATGTAAAGCTGAATAGCCCAATGGCTATTGAATATGATAACGGAACAAGTCCTAAAAGGGTTGTTTACTATGTAGGTACAGACAACAGGATATGGTCATACAACGAGTTGGCAAACTGCACCCAAGGTTGTGTAAATACTGTTAAGGTTGACCCAAATAATACCTACCCCGCAGACGTAAGCATTACACAGGGCCTTGTTTTTGCACCAGCAAACAATATTCATCCCAAACGGATTTATTATGCCAATACATCAGGATTATTATGTTATTTTGAATTTTGTACAGCCCAATCAAAGTACCTCCGTCATGTAACCAACGTAACAGGGGTGCGTGGATCATTGAACGTTGATGATGCGGGCACATTAGTTTATCAAGGGACGGACTTTCATCTTTGGAGGGTGACATCGCCTACTGGGCCAGCATGTAACAGCAACTATGTTGTTTTTAGTACCAACACTACCGTTGACCAGCCTTACTCGGTACAGTACAACGATTGTGCAGGCGACATTTTTCCAGCACACTCCAGTATTGGTAATATCTATTATCTCAAACGCCTCAAAACAGTACCTGTCCAGCACAGGCTTGCCTATTGGAGACCAACAGCGACTGGGTGGAAAAACGAGGTGATAGATGAGGTGAACGACATCAGGCAAATCGTGAGCGCTAGGGATGTACCTGGTTTAGGTCTTGAAATATTCTACCTTTCTACCCGCAACAAGTTAAAGACTTGGTATGAACGCCCCGCGCCCTTGTACAACGGTGAAAAACAATACCAGCGGAGCTCGGTGAACGTGTTTTCCTACATGTTGAACAATTACAATACCAGCCTTGGCAGGCAAGATACCTTCGCCGTTGAAAAAGCTCAGATCAATGCCGCGGCAGTGTCCAAAAATGGTATTACCCGTGTTTATGTTTCTCAGCAAACCCCTCGCGAACCCGCATACGGCGGTTCGTTTGGCTACTACCAGCGGACAAGCATGCCGCAGGTTAGCCCGCCTAACCGGGCAGGGCAGTGCGATGTACATACACAGAACAATGCATGGGACCACTACAATGGCTTGGAGCTTAGGCTAGCGCCGCCCGTTACCGAACCCTATAGCTTTACCGCTTACCCCAACCCGAATGGAGGGAGCTTCGTTGTTTCTATTAAGGGGCTTGAAACGGAGGGGCTAATCAAACTGTATAACGCGTATGGCCAACTTGTCCAAGAATCTCTTGTTTTACCCATCACGGATACCGAACACGAGGTACAAAACTTGCCGCCGGGCGTGTATATAGTTACCCTGGTCACATCTGGCCAAATCAAGGAACACAAAAAAATAATCGTTAATCAAAACTAATATCATCATGCGTACAATATATTTTAAAGCACTGGGTTTATTGGTACTTGGAACATTCTTCGGCCAGTGTAAGCCCGATGACCCGGTGATACCAGAACCCACGGCACTTGGCTGCACGATTTACAGCATAAGCCCGGCCAACAACAGCACGGGCTTGGGAACAAGCGTTTACCTACGTTGGTCAACCTGCGACTCGGCCAGCCTTTACGAGTTGCAGGTAAGCACGAGCGATGCCTTTACAGGGATAGTCCAAAACCTGACCGTTACCGACACCAGTATAACCCTGAACCAACAGCCATCGACCACTTATTACTGGAGGGTCAGGGGGGCAAGGGGGTCTTTAAAAAGCGGATGGTCGTCCATTAGGCAGTTCAGTACCCAAGCAGGGATTCAGCCTAACGTTGTACTCGATACCATTTACCCCGGCGGACCCTGGGAAAACATAAAGTTACCCTTCCCTGTGTATAACCTCCCCCCAATACAAGCACCCAGCAGGTACAGGTTGCAAGTTTGTCATGATAGCGCCTTTTTTTTTAGCCCTACCCCCGCAAACCCTTTTGAAAAATTACTAGATCCAGGACAAGCACTGTACGGTGGTAACTATTGGACATATGGCTACAACTCCAATTCGACCTACTACTGGCGTTATCGAGTTGAGGTAAATGGTGTTCCAGGAGCCTGGTCGCCGATTTACAGTTTCACCACACAGGATATGCGCGACATTATTGTTGGCTCTTATAGGGTCAAAAAGTACAAGGCATGGTCAGGCTTTCACCCGCAGGAAGGTAACTGCCCTAGTAGCCTTTGTCGTATTGACATGGGTGAAACAGATATTATCATCACCAAACTCAATACAGGTAACGATAAAATACGGGTACAAGAAGTACCAGGTGGGGTCATTAATGATTTTTGGTACAATCCCAGTACTGGAGGCTCCTATTTTATTCCAAGTTCACCTCCGTCGGGTTCCGCAAAAGCGTATTTCAACTATTACTTGGACAGTTTCAAAATTGAATACGACTGGCGCAGGAATAGTGTACAAGACTATGGCTACTTGTTCATGGCACCTAACCCGTATAGGTAGTACTTATTATCCTTTAAAAAGCATGCCGCTGGGAGATTTTTTTCACTCAGCAGCATGTTTTTCAGGAAAGCAAAACTTCAAATATATCCTCTCAATCGTCAGTATAACGCGTTTTCGTTTTCTTTTGTTTTTTACCCGTTACAAACGCCAAGTCGTTTAAGGTCCAGCCGTAGCGATAGTAAGCTGTTTTGTAATGTTTGGGCAATTCAGCCCTACGGTAGTGGTTTACGTAGTCAAATAAATCTGGGCCAAAATCCTTTTGGTACCAGTTAAACAACTCAGAGAAGTACACCGTGTACTGTGCATCATCAATGTAAATAAAATCTTTGTCGTTGAATATCAACCGGCAGCGTTCATCTAGCTGTCGTTCTATATCAGCACCGTTAAAGCCAAACGAAGGCAATGGGGGGCAGCCCCGCGATGCACAAACCAAGGCAAAGTGCACGCGTTCGTCTTCAAAGCGGGCAAATATAGCCTCCTCCAGTTGCGACAAAGTGTACAGGCTCCCGCCCAGCTTGTAACGGGTAAAGGTGAAGAAGTCAAATACTTCGCGCACAGAGGTGACGGGGTAATGCCTCAACACCTCCCGGATAGCAAACAAATTGTAGGCGTTAATCATTAAGGCTTTCTGGCTATTGGAATCCAGTTCGAAAAGTGGTACGGCAGCCAGGTTATCCAACAACACATCCAGCTCGGCTTTTTTGATGGCTTGGTAATCGACGTAGCCGTCGTTGACATACGTTTTCATAAACCGGTCGATATCCGTTTGGAAGTTGATGGCAAAAAGTGCCTTGGCGTTAAATATTGCCACGACAAACAGTAAAACAATCTTTTTCATAGGCTTAACCTTGTTCATCCAATTTTTTTTGGCGTTCTTGCACTGCGATTGTGCATCTATACTATATAGTAGTACGAAAATCAATCCGAAAAGGTGGAATCAACCATCTTTTTTAAAAAAAATTTAACGCAAGTATGCACATTGTCATCATTGGTAACGGCATCAGTGGCATAACGGCAGCTCGGCACATCCGGAAAATGTCGAGACACCGTATCACGGTCATCTCTTCCGAAACGGAGCACTTTTATGCCCGTACAGCGTTGATGTACGTGTACATGGGACATATGCGCTACCAAGATACCAAACCCTATGCCGATGATTTCTGGGAGCAGAACAACATCGAGTTAATTTACGGCCATGTCGAAAAAATCGACTTCGTGGCTAAACAGCTCAAATTTGCTGAGCGCGGTGGACTTATCTTCGACAAGCTAATTATAGCAACGGGTTCTAAACCTAAAAAGCTAGGTATCCCAGGTGAAGACCTGCAAGGGGTACAAGGACTATACCATTGGCAGGACCTTACTTTAATGGAAAAGCATACCAAAACATTACCGCAACGTGCCGTGGTAGTTGGTGGCGGGCTCATTGGGGTTGAAATGGCCGAAATGCTTTTAAGTCGCAATATCCCCTGTACCATGTTGGTCAAAGAGCGTAGTTTTTATGGTGGGGTACTCCCAGCCGAGGAATCGTTCATGGTTAATCAGCATATCAAAAAACACGGCGTTGATTTACACAATGAAACACTAGTCGTTGCTATAAAAGGTGATGCGCAAGGCAACGTTCAAGCGGTGGTGACCAATACCGGCGCCGAAATAGCTTGCCAGTTTGTAGGCATTACCATCGGTGTTGAGCCGAATATCGACTTTTTGGCCGACAGCCCCGTGGCCTGCAACTATGGTGTGCTGGTGAACCATAAATTTGAAACCAACGTGCCCGATGTGTATGCTATCGGCGATTGTGCTGAAATACAAGACCCCACCCCTGGCCGCAAGCCCATTGAAGCACTCTGGTACACCGGCCGCATGATGGGCGAAACCATCGCCTATGTCATTTGCGGCAAGAAAGAAGTTTATCAACCTGGTATATGGTTCAACTCGGCCAAGTTTTTTGACCTCGAATACCAAGTATACGGCTTTGTACCCAATACCGAGCAGCCGGACTGCGCTGCCTTGTTTTGGCAAAATGCACAAGGCAACAAGAGCATCCGCTTGGTGTACGATAAAAACACCCAGAAAATTTTGGGCTTCAACCTCATGGGCATTCGGTACCGACAAGAAGTTTGCGAGCGTTGGATTAAACTGGCTAGCCCTGTAACCGAGGTGTTGCAAGACCTTAGCCTCGCCAACTTTGACCCAGAGTTGAGCAAACAGTACGAACAGAAATTAATTGATCAATACAACCGTCAACAAGGTACCAACTTGAGTTTGCGCCGCAAGCGCAGCCTCGACCAAGTACTACAGTTCTTAGGCTTGAAAAACAGCTAGGCTAACCGCGCCAGGTGCCTGGCGGGCCGCGCGTAGCGCGGGTGCGCAACGCGCACCGACCGTTTAGGGAGCCCAGAAGGGACCGCCGCCGCAACGCGGCGGGGCGCCCAAAAAATCTAATCTTTAGGCAACGATGAAAAAAGCGCTACATATTATTGGTTTTAGCATGAGCATGGCCGCCCTGATACTCTTCACGGCAACCATGTTCATGGGGCAATTTGCCCTGAGCCCCAGCGCCTTAGATAAAGCCGTGAAACAACACGCAGGGCTTAGTCCAAAGGCAAAATACCACATGGAAGCCATCCAGTTGGAATTACAACAGGTCAAAAGCATAGAGCAGCCCAATATTTTTGGCTTAGTAAAAGAGCTCAAAAACATGCTCGAGCGTGCACGAACGGCCCAAGAACATCGTTGGGCAGCGGGAAAAGCGCCGCAAAATGCGCCCGAATGGGACTATAGAATGAGTGCCTACGACCAAAAACAATACCTCCTGTGGCTCAGTAAATACTCGAGCAAAGGCTTTGTGGCGGACAATAATCGAAATCTTTTCATCTTGTCGCTGGTGCTGGCCCTGTTGGGTGGGCTCTTTTACACGCTGCCCCGGTTTTTGCGCCCAGCGGGTATACAAAACGATGGCGTATTCCACAAATCGCTATCTAACAGGGGTTTATGGGGTATTATATTCGGCTTTTACCTCATCGGCTTTTACCTTTTGCTATATTTTTACCCCCATTACATCAGTAATTGGATCTTGTTGCTTGACCCGGTGAGCCGATTTATGAGTGGCCAAGACGCCTCGCAATGGTTCCTGTACGGCTTCTTGTACACCTTGGTGATGCTGGTGATGGGTTTCAGGATGTACGCGAAGTACCGCCACGATTTATACCAGGTGCTGCGCACCACCTCGGTGCTCTTTTTCCAGTTGGTATTTGCGTTTACCATACCGCAGGTGCTTACTTTGCTGAACCAACCCTCGGTAGATTTGAAAAATATCTGGCCGCTGGATTATAGTTTTTTCTTCGACTACAACATTCAATCAAAGATTGCCGGGGGCAGTTTTGGCATATTCATCCTCGTTTGGGGCATTTTTTTGGCCTTGGTGGGCGTGCCTGTGCTCACCTATTTTTATGGTAAGCGTTGGTATTGCTCCTGGGTTTGCGGTTGCGGAGGTTTGGCCGAGACTTTGGGCGACCCCTTCAGGCAGCTTTCCGACAAATCGGTAAGAGCCTGGAAAATAGAGCGTTACATTATCAATGGCGTTCTGGTGCTGGCTATAATCATGACTATTTTAGTCCTGATTACTTTTTTCACGGGCTCTTTGAGTTTCAGTTATCAAGTGCGCGAATATTATGGTTTGCTGATTAGCAGCTGGTTCGCGGGCGTGGTAGGCACTGGCTTTTACCCCTTGATGGGCAACCGGGTTTGGTGCCGTTTTGGTTGCCCCTTGGCTGCGTACATGGGTATCGTTCAACGATTTAAGTCGAGGTTCCGCATCACGGTAAACGGCGGGCAGTGTATTTCTTGCGGCAATTGCTCCACCTATTGCGAGCAGGGTATCGACGTGCGCTGGTACGCGCAGCGGGGGCAAGACGTTGTCAGGGCCTCTTGTGTGGGCTGCGGCGTATGCCAATCGGTGTGCCCACGGGGCGTGTTGCGCTTGGAAACGGGCAGCAGCGACGTGGAGACTCGTGGCGAGGAGCTCAGGGTGATCCGCATCACCGACAAAGGAGTGTTCTTAGATATTTAAGCTGTCGCTTTACGCAGACGCTTAATGGAAAGAATTCATTGTTCATTGTTCATAAATCATAGTTCATAGTTATAATGTGGGCGTTCCGGCGCTAGCGCGCCGTCGCTACGCTTCGCGGCTCGCTTTCGCTCGGCCCATCGCCGCCCTTGTTCACAGGAGACGTTTTAATAAATGCCTCTAGATTGGGCGGCTCGGTCTGGCCCTGCGGGCCACCGCTTCGCATCGCTAACGCAGGGACCGGCATAAAGCTAACTAAGCCCTAATAACTAATACCTAAAACCTATTAAAGATAAATATCTAAAAAAAATCACGAAACATTTTTGGTTTTCCGATATTAACGTATCTTTGCACCCGCTTCTGATAAAAGCCATTATAGATTATTTAGTATTTCTAATACTGCACAACATGTACGCCATTGTAGAAATTGCCGGCCAACAATTCAAGGTTGAAAAAGGCCAAGAAATATTTGTTCACCGTTTGTCTGAGGACGAAGGGAAGCAAGTATCATTTGACAAAGTACTTTTGACGGACAACGAAGGCGTTGTGAACGTTGGAGCTCCTACTTTAAAACTTAAAGTAAGCGCTACCGTATTGGGCCACGTTCAGGGCGACAAAGTTATCGTTTTCAAGAAGAAACGTCGTAAAGGCTACCGTCGCTTGAACGGTCACCGCCAACAGTTCACAAAAATCAAAATTGACAGCATCGCTTAATTGCTCATTGCAAAACATTAAATAAGTCATGGCACACAAAAAAGGTGTCGGTAGTTCCGACAACGGCCGCGATAGTAAAAGTAAACGCTTAGGTGTAAAACTTTTCGGAGGTCAACACGCAATTTCAGGCAACATCCTTGTTCGTCAACGTGGTACTAAATACCACCCAGGTGAGAACGTTGGTATGGGTCGCGATTTCACATTGTTTGCACTTACAGATGGTACTGTAGTGTTCCAACGCAAACGTTTGAACCGTTTGTTCGTGAACATCTTGCCTGTTGAAGTAGCAGCAGTTTCGGATGCTCCAGCTGCTAAAGTTGCTGCACCTAAAGCTAAAAAAGAAGTAGCTCCAGTTGTTGAAGATATCGTTATCGAAGATCTTCCAGAAGCTCCTGCAACAGAAGAGACTACCGACGAAGCATAGTCATTTATCGCTTTTGATATAAAAGCCCTTGCCCGTATAGGTTAGGGCTTTTTCTGTTGTATCATGGTAACACTCCCAGAACAATATTTTTGTTTGTTTGCCTTTTGCCAACTGGAGCAATCGCAGGAGTTGTATTACTTGTACAACCGGCATAATGGTACGCGTGTGCCCCTACCCCAGCGTGCGGCACAGCTTTTACTAGAACTTCTGGTAAAACCTATCTCTAGTGTAAAGGCAGCATGGAACCAACAAGCCAATCAAGGGATTGACACCTGGATAGCCCATTGGGTTAGTTCGGGTTGGGGATTTATGACCAGCCGCCCCGAGTTATTTCCAGCCATGGAACAAGTTTTGGTATACCCTAGCCTAAACCCCGTGGGTCAGGTCAGTGTGAGCTATAAGAGCGCCTTGCCAGAACTATCTGATGATTGGATAACGGTATACCTGACACTCGAAGACTGGGCCGCTCAGGAAAAGTTGGAGCAATGCTTGAATCATTGGCTCGACAGCCCAATAAGAAGTATCCTACTGACGGTTCCATTTATGCCTCAAATCGACATGGCATTGCTGCAACGTTGGTTGCGCCAGCATAGCCGCATTAGCCTGATAAGCGTTCAAGGAGCACCCGATAACGCTTGGCATGATTTCGACGACCCGGTTTTAGCGCAGCGACTATGTTTTAAGCGCTCGGATGAATTACTTACCGAAAATAAATAAACGTATTTGCTTGTAAGTGAAAAATAAAATATATCTTTGCACTCCGTTCTAAAAAAGCATAAACAGTGGGACAAACAGCGCCATACATTTTACCGCTCGCAGGTCTTAAAAATGGTATTCACCACTACAAGTTTGTGTTGAGCAGTAAGTTCTTTCAAAACTTTGAGCAAGCACCTGTAGATCGTTGCGGTATTAAAGTCAAGTTACAACTTGACAAGCGCCACGACATGCTGGTACTAAGCTTTGTTTTCAATGGTTTGATGGCTGCAACCTGCGACCGCTGCGCAGAGGCGTTTCACATGCCTATCAAAGGCAAGATGCGCTTGCTGGGCAAGTACGTAGCCGAAGGGCAGGAGCAACCGAACGAGGATGCTGAAATTTTCTGGCTAGCCCGAAGCACGGCGCAGTTGGACATTAGCCACATGATTTACGAGCTCATCGTGTTGCATTTGCCCATTAAACGCACACACCCACTCGATGAAAACGGAAACTTGACCTGCAATCCAGCAGCGCTTAAGTACCTCAGTGAGGAAGAGGAAGCCCCCATCAACCCGATTTGGGCCGAACTCAAAAAGTTAAAGGATTAGACCTGGACATTTGTCCAAGTAAACATACATTAGTTAAGCATTAAATACCATTACGGTCATGGCACACCCCAAACACCGAATCTCGAAGCAGCGCAAACGCAAACGTCGTACGCACAAAAAACTTGAAACACCTAACGTGAACGTTTGCCAAGTAACTGGCGAAGCGTTCCTTTTCCACCGTGCATATGAGCACGAGGGTGCTCTGTACTATCGTGGAAAAGTGTTGGTAGAAGCCAAAGCTTAATCTCGAAGATTTACGATACATTGCCCTGATAGCTCGCTATACAGGGCTTTTGTCGTTGCTTATAACTGCATAAACAATAGTCACATGAAGCAAATCATCAAAACGAGCAATGCCCCAGCGCCTATTGGGCCCTATAATCAAGCTGTTGTAGCCAATGGCATGGTGTTTTTATCCGGCCAGATTGCCCTTGACCCAAAAACTGGCGAGTTGGTTCAAGCTAGTATCGAAGCAGAGACTGTCCAAGTGATGGAAAATGTAAAGGCTGTATTAGAGGCCGCTGGCTCTTCATTTGAGCAAGTGGTTAAAACGAGTATATTCCTGAGCGATATGGCTTACTTTGCAGCCGTTAACCAGGTATATGCAAAGTATTTTGACGAGGCCAACGCACCTGCCCGCGAAACGGTGGCCGTGAAAACCCTTCCACGCTCGGTAAACGTTGAAATTTCGATGATTGCCCTAGTGTAGCCATTTAAAAGTTAAATCCCGATGGAACAACTTCGTAGTATAATTGAACAAGCCTGGTCTGAACGGAGCTTGCTTCAACAAGAATCGGTTCAAAACGCTGTTGAAACCGTTATAGAACATCTAGACAAAGGCCGCCTTCGCACCGCTGAACCTACTGAAAATGGCTGGCAGGTCAACGAATGGGTTAAAAAAGCAGTGTTGCTGTATTTCCCTATCCGCAAGATGGAAACCTTCCATGCAGGCCCCATGGAATTTCACGATAAAATACCGCTTAAAAGCAATTATGCGGCACTTGGTGTACGGGTTATACCGCATGCCGTTGCTCGACATGGGGCTTTTATCGCACCAGGGGCGATTTTGATGCCTAGTTATGTCAATATCGGTGCATACGTAGATAGCGGTACCATGGTTGATACCTGGGCCACGGTAGGCTCCTGTGCCCAAATTGGCAAAAATGTCCACCTAAGCGGAGGCGTAGGCATTGGTGGCGTACTTGAACCACCACAAGCTAGTCCAGTTATTATCGAGGATGGTTGTTTTATTGGTTCACGCTGTATTGTCGTTGAAGGTGTGCACGTAGAAAAAGAAGCCGTGCTAGGCGCCAATGTTGTACTCACTGCCTCCACTAAAATCATAGATGTTTCAGGGCCAGAACCCGTAATTTACCAAGGCAGAGTACCCGCTCGTTCCGTCGTTATACCTGGCAGTTACCCCAAGGCCTTCCCTGCGGGTACCTACAACGTGCCGTGTGCCTTAATTATAGGCAAACGCAAGGAAAGTACAGATTTGAAAACGTCCTTGAACGATACCCTTCGCGACTTCGAGGTAGCTGTTTAATCCTATAATAATGCCCATACTCCTTAAAATAAAACATGGTTTATCCGTTGCATGGACCCTGACACACCGAACGTTCAGGGAATATCAGCGCGATAATGTTTTACGTATGGGGGCAGCCTTGGCATACTATACCGTTTTTTCATTACCAGCCCTGGTGATTATCATGATTGGGTTGGTTGGTACAGTGCTCGGACAGGAGTCGGTTTCTGCGGAAATATATGGCCAACTGGGTAATTTTTTCGGTACCGATGTAGCCCAACAAGTACACAACGTTGTACAAGGTCTTCAAAGTTCAAAAGAGAAAAGCTGGATTGCTCAGGTGAGTATCCTAGTATTACTCTTTGGTGCCTCGGGCGCATTTTACGCCTTACAAGATGCATTAAACAGTATTTACGGTGTATACCAAGAGCGTCGCAAGCATTTCCTTCAAGTGATGATAAACCGCTTGATTTCAATCAGCATGTTGCTGGGCATTGGTTTTTTACTGCTAGCCTCTTTGATTATCAATGCGTTACTCGTTATTTTTAATCGGTTTGTGCTTGAAAACAAGGCCTGGCTACAAGAAAAACTGAGTGCGAGCACCTTTAGTGAACTGCTCAATTACTTGACAGATTATTTCTTTTGGGCACTCAATGTAGGTTTATCGTTTGCATTGATTACCTTATTCTTTGCCTTGATATACAAGATTTTACCCGATGCTTTGCTCCGGTGGAAGTATGTTTGGTCAGGGGCCTTTCTCACCGCCATACTCTTCTGGATAGGTAAAGCATTGCTAGAAGTGTACATCGCCAACGCTAATTTCCTATCGGCATACGGTGCTGCGGGGTCATTAGTGGTTATTTTATTGTGGGTGTACTACTCCTCTCAATTGGTATTCATCGGGGCAGAGTTCATCAAGGTGCTATCAGAATACAATGGCGTAGCGATTGTCCCCAGGGCGTATGCGCGAAAAATAATCGGCAGCGAATTTGTCCAAGCTCGAATCAATGCCGTTAAAGCATGGTGGCAGCAACGGAAAGATAAACAGGTCTAGCCTCCATTATATAAGCGTAAGTGCTTAACTTTGCACTTTCAAGAAAACATTCCAAAACATCCAATTCATGAATTCTTTATTTTTACAGTCACAGGGCGATCCCTTCATGTCGTTGATTTTCATGGGAGGTATTATTGCTGTGGCATATTTCTTCCTAATCCGTCCTCAGAACAACCAGCGCAAAAAACAGCGTGAATTTATCGCTAGCTTAGAGCGTGGTTCTAAAGTGGTTACGATTGGCGGTATTCATGGGACAATCGTTGAGCTAACCGACAATACCGTTACCCTTGTAGTAGATGGTAAAAATAAAATTACCTTCCAACGCGACTCTATTTCTTTTGATATGACGACTGCCATGCGCAGCCAGCCATCAAGCTCTAACGATTAGATATGGCTTACCGCTCAACTTGGCGGGAGTTTATTAAAACCGACCGGGGAATCTTGGTCGTATGTATCGTGGTAGCTTTTATTTTTTGGCTTTTTACCAAGCTATCCCAACGTTACGAAATACAACTGGCACTGCCCCTCAGCATTATAGAGCCTGAGGGGCAGTTGCTGCGTAATACCGTACCGGAACGCATTACTGCCAGGATTTCAGCTACCGGTTGGGAGCTGTTGAATATGCGCAACCGTGCAAAAGGCAGCCCACTTTTATTTGACATGAGCAAAGATGCTCGCCGAAAAGCCGTTAGTAACTCCGAGCTGATCCTGCTGATCAAAAACTATTACCCCAAGGTGGATATTATATCGATATCCCCTTCTGATTTTGACTTGGAATGGGAAAAGCAAATCGAAAAAAGGGTTCCCGTTAAACACGCTTTTAATATCAGCGTGGCGCCAGAGCATCATTTGATCAACAACCCTAGTTTGAACCCAGAGGAAGTCGTTATATCTGGCCCTGCCTCCGTGGTGGCCAAAATAGATACGGCCTATACGAGTTCGCTCTCCTTACAGGGTTTGAGTGCCCCAAGCACCGGTGAAATTAGCTTTGACGCCAAGGGGCAAAATATAATATTCACACCGGCTACGGTGAAATATAGCATACCTGTAGAAGCATTGACCGAGAAAACAATGTTACTCGACATCAAAGCGATTAACGTTCCTGCTAATTTAAATACTAGGCTATTTCCGCACCAAGTGAAATTAACCTGTATTGTTGGCGTTGGTGTTTACGACCTGGTAAAACCAGAGCAATTTAGCGTATGTGCCGATTTTAAGCAGGTATACAAGGTTGGGAAGGATTACCATGTGCCACTCTTCTTGGTTGATTACCCTGTGTTCTTGAAGGGAGATGAAATTTTCTTTAGCCCTCAATCGGCCATGTACTTGTTCGAGGAAAAACAAAATTAGAGAGGAGATAGAAGAGAGGAGTGAGGAGTGAGGAGAGTTTTGCATTGATAGTGCAACGGACGATCAACTATCAAAATCTAATTCCAAACGCGTATCGGCCTAGCGATGTGGAGCGGTGGTGCGCAGCACCAGACCAAGCCCGCAGGGCGCAGGGCCGAGCGACAGCGAGCCGCGTAACATGAACGCAGCGGTTTTGCGAAGCAAAAACAAATGTGCTAAATGCACATTTGTAGCAAGTGAACTATTTGCTCCTGCAAATGGCTCTCCGCCGCCACGCAGTGGCGGAGGCCCCAAAAAAGAAAAATACATACATCTGCTCATGCTAAATCAAAGCCCAAAAGAAGAACATTTTTCGATTCTTCCAATAAATCCCCCCGATTAGGCCTTCATTCCCTTAATCTATTTTATATTTGTGCGTCATTATAATCCGAAGTCTATTACCTCATGGTTGCACAAGTTATATTCCTACTCATAGCTGGCCTAACGGCAGCATTTGTCTACAAAAAGTACTCGGCCATCGTGCGCAATATACAGTTGGGCAAGGCCGAGACTAGCCCTGCCGACCCTGAACGTTGGCGCAACGTTTTGCTCATTGCTTTTGGGCAGAAAAAAATGTTTGCCCGACCCGTTGCAGCGGTATTGCACTTGTTCGTTTACGTGGCATTCCTCGTTACCCAGATTGAACTCATCGAGATTTTAGTGGATGGCATTTTTGGTCAACACCGCTTTTTTGCTGAGTTCCTGGGTGGATTTTACACCTTCATCATCTCAACCATCGAGATTTTGTCGGTCTTGGCATTGATAGCTACCTTTGCTTTCTTAGCACGCCGCAATTTGCTCAAACTGCCTCGTTTCGTTAAAAGTGAGCTTAATGGCTGGCCTAGACTCGATGCCAACAATATTCTGATTGCTGAAATAGTACTCGTTACTTGTATATTCACGATGAATGGCGCCGATACGGTACTGCAAAGCGACCCCGTTTATGGCAGTCATTATCCTGATACCGGAGCCTTGGCTATCAGTAGCTGGCTTGGGCCAATGCTCTTTGGCAGCATCACCTCCTCTGAAACCCTTCATTTGTTGGAGCGTATTGGCTGGTGGGGACACATCCTGGTGGTATTTGGCTTTTTGGCCTATCTACCCTACTCTAAGCACTTGCACATTATGTTGGCTTTTCCCAATACTTACTTTGCCCGTTTGAAAGCGAAAGGCAAAATGGAAAACATGCCTGACATACAGAACGAGGTGGCCAGCATGATGAACCCAGAAACGGCTTATGCCGAGGCCCCTGCCGATGCACCAATCCCCAAATTTGGTGCAAACGACGTGTTTGACCTGGGTTGGACCCAAGTCCTTTCGGCCTATACCTGTACCGAATGTGGCCGTTGTACCAGTGTTTGCCCAGCCAACACCACAGGCAAAGTGCTTTCGCCCCGTAAAATCGTGATGGACGTTCGCGACCGTGCCGATGAAATTGGTCGTAATATCGATATGAACAAAACTGAGTTCATCGCCCCTGAACACAGTGGCAATAGCTCGAAACTTACGAAGGACAACTACAACGACGGTAAATCGCTGTTCGACTATATCTCTACCGAGGAGCTTCGCGCTTGTACCTCTTGTAATGCTTGCGTTGAAGCTTGCCCTGTGTTGATCAATCCGCTCGACATGATTGTAGAGCTTCGCCGTAACTTGATTTTGGAACAGTCGAATTCGCCAGAATCTTGGAACGTGATGTTCAACAATATCGAGAATAACGGTGCGCCATGGGCATTCTCTCCCGACGATCGCGACAAATGGATCAATGGCTAACGCATACAGCCCCACCCAAATAGCACTAATGCTGGGCTGCAACACGCAAGGCCCAACCCGCGACGAAGATCGTATCGACACTTTATTGTATGATAGCAGGCTGCTGGCCCGTGCGGCCAGCACCTTGTTTTTTGCCCTAAAAACAGCCAGCAACGATGGGCATAAATTTATCCCAGCCCTCTATGGCCGCGGGGTAAGGCATTTCGTGGTAGAGCAAGCTATTCCGCAGACTAGCTTCCCCGAAGCTGTTTTTTACCCTTGTCACAATAGCTTAGAAGCATTGCAACAACTCGCTCGGCTACACCGCGAAGCTTATACCTTACCCATTATTGGCATTACGGGTAGTAACGGTAAAACCATCGTGAAAGAATGGTTGTACCAGTTGCTGGTGGCGGATTATAAAATTGTACGTAGCCCTGGGAGTTATAACTCCCAGCTGGGCGTGCCGCTTTCAGTTTGGCAAATCGACGAGTCGCACGACCTCGGAATATTTGAAGCCGGTATTTCAGAACCCGGTAAAATGAGCCGCTTGGCCCAGGTGATTCAGCCC
Source organism: uncultured Saprospiraceae bacterium (assembly GCA_964508975.1). Taxonomy (GTDB): domain Bacteria; phylum Bacteroidota; class Bacteroidia; order Chitinophagales; family Saprospiraceae; genus CAZDVQ01. The sequence continues at coordinate 42,566 of CAZDVQ010000015.1, forward strand.
AGTATCGGTATTTTTACCAATATCGGAAAAGCACATGCTGCCGCTTTTGCAAGCCAAGCAGATAAGATTGTGGAGAAAGCCAAACTGTTTGAGACTTGCCAAACCATCATCTGTTGTAAAAACCATAGCGGCATTTACCAATACCTCCGGGAATTGTACCCTAGCAAAAGAATAGTGGCCTGGCACGAGTTTGACGAGAGCTTGAACGATATCGTGGCCGCACTCCCCTTTAATGACGATGCCTCGCGTGAAAACGCCATGCATTGTGCCGTATTGATGCTGGAGCTTGGCTACAGCGCCGATACCATCATGCAGGGTATCCAGAAGTTAAAGCCTATTTCATTACGCCTCGAATTAAAACGGGCCGTAAACCGCTGTGCATTGGTCAACGATAGCTACTCGGCGGATGTCAGCTCGCTACAAGTAGCCGCCGATTTTCTCAAACGGCAATACCCTAGTTTTAGGAAAACACTCATCCTGTCCGATATTTTGCAATCAGGCTTAAGCCCTGAATTACTCTACACCGAGGTGGCCGAGTTGGTTAAAAGTCGGGATTTCAGCAGGATAATCGGCATTGGTACCGAGATTAAAGTGCTGCAAAATTTCTTGCCATCGACGATTCAACAGGCTTATTTCCAGGATACCGACGAGTTCCTAGCACAATATAAGCAAGATGATTTCCACGATGAAGCCATCCTGCTAAAAGGTGCCCGAACCTTTGCCTTTGAACATATTGCTACCCGCCTAGAAGAAAAAAGCCACCGCACGGTGCTCGAAATTAACCTTAACGCCTTGTTGCATAACCTTAATGTGTATCGGCAACACTTGGCCCCCGGCACTAGGGTCATGGGCATGGTTAAAGCAGCCGGCTACGGTAGCGGTAGTCCTGAAGTAGCCCGATTACTAGAAATGCGGGGTACTGAATACCTGGCCGTGGCCTACGCCGATGAGGGCGTTGATCTCCGGGTTGCAGGTATATCGCTCCCCATCCTTGTACTGAATCCAGAACCCGGTACCTTCGACCTCATGCTGCGCTACGAGCTCGAACCTGAGATTTATAGCATCGAGTTATTGAAAGCCTATATCGAATTTGTCGCGGCACGGGCGAATACCCGAAAATGCCCCGCTATTCACCTTAAAATTGAAACGGGCATGAACCGCCTGGGCCTCGATGCTAAGGATTGGAACAGCCTGTGTCAAATTTTACAACTCAACCCCAATGTCGAGGTTGCCTCGGTGTTTACACACCTCGTAGCCAGCGAGGCCAGTGAACACGATGCCTTTACCCAGCTTCAAGTAGAACGCTACGAAACGGCTTACAACATGATTGTTGAAGCCATCAAGGCTAAACCTTTACGGCACGTGCTCAACACGGGCGGCATTATCCGTTTCCCGCAATATCACTTTGACATGGTACGCCTGGGCGTAGGCTTGTACGGTTACGACAGCAGCGCTCAAATACAAGCACAACTCAGTCCCGTAAGTACCTTGAAGGCTTATGTTTCGCAAGTTAAACAGGTGCCCAAAGGAGAGACCGTTGGCTATAATCGCCGTGGAGTAGCCCAGGAAGACATGATTACGGCAACCATAGGCATCGGTTATGCCGATGGCTGGCCACGCAAACTAGGCAATGGTCGTTTTAGCGTGTTGATTAAAGGAAAACGCGCCCCCATCGTGGGCAATGTGTGTATGGATATGTGCATGGTTGATGTAACGCATATCCCCGGCGTGAAACAAGGCGACGAGGCCATCATGTTTGGTAACGAGCCTAGCATACAAGAAGTAGCCAGTGTACTAGAAACCATCCCTTACGAGGTGCTCACCATGGTATCGGAGCGGGTGACGAGGTTGTGCTATCAAGACTAGCAGGGGTTTACCCGCCGAATTATATATATGCCCTGTGCACGCAAAAGTTCCTTAACCTCTGCATTACGCTTTATCTCAGCTTCAAGTTTTGGCATGATTTCAACTTTTCCTATGGCCTTGAAATACAAAATCAAAGCATCCATACTATACTCATAAAAGTAATGTTGTAAAGCCCTCGCATGTTGGGCACAAATTTTATACACATCCTTAACGATCAATGCTTTATTGTATACATATGCGGTATAGCGGTACGTTCCTGTTTCTCCACCATACATATCAACGTCAAGGCAAAGTGACGGTTTTATATGCACTATACTATCATATACCATTGGTGGTAAATGGGCTACTGAATATAGGCTCGACGAAAAAATTATTTCAATAGGCCTGATGGCCTTAATTTCGGCCACTGTAATAAACAGGTATGCTTCACTAGCAATCAGGCCCTCATATAAAGGGTATAATTTCTGGTATAGCTGTATAGGCTCTTGGGCAGATTCTCTGTACCTTTTGCGATAGGCATCCAAGGTCATTTGCTCTAATAAGCATTTACTTTTCTTGTGCAAGGGTTCTGTGCCCTGACAGCGCTCCATAGCTACAAGCTCATAAGGCCATGCTATGTAATAAGTACCCTTACCCTTGTCTTTTATATCAAGTTCAGCTTTGACATACATTAGCCCAAACTCGGCCTTGGCCAAGCTGTTGAAGCCTAATAATAAAGCGAGTATGAACAGTATCCGTTTCATCTATTTGGCGTATCGCATTTTGTAATCAGCTTGATATTTACCTGTTTTAATAGCTTCGAGGCGCTTTTGCACCATGCGTTTTTTGAGGGGTTTCAGGTGGTCCACAAACAAAATACCGTCAATATGGTCGTATTCGTGCTGGATGACACGAGCTGCAAAACCATCAAAGGTTTGGGTATGTTCCACAAAGTTTTCGTCCATGTAGCGGAGGGTAATCACGCTGGGGCGCTCCACATCGCCGCGCACGTCGGGGATGCTCAGGCAGCCTTCTTCATAAGCCCAAGGTTTGCCTTGTTCCTCTATTTTATGGGCGTTGATAAACACCATCTTGATGCCCGGTTGGTTATCCTCGCGGTCTTCCTTTTCGAGTTGAACGGTATCCACCATGAAAAGGCGGATGGGCTGTCCCACTTGGGGCGCAGCTAGGCCAACACCTTTGGCCTTGTACATGGTTTCCCACATGTTGGCAATCAGCGTTTTAAGCTCAGGAAAGTTAGCGTCAATATCGGCGCCCATTTCGCGGAGCACGGGGTGGCCATAGGCATAAATTGGGAGGAACATGCTATTGCTTACGTTGGTATTTTGAGTGATTATTTTTGGGGCGCCTCCCCGCTTCGCGGGGTCGCTACGCTGCGCGGCTCGCTATTCGCTCGGCCCTTCGGGCTGGCGCTACGCACCACCGCTTCGCATCGCTGGCGCAGGGCGATGGACTAGCCTAACAGCCCTGCTTTTTTCGATACGTCGAGCATGCGGTCGATGCAGGCACGGCTTTCGGCGATAACGTTGTCTGGCAGTAATATCTCGGGCAGTTCATACTTGAGGCAGAGGTACAACTTCTCGAGGGTATTGCGTTTCATGTGCGGGCAATCGTTGCAAGCACAGTTGTTTTCAGGTGGAGCGGGGATGAAGGTTTTATGCGGTGCTGCCTTTTGCATGGTATGTAAGATACCAGCCTCGGTTGCCACGATAAACTCGGTAGCTTCATGTTCAACGGCGTACTTGAGCAAACCGCTGGTTGAACCGATATAGTCGGCATGTTGCAATACAGCCTCCTCGCACTCGGGGTGGGCAATAAGTTTTGCGTTGGGGTGCTCGGCCATCAGCTTGAGGATTTTCTCTTGCGAGAAAATCTCGTGCACCATGCAAGCACCGTTCCAGAGAATCATCTCACGGCCTGTTTTTTTCTGGAGGTAAGCGCCCAGGTTACGGTCAGGGGCAAAGATAATCGGCTGGTCCTGCGGGATACTCTCGATGATTTGTACCGCGTTAGTTGAGGTACAGCAAATATCGGTGAGGGTTTTCAGGTCGGCAGTACAGTTAATGTAGCTTACCACCACGTGATCGGGGTATTTCTCGCGGAATTTTTTGAACAGCGGTGCCGGGCAAGAATCGGCAAGGGAGCAACCCGCTTTGAGGTCGGGCAATAAAACTTTCTTGCTGGGGTTCAAAATCTTTGCGGTCTCTGCCATGAAGTGTACACCGGCAAACACGATCATATCAGCTTCGGTAGAGGCCGCTTTTTGAGATAGGCCAAGGCTATCACCGATATAGTCGGCAATGTCTTGGATATCGCCATCTTGGTAATAGTGTGCTAGGAGAACCGCGTTTTTTTCTTTTTTCAGCTTGTTGATTTCGGCTACAAGGTCGAGCGTTGGGTCAATTTCCAGGTCGAGGTAACCAATCTTGTCAAGCGTGTTGACGGCATTATTTAAAGTAGTCATACTGGTTGTGCAATTACTGAACTGCAAAGATAGGCAAATTGATACAAATTGCTGCTACCACCCGCATCTACAAAGTAATGAGTATAACGCTGAAAAGTAGTTATTCCTTTTACAATGGTTAATGTTTGTACATGATTCCATATAGAGAGAATATATTAAAAATCGAGTACAAATACAACACGGGTGGCGCTTGGCAATTGTGTTTATATGCTTGGGGCATATATATGTTGCAGTTTAGATTACAAACAGGACACTATTCCGTGCCAGGTGCCTGGAGCGCAGGCCCGCAGGGCCTGGTGCGTAGCACCGAGCGACAGCGAGCGCGGAAGGGACCGACCCCGGCCAAAGGCCGGGGTGGCACCCTAATCGTCAATAAAACAATCACTTCCTTAAAATCGCACTATTTAACTAGCTTGTTGCTGTACAGCAGCCTGCCATCTTGGTACACTTGGATGAGGTACACACCGGGCAATAAAGCCTCGGTGGAGAGCTGGATGGCATTGTCGCCATGGTCAAGCGATTGTTCGCGGTGCAATACCACCTGACCCAAAGTATTGCTCAATACCATGGAAACGGATTGCGAAGCTGTACTAAATATACTGATATTCAATGCCTTATCAAATGGCACCGGCGAAATGCTAACCTGCTCCAGCGTACAACTGTGCTCAACGAACAGCATATCGGAATGTGAGTAGGCGCCGTTAAAATCAAATTGAGCTAGGCGGTAATAGAGCTTGCCGCTCGCGTTGTTGTCGATATGGCTGTAGCGCTGCTCCTCCATGCTTGTTCCGGCGCCTGCCAGCTCGGCGATGGACTCAAAATGTACCCCATCATTGGAGCGCTCGATGGAGAAATACTGGTTTTGGTCCTCAGTGGCGGTAGCCCAAGTCAATTGAGTTTTACCACAAACCAATGCTTCGGCCTTGAAATAAAGCAACTCCACAGGCAACACCACCACGGTGCTGAAGCCAGCGCCAACATCGAGCAAGGTTTGGCCCGAAGTCAAGCTGAAAGCAGCCGTAGATTGGCTGGCTGGATTGGTAATATCGCTATCGGTAGCCTCGTTGCCTGAAGCGTTGGGCGGCGATACAACGGTTTGGCCTTGCGGCATGGCCACCACCACGTAGTAATTACCCGGAAGTACGCCTGCAAAGGTATACTGCCCAGAAGCATTGGTTAATGCCCTGCCTATCAAGTAATTACTGCTATTATAAAGGCTTACGTAAACATTATTCAGGCCGTTATCGCCCGCTTCTTGAATGCCATTACCATTTACATCTTCCCAAATTTGACCCGAAACGCCAGCGTTAGAACCCGGCTGATCGCACACCGATGGCACTAAGATATTAGCGAGGCAAATTGGCGGCAAGCTGGTCGAACAGTAGCCTGCACAGGTGTATGCAGATACATCTGGGGCTGTGTAGGTACAGCTACAACCCGCAGTGCCTCCGCTGTTGGTCACACTAGTGGTAAAGGCAAAAATATTGTTGGTACCAGCCACGGCTACATCGCCGTAAGCATCGGAACTGCCGGTGTTGAGCACGTTGTTGAGCCGGTTATTACTAAAGGTATTAGTGGTGAAACCAGAGTTGGTGCCGCCCGAACGCACCCAAAAACCACCGCCACGGCTATTCGCGTTGTTGTTGGTGAAATAATTCCCCGTCATGGTAAAGTTCGAATAGTAAAAAGCGATGGCCCCGCCCCGGAAGGCACTGTTGCTATCGAAAAAAGAATTGACTACACTAACCACTGGGTAGTTGGCTACGGTGCTATTGCCAGATGTATAAATAGCACCGCCGTACACCGCCGAAGCGTTGACCGAGTTTCCTTTGAAAGTACAACCGTTTATGGTCACATTGCTACGCTGGTTGATGTAAACGGCCCCACCACCTTGATCGGCAGTAGCGCTAGATGGGCTAGCGCTGTTGTTGTAAAAGTCGCTGTTTAAAATACTTACAAAGCACTGAATGCCAATGGCCAAGGCACCGCCCTTACCCGTTGTGGCGGTGTTGTTTGAAAAAATACAATTACTGATATCTACGGTAGGCCCGTTGTGCGAGGCCGTTCTGCTTGAACCCTGCGCAATGTTGAGGGCACCACCTGTGTTGTTGCGGGTATTACAAATAAACTCACAGTCGGTTATATTTACATCGGTGTTATGCGCCGAGGTAACCGAGTTAGCCAAGATGGTCATGGCGCTTACGCTGGGATCGTTGTTGTGGTTCAAGAATTTGCAATTCAGCAAGTTTACCGTGGTGGTGTTGCTGGTGCCGGCACCGCCAGCGGCGGCATTGCCTGCTAGGCCAGTTGAGGTGATGGTAATGGCATCGAGACCACTTTTAGCACAAGCATCAAACACGCAGTTCTCGATGGTAATGTTGGTGGAGTTAGCAATGCTGATGACCGAGTTAAAGCCCTTGAAGTAAAAATTACGGATGGTAATATTATTGGCCCCAGATATTTGGATGATAGGCCCAATGTTGCCCGAAATATTGCTTACATCCAAAAAAGTACCGCAACCACCTGTAGTACCGGTAATGGTTAGGCCGTTCAGGGCGCTTGTCACAGCTAGGGTATAACTCAAAGAATTACCAGAGCAGTTCTCGGCACCGTTCTGGTTGTCGTAATCGTAGTTTTGAATGTAGGCATCGGGTAAAAACTCAATCGTTTGCCCTGCCGAAGGATTGCTGGACACATATTGTGCAGCTGCCCACCAAGAGGCATACGGCGTTGATAAAGAGCCATTTGCAACAATACTGGCATCTTGCGAAGACCAAGAACAGGTGGTGCCTGGATATTGCACAGGGTTCCAAGAACCAATGTAAGTGGTTTGGGCGCCTACATTAAAAGGGAATAGGCTACAGCCTAAGAGGACGAACACCACCGATTGTATGGTATTTTTCATAGTGTTTTGTTTTTGTACTAGCTAACTTTGGACACAATTCATTGACATTCATCAAATAATTGTGAAATTATGGTAAACAAAACTACAAGGGAATTTTACTAGATTTACATCGAAAAATAATCGATTTTAATACATCTGACCGCTCATGACGTCAAACAGCACAGCATTTAATATCATAAAATCGCTCACCATGTCGGAAAAGCGGTACTTCAAAATATTTGCGAAACGCCATGTATTAGGAAGTCAAAATAAATATGTAGCTCTTTTTGAACGCTTAGATGCTATGGTACAGGAGGACAATACGGCCCTAATTACTGCTATGTCACAACTTGGCTACAAGAATGCCAATTTAGCTGCCGATAAAAACTATCTCGCACAGTTGCTTCAACGAGCATTAAACGCTTTTTACAACGAGCAAAACATCAGCTTAAAAATAAAAAGTAACCTGCAAACCATCGAGATATTGTTCCATAAAGGCCTGTACCACGAGTGCCTGAAACTCATCCGCAAAACCGAGAAATTGATCGAGGAGGGCGAGTATTACACCCTGCAAATTGACCTCATCATCTGGAAACGCAAGTGTAGCGGCTATGCCTACGGCCTCAAAAAAGCCCAGGAGGTAAACCTCGAGATGGACTATTGCATCCACAAGGTCAACAACTTGAAAGATATCGTCGATATTTATTACACGACTTATATCGAGAAGCTCAAGTGGCAATCTGACCCCAGCGATAAGCTTGAAAAAGTGTTCGGCCAACTATTCCAACAGCCTGTCATGCACGAGCCCACTGAAAACATGACCGTACAGGCCCAAATTTTTCACCAGCTCTGTTTTGCGCATTACTATTTCTTGGGCAATGATTACCCCAAAGAGTACCATGCCCTGAAAGCCGTGGCTAAAATCATTCAGCAAAACCCGGTGTACGAACGCGAAAACCTCATGGATTGCGTGGCGCTGTACAACCGCTTGCTCAACGCCTCCAAGTATTTTGAACAGGATACTTTTTACACCGACCTACAATATTTATCCAACTTCAACACTGAGGGTAGCTTTATCCCTCAGGTGCTCAAACAACGTATTTTCATCCATATCAGCACCGTCGAGCTCGATTTCCTCATGATTCATGGCCAGTTTCAACAAGCTTACGGCATGGCCGAGGGCATCAGCAGCCGGGTCAGCAGCTTCACCTTCCCCATCGAGCCGTATTACGACGTGCAGCTCCGCCATGCCTTAATGAAGGTCTATATTATACAGGGTCTTTATAGCGAGGCCCTTGACATTTCCAACGAGCTCAACAACCGCTTTAGTTTCAACGACAACCCGCACGCGTTTTTCCAGGCACAAATCCTCAACAGCATGTGCCACTACTGCCTTGGCAACCGGGTCATGCTGGCCAACACCATCCCAAACCTCTTGATCAAGTATAAAAAAGAGTTCAGCAGCCGGCATTTTGAGCGCAGTTTTTTACGGCTTTTGCACAAGTCGCTGCTCGATGTAAACCTCATGAACAACAGCAAGCGCAACGATTTTTTCGATCGTTTTTGCCAAAAATATAGCCCGCAGCAAAGCCTCAACAACCAGGATACCGACAACCCCATCCTGTACACCATGTGGCTCAAGGCCCTCATCCAAAACAAGCCTATCGCCCAGATTTTTTGATTTTTTTGGGCGCCCCGGCTACGCCGTCGCTACGTTGCGCGGCTCGCTGTCGCTCGGCCCTTCGCCGCCCTTTTATAAGGAGACGTTCCACGGAACGGCTCTACAGGCGGCTTGGTCTGGCGCGTTGCGCCACCGCTCCACATCGCTGGCGCAGGGCCAAAATATTTTTTTTCGGGTAGCTGTAACTTTTCAAAAGGGCACTGCGTCATACGGACAAATGAACAAATTGAGCTTGCAAGCGCCTCAACTTAAATTACTTCAATCCCTTTAAAATTACTTCCTATGAAACGCATATTCCTTTTCGCCCTGCTTACATTAGCAACCATCACGACTACTTTTGCTCAAACCGACAGCGTGCTGACCGAACAAATTGAAATCAACACCAGAGAAGATATCGATGAAGAAGATGCCGCTGAAATTAAAATCCCCAATGGCACCAAGAAAGGCCGCCTCGACATCCACTGGTTTGGCCTTGACTTCGCCTTCAACGGTTATACCAACGGCGGCAACTTCAACCTACCTTCTAGCTTAGATGCTTACGAGTTGAACTACGGTCGCTCAACCAACTGGACCATCCACTTGTTCCGCCAGTCATTAGCCATCACCAAGAACAACAGCCTCAAGTTTGTTTACGGCCCAAGTTTCTCTTTCAGCCGATTCAACTTTGCCAACAGTGTTCGCCTGCCCCTCGACGAAAGCACCGGCATCGTAGTGGAAGAAGGTACAAACTACCGCAAGAACCGTTTGTACAACGCCTGGGTTAACGTTCCTGTGATGTTCGAAGTTGAAACCAAACCAAACAACCGCAAGCAGTCTTTCCGCTTAGGACTTGGTGCACAAGCTGGTTTCTTGATTGGTTCAAACCAAAAATTCGTGAGCAACGACGGTGCTAAAGATGTGGTTCGCAACGACTTCGGCATGAACAAGTTCCGCTATGGCATCGTGGGCCGCATTGGTTTCGGCAACATTACCCTCACCGCTGAATACACCTTGAACCCATTGTTCAAATCTAGCCAGATGGCCGACCTCAATACCTTTGCTTTCGGTATCTGCCTGGTAAACTTTAAATAATAAGTTTTTCGATAGTTTTCCACTAGAGTCTCTGCCAGCAATGGCAGGGGCTTTTTTTTGTGCCCTCGCGTTAGCTGGCCAGAGGGCAGCCGCGTAGCGGCTGGTGCGCAGCACTAAGCGTTTAGCGCACCCGGCGGACAGCGGCGACGGGCGTAGCCCGGCGCAACGCCCAAAAAAAATAATCTAATGCGTGCTGGTCATATCTTCGTCCACCACGATGATAAAGTCGGCTAATTGCTCGTTTTCGGCATCCAGTTTTTCCACCGACGCTTGCGATACCGTGCTGATAGTCATGATTTTAAGCTTGGGGTTATAATGTTTGAGGTACCAGAACAACCCATCGAAGTTGTTGGAATGGAAAGCACCGTTGAGGTGCAGGCAAGTTTCGCCAGGTTCCCAGTTTTGCAGCACGAAATGCGCCATAGTAGCATCTTTGAGGGCCTGCGCCTGCGGGAAAAATGGATTTCCATCGGCCATGCCCAGCATTTCCTGATAGCCTGGCAAATTGGGGTCGTAAGGCAGCGGCAGCGGCGGAATTGCGCTCAAAGAATACTCGGGCAGCTTGTTCAACACCTCAAAACCACCTTTTGACACCATGGCGGCGTAGCGGCGAGGCACGTTGCTGGCGATGACTTTAAGCCCAAAATCCTTGGCCAGTTGTATCAAGGGTTTGTAATCCGTTTTATAGTTGGGCCAGAGCCTACAATCGCGCTCAAAAGATGACTCGGTGATTAAGCCCAAGAGATATTCATTTATAACGCCTTGGTTATCAGATTCAAACATCTCGAAGCCCAAGCTAAGTTCATCTTTTTTGAGCTCGTACAAGCTTTTGGCCAACTCGAGTTGTAGCCAATGCGAAATTGGATTGTTGTGGTATTCACCAAACAGTACCACATCGGCCTCAGAAAGTTGTAGGGCCATTTTTTGGAATTTCACCGACTTGCCCTTGCTGTCGAAAATATCGTAGGCTTGTGGGGATTGGGCAGAGAGCAACGAGACAAACAGTAAAAAAAGAAATACTGTTGAAAATTTTGTCATGATAATTAGTTTAAAATGTTGCCTAAATCGGTAACTTTGCGGAACAAAAGTATGAAAATTGCCGTTCCTTAGAGAAATACTATACTACAAAAATTACTATTTGGACTTCTTTAACGACCTCAAACCAGAGGTAAAAACGAAGTTCAACTGGACATTGCAGTTAATTGCAACTCAAGACCGAGTTCCAGAGAAGTACTTCAAACACTTAACTGGCTCAAATGGTATCTATGAAGTAAGGGTAGAAGTTGGCTCGGATATATATCGTGTGTTTGGTTTTTTTGACAAAGGCCGCTTAATAATCCTAGTCAATGGATTTCAAAAGAAAACCAATAAGACCCCTAAAGGAGAATTGATACTTGCAGAAAAATTAAAAAAACAGTATTTCGATGAAAAATAATAATCACCTCAGTTCATTTGCCGACCACCTTGACGAACAGTATGGCAAACAAGGCACCCCCACAAGAGAAATTTACGAACAAGGCTTTGAAGCTTTTAAGCTTGGCGTCATGCTTCAGTCCATGCGCAAAGAAAAGGGCATGACACAGGAAGAGCTCGCACTAAAATGCGGTACAACTAAAAATTATATTTCAAGAATTGAAAATAATGCAAGTGATATCCGATTGTCAACCCTCATGCGCATTATCCAGGTAGGGTTTGGCGGACATTTGAAAATGCATGTTGATTTTTAAAACTATCTTATTTTCGTACTTTCGTGCTTCAAACCCAGTTGTATTCGGGTTAAACACACTTTTATTCACCAACAATTATCAAAACAATGATTAACATTACTCTTCCCGATGGCAGCGTTCGTATGTATGAGTCGGGAGTGACAGGCATGGACGTGGCCATGTCTATCAGCGAGGGCCTGGCCCGTAACGTACTGGCCGCCAAGGTAAACGGAGAAGTTTGGGACCTCAGCAGGCCCATTACCGCCGATTCAGAACTCGCACTCCTCAAATGGGACGACAAAGAAGGTAAACAAACCTTCTGGCACTCCTCTGCCCACCTCCTCGCCGAGGCCGTTGAAAGCCTCTTCCCCGGTACCAAGTTCGGTATCGGACCAGCTATTGACAATGGTTTTTACTACGACATCGATACCGGTGACCGTCAGTTGACCCTTGCCGACCTCGAGCAAATCGAGCGCAAGATGAAGGAGCTGTCCAACAACAAGAGCGAATACCGCCGCCAAGAAGTTAGCAAGGCTGACGCCATCGCTTATTTCCAAGAAAAAGGCGACGAGTACAAACTCGAGCTACTCGAAGGCCTTCAAGATGGCCAAATTACCTTCTACTCGCAAGGCGATTTTACGGACCTCTGCCGTGGGCCACACATCCCTAATACCGATCGTATCAAGGCCGTGAAACTCCTCAGCCTGGCCGGTGCTTACTGGCGTGGCGACGAGTCGCGCAAGCAGCTCACTCGCGTGTACGGTATTACTTTCCCAAAACAAAAAGAACTTGACGAGTACCTCGTGATGCTCGAAGAAGCCAAAAAGCGCGACCACCGCAAGGTAGGCGCCGAGTTGGAGCTCTTCATGTTCTCGGAGCGTGTAGGTGCTGGTTTACCGATTTGGTTGCCTAAAGGCACTGCCCTTCGCCAACGCCTGGAAGATTTCTTGAAAGCCGAGCAACTTAAACGTGGCTATACCCCAGTTATCACCCCGCACATCGGGCACAAACAACTGTATGTAACTTCTGGTCACTACGAAAAATACGGTGCCGATAGCTTCCAGCCCATCCATACGCCACGCGAAGGCGAAGAGTTCTTCCTGAAACCGATGAACTGCCCGCACCACTGCGAGATTTACGGCCATAAACCGCACTCTTACAAGGAGTTGCCTATCCGTATCGCAGAGTTTGGTACAGTTTACCGCTACGAGCAAAGTGGTGAGCTACACGGTTTGTCGCGCGTGCGTTGCTTTACCCAGGACGATGCCCACATCTTCTGTACCCCAGAGCAAGTAAAACAAGAGTTCCTAAACGTGTTGGAGTTGACCACTTTGGTTATCAGCAAGATGGGCTTCAACGACTTTACGGCGCAGATTTCGCTGCGCGACCCTGAGAACAAAACCAAGTACATCGGCTCGGAAGAGAACTGGGAAAACGCAGAGCGTGCCATCATCGAGGCAACACAAGAAGTTGGTTTACCAACCGTGACCGAATTGGGCGAAGCGGCTTTCTATGGCCCCAAACTCGACTTCATGGTGAAAGATGCGCTAGGCCGTTCATGGCAGTTGGGTACCATCCAGGTGGATTATAACCTGCCACAACGTTTCAAACTCGAGTACATTGGTGCCGATAACCAACGCCACACCCCCGTGATGATTCACCGTGCGCCGTTTGGCTCGATGGAGCGTTTCATCTCGGTGTTGATCGAGCATACCGGCGGTAACTTCCCATTGTGGTTGGCACCTGACCAATTTGCCATTTTGCCCATTTCCGACAGGTTCCTCGACTACTCAGAGGGCTTGAAAAACCAGTTAGCGGTACATGATATCCGTGGTTTTGTAGACGAACGCGGCGAGAAAGTTGGTCGTAAAATCCGCGATGCCGAGGTTAAAAAAGTACCATTCATGCTGATTGTCGGCGAGAAAGAAGCCGCTGAAGGCCTTGTTTCTGTTCGTCGTCACGGCGAGGGCGACTTGGGCAGCATGACAATAGCTGACTTTGTAGCGTACTTCAAGCAGCAATTGTAAGCCAAACATACGCTAAAGAATACCGGAAGGGGGAACAAGCCATTGTTCTCCCTTTTTTTTGTTTTGGGCGTGCCCCTCGCCTGTGCTGCGTATTGCATACGCCCCAGCACGCTCGGGTCGGTCCCCGCCGGGGTTCGTTTTACTCCGTGCTTCTGAGCCGCGAAGCATCGCGGCTCTACGGCGCACCCGCGCTACGCGCGGCCCTTTGGGCACCTCACGCAGACGGTGGCGATGCCATCGTTTTCGTTTTTTTAGGTGTATTTTTTTTAACCCTGTGCTTAAGTCCCTCGCAGATAGGCTACCAATTTTCTAGCTTGTTAGATCTAGCCCTTCAACCATTTCTTCCAATTCTTGCTGCGTTATGGTTGAGGTTTCACTCTTATCATATATGGATAGCAAATACAAGGTTTCAGCGTCTATATATAGGTAGGTTATGACCCTTGCACCTCCACTTTTGCCTTTGCCCTTGCTCTTAATAGCTAGTCGTATTTTATAGCAGTTATTACCCAAAAATACCCCCAGCTCAGGGTTTTCAGAAACATCCTCAACTAGCTGTGCAAATTCCTGCTTAAGAGAAGGATATTTTTTAGCCAATCGTTTGATTTCTTTTTCAAAACGGTTTGTAACGATTACTTTAAAGCTCATCGAGGAGTTCTTGGGCTGTTTTTAATGTTGTCTTTTTTGCTTTATGCAAACGAACTTCATCAGAAGCCTCTTTAAGACTTTCCCAGAGTAATGCAGCTTGAGCACTCATTGGCCTAGCCTTTTTAACGAAAGACAAGCTCTTGAGGACTTGTAAGCCAAATACAGCTTGGTTGTCGGGTATGTCAATTACTATTTTCATGATTTTAGCTTTTATTTTTACTTGAAACTATAATATAAACCACAGAAAGCAGCGAATAGTTACTAAACAGATATTCAATCAAAGGTTTAGCAAAAATAACGAACAAGATTAACTTTTAATAAGTTTCTTCATCGAAAGAATTTATCGAACATCTAGATTTCGATTTGATGATATGAGGATCAACCCGCTCTGCTCTCTGCACTTTAATCTCATAACTAATATCTGGCCTAGCGATGCGAAGCGGTGGCCCGCAGGGCCAGACCCGAAGGGGCCGAGCGTCAGCGAGCCGCGCAGCGTAGCGCCGACGCAACGCGGCGGAGGCCCCAAAATAACGATGAATTATGAATGATGAACGATGAACCGATTAAATAATAGGGCTGTTTTTAAACATTCCCGCCCTTGTGTTGTTAGGCTGACTTAATCGAAAATTTCAACATGAGACTCAGCAAACAATCCTTACTACTGCCATTATTTTTACTGGCATCCATCTTTAGTTTTGCCCAGACGGGTATTATCAAAGGCCTTGTATTTGACGGGGTAAACAACGAGCCCATTCCATTTGCCAACGTGGTTATATTAGGTACCACCACCGGTACCACCACCGATATTGATGGAAAATACGAGCTAACCGGGCTACAACCTGGGGTTTACACCATTGTAGTATCGTACCTAGGCTACCAAAATGCCACCGCTGCCGAGATTCAGGTAACAAATTCCAAACCAGCGATTTACGATATAACCATGGAGCAGGCCGCCTCCGACATTGAAGAAATCGTGGTTAAGGCAACACCCTTTGCCAAAACCGAGGAGAGCCCAGTATCGCTGCGTTCTATCAGTACCACCGAAATCCAGCGTAACCCTGGTGGTAACCGCGACATCTCGCGGGTGGTACAAACCTTGCCCGGTGTAACGTCCACTGCATCATTCCGCAACGACTTGATTATCCGTGGTGGCGCACCGAATGAAAACCGCTTTTACCTCGACGATGTAGAAGTGCCCAACATTAACCACTTTGCCACACAAGGCGCATCGGGTGGACCAGTAGGTTTGATCAACGTGGATTTTATCCGTGAAGTAAACTTTTACAGTGGGGCCTTCCCATCGAACAGGGCCAACACCTTGAGCTCGGTGTTCAATTTCGTGCAGAAAAATGGCCGTGACGACCGTTTGGGCGCCACCTTTACCCTTGGCACCAACGATATTGCCTTGACCTTGGAAGGCCCTTTGAGCAAAAACAAGAAAACAACCTTTTTGCTTTCTGCCCGCCAATCGTACCTGCAAGCCTTGTTCAAAGTTATTGGTTTGCCTTTCTTGCCAACGTACAACGATGCACAAATTAAAGTACGCCACCGGTTTAACGAAAAACACGAAATATACTTCGTAGGCCTAGGTGCTATCGACCAGTTCAAGCTGAACCTAGATGCCAATGAAACGGAAAGTCAACGCTTTTTGCTGGGTAACTTGCCCGTATCGCCACAGTGGAACTACACCAACGGTTTAGTATACAAATACTACCAAGAAAACGGCTACTGGACCTTTGTGGCGAGCCGCAACATGCTTGACAACCGCTCGTACAAATACCGCGATAATATTGAAGTGGATAGCCTTAAGATACTAGACTACCGCTCGCAAGAAATCGAAAACAAACTCCGTATTGAAACCACACAGCGTTTTGGCAAATACAAGCTCAACGCCGGGGTAAACTACGAGTACGCCAAGTACAACAACCGTACTTTTAGCCGCATCAACTTACCTGGTGGCCAAGAGCAACTGGTTAATTTTGCATCTGATATCGCCTTCCATAAGTACGGTATTTTTGCCCAAATAAGCCGTAAGCTCTTGACGGACAGGCTTATACTATCGCTTGGTGCACGTATGGATGGCAATAGTTTCAGTAAAGAAATGGCCAACCCGCTAGAGCAATTTTCGCCACGTTTTAGTGCAGCCTACGCCTTAAACGAGCGTATTAGCTTAAACTTCAACACTGGTATGTATTACCAATTACCGCCGTACACCACCTTGGGCTTCCGCGACGAAAACGGAACACTAGTAAACCGTGACCTAGGCGTTAAGTATATCCGCGCTAGCCATATCGTGGCCGGCGTTGAGTTCAATACCAGCACCAACACCCGTATAACCGTTGAAGGCTACTACAAACACTATAATAACTATCCATTTTTGCTCCGCGATAGTATAGCCTTGGCTAACCTGGGAGGCGCTTTTGGGGTAATTGGCAACGAAGCCAGCGTTTCAACGGCTCAAGGGCGTACCTACGGGGTGGAGTTTTTATTCCAACAACGTTTGTTCAAAGGCTTCTACGGTATTTTGTCGTATACACTTGGCTGGTCTCAATTTGAAGACAAAAATGGTAAATTTATAGCATCTTCATGGGATTCACGCCACACCTTGAATGCTGTAATCGGCAAGCAGTTTAAGAAAAACTGGGAGATTGGCCTGAAGTTCCGTTTGCAAACCGGCTTACCATTTACCCCTTACGATGCCTCTGTATCATCACTCCGTAGCGTATGGGATATCCAAGGCCGTGGTGTACGCAACTTTGACCTGCTCAACACCGAGCGTACGGCTATCGCCAACCAACTCGACTTCCGGGTGGACAAAAAATGGTTCTTCAAAAAATGGAGCTTTAACTTGTACCTCGATATCCAGAACGCCTATGGCAACGCTGTAGGCACACCAGAGCTTATCCTGGATGAGGATGCTAACGGCAATGCACAGGTAGACCCTGCGGACCCAAGTCGGTACCTGCTGAAAGAAATTGGTACGGGCACCGGTACGGTGATACCAACCTTGGGTATTATCGTTCAGTTCTAAACCACCTTGGCCTTGCGTGTTTTATTTTGTGCCTCACCCCGCCGCTTCGCGGCACCCCTCTCCACGGCCACTCGCTTTGCGAGCTGTGGAGAGGGGATAAGTTTTACCTGGATTTCAAGGGTTAGCCTGTAACCCAAGCAGGCCCTTACCCTCTCCGCAAACGCGTTTACGCGTGGTAAGGGGAGAGGGTCGCACCTGAGCGTAGCGAAAGGGGCGGGGTGAGGCACCCTGTCTAAACCACCTTGGCTTTGCGAATCAGCTTGGCAAACAAGGCCGGGAAAAAGCGTTTAACATAAATACCCCGTAATTCGGATTTTCCGATATACACTTCCTGCTTCTTTTTAGCTATCGCCTGGAGCATGCGCGCAGCGCAAGCTTCGGGCGATAGTCCGTTTCGGGTGGCCTCATCCATACTGCCTTGGGCTTTTCCATCAGCGGTTACTGCGTTTATGGAGATATTGGTGTGTACAAAGCCTGGGCAAAGCATGGTAACGTAGATATTATCAGCCCAAAGCTCGGCGCGTAAGCTATCAAAAAAGCCATGTAAGGCATGTTTTGAAGCTGCGTAGCCCGAGCGCATCGGGCTGCCAAACTTGCCGGCCAAGCTCGATACCACGGCCACATGCCCAGCCTTGCGGGCCACCCAAGATGGCAGTAAAGCCTTGGTTAAAATAACTGTACCATGGTAATTTACATCCATGAGTTTTTTATCTACAGCCGGGCTAGTTTCCAGGGCTAAAGAACGTTGACTCAAGCCAGCATTGTTGATTAGAATATCTACTTGGCCCCAGAGGCTCAGCGCTGTTTGTACCGTGTCATGTAAAGTATCGTGTTGCTCTAGGTCCAGTGCTAGGAGTTTAACTTCAGCGCTGTTTGAGCCCAACTGCTGTACCAAGGTTTCTAATTTAGCGGTATTGCGGGCCGATAGGATGATTTTACAATCTACTTGGGCTAGCGCCTTGGCTAAAGCTTCACCAATCCCCGATGAAGCGCCTGTGATCCAGATGACCTTATTTTTAAAGTATTCCATAAGTTACAATTGATAGTGTACGGCTAAAAGTAGCTAAGTTTTCCCATAAACCCAGCTAAAATCCACGGCACAGGACACATTTCCAAAACTTTGAAAAAAAAGTAATCAAATCGTACCCGAAATCCAAATAATCATTATCTTTGCACTCCAATTTTAAGCAATCCTAATTACAAAACTGGTTAAACAACCGTTTTTTTAAGTCATATGGCAAATCACAAATCATCGAAGAAGCGCGCGCGCCAAAACACGAAACGCAGAATTCACAACCGTTACTACTTGAAATCAGCTCGTACAGTAATCCGTAAATTACGTGGTACTGAAGAAGTTGACCAAGCAGAGAAATTGTTGCCTTTGGTTGTTTCTAAAATTGACCGTTTGGTTAAGAAAAACTTGTTCCACAAGAACAAAGCTTCTAACCTCAAGAGCAAACTCCAGAAGTTTGTTAACGGCTTGAAAAAAGCTGCCTAGTTAGCAATTCATTTTGATCAATGTATATCTCACCAGAGGTATCTGCTTTGCGGGTACCTCTGGTTTTGTTTTTTGATTGAGGGCTATTCGTTGGTGTAATGTATTCTAAAGTTACTTCGCAACTTTAGAATACATTACACCAACGAATGATAAAATGAATAATTGATGAAATGACCGTTTTGGAGCCCAAAAGCCCTCCTACAACAAATACGCTCCCTCATCATCACCGCTCAAGCGCACATCTATATGCTCTTGCAAAGTGGTTGATAACGTTATCCCGAAATAATCGGATTGCACCGGGAACGATTTATGCCTACGGTCTACCATAACCGCTACTTCAACTTTCTTGGGGAGTACATCCAGCAATGGGCGCATCGCGTAGAATATAGTTCGGCCTGTATTGGCCACGTCGTCAACAATCACTACCACCTTGCCTTCAATCTCGGCAATGGGTATATCAAGCTTGGCGGTACTCAATACCGGGTTGCGCGGGTCCAATTTCAAATTGGCCTGGACCAAGTTAATGCTTGGGTCAATCTCGTTGATGGCCGCCGACAACCGCTTGGAAAATTCTAGTCCATTGCGGTTAACCCCGGCCATGATAATTTCACGTTCGCCATAATTGCGCTCCAGGATTTCTATTGCCAGGCGCTTGGTTTTTTGTGCAATCTGTGTTGCATTTAGTATTTGCATCTCGCTCATTGCTTATTGAACCACAAATTTACCCGTTTCTAGCACTTCTTCGGCAGATTTTAACTGATAAATATACGCACCCGGCGCCCAATTTTTAACCTGTAGCTGCTCGGTGCCTTTAGCGCCATTCAAGTTACGGCTCAGCACCAGCCTGCCGCTAGCATCTAATATGTTTAGCACCAATGGCTTGGACTCCTCAATATCGTAATCTATATTCAACCAATCGGTACTTGGATTCGGCCAAACACGTACAGCACCACTTGGTTGTGGTATCGTTTGCACGGCGACAAAGGTGCAGGAACCATCATCTACATTGGCATTAGGGTTATAATTTACCGCCAAACTATCCATGCAGCCAAACACCAGGCATTGCACCACCGATTGGTAAGTGTTCAACTTGCCGTAGCCCCAATCAATGTTGGGCATTGGGCTCCAGGCTAAACTCAAACTATCGTTTCGGGCACTGCTTAGGATGGCTTGCTTCACCTCTAACCAGGTAGCATCGGGCTGACATTCAAAATACAAAGCCGCCGTTCCTGCAACCGATGGCGAAGCCATCGAGGTACCACCGTTAATCGAATGGTAACCTTCCAGTGCCAACAGCGGACTATTACTGTTCTGCATACTCTGGGCCAAACTCAGTGGAATACTCGATAATACCACGCCACCCGGTGACGTGATGTCGGGCTTCACACGCCCGTCGCGGGTAGGACCACGGCTTGAAAAGTCAGATATATAGCCCGTTGTATCGTTGTACAACTGTATGGCATACATGGTATCGCCCGCCCAGTTGACAAACGATGCTAAATTGTTGTACGAGCCAACCGTGAGTACATGGTCTGAACAAGCCCAACTGCTTACAATACTCTGTTGGTTATCGGGGTTCTGGTAATTGGCCACCGGCACGGGCGGGTTTTGCACGATGTTGGACGAGCCAAATACCGCCGCGCTCGACCAGATATCCCAGGTGCCAGTACCCCAACTGTTGAGTTGCCAATAATTCTGTGTGGTGGGTTGAATAATCCTGAACCACAGTTCATACACCCCCGCATACTCGGCAGCGTAAATTTTCAAGGTTACAGGTTGGCCCGCTGGCGTGTAAAACAATACCTGCACCACGCTGTCTAAGCCTCCGGGTGGCAGGTTAAAATCGGTCTGTATGTTGAAACTTTGTGTGGAGCCCAGGTTGGCATAGCTCGTGCGGTCGATATAATCCAAGGAGAAGTTAACCTGCTGAAAATCCGTGGTATCCGCAAAGCCAAAAAACTCAAACTGCTTACGGGTATTATTGTAGGCAAACCAGGTGCTTTGCATGTTGCTGCCAGTCAATACCGGTTTCAAGTGCAATTTAAACCCACGGGCATTACCGGCGGCTTGGGCTAAAAACCTTCCGGGTGCTTCATCCAGCAAGTTTTCAACCATCTGCGCGAATAAATCCGTTGCATCGTGCGAGCCGTAGTAATCGCCCACGCTCGAGTTGATAGAACAAGCCTTGCCCATGGCCTCGGCCTGCTGGAAAATATAATGCACGGCATCCACGAAGTTGGCAAAAAAGTTTTCGTCAAGCTTAATGCGTACAAAAACAATATCCGTTTCGGGCGCAATACCCGCATGTTTGCCTACTTGTAGGCCATTACCCGCTGCAATCCCCGTCACTTGCGAGCCATGCGCGGCATTCCCAGCGCTGTAGGTACAAACACCGCTGTTAATATCGTTGGCGTCCCATTGATAGCCGTAGCCGTAGCTCACATTAGCGCTTGCGCTCGATGCTTGATCCCAAATATAGGCCACCCGGGTGCTCCCATCGGCGTTTTTAAAATCACCGTGTTCAAAGCCCAGGTCGGTATCAATAATGCCCAGCACCACGCCCGAGCCTTTAAAACTGCGGGGTAAGATACCCAGTCCGAGGTGTACCGAATCGGCATGACAATTGGCCCGTACACTTTCGTTAAACACCACGCCACCGCGTAGTTCTGCCTCAATACGTTCAATACCAGGTACTTGGCGCAGTTTTAAAATAGCAGCACCTGTCAAATTCAGGGCATGAATATTTTTCAGGCCATACTTGTAGCGCCCGCCCAGCTTGGCCGTTTCGGTTTGCACCAGCTCAAGCGGCCCTTTCACCAGGCAGGGGATACTTTGTTTGCGCAGGTGGCTCGACTGCTGCAACTCTACCCACAAGCGCGGCGAAATAGACGCCTGCTGCGCTTGCCCGGTCAAACAGCCCAGCAACAGTATAATAAAGAGTAGATATTTGGGCGTTGCGGCTACGCCGCCGCTCCCCTCCGTGCTCGCTAAACGCTCGGTGCTGCGCACCGCCATGCTCCGCATGGCGCACTCCGGGCAGCTAACGCGACTCACTTGCACTGTCGTTGCTATATTTTTCATGGTACCGGGTTAATTGCACAAATTGACATGGTAAATATACTGCAATTCTCGAAATTGGGTTCAACAGATGTGCGAGGGGGGCGGTAAAAATAGGCACCCCATAAGCTCCCATCCTTTGCATGGCTGCGGTTAGGACACATTTTTTAAATATATTGCAGCTTTGCCGCAATCTGCCCAAAGGGCAGACCATATAGGTAGCCGCGGGTAAGCGCAGCGCAACCCGGGGTAATTAACGCAGCGTCTACCCAAGCCCAGGCGCGGCGGCAAGCGTTAAAAATGGTTCTCTACATTGCATCGCCGCGCAAGGGCTCCGAGTTTTTTTTGCAAATATTAATTGGTATTAATGTCTTTTGCGCCTCCCCCCGCCGCTGCACAGACGCTCCGCGCCTTTGGTAGCGGGGGTTGGGCCGAGCTTCGCTCGACCGGGTTTCGGTACGGCTATCGTTCCGTGGCGATTGCTGTATCGTACGTGTCCAAACAGCTTGCCGCCACGGGTTTTCTATTGTTACGATGAACCCCGGGTTGCGCTTTATTCCCCAGGTTGCGCTTCGCTTACCCGCGGCTAGGATAAGGGGCTGCCCTCGCGGGCAGCGGCGGCAAAATTGACTGTTGGTACTTCGTGCCTGCAACTGAGCCGCCATGCTGGCGTCTCTACCCCAGCATCAATTTTCGGTTCATCGTTCATATTTCATCGTTCCTCGTTAAAGAACGGCGGCGTAGCCGCCGTTCCTGCGCCAGGCATGCGTAGGGCAGCGCCGTCGGCGCTGGTGCGTAGCACGGAGCGATTAGCGAACCCCGAAGCACGCCGACGGCGCATCGCGCCGGGGCGCCCAAAAAGATTAAATGATAAGATGAATAAAGAGTAAACGACCTTTGTTTTGCGGTTTTTGCGATTTTGATTTTTTGCATTTTTGTTTTGTAGAGACGTACGGCCGTACGTCTCCCGACCTATCACGCCACAGTACAGACGCAATATTGTACGTCTCCCGACCTAGCACAGCAGCGAAAAGAACAAATGTAGAGACGTTCTAGGAACATCTCCCAGCGTTTTTGCTGCAAATGTTCATTGGGGTATCTCCTGAATATGTCAAGAGATTGGGGTAGGCCCTATAAAAAACGAACGGGCCCTCACTTAAGAGAACCCGTCGTTGTTAACCCAAAAAATAAGAGCCATGAAACACTTTATACAATAGCACCCGTTCAGGCGCCTTTGCAACATTGTAACGTTGCGATGACACAAAGGTCACACTTTCTTTTTAATTTTTTTTATTTTTTACTACATTTCGTGACAGGCTTTAGTATTTTTTAGGTTTTTGGTGCCCCATAGGCTTACATCTAGGCGATAAATAGCTGTATTTTGTAGAAAAACGCCCTACTGCCGATGTAATTTCCTTAATTTTGAGCTGCAAATTATTCATGATCTAAATCCGCACCATGCATTTAAGTAAATATTTATTCCTGGCTGGAGTTGGCCTTTTTGCCTTCGGTTGCAAAACAAGTACAAAAACACCTGTTGTTGAAACCGAAATCAGGATGGTTGATACCCTAGTAGTAACAGCTCCGAAAAAAGAACCTAAAGCCGAAGCGCCTAAACCGGCTTTGTATAACCCAAGCTACACCCGCCGCAACGATTTGATCCACACCAAGTTGGATGTTCGTTTCAACTGGGAGAAACAACACTTGTATGGCAAAGCATGGCTCGAATTGAAGCCTTTGTTCTACCCCACCGATAGCCTTCGCCTCGATGCTAAAGGCTTTGATGTGGCCAAGGTAGCCATCATGAACGCTGGCGTGGAAACCCCGTTGAAATACACCTACAACAACCGCGAGCTGAATATTAAACTCGACCGTTTTTATACCAGCAAGGAGAAATACACCATTTATATCGAGTACACGGCCAAGCCCAATGAATTGCCCTTGGGCGGTAGCAACGCCATTACCCAAGATAAAGGTCTGTACTTCATTAACCCTAAAGGTGAGGAGCCCAACAAGCCTCGTCAAATTTGGACCCAAGGCGAAACCGAGTCGAGCTCTTGCTGGTTCCCAACCGTTGATAAACCCAACGAAAGGTGTACCCAAGAGATTTTCATCACCATTGAAAATAACTTCAAAACCTTGTCGAACGGTGTAAAACAAAGCAGCACTGTAAACGCCGACGGTACCCGCACCGATTACTGGATCATGAACCAACCACATGCACCATACTTGTTCATGATGGCCATTGGCGAGTTTGCCGTAGTGACCGATACCTGGAACGGTAAATTACTGGAATACTACGTTGAACCCAAGTACGAGCAACACGCGAAGCAAATTTTTAACCATACCGGTGAAATGCTGAGCTTCTTCTCTGAAAAAATGGGCGTTGATTACCCTTGGCCAAAATACTCGCAAGTTATTGTTCGTGATTATGTATCTGGTGCCATGGAAAATACCACCGCCGTTATTTTCGGCGACTTCGTTCAGAAAACAGCACGCGAGCTGGAAGATAGCAACAACGACGGTATCGTGGCGCACGAGATGTTCCACCACTGGTTTGGCGATTACGTAACCTGTGAAAGCTGGGCAAACCTACCATTGAACGAATCGTTTGCCAACTACTCGGAATACCTTTGGTACGAGCACAAATACGGTAAAGATTTTGCCGAGAAACACCGCCTTGACGAGGCCAACGGTTATTTCACCGAGGCCAAGAATAGCATCCATGACCTGATTTACTTCGATTACGAGAGCCGTGAGGACCCGTTTGACCGCCATAGCTACAACAAGGGTGGTACTATTTTGCACATGCTCCGCACTTATGTTGGCGACGAAGCCTTCTTTGCCAGCTTGAAATATTACCTCAATAAACATGCTTATACAGAGGTTGAAGCACACGAACTTCGCCTAGCTTTTGAAGACGTTACCGGTGAAGACCTTAACTGGTTCTTTAACCAATGGTTCTACGGCAAAGGCCACCCGGTTTTGAATATCGACTACGCTTGGGACGAAGCTAAAAAAGTAACCAACGTGACCATCACGCAAATGCAGGACTTTAGCAAAGTGCCGTTGTTTACCATACCAATGTATGTTGATGTTTACGCCGATGGTAAAACTACCCGCCAGCGTATCTGGGTAAAACAAGCCAGCGAAACCTTCAGCTTTGCTTCAAGCAGTAAACCTAACCTGGTGAACGTTGACGCTCAAAAAACCTTGCTCTGCGAGAAGAAAGACAATAAAGCACCTATCGAGCTTGCGTACCAGTATTACAACGCTCCAGAATTCGTTGACCGCCTTGAAGCATTGTCGGGCTTGAAAACCTTCCAACGCGAAGCACCTTACCGTGCTGTATACGAAGCAGCCTTAAACGACAAAAGCGAGGCACTACGTGGTTATGCTGTTAAATACATCAAGGCCGATAAGAGCGAAGAAGCTATCGCTGATAAAATCGCAGCCATAGCGCTCAACGATACCAAAGCACCTGTACGCGCGGAGGCTTACTACAAGTTGGCTGATATGAATGCTGAAAAGTATTATGCCAATGCTGAAAAGACCATCGCTAACGATCGTTCTTACGCGGCTATTGCTGCTGCTTTAGATTACATCAAAACGGTGAACAAAGAAGCGGCCTTGAAATATGCTGCTTCATTAAACGAAACAGAAAGTAGCGACATCGCACTTGCAGTAGCAGATATTTACGCAGAAAGCGGCGACTTGAAATACAGCAACTTTTACGAATCTGCTATCGGACGTTTTAGTGGTTACCCACAAATGCTCATCATGAACGCCTATGTAAGTTTGCTCCAAAAAAGCAACTCAGAACAAGGCATGGTTGAAGGTGCTGCAAAACTGCGTAAATTGGCCCTTGACATGAGCGTTTCACAATTTGGCCGATATGCTGCAACCAACGGTATCCGTACCTTGAAAGGAACATTCCTGGAGAAAGCCAAGGACGCTACCGAAGCTGGTATTAAAGAAAGGTTCGAACTTCAAGCTGCCAACATGCAGGCCCTTATTGAAGATATCAAAGCACAAGAAACCGACAAGATGTTGAAACAGTACTACAAAGGCTGGTAATCAACTTCCATATATTTCAAAGCCCAAGCGCCTCGGTGCTTGGGCTTTTTTTATTCCTGAAAAATGGAAAAGCGTGCTAAAGTATAACCATAGGTTATAGGTTAAGCCAAACAAGCGCTTTAATTTTGAGCTCTATTTCACCCATCCCCTGCGGCCGTCGCCAAGATGTGTTTTACGATAACCTAAAACAACTTGGCCATGCAAAAAGTACGCGAAGACTTTCTTCATTTTATCTGGAAATACCGTCGTTTCAACGCTGAAAACTTACAAACCAGCACCGGTGAGCCCCTTGAAATTATCCACATGGGAATGCATAACCACCATGCGGGCCCTGATTTTGAAAATGCCCGGATAAAGATTAACGGCACCATATGGGCCGGGCAAGTAGAAATACATGTATCAGCATCGGAATGGTTTAAACATAAACACCAAGACGATAGAGCTTATGACAACGTCATACTACACGTAGTACTGGAAGAGGATGTAAGAATAAAAATGCGCAATGATACCTTATTACCTACACTAGTGCTTAAAGACCGTATTATGCCTGGGCTCGTGGGGAAATATTTGGAGATACAACATGCCAAGCTAAAGATTCCCTGCCAGAAGCTGCTACACCTCAGCGACGAGCTTAGCAGGAACCTATGTATTGACCGCACCCTAATCCATCGGATTGAGCGAAAGACTGCCCATATTGAGGCTATCCTTGACCGGAATAAAAATAACTGGCAAGAAAGTTTTTACCAGATGTTGGCCCGTGGTTATGGCAGCAAGTTAAATGCTGAAGCATTTGAAGTATTGGCTAGAATTACGCCATTAAATTTGATTGCCAGGCACCATGATAGTTTATTACAAATAGAAGCATTGCTGTATGGTCAGTCAGGATTACTGGATGATACATTCAAGGACGAGTATCCCAATCGGCTTAAAACCGAGTATGCGTATCTACAGAAACTATACAAACTCCGCCCTATGATGCACTCCGTATGGAAATTTGCGCGGTTAAGGCCAGCATCATTCCCTACCCTCAGAATCTCTCAATTGGCCACATTGTTGTACCGTTCACAAGGTTTACTGGGTTTAGTACTGGATATTCAGCGGTACGAAGACTTGGCCACATTAATCATAACGGAAAGTAGCAGCTATTGGCGTACACGTTACAACTTTGATACACTTGCAGAAAAGCCTACACCGGCCTCGCCGGGGGATGATTGGTTCCATCACCAAGTAATCAATACGATTGTGCCTTTTCTGTTTGTATATGGCCGGCGTACAGGGCACGACCGTTATGAGCGTATGGCTATTGATTGGCTAGAGCAAATCCCAGCAGAGGATAATACCATTTTAGACTTCTGGCGTTCGCAAGGCTTTGGAATTAAACATGCTGGAGAATCGCAAGCATTGATAGAGCTTTACAATGAATTTTGTCAGAAGCAAAAATGCTTATCCTGTGTCATTGGGGCGAGTATCCTTAAATAGGTGGGTAGTTGGGCAAAAAAAAAGAGGAATGACGTATGTCATTCCTCTTTAAAAGGTTGGCTTTAAACTTCTCTTAGTAAACCCAAAGGTCGTGTTCGAAGTTAAAGATTTCGTTGTGGATCTTGTCAGCTTCGAGCAAGATATCGAGACCTGCTTTATAGTCGCGGATACGGCGATCATAAACGTTCGATTCTTTCATGATGTAGCTGGCGAAGAAACGCATTTCGAAAATATCTTCCCAGCTCATGCGCATGGCATCATTGAGTGGGTTAAATGACTCGTGGCGTGCAAGTACTTCACGAAGCTCGGGGTAGTAAGCCCAGAACATAGGGAACTCGTACAAGAAGTTACCATTGTCATCATATTTTTCTTGCAAAGGAGCGATACCTAAGATACGAACCTGAAGGGTTGAAGTTTCTTCATCGAAGAACCAAACCTCTTTGATACGGAAGCGTTTGATGTCTTCCCAGTTAAGGTCGTTGGTTACAACTTCGATAACTTCTTCAAAAGTTTCAGGGTCGAAGGTAATGATAGTATCTACGGTACCACCGATAGAGTTTACTTCGTCAACCGTGAGCGAATTGGTGAACTCGTCGTCAATGGTGCTGTACAAAGTAATGTCACCGCGGTCAGCAGCATCAAGAAGGATATTAATGAAGGGAGCTTTTGGATAAACGAAAGGTTTATTCATTTTTTCCCGAACATCAAGTACTCTCCAGATGCGTTTTTCCCAGAATACATCCGCTTCGCGGATATGGTCGTAAGGAAGGATCAAGCGGTCTTGAATAATGTCGCGGTCATAAATACCGTCGCGGGGTGTTGGAGGTTTAACTTCTCCAGACTCGTTAACCTGTGGCTGACTTCCTGGCTGGGCCGAGGTAACAACAGGAACTGTGAGTACAAAGGCGATTAACGCCAGAAGTCCGAGTTTGCCGAAGTTCATTTTCATGAATACGTACAATTTTACAGGTGTGAAAGTATATTACTTGAAGTAACGTTGAACTTATATTAAACTGCTAAAGCGCTTAAGTTATTGCGCAACGTTGTAGAAAAAACTAAAAAAAGGTACGGGACATGGGCAAGCCATGCCCCGTACATCTTTTATACTTAATGCTGTGGGGGATTATTTAATCCTCCAAGTCATAGCGTTGATTTTACGTGCAGCTGGGTCACCAGGGCAGCGTACTTTCACTTCGTCGAAGTAGTAAGTATCGCCAGGAGTAGCGGCATCGATCATCGACCTTGCACCAGTGAAGGTAGCACCAGAGTTGCTAGCCATAACCGGGTCTTGACGTTTAGCAATACGAACCACTTGGAATGATTCAATATTACATTTTGCATCAAAGTCGAAGTTTTCCAAAACTGAAAGTACACCACGTTGAGCTTTGAACTCACCAGTACCCATAGAGCCTGATGATTCTTTACCCAACTTAGCTACTGGGTCAGGAATACGTTTTACACGGAAAGGGAAGCTAGTCGGTTGCAAACCATCGCCAGAAACAGTGATTTTGGCATCGTTAGTAGCTTGTGAAGCCGTAACGATGTATTTACCACCACTACCAGAGATATTACAACCAGAGGCAGACACTTTCAAGCTGTTAGAAGACACACCAGCAGCAGAAACTGACAATGGGTTATCAACACCGATATAGAACACGTTCATTTTGTCGGCAGAAACCGTTACAGAACGCATGCCTACTTCGTACTCGTAAGTTGACTTACCGTCAGCTACTTTACCTGTCAATGGGTTACGTACAGAACAAGATAAGTTCAAAGTTTGCTTACCTGTTGAGCCTGGTGTAGAAGTGTACTTCGCTTTACCATCGTTACCTACGCTCAAGCGAGAACCGTTAACCGTAAGTGAGATGTCAGAAGGGCTGATTTGAGAGCTGTAAGTACCAACAGATACTTCGGCTTCAAAAGTTTCGCCTTTGATGATGTAAGCTTTTTTAGCATTGATAACTGGGAAGAAGGCATCGAATTCGATAACTTTACCACCAGTCAACTCAGCCATTTTGTTCACCAAAGCAGCTTCAGCCGTTAAAGCATCTGCTTGGAATTTAGACAACATTGGAAGTACCGCTGCCAAAGGCATTTGGCGGAACTTGAACTGTGTCCAAGTTTGGTGATTAGCTTTTGCTTCTTCTTCGTCAACAGTCAAAGTGATGTTTGATTTCATCGATTCGATGTTGCTTTTGATTTCTGCATCAGCCATGTCCATTGCAGGACCGCTCTTCGTTAACAAATTGTTGAAGATTTTGAGCAATTCGTCACGGGTAGCAACGATTTTCTTTTTGAGTTCTTCGCCTTTAGGACCATCAACCAAGATGCGTGTAGTTACATCTTTGTCTTTTTTACCAGAAGGAACACCAACTTTCAAAAAGTTATCAGCGGTAAGTGCACCGTGACCATGCTCAACATAGTCGCCCATGTCAAGTTTACCATTCTTGTTACCAGCTTGGTCGATCAACTCCTCGCGAAGTTTCTCAATGTAGCCGTTGAATTCAGCAACTTTTGCGCGAACTTCTGCAGCAGCAGGTAAAAGTGGCTGGAATTTTTGCTTAGCAGGGTCTGCAAGCAATTTTTTCATACCTTCATTGGTAGCATTTGTTTGGGCAGCTACGATCTTGTTGGTATCTTGATTGCCCTTATCGAGCGCAAAGAAGGCGTTGATAATCTCTGCTGATACGTTGAGTGCGAGCATCGCAGTCAATACCAGGTACATCAGGTTAATCATCAACTGCCGGGGTTCCTTTGGAATAGACATAATTTCCTCCGTTTAACAGTTAATTAAATTTAATTCGGCCTGTAGGGGCTCAAGTGTTGATGATTATTTACCCAAGTTTGAGTACGCAGACAAGATGCTACCGTAAACACCGTTCAAAGAACCAAGGTTTTTGTTCAATGCACCAAGTTGTTCTTTGTACACGCGTGTGTCTTCGATAGAATCGTTGATGTTTGACATAGCCTCATTCAAGTTAGCGTAGAACTGACCCATTTTCTTGATTTGGTCGCCAGTGCTAGTGAAATCAACTTCTTGCAAAGCTTTCAAAGCAGACATGCTACGTGCCATAGTTTGCAATTCGCCAACCATTACGTCCATTTTGCTTTCCATACCTTCAGAGTTGAAGTTGATTGAGCTGCTAGCAGCACCCAAACCACGCTCAAGTGGCTCAACTTTTGAATCGTAGCTGTCAAGTCCTGGATACAGTTTTTCCCAGTAGTAGTCTTTTTCTGGTCCAAGAAGACCAAGCATGAGGAATAGGCCAGCTTCCACGAGAAGACCGATGGTCAACATCTCGTTAGCACCAGGCCAAGACATAATTTTGAAGAGTGCACCAACGAGTACGACGGCTGCACCAACACCAATGATAAGGTTTTTCAGATACTTAAATCCTTTGGACTTTAAGATGCTCATGTCAGATTTCAGTTTTACAGTTAGATAAAAGGGTTGTTTGAAAATTGCTCGAATTTCTTGCGATACCGCAAAGATTATTCTTTTTATTGTTCTAAGAACGGAATTATCAAAAAAAGTTACGGCTTTTATAAAATATTTTAATCTGTTGCCGTATTTAACCCAAAACGCACCTACCAAGGCTTGAAAAACCCTGGTAGGTACTAATGTTTTGGTATTAGCTTATATACTAGCGGAAGTCGTTTAATGAACGACCCAAGAAGGTCAATGCACAACGGAAACCGATATATGATTTGGTCGAGTCTTGGAACTCCCAGTGGCGTGTACCAGTTTGGCAGTAATATGCGATATCTTTCCAAGAACCACCACGGATAACTTTGCGCTTGTGCGTTTTAGGATCACCATAATCAGGCTCAGTACCTGCTTTGTCAAATGTCTTCGGATCATCGTCCTTCGCATCGTAACGGATGTCTGGGTTCAAGTCATGCAAGAATGAGTAAGCATTCTCGTAGTAAGCAGATGAAGTCCATTCTGCTACGTTACCTGACATGTTGTACAGACCGTAATCGTTAGGGAAGTATGCGTCAGCACGTACGGTGTACAAGCCACCATCTTCTGGATAGTTACCACGACCTGGTTTGAAGTTAGCCAAGATACAACCTTTTGCGTTGCGTACATAGTAACCACCCCATGGGTATGGTGCCAAGTCATGGCCACCGCGTGATGCGTATTCCCATTCGTGCTCAGTAGGCAAGCGGAAGTCTTCAGAGTTCACTTCGCCACGAGACAAGCGGAAAGAGTTCCACAATTTAGTCCTCCAGTAGCTAAATGCATTGGCTTGTTTCCAAGCAACACCTACAACTGGATAGTCGTCGAAGGCTGGGTGCCAGAAGTAGTTACGGGTCATCGGCTCGTTGTACGAGTACGAGAAGTCACGGATCCACACCAAGGTATCAGGGTAAATTGGAACGCTCTCCCGGATGATGTAGCTCAAGCGGTCGCTTTTCTCTGTGTTTTTCCAGTAGTAGCTGTTGGCAGCATCTTTCCAATCGTACCACTCGTAGTTGTAGTAGAACTTACGGGTATCAATTTCTTTACGGCCAGCAAAACGCTCGTTCTCTTTGTAGAACAAAGGCTGTAAAGTACCATCGGCATCCGACCAGTCGATTTCCTGTTCCCAGTCAATCAATTGCTTACCTTCATCCGTTTCGATGAAGTTACCGATGAGGTTATGTGCCATAGAGTCTCTAACCCAGTTTACAAACTGACGATATTCGTTGTTCGTAATTTCGGTGTCATCCATGAAAAAGCCTTGGATAGAGATTGCTTTTGGACGTTGTACCAAAGCAAAGTTAATGTCTTGGTCACTTGGGCCAATGTGTAGAGTTCCTGATGGAATGTAAACCATCCCGTAAGGGTTAATTGGTTTCCAAGAGGGTCGATCTTGCACACCGATCAACTGGCCTGATTCGCGCTGGCCACATGAGGCTATGAGGGCCGCAAATAAAGGCAGGATTGCAAGCTTCAGAATTTTTTTCATGTTCGCACCCGGGTTTTTAAAGCTTTTAAAAGTAGTGTTCGAGTAAATTTATCTAAATAGAGCTGTAAAGATAGGAGTATAAATTATTTATACAAACATGCACCGATAAACAATGCAAGGTATTTTAAGGTCTACGCCAGATTTAACGCCGTTTTTACCAAATTAGTGTGCAAATATATTCTAAGTTTTTAAGAATCTACAAAAAATAGTATCTCTTAACTAAAACCACCGTGGATTGAATATCACTTTCGGCGGTCTACCTGCACCAATCGGTCGCGACAATTGATACCCCAGCGTCAGCTCGTGAGAGCCTGATTGCGCTGTCCGCAATCCTGATACTGTGATATCGTAGCCGTAAACGAGCGAGATGTTCTTGGCTATCTTCACACCTGCGATGAGAATAACTGCATCGTTGCTGTATTTATTGTATCCGCGGTATGAAATTCCTCCAAAAAATTTGTCGTTGTAGGCCAACGTCAGCGCATAAGCGGCTTGCAACTTTACCCGGTCGGCCTGGATTTGGACCGAAGGTTGCAGCGTGAGCCGATCATTTAGCTTTAAATTGTACGACAAGAACGCGTAGTAGTTGCGTTCATAGGTAACTTTCAACGGATTGCTAGCCAACAAGCTTACACTCGGCTGGTTTAACGCACTGGCACTTAAGCCAAAATCAAGGTCGTTCCAACGTAAATGCAAACCCGCCCCTAGTTCAAATGCTCCAGCACGTTGTTTGATGGCTGGTAAAACATTATCTTGATGATCAATACCCAGCTCGTAAAAGCCATCTGGCGCACGCAAGGCTGCCCCGTCGAGCGTAAACTGGTTATAACCAGCCGATAAGCCAAAACTTAGCTTGGTCTTGGCCCCTAGCTTCAACTGATAACTGTACTGCGCGGCCAGTTGCAAGTTTCGTTGAGCTCCCAGCTGGTCATTCAACAATTTTAGGCCCACACCACTGCTAATCACGTACAAAGGCATATGCGCCTGCACGTATTGTGAGAAAGGACTACCAGGCAGGCCTACCCATTGCCGACGCACATGGCCAATCACATTGAGCGATGGATCCATACCCACATAGGCAGGGTTCGTTGCAGCAGGGTTAAACATGTATAAACTGTGTACCGTAGGCTGCTGAGCCATCAGCAGGCTGGTAAACAAAGTTAAATACGTTGCCAGTAGTAATCTTTTCATGTCATTCCATTTCATTGTTTTTGGGCGTGCCCCTCGCTTGCATAGTCGCCCACAATGGGCGCCTCTACCAAGCTCGGGTCGCTACGCTGCGGGGCTCGCTATTCGCTCGGCCCATCGCCGCCCATGATTACGGGAGACGTATCCTGTAACGTATCTACATGGGCGGCTTGGTCTGGCCCTACGGGCCACCCCTCCGCATCGCTCACGCAAACGGCACATCCTTATAATGTAACGTATATTTTTCAGGCATGGTTGCGTTAGGTGCCTAAAGGGCGCCGCGCAGCGGCGGTGCCGAAGGCACTAAGCGAATAGCGCACCCGGCAGGGACCGCCCCCGCTGTGCTCCTGCACAGCGGGGAACGCCCAAATCAATATCCAAAGATTTGCTCCAAGGTCAACTCCTGGAACTCACCCAAAGATTTTACATATTCCATGTCAAGCCTTGATTTTTCACCGAGGATCAAGATGGTGTAAGTATTATTTTTCACGAAGGATTGTTGGTACTTCTTGAGGTCGGCAATCACCGTCTCGCGGTTTTGCTTAACCCAGTTATAGGTCTCCTTGCGCAAATCGTAGTCGAAACCACGGCGACGAGCACCGTCTTGTAACCAATAAATGTTGGTTTTGGTTATGCGCTCACTCTCGATTTTTTTGGCGATACCGTCAGCTGCTTTCAAAATCTGCTCCTCTGACACAGGCATGTCACGGATAATTTCAGTCATGGCAGTAACGGCATCTTTCAATTTATCGGCTTGTGTGCCCACGTAGGCACGTAGGTAATGGGCCTCGTCTTTTTTTACCGGGCTGGTAGCAAATACGCTAGCAGAGTAAGCCAAAGCCTTTGATTCGCGAATTTCCTGGAAAACGATAGACGACAAACCTGCACCAAAGTACTCGTTGTATAGTTGGCTGTACACGTACTGGTCGAGGTCAAAGCCTTGGCTACCTTTGTTGATCATCATCACCTCTGCCTGTACCATCGGGAAGTCGACAAAATATACTTTTGGCTTGCTGGTTTCCAGTTCAGGGAACACTTTAGGCGCTGGTACGGCCATGCGTTTTTTAGGTGCTTTATGGCTCTTGTTCAACACTTTAAGTACGTCTTTCTGTGTTTTTGAACCAAAGTAAAACACCTTGTGCTCGTAGCTCGACAGACCATTGATCATGCTAGTAAGCTTGCTTGGATCTACCTGCTCGAGCTCTGCTTTCGACATAAGGTCGGTCATGGGTGATACCGGACCATTTTTGGCGTAGTAGAACATTGCCCTTTGGAGAATGGTGCGTTTGTCCTTTTTAGCGTCGTCGCGTTTTTTCAAGATGTCAACCACCATGTTGTCCCAAACGGCCTTGTCAGATTTACAGTTTGCCAAGATATGTTCAAAGAGCGCTACACCCTCGGTGAATGATTCATCGAGGCCTGAAAGGGTAACGTAAACACGGTCGTCGCTGCTGCTCACGTCGAAAGAAAGTCCCAACTTGAAAAATTCTTTCTGGAGGGCTTCGGCAGTGTACTTATCAGTACCGAGGTATTTGAGGTAGTCAACGGCCAATGCGATATTTTTGTCATTGTTCTTACCCATTTCAAAGATGTAGAACAAGTTAAAGGTCTCGTTATTGGTATTCTTAAGGTAGTCAACCTGTACACCATTTTTGAGGTTAGCGGTAGTCAAGGTAGATTTAAAGTCGATAAAATCAGGCTTCAAATCAGATGCCTTGAGCTGGTCGAAGCTCGCTTTAAAGTCAGATGTTTTATCGCGGTTTACCTGTACTGGCGTGATGCTTGGTTTTTCAACTTTCACCACGTCTTTATCTTCGCCTTCGCGTTTGTACACCACCACACTTTGGTTATCGTTGAGGTATTTTTTGGCAAAATCAATGACATCTTGTTTGTTGAACTTAGCCATACGATCGTAACGGCTGGCGTAGTCGGTCCAAGGAATATCAAAAATAAAGGCGTCGAGCATATCGTAAGCACGGCCTGAGTTTGACTCTTGCTGCTTGATTTTAGCCAATTTATTGTTGCGAACTACTGCTGAGATGAGTGCTTCGTCGAAGGCACCATCGCGGATTTTGGCTAACTCGGCAAATAGAAGCGTTTTAAGTTCGTCGAGTGATTGGCCTTCGCGAGGCTCACCCAACAAGCTAAATATAGAATAATCATCCAGGGGATAGGTAAAGGCATAAGAGCCTTGACCGATGATTTGTTTTTGGATCAGGTTAATATCCATCAAGCCAGCTTGCTCATTGAACAAGATACCACTTACCAATTCAGCCAGGAGTTCTTCGTCGGTAAAAGCTCCTGGAACGCGGAAACCAATTTGAATTGCGGCAGGGTCTTTACCGATTACTTCTTTGACAACCGTCTTGGTGATTGGAGTTTGTGGTTCAAAGGTCCAAGCAGGTACTGGTTTAGTTTTCAAGTGGCCGAAATATTTTTCAGCTTTGGCCACCATATCGGCAGGGTTAAATTCGCCGGCTACGATTAAAGCCATGTTGTTGGGCACGTAATAGGTATCAAAATACTCTTTGATTTTAACGTGCGAAGGATTTTTAAGGTGTTCTCCTTTACCGATGGTAGTTTGAGTACCATAGCTGTGGGTTGGGAAAAGGCCGTCCATCATGGCAAAGAAGCGTTTGCGGAAATCGTTATCCTGGCCAATGTTGAACTCTTCGTACACGGCTTCAAGCTCAGTGTGGAAAAGGCGAAGCACAACTTCGTTGAAGCGTTCTCCTTCAACATACATCCACTTGTCGAGTTCATTCGAGGGGATATCGTTTACATAAACGGTGCGTTCGTTTGAGGTAAAAGCATTGGTACCTTTAGCCCCAAGCGAGGAGATCATTTTATCGTACTCGTTTGTAGAGACTAGGTTTGCCGCCACTTGCGAAACGGAGTCGATTTGTCCGTAAATGATTTTACGTTGTTCTGGGTCGGTTGTTTGGCGGTGTTTCTCGTACAAATCGGAGATTTGCTGGAGCAGTTTTTCTTCTTTTGCCCAATCGAGTGAAGCGATTTTACGGGTACCTTTAAACATCATGTGTTCTAGGTAGTGCGCAAGACCAGTTGCATCGGCGGGGTCTTGTTTAGAGCCACCACGCACGGCAATCAAGGTTTGGATACGGGGTGCTTCTTTGTAGACGTTCATATAGATACGCATACCGTTGGCCATTTCATATATTTTAATACCATCGGGTTGACCGGGTTGGCTTTCATAAATATATTTACCTGGGCCACCGTTGGCCAGAGCCAAACTAGACATTGTGCAGAAGAGCATCATTGATAACAAGAATCTCATGGTTACAGAATTATTTAAACGTTTTTGTAATTCAACTTAACAAAGGTAGGATTTATTAGTTGAGCAATCAGCTTGATTAGGCTGATTTAAGGTAAATTGGATAAACAGTGGAATGGCATCGACGGAATACATCGTCTAGTTGGCCATTTTAAGTTTGATGGAGAAATTAGGGTCTTTAAAACGGTCAACGAATATACCTATCAGTACATTTGTTTCCTCCGTTGCAGGATTATTTACAGAAATAGCGCAGGAGCCACCTGGAATTTTAGACTCATACAATGTACATCCCGTTGATTTGCGTATATCGGGAGGGAGGGAAGCTCCATCATGGCCGGTGATAACCCAGGCACCGATGCTAGCTTGTTGGTCAGCCGGCGATATATCTAGATTGAGTGTTTGCCCAGCTGGAACTTTAAGCAGATAATAGATGTGTTCTTTTTTCAGGCGATCCAATTGATCGAGTCCGATACAGTTGGCGGGAGCTTGGCTAGCCCACTGTACTGGGATGAGGGCAGCGTTAGCGAAGCTACCTTGGTATAATAATTCGTCGGAGCCAGTGATATTAAGCCTGTAGGCTTTAGGGGTTTTAGTCTTGAGCCCTTCTTTAACTGGAATATCGGATTTTGCTTGGATACGGAGCACGAAGTTTCCGAGTTCGATTTTATTAGCACCAGCGATACCGATTATGACATTATTGTCGTTCTGCCCTGTTTGGAGCGTGATGGTCCATTCGCCGGTTGTAGAATCGGGTTGAGTAGAGTTAGATAGGCAAATTCCGGATGCGATATTGGGCGGGAAAGAGCTATAATCGGTAGCGGGGAGTTGAAAAGTATATAGGCTCAGGTGTACTTTAGCGTTCAGGATAATGGTTACCTGGGTATGTTTAGGCATTTGGAAGCCATAAAAGATATGTTTACCGGTATATAAGTCGGCATGTTTAGGTGGGAAGCAAGATTTATAGCTCATGGTGGTAAAGTCTTCTGGGATGAAGTGACCTTGAGCTATATTACCAGCTTTGATAATGAGCGAATCGGTTAGTTTAATGGTTTGGACGGGCTCCGAGAAGTTTTGAGCTTGCGTAAGGAGTGAGTAGCAAGTACAAGCGAGGAGAAGTACAGCGCGGAAAATGGGGAGGCGTAAAATCATAGTTAATTGTTTGACGCTGCTAAGATAAAACAAAAAAGCCTTTCACGGTTAGGTGAAAGGCTTTAGGTTGTATTAAAGT
>CAZDVQ010000016.1:0-76792 GCA_964508975.1 uncultured Saprospiraceae bacterium
CAGCGTCTGTGCAGTGGAGGGGGTCGGCGCAACGCGTCGGGGGGAGGCGCAAAAGGCATTAACTCCAATTAAAATTTGAAAAAAAACATGTACCCATTGCGCGGCGAGCCAATGTAGAGAACCATTTTTATCTACTACTGCCGCGCCAATGGCTTTTTGGGCGCTGTTTACCCCGGGTTGCGCTAGGCTGACCCGGGGCTACCAATCGGCAGGCTACGCTTATTGCGTGAGCGATGTGGAGCGGTGCCGCGTAGCGGCAGACCCGAAGGGGCCGAACGAATAGTGAGCCGCGAAACGTAGCGACCCCAGCAATTAGCGAAGCTAAGTGCTGGGGTCACGCTCAAAAAACTAAAATATTAAACGCTAAGCGTGTTGCTCCTAGATTTAGAGTATGTTTGGACTTTAGCTTCCGGCGAAAAACGGCTCTTTTCCGATGATTTTTGCTTTAAAAAATAGTTACGTAGCACCACTATGCGCCCATTTTTTAAAGCAACCTTATCAAAAAATAGCTCGTTTTTCCCTCGAAACCCAAAATCCAAACATACTCTTAAAAACGAGCGCCTTTACAGCCAGGTTTACGACGAAGGCGTTTACGAGAACCCGCTAGGCCCTCTTCAACAAAGTGGTAAGAAATAGACAAACCAGCGATGAGGTACCAGTCGAAGTCGTTGCTATCGCCACGAAGGGTTGTAATAGCATCTGGCGTGTAACCTTTGAAAGCCATACGCTCCTCTAGCGAGCCTGCGGGGAAATAACCAGCAGGAACATAAGTCAAACTCACGTCGTCGAGGTAATCGGTAAAGGTTTTGCGGAAACCTAATTCAAGGCCCAAGCCCCAGTGATTATTGATGGCCCATTTGATGCCCAAACCCATTGGCACGGCAAATTGGGTGCGTTTGTAAGGCGTGCGACCCAGGTAGCCCAAGCCGCCAGGTAGTTGGCCCTCGGTGCCCAGCGGTTGTAAATCGACCCAACTAGCGCCCAGCGGGTCGCGAGATTGCGGGTTAAAGTGGTAACCAGCGATACCGATGAATACATATGGCGAAAAGGGTTTTTCAAGTGCACGCGGGTGATAGCCTACCAAGTTCCACTCGCCTGTAACGCCAAACTCAAAAACATTGGAGCGGAAGTTCAGGTTGCGTTCAGGGCGTTTGCCATTCAAGTCATCGGCAGAGATACGGCCGTAATTGAAGCTAGCTTTTACCGAAACCCATTGACCAATGTTGTAGCGGCCAAAAGCACCAGCCGCAAAATGGATATGCTTAGGTTTGAAGGGGGCTGGGGACAAGTCGCCAAAATAATTTGAAATGCCGCCCATCAGGCCAACATCGAAGTAATTATCGGAATATTGGGCAGGGAGGATGCTTGAACTGATTAACAAGCAAGCTAAAATGATATGCTTAAACATAGGTTTGGATTGGTTTTCGCTACAAAAATACATTTTTCGTTCAATGTTCGCCAATTATTTACTTGTTTTACGGCGATATGTGCTGATAGTTGCAGGCTAGAAGATCAAGTAAAAATCTTGCGTCATAGCTTTGAACGCATCCGTGTATTGGCCTAGTGCATTGTAGATGTAGATTTCATCTGTTTGTGGCGATTGTTCTACCAGACCAAAAGCCATCAACACCCGATGTGCGGGCTTTCCGAACTTAGGGTAAACCAAAGTTAAACGATGTAGGTAAAGCCCATTTTGCAAGGCAATATCTATCAGCAAGGCTTGGCTTTGTACCGGTAAAACCAGGTTGAATTGACCTAAAGGCCTTAAACAGCTGCTTACTTTTAGGATGAGGTCTTCGAGGGAAAGGGAGCTCGTATAACGCGCCTTGTTGCTAGGATCGCCACCTACCAGTTGCGTATGCTCATAGTATGGCGGGTTAGCGATGATGAGGTCGAAAAGTGCAGTAGTTTGCAGTGCACGAACATCTTGAAGCTGTACCACTACCCTATCGGCCCAGGGCGAATGTTCGGCATTATGGCTGGCTTCCTCACAGGCATCGGTGTCTATATCAACGGCCAACACTTGGGCTGCGGGATTTCGTTGCGCCATCATCAGGGCCAATATGCCCGTGCCCGTACCAATGTCGAGAATATGTTGATGTTGGCCAGTTTCAACCCAGGCACCTAGTAAGATGCTATCGGTATTCACTTTCATGCGGGATTTTTCCTGCATGATTTGAAATTGCTTAAACTTGAATACCTGCATAGCTTAGTTAAGCAACGGGCTTGGCAAATACCTTCACGCCGTTTTTCGAGCGCAGCGTAATCAGGGCTTGGTATTCTGGGATGTGGCTAGCATCATCGATAAAGTGGTATTGCTGCACCAACTTCGACAGGATGAGTTGCATTTCCATGAGGGCGAAGTTGTTGCCGATACACATGCGTGGGCCCGCGCCAAAGGGGAAGTATTGGTATTTATCGTGCTTTTTAGCTTGTTCGCTTTCAAAACGATCTGGGTTAAACAGCTCGGGATTGTCCCATAACTTGCCGTCGTGGTGAATGGCATAAATAGGTATGAGGAGAATCTCCCCTTTTGATACCTTAGCACCATCGACGATATCGTCTTGCAAGCTTTTACGACCTACGGTCCAAGCGGGCGGGTACAGACGCATGGCTTCCTCAATGACCTGACGGGAATAAGGCATACGCATCAAGTCTTCAAAGCTTGGCATTTTATCAGGGCAAACTGCGTTGGCTTCTACACGGATTCGTTCTTGGATTTCAGGACGAGTGGAGAGCAAGTGGAAGGTCCAGGCCAGTGCGTTGGCAGAAGTCTCGTGGCCAGCGCCAACCATGGTGATACATTCATCAATGAGTTGTTGCTCATCCATTTGCTCCTGGGTATCGGCATCGCGAGCGTCCATGAACATGCCCAGCAAGTCAGGTTTGTGTTCACCCGAGGCCCTACGTTGATTGATGACATCTAGTACTAGCCCTTGAATGACTTTGTATTCGCGACGGAACCTGCGGGAATCGCCGTTAAGCCACATGATAGGAAT
This sequence comes from uncultured Saprospiraceae bacterium, assembly GCA_964508975.1. Lineage (GTDB taxonomy): Bacteria > Bacteroidota > Bacteroidia > Chitinophagales > Saprospiraceae > CAZDVQ01. The sequence goes on from CAZDVQ010000016.1 coordinate 3,000, forward strand.
CATATAAGGTCTGCGAATACGGGTAATCACGTGTTCCTGCAAAAACACGAGGGTATGATGGAGTTTGTCAACATCTTGGGTCAATGATGTGGTAAAGAGGCTGCGCATGACTGCCTCTAGCGTTACTTGCATCATGCTACGGTGAATATCCAAACTTTGGCCAGCTTGATTTTGCTGCTTGAAGTCGATCAGGAATTCCTCCATCACTTGTCCCATAATCTTAAATATCTCCTTGAGGGATTCTTTGTAGAAGGCAGGTTGAGCCAGGCGACGCTGTTTAAACCAACTCTCCCCTTCGTTGGTTACCAAGCCTTTGCCCAATAGCATACTCAGTTGCAGGTAAGCTTCGTCTTTCACGTAGTTTTTCTGGTTCATCTGCAACACGTGTTTGGCCGCCTCGGGGGTTGCCATCACGATAACCTTGCGGTTGGCGATATTGTACCAGAATTTATCGCCCAGCGTTTTACGCCAGTGCATGATAAAAGCAATGGGATCCTTGGCAAACATTCGAGTGCTACCCAGCGCCGATAGTGGAACTTTTGGTATTGAATTTTGAGGATTTCCCATAGTTTTATAATTATGGATTATGAATTGTTAATTATGAAATAGCAACACAAAGCTAGATGACTCCAGTTTCGTTGAGGTAGTAAAGCAGCCCGCCGATGGCCAATGCCAGGAGTACCAAAAGGATAACTTTAATCCAAGCAACCGGTTTGGTGCCATCAATTTTACCCGTTTGACCGTTTACCGCAAAATGGAATGATTTACCGTTGAACTCGTAAGAACAAATCCAAACGGGCAGCAGGATATGTTTAAAAGTTTGGGCGCTTTTATCCGTGTTGATGGTCAAGTTACGGTAAGTATCGCCACCCAGTTGAGCGCGGCACATACCGTGGATTCGGCCATCCATCACGCGGTCGGCGATGCTGTAGCCTTCGTTCACTTCGATGTCGTATACCTCTGCCTCCCAGCCCAGGATGAGCCTAGGGTCGAAATTGATGACCTCATTCAAGCGGTATGGATAAATTTTCTGGACTTGCCCGTTGGGGTAACCGTGGGATGCTACGATAAGTACATCGTCGAAAAAGAAGCTCAGGTGGCCAGATTTCCAGACCCAGCGTGTTTTCTGAACCGTCACTTCTTTCCATTCACCGTTTTGATAAACCCTTTCTGTTTCGTAGTAATGGTAGCCCGCCTCACCTTGCCAGTCGGATTCTGTTTGTGCATCGTAGGTCCAGAATGGCAGGTAAATTCCGTGTAGATTTTCGATATTGGCATGCCTCTTCAGCTTGGAAGGCGTGAAAAAACCTTTGCCGATCCATTCTTGGAAACGGTCAATACTTTCCTGCCTCGAGATATAGAACGGAATGATGCCTTGTGGTTGAATGAAGCGGTGCTCAAAAGCTTCCTCGTTGACCTTTTTGGAGCCGCAGAAACCGCATTTAAAGGCTACTTGACCTGGTTCAACACTGGTTTTTGAACCACAACTCTGGCACTGGAAAACCTTTCGGCCAATTTGTTCAGGCGTGTAACGAGCTACTTGTTCAATGGCTATTTGCAGCGATTGCTCTTGCACATTATCGCTAGCGTTGTTGATATCTTCCTGGTGCCCACAGTAGAGGCATAGGATACGTTTTTTTTCAGCCGAATATTGCAACTTGCTGCCACAAGATGGGCAGGGCAAGGACAATACGCGCTCTAATGACTTTTCTTCTTCCACTGTGCTATTATTTTACAGTGTAAAAGTAGTGAATTAGCCTCAGTTTGCATAAAGCTAATTTAGCGAATGTTTGCGTAAGGCAAAATATGCGAATACTCAAAAACACCCAAAAAGCCTAAATCTACTGACAATCCTGTGCCGTTTTGCGCAACCGTTGAACATCAAAACCTTTGGCGGCCACTTTGGCCAAGAGTTCGTTATAAATCGTTTCGTCCATGGTTTTGGTGCGGGATAAGATCCAGAGGTAATTACGGTCAGGTGTACCGACAACGGCATAGCTGTAGTCATCTGCCCGTTCCAAAATCCAGTAAGGCGCACGGAAAGGCCAGAAAAACTGTACTTTCAACTTGGCGTTGTTGCTGTTTTCCACTACAAAGGCTTTGCCTTTAATATCGGTCCAAGATTTTTTATCGGCTTTATAGCACTTGTTTCGCACTTCGAGGTACTTCCCTTTCATGGTGTAAGTGGCCGTGGTGCATGAACAACCCTTTTGGAAACTATTGGGGATTGAGGCAATCTCGTACCACTGGCCAGCATAACGCTCTACCTCTACGGATTCGGCAGTGGCTAAAGGGGCATATTTTCGGGTACAGGCAAATAACATCAGGACGGGAATGGCTAGGAGATAACTGTAGGTTTTCATATAGGGTTGTTTAGGCGGAGTATCGCATATGGGCAAGTAAAATTTGATGCAATGAAAGTACCGAAATGTACTTTAATTGCTTAAATCTCATGCATTTCAAACCAAATTTGAGAAAAATAGTTGTGCATATTTACTTTTACTTGGGCATTACAAGTACATTTACAGCCAATTTTAACCCATAACCCCGTTAATCTGATGCAAAACCCTCTGACTCAGCTTAGTAGAATTCAAAGCTTCATGTACGTGTTGCTGGCTTATACCCTGGCAACACTAGCTGGCTACATCTTGATTGGTCAACTTGGCGATTACACGCCACTGGAGCGGATCTTGTACGCCGACATCGCGGCGACCTTGGTTATTTTTGTTTCGAGTGTATTGGCCAACAACTCTAGTATGTACGATGCTTACTGGAGTGTAATCCCGGGCCTCATTGCGGCTTACTACATTTATCTTGATCCTGTACCCACCCGCAGCTGGATTATTTTTGCGCTGGTAGAACTTTATGCCATACGCTTAACGGTGAACTGGATCAAAGGCTGGCCTGGTATTCAGCACGAAGATTGGCGCTACGTTGATTTCCGTAAAAACGTGGGCAACTGGTACTGGCTGGTCAGCCTTGCAGGCTTGCATTTTTTCCCAACGGTCATGGTATTTTTAGGCTGTATTGCGCTCTACCCTGCCATGTTGTTGCCGCAAGTTGAACTCAACTGGCTCGACTACCTAGCGGCTTTCGTTACATTTGCCGCCGTGGCCATCGAATACATATCTGATGAGCAGATGCGAACCTTCAGGGCTAACCCCGACAATAAGGGCAAGGTTATGACCAGCGGCCTGTGGGCATGGTCGAGACACCCCAACTACGTTGGTGAAACCATGTTCTGGTTCGGCCTGTTCTTGTTCTGTTTGGCCAGTAATGCCGATTGGGTTTGGTACTCGTTGATTGGCCCAGTAGCCATGTACCTGATGTTCCAGTTTGCTTCCATCCCTATGATGGAAAAACGCTCGGCAGCGCGCCGCCCGAACTACCTAGATGCTACAAAGGATATCCCGGTGTATTTGCCTTATAAATTACCTAAGTCATAGATTAATATTCAAACTTTCATGCAGAATGTTGGCTACGCGGCTTTGCCGCTTAGCCTGCGTTAGCTGGCCGGAGGGCAGCCGCGTTGCGGCTGGTGCGCCGTATGTAGGGGCAGAAAATTTTATGCCAAGGGAAAAAAACGGCGCACCGAACGTCCAGTGAGCCCGTAGGACAGCGGCGGCCGTAGGCCGCAACGCCCAAAAATACTATCAAATTATCTTGGTCAAGGATACAAAAAAGCCCCTTGCTGAACTTTAACTCAACAAGGGGCCTATTGGATAAGCTAAAGCTTATTAATTATTAGGTGAACCAGCAGGAACAGCAGGCTGAGCCGCAGGCAAAACCTCACCAGTGATGGTCAACCGAACACTATTACTATCTTTAACATTAGTTGTCAAGGTTACATATTTGGTGAAAGCACCTTCACGGTTAGTATCGTATTTAACAGAAATTTCACCAGAAGCACCTGGCATGATAGGCTCTCTAGGCCAAGTAGGTACGGTACAACCACAACTTCCTTGTGCATTCTCGATGAGCAATGGAGCAGTACCTTTGTTCGTGAATTTAAATTTGCGAACACCATCGGAACCTTTTTCGATTTTACCATAATTAATTGTTTCGGAAACGAACTCAATGGTTTGTGCAGAAACAATGCTGGTAAATGCAGCGAAAAAAGCAATGAAAAGTAATTTTTTCATGGGATAAAATATTGGTAAAGGTTAATAGATTATTTAAAATTACAAACGGTCACCATAAGTGACCGTTTGTAATGCATTAATACTAGTTAGTTGGAGCCAACATGCTTTTGTTGGTTGGAACTGGTGCTGGTTGCTCGGCAACGTTACCTTTGATCGTCAAACGAACAGTTGAACGATCACCTTCAATGTTGGTAGTCAAGGTTACAAATTTTGTAAACTGGCCGATACGTTGAGTATCGTATTTTACAGAAATCTTACCGGTTGCGCCTGGCATGACAGCTTCTTTAGGGAATGTTGGAACGGTGCAACCACAGCTTCCTTTTGCATCAGAAATAACCAATGGTTTACTTCCTGTATTGGTAAAGACAAACTCGCGAACGCCGTTAGCGCCTTTCTCAATTTGACCATAGTCAATCTCTTCTGCTTTGAAGGTAATTGCAGGACCATCAACTTTTGGTGCTGGAGCAGGTTTCTCTGTGGCAGCTTTGGCTGGTGCTGGAGCTTTCTGAGCAGATACTGATGCTGAAATTGCAGCAAAGGCGAAAAGTAAGATAAGTTTTTTCATCGCTTTGTGAGGATTTAAGTATTTAAAATGAATGTTTCCAGATAATCGCAAGCTTGCTAAACGTATCCAACAGGCTGTTTTGGCTCACTTGACAAGACAAATATAGTACTTTTTTCAATACAACTAACTTTTTAGTTGAAATTTTTAATTTTTTTGAAAAAAATCTACAAGCCCTGTTTTATAAATTTCGTGCCAACTTTTATTGGTCCAAACTACTAAGCCCAACACTTTAGTTTTACCGTAGTTCGGTTTTTAAATTAAACGTATCGAAATTTAAACTAATTTGCGGCATCCAAACTAATAAGCTCATGAAATCATACCCTATCGCAATCATCGGTGCTGGCTTTAGCGGCCTAGTAGCTGCCATCCGTTTACAAGCTGCCGGATATAATAACTTTACTATTTTTGAGCAAGCCAGTCAAGTGGGCGGTACCTGGCGCGACAACACTTACCCTGGTTGTGCCTGCGATGTCCCTTCTAACCTGTATTCTATCTCAAGCGAGCTGAACCCCAACTGGTCGCATCTTTATGCTTCGCAGGCCGAGATCCTAGATTACATGATTGCCGTTTTTCAAAAACACGGCCTGGATAAACACACTCAATTTAATACAGAAATCATCAAGTATCAGTTTTTGCCTGATCAAAACATGTGGCAACTGCAAGACCGCCAAGGTAAGTCGCAGCAGTTTCGCGTGGTTATCTCGGCAACTGGCCCTTTAAACCGGGTTAAACTGCCTGATATTCCCGGAATTGAGTCTTTCCAAGGTAAAACCATGCACTCGGCGCAATGGGATCACAGTTACGATTTTAGCCAGAAACGCATCGCGGTTATTGGTACAGGGGCCAGTGCCATACAAATTGTACCCGCATTGGCGCCCATCGTCAAAAACATGATGGTTTTTCAACGCACAGCACCTTGGATTGGCCCGAGGCTCGACAGGCCCATCAGTAATTTCCGCAAAAAGCTTTACAAGTTCTTGCCTTTCACCCAGATGCTGAGCCGCACCGCCATGTACCGTTTTATGGAATGGCGTGGCAAGATGTTTATCGGCAACGAGAAAGTACATCAATATTTCGAAAAAATTAGCCTAAAGAAACTCGCCTACGAGGTGTACGACCCCGCCGTTCGGGCCAAGTTAACGCCTAACTACAAGCTCGGCTGCAAGCGGATCCTCAGTTCTGATGATTACCTGCCCAGCTTCAACCGCGATAATGTGCTGCTCGAAACCACAGCCATCAAGGCCATCACCGCTACGGGTATCGAGTTGCAAGATGGTAAACATCACCCTTTCGACGCCATTATATATGCTACCGGTTTTGAAGTGGCCGAAATCACCCACGATGCCACCATCCAAGGCCTACAGCACGAGCTCTTTGCCAAATGGAAAGAAACAGGCTTGCAGGCATATCGCGGCACCACGATTGCAGATTTCCCCAATTTAATCTTCATGCTTGGCCCAAATACAGGCCTAGGCCACTCCTCCATGATACACATGATGGAATCTCAAATGTATTATATACTCAATTACTTGAAGTTACTGGAAAAAGAAGGTCCCAAAGCGGCATTAAACCTCAAGCCCAGCGTGCAATCTGAGTACAACAACGGCATACAGCAAGCTTTCGGCAAAACGGTCTGGAACTCGGGTTGCAAGAGCTGGTACATGGACAGCCAGGGCCGTAACACCACGCTTTACCCCAAGTTAACCACTACCTATCGCCAAGAGATGAAACAGTTCAATCCTGCTGATTATCAAGTAATTACTATTTAAGGCACTTCACTTTTTTCACGTAGAAATAGGTCATGGTGGTACGGCTACAAGGTTCGTTTACCGCGGGGTTATTCGTGTTGGTCACATAGTTGCCCCTAAGTTCTACCTTGTCGCAATCGGGTACTTCAAGGCCATCGGGCAGGCAAACCAGGATGCGCTCGCCTTTATCGGTCAGCAGCTCGCCGTTATTGTAGCAATGACAGCTCATGGCCACCATCACGCCTTGTTTCGAGCTGTATTGTCCCTTGATTTTTTTGGCTTGTGTTTGCGCTTGCAGGCTACCTATGGCAGCGAAAAAGCTGAGTAAAACGATAAAATGACGCATGATTAAGTTATTAGTTGTTATTTATTAATTATTAGAATGTATTGACCTAGGGCATACCGATACCACATGGTATAAAGATACGTTGAAAGGGAAATCAATTTTCATTTTTACGAAAATCATTTTTTCTTTTTGGGGCCTCCCCTCGCTTATGCTCGGGGCGCTACGTTACGCGGCTCGCTGGCGCTCGGCCCCTGCGGGTCTGGCGGCTGACGCCGCCACCGCTTCACATCGCTAGGCCAGAGTTTAGAGCAGAGCGCTGAGATCAGAACGGTAAGATTACGATTAGGACACATTTTTAACCTACCCTGCCCAAAGGGCAGGCCATATCGGTAGCCGCGGGTTAAGCAAAGCGCAACCCGGGGAATAAAGCGCAACCCGGGGTTCAGGGCGAAAACAGAAAACCCGTGGCGGCAAGCCGTTTGGGCATGAACGATTTAGAAATCGCCACGGAACGTGAGCCGGACCGAAATCCGGTCGAGCGTAGCTCGGCCCAACCCCCGCTACCAACGGACGCGCAGCGTCTGTGCAGTGGAGGGGGTCGGCGCAACGCGTCGGGGGGAGGCGCAAAAGGCATTAACTCCAATTAAAATTTGAAAAAAAACATGTACCCATTGCGCGGCGGGGCAATGTATAGACCCATTTTTAACGCTTACCGCCGCGCCTGGGCTGGGTGAACCTTGCGTTTTAATCCCCGGGTTGCGCTGCGCTTACCCGCGGCTACCATCATGGGCTGCCCTTTGGGCAGCTTTTGCCTGTACATGCCCTTAATACTACCTGCCCAAAAATGTGTCCTAATCGTAGCATTGAAAAGGAGGGGAGCCCATGTATTACTATAAATATTTGATTTACAGTTATTTAAAAGCACAAGTTAGTTCCCCTCCTTTTCAAGGCTACGATTAGGACACATTTTCCAGCGCTTGCACGAAAGCTTACAAACCGCCCTTAATCTGCCCGCGAGGGCAGACCCTTATCCTAGCCGCGGGTTAAGCGCAGCGCAACCCGGGGAAAGAAACGCGATGGTAACCCAAGCCCAGGCGCGGCGGTAAAAGTTAAAAATAGGACTAGACATTGCCCCGCCGCGCAAAGGTTCCGAGTTTGCAGGCAAAACAGGTACGGCTAACGTTCCGTGGCGATTCCTGTATCATACATGCTCAAACGGCTTGCCGCCACGGGTTTCCTGTTGTCGCCCCGAACCCCGGGTTGCGCTTCGCTGACCCGGGGCTACCAAAAGGGGCTGCCCTACGGGCAGCATTTAAAATGTGTCCTAATCGTAGCATTGAAAAGGAGGGGAGCCCATGTATTACTATAAATATTTGATTTACAGTTATTTAAAAGCACAAGTTAGTTCCCCTCCTTTTCAAGGAGGGGTGGATGTGCACAGGGTGTTTTACACCCTGTAGCGCAGACGGGGTGGTTATATATCCCTGAAAAATTAACGCTTAACGGCATTAACCTGTCGCGATGTGCTGCTGCGCAGCCTCGCAATTTGTGAATTAGAAGATGTGATAATATGAGGATTAAATCTGCAGTCTATGCTAGCCCAAAAAACTATCTGGGGGCGGGGACAACTCATAATTCCTAACTCCTCACTTCTAACTACAAAAGTGCTTGGTCGTTTGCCAAATAACGCATATGTTTGTAAGGATGATGGCCCGTTCTTGCTGCACTGTCTTTGGGTGGGAGATGCGCTTAAATAACGAATCTGGTAAATACGAGTACAAAAAAACATCGAGAACAGAAAGCTTCAAAACAAGAAAAGATGATTAAAAGAATTTACGCAATGATTAGGCACTTATCGAAGATACTGGAAAGCAATTCCTTTGTCATGTTGCTTTGCTTTGGTCTTTTGGCCTATTTTCTCGTGGAGGGCCTATATTTAACCCCAATGAAACAAAGGCGGTGGGATGAAATTTTTTCGGATCCTAACTTGTTTGATACTGTAACAGCGGAGGTTTTATATAATGTAGGAACTATCAAAAGCCCGACAGTTGAAATAAAGTACACAGTCAAAGGAAATGAAATATACGAAACATTTTCCGTTAAAAGATCTGAAGCCAAAGAGTATTGGAAAGGACAAAGGTTTAGGGTACTTTATGCTAAAGAAGATCCTACGATTTGGAAGAGGATTTGGGAGTAGTTTAATTAACTCCCATTTGGGCGCCCTAAACGGTCGGTGCTTTGCACTTGCGCCTGGCGGCGCAGCCCGCCGGTCACCTGGCGCAGGAAGCGAAGCGGCATGTTGTCTGAACTATGATTTGTGTGATTTTTATGATTAATATGATAGGCAAACCTGGCATCTAGTATCACAAAAATCAAATAAATCATAGTAATCATAGTTCAGACAACAATGTAGGGGCGACCCTTGTGGTCGCCCAAGGTTAAGGCACACCAGAACACTACTCGGCCTAGCGATGTGGAGCGGTGGCGCGTAGCGCCAGACCCGCAGGGGCCGAGCGTCAGCGAGCCGCGTAACGTAGCGCCGCCACGCAGTGGCGGAGGCCCCAAAATGATAAATTGACTAAATGCTAAATGGAGCAATTGATTTTTGATGATTTATATGTATTTTGTGCTACGATTCCCATTTTCTTGTTCCATACCAGAAATAATTATACAAACGCCTTATGCTTACGGCTATCATTGCTAAACTGCCCATGCGCAACAAACAGGTAACGCGGGATTTTTACACCCAATACCTTGGTTTTCAAGATGTCGGCAGCGAGGATTACGAGGCTTACCTGATACTGGAAAGAGACGGGCTTGAGCTGCACTTTTTCTTGCACGAGACACTGGTGCCCAGCGAAAACGATGGACAAATTTACCTGCGGACCAATGATATTGATATGCTATACCAATCGTTATTGGCCAAACATGCACCTATTCATCCCAATGGGGCGTTGAGTGTAAAACCCTGGGGCCAAAAAGAATTTTCGGTACTGGATCCCGACCATAATTTGCTTACTTTTGGTCAAAATATAGACTAGCCCCAAACATACACATATGATTAACTTGAAAAATATACAGACGGAAGTTGATGCCAGCTTCCTCTATAACTTGCTGGCCGAACATGAAGCGGATGAACATGTGGCCCATGTTTTCCGTCAAATGAGTGCTATTGAAATGAGCCACGCGCTTGCTTTTGCCCAAAAACATGGTCTTGATGCCGCGCAACTCCCTGGGCCATCAAACAGGGCTAAAACCTTGAAGTTCATTGGCAAAGTACTGGGTTACGATTATGTGCTTGGCGTGTTACTCGATACCGAGAAAAGCATATCTAACGCCGTGATTGGCGCCCGGAAAAAAAGCAATTCCCCTAGCTCTATTTCAGATACCGCCCACGTGGCCATCTTGAAAAATATACTGAACAACAATAAAAATGTATCGGGTTCGAACTTGGCCAGGTTCGAAAAACGACACCGTTCTGTGGGTGGTAATGCCCTACGAGCGGCTGTACTTGGCGGCAACGACGGCCTGGTATCGAACTTTAGCCTGGTGATGGGCGTGGCGGGTGCTAGCAGTGCCCAAAGCGGTGTTTTGCTGACAGGTTTGGCGGGCATGCTGGCCGGGGCATTGTCGATGGCCCTAGGCGAGTGGATATCAGTCAAAAGCTCACAAGAACTCTATGAAAACCAGATGGCCCTGGAAATGGAAGAACTTGAGACCAACCCGGAAGGCGAGGAAAAAGAGCTGGCCTTAATCTATATGACCAAGGGCATACCCGAGGCACAAGCCATGCAAATGGCCAAAGATATCATATCGAACAAAGACCACGCGCATGAAATCCTGGTGAAGGAAGAATTGGGCATCAACGCCGAGGATTTGAATGGTTCGGCTATGGAGGCCGCCATTACATCGTTTATCCTATTTGCCATTGGGGCAATCATTCCGGTTATACCATTCTTCTTTCTGGCTGGAATACAAGCCGTATTGGTGAGTGCCGCCATGAGTGCTGTAGGCTTGTTTGGCATTGGAGCTGCAATTACCTTGTTTACAGGCAAAAGCGTGTGGTACTCCGGTTTTAGGCAGGTACTTTTTGGATTGCTCGCGGCAGCCATTACCTACGGCATAGGCAGCTTGATAGGGGTATCGCTGGAAGGATAAGGTTGAGCGATTATACTTTTACGTTTAAACTACCAAAGGAATTTCCGTCAAGTGTAGCTTCCTGGCATGGGCCTTGAGCTTGTAAATCAAGCGATTGACCATCAACTTGCAGGCTTTTGATTGTTGGGAATCCCCAAAACTGTAGCTTGATGCGCTGGTAATTGGGCACAAATTGGCCTTCGCATTCTGTATACAACTGTGTAGTAGCATCATCGTTGCTCAGTTTAAACCGTGTTACCCGATATTGGCCCTGCTGGTAGGCATAGCCCTCGCCTGCATCCTCGTAGAGTGTTGAAGTATAGTTACTTGTGCTATAATACACCCGGAGCGTTATTTCATCTACGGGAGTGGCGGTACTAGGCCTAAGCGGTAAAACGGGTAATACGGCTCCAGCTTTTACCAACAAGGGGATGTTTTTAAAATCGACCTCAAAGGATTGTTTTTTTCCGCCTGTGTAGGCTTGACCTGAATAGAAGTCAAACCAAGTCCCCACTGGGAGCCATGCCTCTACCCTACTGGCCGCTTTTTCCAATACTGGAATCACGTACATATCTGGCCCCACGTGGAATGCCTGTTGCTCCGCTTGGGCCTCAGGCTGATTGGGTGCCGCAAACACAGGCGGGTAAATCACTGGGCTAGCATCTGCTTGATGCTTGTAAAACAAGCTGTACCAATAAGCTAAGAGTTTGTAACGCAGTCGAATAGCTTCACGGGCATGGCTGGTAAATGGCTCGCCATACGACCAAGGCTCTTGCTGTGAACTTTGCTTCGCAGCCTTTTCCTCGATAGCAATTTCAACCACGGCCGAGTCGCCATCTTCATGGTCGCCCATACTGTGCGTACGGAAGAGCGGGTGAAATGCCCCCAACTGAATCCAGCGGGTGTATAACTCGCCGTCGGGGTAATCCACAAAGCCGCCAATGTCGGTACCCACCATCGAGAAACCGGAAACGCTTAGGCGCAAGCATTGGTTAACGGCAATTTTAAGGTGTTCCCAATTGGCTATATTATCGCCAGTCCAGAGGGCGGCATAACGTTGACCACCCGCAAAGGTAGCCCTGGAGAGCACGAATGGACGTTTGTCTGGCTGATGTTGTTGTAGGCCCTCAAAAGTAGCCCTAGACATCATCATGCCGTACACGTTGTGGATACGGCGATGATCGGCCATTTGACCTTCGTTGTGGTGCATCACCTGATCGGGGAATGTTTTATGGTTTACCTCGAACAGCGCGGGCTCGTTCATATCGTTCCACACGCCGTCCACGCCAACGTCTACCATCGATTTGTACTGCTCAGCCCACCAGGCACGGGTTTTAGCCGAGGTAAAATCGGGGAAAGCGCAGGGGCCAGGCCAAACAGGACCTAGCATTAATTCGCCACTCGCACGGCGACAAAAATGGTTCCCTGCCACACCTGACTCGTACACGGTATAGCCTTTTTCTACCTTGATGCCTGGGTCAATCATCACCACGGTTTTAAAGCCCTGGGCCTTTAAGTTGTCCAACATAGCTTTAGGCTGTGGAAAACGCTCTGGGTGCCAAGTAAAACACTTGTATGCCTCCATATAATCAATATCTAGCCAGATGGCATCGCAGGGGATGTCAAGTTGGCGGAAGGTATCAGCAATTTGAATCACACGGGCCTCTGGGTAATAACTCCAGCGACATTGGTGGTAGCCGAGTGTCCACTGGGCAGGTAGCGGCATGGGCCCAAGTAGCTTGGTCAAGGCTTGGCAAGCCTCTAGCGGACTAGGGTTAAAGCTGAGGTAAAAATTCATTTCGCCACCAAAAGCCCCAAAACGAAGCAAGCCCTCCCGGCGATGGTCAAAAGAAAAGTAGGATTTGAAGGTATTGTTGAAAAACAGGGCATAAGTACCTGTTTGGCGTACCGCATAATATAAGGGGATGGATCGGTACAGCGGGTCGGAATCGGCGCCATAAGCAAAGGCATCGGTACACCAGTTCTCGAAAAACTTACCGCGGATCATCTGCTGGCAGGACTTGTCGCCCATGCCGTAATATTGCTCCTGTTTGGGTGCTTTCAGCGACATCGACACGCGTTTCACGCCTTCCAAAGTACTGTCAATGCGAGTAAAGCCGCGTTCTTGGGCAAACAAGGTGGCTCCGTCAAGGTTTTGCACCTCAAATTGTAGGTTATCGGTATCCAGCAGCAGCTTGATTTGTGCAGTGCTCAGGATAATGGCATCGCCAATTTGTTGAACATCTACTTGCACGTCGGCATCAGGTTCAAAAGCAGGGTCGATGGCATATGGAAATTGCGTTTCGTATTGGCCATCCACGCTGTAGCGCACCTGAACCATATTGGCGCGTACAAAATGTAGTTGTAAACTAACGAGGCTATCCGATAGGAACTCAAAGCGATTGCCTACACGGCTGTGTTGGATTAAAGCACTACCCCGGTGAATGGTAACCACATCGTCGTAGCGTTTGCTCGGGTTTACGGGCTCGTTAACGGATTTATAGAGGATATTTTTCTTGGCGTGGCTCATAGTTTAGCAAGTTAAGCACGCAAAGTTAAGGATTGGATTGTAGTTTTTGTAAAAAATACACTAAGCCCTTCGCGTTAGCTGGCCGGAGGGCGGGGCGAAGCCCCGGTGCGTAGTAGGGGCGTATGGACATACGCCCTGCGAAGCACGGAGCGAACAGCGAACCCCGCAGGACAGCGGCGGCCGTAGGCCGCAACGCCCAAGAAGAACAAATGAATAAATGATTCTATGAATAAATGACTTTGTTTCGATTTCCTTTTAGCTTTTACCTATTCTTTAGCCACCTTTACCCATTTACAAAATTTAGCTACTTTTACCACAGCAAAACCATCCTAGCCTTGAATACATCAACCCTGAGCCCCGGCCTTTTACTGTCGCTTGTAGCGCTGTATTTTTTCATGCTTTATCTCGTTTCCGTATTTACGCAAAAAACAAATTCCAACACCATGTTTTTCACGGCTGGGCGGCAGTCGCCCTGGTATGTGGTGGCATTTGGCATGATTGGCGCCTCGCTCAGTGGGGTTACGTTTATATCCATTCCTGGTCTGGTAGGCAAGGCGCAAGGGGTTAATATCCAGTTCTCGTACATGCAGGTGGTCATGGGTTACCTGCTGGGCTATGCTTTTATTGCCACGGTGCTGTTGCCCTTGTATTACCGGCTCAACTTAACGTCGATTTACGGCTTTTTGCAGCAACGTTTCGGTATGAAATCGTATAAAACAGGGGCTATGTTCTTCATTTTATCGAGGCTTATCGGGGCTACTTTCAGGCTATATCTGGTGGTCATGGTGATTGATACATTCGTGTTGGCACCTATTATCGACAGCTATCAGCCTGGGGCAGATTCATGGCTGTACAGTGCTTCATTCCCTTTGGTAACGCTTATTTCGGTGGGTTTAATCTGGCTATACACCCACAAGGGCGGTATCCAAACGGTGGTTTGGACCGATACCATGCAAACCTTGGCCATGTTGATAGCACTGGTATTTACCATTTACAGCATCTGCGATATACTCGATATCAACTTCATGGCCTCGTACGAGGCCGTTTCGAACGCCAACTTGGGCAAGGTATTTTTCTGGGGCGATGGTTGGAACGACCCCAACAACTTTGTCAAGCAATTCGTGGGTGGGGCTTCTATTGCTATCGTCATGACGGGCCTCGACCAAGATATGATGCAGAAAAATCTGACTTGCAAAACCCTGGGCGAGTCGCAAAAAAATATGTTCTGGTTCAGCATCATGCTTATTATTGTCAACTTTTTATTCCTGCTCATGGGTGGAATGCTGTACCTCTATGCGGCCAGTATCCCGAATTTCGTCATGCCGGAAAAGAGCGACATGCTTTTCCCTGTTTTGGCTTTACAATACTTACCCATGGGCATTGGCATAGCTTTTATCATTGGATTGATTGCTGCGGCCTACTCCAGCGCCGACTCGGCCATGACGGCCCTAACCACTGCCGTTTGTGTTGATATTTTGGGTATTGAACGGGGCGATTTGAAAAACGATACTGCCCGTGCTGAAGCTTTGCGCAAGCGGGTTCACCTGGGCGTAACCGCTATTTTCACCTTGACTATTCTAGTGTTCTGGTTTATTCAAAACGATGCCGTGGTCAATAGTTTATTTACCATCGCGGGTTATACTTACGGGCCACTATTGGGCTTGTTTGCCTTTGGCTTGCTGAGTAAGCGCAGCATCGACGATAACCTGGCGCCACTGGTTTGTATCTTGGCGCCTGTGTTGAGTTACGTGGTGAACATGAATTCTGAAAAGCTGCTTTGGGGCTATAAATTCAGCTTTGAGTTGTTGATATTCAACGGTTTACTGACCTTTTTGGGCCTGTGGTTGATTTCAAGGAAAAAGCCGAAGTAGTACTGATTGCAGCGTTTGCGGATATATTTGCGCCCGTCTGCCCCCCTGTCACTGCGCTCCGCTGGTGACATCCCCCCACTCGCATGCGCTCGCGTGGGGAACTTGATATGCTTACGGACATGCTTTATATACCACTTTCCAAAGATTTAAAGGATGTTTAGCTTGTAAAATTGTCCTGCGGAGCTAAAGAAACAAGCTCCCCACGCGAGCGCATGCGAGTGGGGGGATGTCTGAACGAAGTGAAGACAGGGGGGCAGAGCGGGGCGAGGCACTCCAAAAATCAAACAGGGACCCACTTTCACGAGTCCCTGCCAGATAATTTATTACAATGTTAAAGGTTAGCCCCCTAATAACTAATACCTAATAATTAATACCTACTTTATGGCAACCGGCTATACCCGTTGCGCACTTTCCAGAGGAAGTATTTCTCGAGCATCAGTTTTACCACGTCGTAAATCACGTTGGGCATCATGATGGCGAAAGTCCGGGGTTTGAACAAGCTGGTAGATAGCAGGATAACCTCTTTTTTACCAGCGTCCATGATACAGAGGCCAGGGATTCGGCCCCAAGGCTTTTTGATTAAATCACTGCGGCCAGCGAGCGAGCGGGTCACGTTCTCGGCAACAATTTTACCTGTTTCGTCGCTAGGGTAACCTGTTTTAGGGATGGTAAACGGTATTTTACCGGGTGTAAACGGTGGTTTTACGTCTACGGCAATACCTGCAGCCCAAACATTTGGCCAATCGGGGTGGCGGTAATCATCGCCTACAGGTAGGTAACCAGTTGGCGTGGCGTTGAGTTTTGGCGAGTTTTTCACGAAATCAACGCCGTGGAAGGGCGGCATAATCATGCTGAAAGCGTAAGGCAGCACTTCGCCGCTGCTCAGGTGAATCTCGTTCGAGGTCATATGATCGATGCCCACCTCTGTGCGGTAGTTGATGTTAAACAGCCTCATGAAGGTTTTGAGCATGGCCTCGCCCATGGGCATACCATCGATACCGAAGTGGCCGAGGTAGTTTTCAGGGGTAATCCAGGTCAGGTCTACTTTTTTGCGCACGCCTTGTTCGCGAAGCCATTTCTCGATGTTGAACAAGAACTCGTAGGCGGCACCCATACAACCGGCATTTTGCGAGGCACCGATAACGATGGGCCCCGGGTTTTGCAGGAATTTATCCAAAGCATCGCGGGTGAGCATGGCCATTTTGGGATTGCCAATGTAGTTGGCATATTCTTGCACGCCTGGCGCTACCTCGAAAAAAGGCCTTGGCCCAGTGGCAATCACCAGGTTATCATAGGTATAATCGCCCAGGGTGGTATGCACGGTGCGGGTTTCAGGGTCAACGGTCAAGGCTTCGGCTTGTACAAAACCAATGCCTTTACGTTTGTACACGGCGGGCGTGTCGACGGTTATTTCTTTGATTTCGCGGCGGCGCAAGGGCACCCAGATCAAGGATGGGATAAACAGGAATCCAGGGTTTTTATCAATGACTAAAACGTCTTGGTTTGCGCCTCCTTTGCGCTTGATTTCCAGTGCAGCGGTGTAGCCTGCAAAATTTCCACCGATTACAATTGTCTTGCTCATGATGATTTATTTTGATATACCAAAGATACTACCTTGGGAGATAGAAAACAAGTTTTTCGACAAATAAAATACCTTTTTATCTTTTATTATGATTTGGGCGCTACCCTGCTACGCAGGGTCGGTCCCCGCCGGGCTCGCTATCGCTCGGTGCTACGCACGGCGGCTTTCAGCCGCCCCCTCTGGGCACCTAGCGCAGTATATTTGACTGTATTACAATATTTTAAAAAAAATACAGCTATGTATCTTTTGTCACACACAAAGCCCTTCAAGCATTGTATATTTGGCCAAGACAAAGCGACATAATTTTCAAACAAATATTAAACGAATTATATATAAAGATATTATAGTCTTTTATTTAACCAAATGGTTTTGGCTAATTGAAGTCCCCAGGTGTATCCATTCCTCCTTGAAAAAGTTACGATTAGGATACGTTTTTCGCTCCCCCTGCCCAAAGGGCAGGCCATATCGGTAGCCGCGGGTAAGCGTAGCGCAAAGCCGGAGAATAAAGCGCAACCCGGGGCTACTAAAATGGGCTGCCCTATGGGCAGATTTTGTCTATTCATGCCCCTAAACTACCAGATTGTGTAACTTTCTATAACTTTCCCGTTAATCAAAAAGCAGCTATATTTGACCTATGTTTAAACGTATACCACTTTCTATATCGACGATAGCATTGCTTTCAGCCTGTACCAAACAAGCCAAACTTGAATTACTGGCCGACAGTTATAGCAAGAATGCCGAGTTGATCCAAGTACAATCGAGTATGGCATATGCCGATGTACTTGATTTCCGCGGCCATACATATGAATTATCTAGCGCAGATTCTATTGAAGTCCTAGGCAAAAACTTCTTGTTTGATATTGAAAAACATGGCTTATGCCACTTCGACTCCTTTGAACAAGCATTACAAACAACGATTGATGCCCAATTGAAAACATATCCCAGCCAGGATGCCCGGATGAGCGGCCATTACGATCACTATCTATCCCAAGATGCCAGCACCAAATCCTTGTATTATGAGCAAAGCTTAACCTTAAGCAAGGCAGCTACATTATACAACAATTGTGACCTACGCCGATTAGCGCTCGTGATGTTTGAATATGGCCAAGAAGAATTGGTACTGCGCATATCGGAATATTTTTGGAATTTGCCGCACATGGAGACATGGACATTCGCGATGGCTTTCTTTAATCAAAACAGATTTACACTGGGTGATACCATTCAGGCCGAAATCAACATTCTTAGATTCCATCTACACGGGTACGAATCTTTTTATCGTAATTTAGACAAAAACATCAGCATAACTATTGATGGCGATACCATTGCGATGGATGATGACGGCTTATTTCAGTATCATCACGATGGGACGGAGCGCATACTTGATATAAAAACGAGTGTTTTTGACCCTATCAGCCAAAAAACTATTGTGCAAAACTTCCCATACAAACTACAATAGCTTATGCGTTCCGTTTTCCTCTACTTGGTACTTTTAAGCTTATTGGCATGTGGCCATAAAAGCACCGTCCAGCCCGAATTAATTGGCGGGGAAACCTCGTATGTGGCGACCACCAAACTACTGCAACAGTCATTCGAGCACAACAAAAGAAGATTGCAAGGTTTTCACATGAGCCATGATGGTGAACACTATAACGCTTATGAAACTTTAGTTGAAATTGACTCAATCATTTCTTTAGGTTGCGATAGTCCACAATGGAATGGCCTGACATTGCAGCAACAGCTTGGGTATTGGACCTATCTGAACCTTGTAAGCAAAATCAAATTTGAGCAGTTCATTGAAAAGTTTGGCGGGGACACTTATGCCTTATCAGCGAAGCGGAAACAGTACTACCGCCAAGCACTAGGAAGGTTTTTATTTAATGATAAGTTTGCCATGCTAAATTCAGAACATCTCCTGAAGGAGAAAACATTGGTACAAGCGATGGTCTTACAAGATTTGACTCGGCTAAAGCTAGCTATATCTCAACTCCTGCTATTGTCGATGCAGGAACCAAGGGCATCATACTTTATGCCTAGGTTATTTATCAAGGCCAATCATGACAAAAAAAATATAACTCTACATTTCACAGAAACTAGAAAATCGCCTGAGTTTGAAATACTATCATGCCTCGTCAATGGCCAAGCCGCGCAGATTGATACATCAGGGGATGCCCATTATACGACAATTGCAACACGCCCAGGCCTTAACCTTTGGAATGTCGAAGTCAATTATAGGTTGAGAGACTATGAAGGGCTTGCTCGTGGGAATTATGAAGTAGCTGTAAAACCGCGCTAGGTGCCCAAAAGGCCGCGCCGTAGGCGCGGGTGCGCAACGCGCACGGAGCGAACAGCGAACCACGAAGTGCTCCGTAAGGGAGCAACGCGACCGCACGAACCCTGGAGGGGACCGGCGACGCAACGCGGCGCAGCGCCCAAAATAAAACATCCCAAAAAAGCTATTTTAAAGCAAACAAGGTGACAACGCCTACCAGCGAGGCTATACCAAAGCTGAGCAGGGTGCCCGTGAGGAAATACTCGGTGAGGTGGAGGTCCTTGCTTTTGGTTAAATCGCCAAAACGGAAGACCGATTTTGCGCCCAGCAGGAATCCAATGGCTGCCGGGTTACCCGACACGATGAAGCCGAACACGAATAAACGCTCCAAGATGCCAATATAACGGCCTGCCGTGAGCGTGTGCTCCTCGATGGTCTCGTCGGGTTGACGGGGTAACCACATGGCGATGATTTTGCGCACCATCAGCGAGGCCGGCATGGTGAGGAAGATGACCGCAGTGCTGAAAACTGCTACCTTATCGAAGTATGGGGTGAAATAGTCAAAATCTACCTGGCTGACAACGATGGTCACCATGAGTAGGGATATGAGGTGTAAGCCTTGGTCGATGAAAAACCAACGCTCGCTGGCATCTTTATCTTTGTATAATTTAAATACATCGATGGCGAAGTGAAGCACGGCCATACTTAGGCCAATTCCGATGGTTTGAACAAGTTGATCTGCATCAAAGGTTAATAGCGCACTCAACAAACCGTGTAGTGCTACGTGGGCATACAACCATTTAGAACTTGCCTTGTGTTTGCGTTTGTGCTCCACCATCCAATTGGGTTGGAGGATAAAATCGGCGAGGATGTGTGCCAGGAACAGTTTAATGAAGATTAGGCCCATGGTCGAGTTTGAGTTGTAGTTTTTGTCGGTAAAGATCGTTCCATTCCATCAGGGTGTCGTAGTGGGCCCGCGCGAGGCGTTGGCTCACCGCCGATTGCTTGATGCCGAGCATCTGTGCAATTTCGTGCTGGGTACGCTGGTCGTTTTGGCAGAGCATGTAGACCAGCTCGGCAGAACCCTTTTTCCAGTCGTTGATGGCTAGCGAGGCCAGTTTCATCAACACGTTTTGCTCCTGGTTAAAGTCGTTCCAAGGTGTAATAATACGCAAGTTTTGTTTATCTTTTTTCAAGTTTTCGAGAGCTTCACCCGAAAAAACGAAAGCTTGCCCGTTGGATTCTGACACCGAGGCAGCCACCACGTCTTTCTGGCCGATGCCGATGGCCATGCGGGCATCGGTTTGCCCAACTTGTTTCAAGGCGGCTTTAATGTGGAGCATAATTTTCAAGGCATCGAGGGGTTGGGCCACTTCCAGTTGGAAACCGTCGCCCCGAAAAATCTCCCAGTGTTGGCCTTGCACTCCGTACTGCGATAAGACCTCCTTGAGCCTTGCAATCCAGAATGGATCGTTTTTGATGTGGCGAGAATTGATGATATCGCCTGTAATTACTGCAATCATAGTACAAATATAAGGTAAATAATTAATATAAATACATTATAAGCTAAATAAATAATATTTATCATTATTAGACCTTTGCATCATAAAGCTTTGCTCGGCATGATGCATAATAATTTGTAACTTTGCGAGATAAAACTATCCTATGTCGAAACAACGCATATACCTGGATAATGCCGCTAGTACGCCAATTGACCCACAGGTATTAGATGCCATGCTACCCTACTTGACAGAGTTTTACGGCAATCCGTCATCGATATACGCGGAAGGCCGGAAATCGAGGATGGCTATCGAGCATGCCCGCAAAACAATTGCCGAGGGCTTAAGCGCATCGGTGAGCGAGATATTCTTTACCAGTGGTGGCACAGAATCCAACAACATGGTTTTAAAAAATGCCGTGCGCGACCTGGGTGTGAAGCGTATTATCAGCGCGCCAACGGAACACCATTGCGTTTTACACAGCTTAGAACGACTGGAAAAAGAAGGCGTAGATCTTATCTTATTGCCCGTTGACCAAACAGGCAGGCCAGCTATAGAAAACCTAGACAGTATTTTAGCGCAAAGCCAAGTGAAGACCCTCGTTAGCCTAATGCATGGCAACAACGAGATTGGTACGATGATTCCATTGGAGCAGGTGGGTGAAATTTGCAAAAAACACGGGGCACTCTTACACAGCGATACGGTGCAGACGGTAAGTCACCACAAGATAGATTTAAGTCAAGGCTTGATTCATTTCTTATCGGGCAGTGCACACAAGTTCCACGGCCCGAAAGGCGTTGGTTTTGTGTACATTAACCATGACTGTATCATAGAACCCTTTATCGATGGTGGTGCACAAGAACGCAACATGCGGGGTGGCACGGAGAACCTGGCGTGTATAGTGGGTATGGCTAAGGCGTTTGACATAGCGCTGGAATACCAGGAGAGCCGCAATATGTACCTGAAAGACTTGAAGCTATACATGGCCGAGGAATTACAGGCGCGTATACCCGGCGTTGCTTTTAACGGTGATCCATTGGGCTATTCGATGGACCATGTGCTTTCTGTATCGTTTGAACCGAACAGTAAAACCGAATTGCTGGTTTTCAACTTAGATATTGAGGGCATAAGTGCCTCAGCAGGCTCGGCTTGTAGCTCGGGTGTTGAAAAAGCATCGCATGTGCTTGCTGCTATCAGTCCGGATAGTGAGCGCCCAAGTGTACGCTTTTCGTTCTCGCACTTAACGAGCCGTGCCGAAATAGATGAATGTGTGGCCAGGCTAGAGCGACTAGTTCGTTAGATATGAGGGCTGAGTTTAGATATGAGTGCAGAGAGCAGAGTAAAGACGCACAATTTGTGCATCTAGTAGGGGCAAGGCTTGCCCTTGCCCAAATACCCCCGCTACCAGCGGCTGCGAAGCGGCCTGCGCAGTGGAGGGGGTCGACGCGCAGCGGCGGGGGGAGGCGCAAATTAGATATGAGGGCAGAGAGCAAAGTAGTGTAGAGACGCACAATTTGTGCGTCTAGAAACACTGAGCGCTGCTTTTATTTTAGCAAGAGCATAACTTAGAGATATCGAGGTCTTTGCCGAACACCACAAGGATATCGCCTTCTTGGATGCGGGTTTCGCCTGTTGGAACGCCGATGGATTCTTTTTTGGTCCGGGTAGAGCCTAGGAAATTTTTCTTTTGAACCTCGCGCATGATGGTAACGAGGTTTACTTTAAATACTTGGGAGAGGTTAAGCTCGGCTAGGGATTGACCTATGAGGGTTTCGCTGGCTTTGATTTCAGAAACAGAGTAATCATCGTCGAGTTCGAAGCGGTCGATAACCGAGTCGAGGTTAAGCATGTGAGAGAGGCGCTCGGCGGAGTCTTGCTCTGGGTGCACGATTTCCGAGATGCCCATGGCTTCTAGTACAGTGTCGTGTAGGGGCGATAGGGAGCGACTGATAATGCGGGGAATGCCTAGTTTTTTCAATACAGCCGTGGTTAGGATGGCAGGACCTTCGTTCTCGCCAATGGCCACGATAGCGATTTCTACATCCTTGAGGGGAAGGTGTTGGTAAGACGCCTCGTGGGTAGAGTCGATGACCACCGCGTGGGTGAGTTTATCTTTGACCAACTCGACTTTTTCAATTTTGGAATCGACGCCAATGACCTCGTTACCACTTTCAATCAAGCTGATTGCGAGCGACATGCCGAAATTGCCTAAGCCTAAGACTAAAACTTTCATAAATGATATATTACGACTGTACGATGTTGTTGCGTGAGCTGCATGGAGGGCGCCGAAGGCGGTGCGAAGCACGGAGCGAAGCGAACCCCGGAATGGAGCGACCCGAGGCCGAAGGCCGAGGGGCACGCCCAAAAAGAAAACAACTAGTTGATCATGATGTTTTCTTCAGGGAATTTGTAGGTGCGCATATCGGTTTTTTGGAGGATACCGATGAGCAAGTTTAGGGTACCAACACGGCCAAAAAACATGACGAGAATGAGCACCCAGCGGCTTTCTGTGCTGAGCGAGGAGGTGAAGTTGAGGCTTAGGCCAACGGTACTGTAGGCTGAGAAGCACTCGAAACCGATTTTGAGCAAATCGGCCTGGGGATCGAAACTGGCTATAAGCAAAATGGCTGCGCCCACCACCAGCAAGGAGATGGCCACGATAGCAAAGGCACGGTTTACCGATGAACGGGCAATGGTGCGGGTACCAATTTCGATTTTGGCCTTACCCATGGAAACCGCCCGGATGTTGAGCAGCGCCAAGGCGAATGTGCTTGTTTTGATACCACCACCCGTTGAGGCTGGTGAAGCACCAATCCACATGAGGAAAATCATGAGGAGTATGGTTGGGGTCATCAAGGTGCCCATATCGACGTTGTTGAAGCCGGCAGTACGAGGTGAAACAGCCATGAAGAATGCCGTGACCATTTTGCCCCACCATGTTTCGTGTTCCAATAAAGTGTTGTTGAACTCGGTAAAGTACAAGAGGATGGTACCGCCGACAATCAAACCAAAGGTAGTGTACAGGATGAGGATGGTGTTGAGGGTTACTACCCTACCCGAGCGCTTGCGCACAACCGAACGGGTGTTGCGAAAGACCGTGAACATATCGTGTGCCTTTTGCTTGACAGAAGCAAAAACGTTGGACAAAATTCCATAACCAAGACCACCAATGATGAACAAAAATGCAATGGTTAGGTGCAAGGGATAATCGAATCGGATTCGGTCATCGTAAACACTGTTGGATAAAGTAGAGAAACCTGCATTACAGAAGCCCGATACTGCGTGAAAAAACGCGAAAAACCACCGGTCGCCCTCGTTATTAAACATGCTGGCCGGGGTGTAATAATAAATCAAGATGGCCCCCATGGTCTCTACGAACAAGGTAATATACACGATGCGGATCACCATGACGAAGGTATCGTTGAGGCGGTCAGAGCTAACGAAGTCCTTGACGAAAATACTTTCTTGGATGGAGGCCTTGTTCTTGAAGAAATAGGCGAAGAATGCGGTGATAGTTAAAACGCCCAATCCACCTAGTTGAATGAGAATCATGATAATCCATTGGCCAAAACGGGTGTAGGCCGTGGCCGTATCTACAACAGCCAAACCAGTAACGCTAACGGCACTGGTAGCTGTAAATATGGCATCGGTGAGCGTAATAGCCTTGGTGGTTGCACTTGGCAGCATCAATAAGGCAGAGCCCACGGCGATTACAGCAAAGAAACTCATGGAAAAGACAAAGGCTGGGTTAAGCCTTTTGCCATATAAAAGGCCTGATTTGATGGTTGCATGTTCCACCAAAACAAACATCAAAATGGCTATAAACATGGGTTTTAAGCGCTGCAAAATATACCAGAGGTTAAAATACCATATATTAATGAGCAACGCAAAGGCTATAATAGCCAAGCAAAACCCTACTAGCCAGGTAGAAAACCGGATTTTCTTCCAGCCCTCATAAGGGTGTGAAAATCGGCGATAGGCCAAAAAGCCAAACAAAACCACATAGCCTATCTCAACAAATTCTTGCATCCAACCTTTAGGAAAGCCTATATCAAATATAAGCAAGCCTAGAAAAAGTGCATCTAGGATTACAAGTAAGGTGGTTAATGGTCTGACAGCAAGCATTGAATGGTGGTTCAGAATTACCTTTAGAAGGTAATAAGGAACAAAAGTAATTGATTATTCATGTTGGCTGTATACTATTTTGTCATTTTCCCGCGTTTAACGAGGTAAGCCATAAGCACCTGCCTGAAATCCTCGCGGATATCGGCCTCAACGAAGTCAATTTTATATTGCAAGCAACGCATCCGTAGGTTTTCCTTGAAGCTGGATACTTGTTGTACGTATTGTTCTTGAATTTGCTGGGGCTGGAGGCGTACTTTCTCGCCGCTTTCCATATCGATAAACAGGTAAGGTCTATTTTCAAAGTTAAAATCTAGTTCCTTCTGTTTGTCCACCACGTGGAATAGAATAACCTCGTGTTTGTTGTATTTAAGGTGTTGCAGCGCCGAGAACATCTCTTCTTCCGATTCAAGGCTATCAAACATATCACTGAAAATAACCACCAGCGAGCGACGGTGTATCCGTTCTGCAATCTCGTGCAAACTAGCAGCGGCCTTGGTCGTTTTGTTTTTATGCGGGTTATCAATCGCTTTGCTCAGGTATGAGAGCAAGAGATTGTATTGTGTGTTGCTCGATTTGCAATGGGTATGTTCAATCACCTTATCGTCGAAAAGGCTTAGACCGAAGGCATCGCGCTGGCGCATGAGTAAATTCATGATAGATGCTGCCGAT
This sequence comes from uncultured Saprospiraceae bacterium, assembly GCA_964508975.1. Lineage (GTDB taxonomy): Bacteria > Bacteroidota > Bacteroidia > Chitinophagales > Saprospiraceae > CAZDVQ01. The sequence goes on from CAZDVQ010000016.1 coordinate 28,423, forward strand.
AAAATACTGAATGCCAGCTTATTGAGCATGGGTTTACCCTTTGGCGCATCGTCGGGGAAGAACATCGACGAGGATACATCTATGACAATCTGGCAGCGTAGGTTTGTTTCCTCTTCAAAACGCTTGGTAAACATTTTATCCGTACGGGCATACACTTTCCAGTCTACGTTCCGCATGCTATCGCCTTGGTTATAGATGCGGTGTTCGGCGAATTCAACCGAGAAGCCGTGGAAAGGGCTCTTGTGTAAGCCGATGATAAAGCCTTCAACCACTTGTTTAGCAAGCATTTCAAGACTACCGGTCTCCCGTATGTCGTATTGGTCTAGTATGTTCATTTTTTTCTTTTTAATTTTTTGGGGCCTCCGCCGCGTTGCGTCGGCGCTACGCTCCAAGTTCGCTGCGCTCATACCTCGTGGCTAACGCCCCTTCGGTACGGCCTTCGGCCGCCTTCCGCATCGCTAGGCCAAATTCAAGAGAGAGGAGCGAGGAGATAGGAGTGAGGAGATTTGTAAACTCATAACTTTGAACTCATAACTCATAACTATATCATAATGATTTGGTCATCTTGTAGCAATGGAATGAGTTTATAACGCAAAAACAGCTGTGCAGTTGCGGCCACATCTTTTCTACAATACACTTGGATGCGTTCAACATCGTCTTCTTCCCAGTACACCCTACCTACATCCGAGCCATCGATGTCGTCTTTGGGTGTTGGGATATCAAAAACGCCGCAGAGTGTTTTCAAGGCTGTGTATGATTTATAATCGCCGAATTTCCAGAGTTCCATGGTATCGAGCAAGCGGGTTTCCCATGGTTTTTTAGAGGCCAGGTCAAGTTGATCGGGCAAAGGCAAGCTGTTGATGAGCATACGTCTACAGATGTAGGGAATATCAAACTCCTTGATGTTGTGTCCGCAAAGGTAATGGTTGGCCGAGGAGTAATGCTTGGTCACCAGATCTGAAAACTCTTGCAGTAGCTTGGCTTCATCATGACCGTAAAACGATTTAACACGAAGCTCGTACTGGCCATCCTCTGCCCGCTTGCGGAGAATGCCTACCGAGATACATACGATTTTACCAAACTCGGCATAAATCCCGGCACGTTCGTAATATTCGGCTGCTGGAATCTCGGTGCCTTCCCTTTTCTGGAGCATTTCCGACTTGTTCGACCACAGGTATTGCATCGTTTCATTCAGGTCATGAAACGACTTTTGGCCGCTTACCGTCTCGATATCCAAGAACAAAATGTTCTCCGCTTGTATTCCTTTCAACATAAAAATTAAATTTTAACTAATAAATTAGTTATTCAACTAAACATTTAGTTATATTTGCACGTTCTTATCATTGTTCACCCAAGATGCGCATCAAAAACTGAACACTGACTTTAATTAGTTTACTTAAAAAAAATTTCAACATGAAAGCATTTAGCACCTTCATCTGCCTGTTTTTAGCAGGCTACCTAGCCGCCCAAACAAGCAACGTTGCAAAGCTACCAAAAACAGGTATAAGTTGGGAATCTCAAGTGGTTGAACTTGGCAAAATTCCCCAAAACAAACCTGTTGACGTGAACTTCAACTTTGAAAACAACGACAGCAAGCCAGTGATTATCGAGGCTGTAAAAGCAAGTTGTTCTTGCACCGCACCGTACTATCCAAAATCACCGATAGCGCCAGGTGCATCAGATTTCGTGACAGCCCGGTTCAACGCCGCTGGCCTTGGCATGTTTACCAAGACGGTAACCGTTACCTTTGTTGGGCAAGAAACACCTGTTATCCTTACCTTCAAAGGTGAAGTCGTTAAGGAGTAAATCTTCCTGGTTAAATTGATTAGGGCTTGCAGATGAATAACCTGCAAGCCCTTTATTATATAGCGTTAGCTGGCCGGAGCGGGGCCGCGTAGCGGCCAGTGCCGCTAGGTACCGAGCGAATAGCGAGCGCGGAGGACAGCGGCGACGCCATGCGGCGCAACGCCCAAAAAAATCAAAAAAATTTGGCCTTGCGTTCCTATTTATTCGTAGAAATAAATAACCCTAGTCAGCCACTTGCTCGTATCGGGCTCAGCAACGGGGTCGGTAATGTATTCTTCAATGACTGGGTACACACTTTTCATCTTTTGCCCGGCCATGTATTTATCCAATGCATCATGCGCAGCACCCGTACCCTCGTAAGGGCCATAGTAGTCAATTTGCAAAGCTTTGCGGGCAGGAAGTTTAAGTAAACTATGTTTGCCTTTGTAGTTAATAGGCTCCTTGAAGGGAATCGCAGCAGCCATATCGGCTTGCTTGTTCTCCATATCCCAAACGTAGAACAAACCAGATGGGCCACCGTCCATTTCGGCACCTTGTGGCATCATCTCACCCATGATGCTACCAAAATTAGTTGCGTAAAAGTTGGTCATTTTATCAAAGCTAATTTTTTCACGCTGCGCGATGAAAGTTTTAGCCGGGTAATCTATCCGTTGGACGGTATAAGCGCCTACAGCTGTACCTTGGGGATTGCTCTCAATCAGTTTTTTCAAGTTAGCCAAACCCTTTTCGTAATCTTTACCGATAGCCTTGTTGAAGTTCATCAACCACAAGAATCCACGGCCTAAGAAAGGAAAATCGGTATCAGCGCCCATGGTCCAGGTCAACATGGTCTTACCACCTTCAACCGATTCAAAGATAAAGTCTGACAATGACTTACCGTTAAAGTCAGAGAATACAATTTCAGTTTGAATGAGCTTGGCGGCATCAGAGGTAACGATAGTCATGGTGCCGTCGCCACTCTTTTTACTCGTCCAGCTGTACGAAGCGCCTTTGCCGATACTTAGCCCAGCAAAGGAAACTTTCATGGTAGAATCGCTCTTGAACCAAGAAGCCCATTGAGGCCAGGTGTTCAAGTCGTTCACGTAGTTAAAAACGGCTTCGGGGCTAGCTTCAATCACGATTGATTTTTTCACATCGGGTCGTTTCGGTCCGACAAAACAAAGGAGTGTATACCCAGCCGCAAACAGCAACAGGATAATACCGATGGTTTTCAACACTTTCATGGTGTAGTTTTTTAGTTGGTTAGCGTATCTGTCAAAGTGTCTTTCAACTTGTACTTGGGCAGTGTAAAAGGTTGCGACTTATTGTACAGCGGCGGCAAATTCGATTTCGGCAAAATAGAACCTTGGCCCGGTTTATCAAAGTACTTGTCTTCAATGGCTGCACCTTTCCGGTTACCATGGCTTTTACCTTCCAGTATATCTGTGGCCACTTTTCGATCTACTTTCGGCGCGACAACCTCCTTGACTAAATCTGACTTGACTTCTATTGGCTTATAATCTGAACTACTGCCCTCCACGGATGTAATCGTATCCAGCGGCTGGTCCAAGCTATCTGTGGTTTCCACTTCGGCATCAGGCTTTCCCGATGTACAACCTGTTGAAATCCATAAAGACAACATCAACAGGGCAAAGATAAACATATTGTTTGATTTTAGCATAAATATAACCAAATTATTTTTCATTCAATACATAACTTAATCCTAACGAGGGGGTCACGCCTAAAATCTGTTGCCAGGACGCCGCAACATCCAAACGTATTTGTTTGATACGCAAGCCCATGCCCATGCTCAAGCTAAAAGGATACGACATAAACCCGGCCCTAATGGCCCATTGATCTAAGGGCCGATATTCAAATCCACCACGAACCCCAGCTGGGTTAAGCAAATCCTTGTAGGCTTCTGCAATAATGGAAATTTTGCTAGAGGCAGCCCAATTAGCCCCAAACCTAAACAAGGTCGGGATTCTATCGCCTTCCGATATCTCGATCTGTGCTGGACTAAAAACATGCGCTGCCAGGCTCAACCTTTTAGAAATTGGGCTATACAAGCCTACTGAAAAGGAACCCCGGTGAATCACTGGGTAAGTTGCATCGCCAAACCGTGTGGCAAAATAGTTAAACTTAACCCCGATAGACAATTGCTTGAACAACTTCCGGGCGTAGGCTACACCTACACTCTGTTGGTTAAAATTACTGTACCCAAAGTGCTGCACATGCAAGCCAAAAGCGCCAAGTTTACTGGGCACTACGGCGCAAAGCAGAAAATCGTTTAGGGCTGAATTCAAGAACCGACGCTCGGCATTCAAGCCTACACTAAAGGTCTTCACCTGCGCCATCATGGCTTCGTTACCCAGCGACGAGTATGCATTATTCAGGGTTAAACTACTGTAACCCAAGGCTGTAGCATGTGCACCTGCCCTATCGGGCGGACTGAATTGAGCCTGCACCATACGGCAAACCAAAAGCAATAGAATGGTCGAGTAAAATCGCATATTGTTTTCTTTTGCGTAAAAATACAGCAATCCCAACGGAACTAGGTAGTTATAATTTATGCGAAAATCGTATAATTTATTCCGCGAACTCCCTACCTTTCCAAAAAAATTGAAATATGCCTGCTTGGTTAATTTACTCGCTATTCGCATTAGGCTTTTTAGCCCTGATTAAAGGCGCTGGTTTTCTTGTTGAAGGCGCCTCTTCCATTGCCAAAGGTTTTAATATACCTGATATGGTGGTGGGTCTCACCATCGTGTCGTTTGGTACCTCTATGCCTGAACTCCTGGTCAGTGTCATGGCTAGTATTAACGGCAATACCGATATAGCCATCGGAAACGTAGTTGGCTCCAACATTGTCAATATCTTGCTCATCGTCGGCATTGCTGCAGTAATTTATCCCCTGCGTGTCCAAAACAACACGGTTATTGCCGAAATCCCTTTTTCTGTCCTGGCTATCGTATTGGTAGGCTTTTTAGCTAACGTTAGCCTCGAGACCAATGGGGTCGACAAAGCCCTTATGATCAGCCGTTTCGATGGTTTTATATTGTTGTTTTTTTTCTTGTTTTTCATGGTATACATCTTTTACATTTCGAGAGGTAACAGTACCGATGACGAAGATGCAGAACCCGTAAAACAGATACCTATTTCCAGAGCTATTCTACTTGTATTGCTTGGCGTTGCAGCCATGTTTTTCGGCGGGAAATGGGTGGTTGATGGTGCCGTATATATGGCTACTCAACTTGGCATGAGTGAAAGCCTCATCGGCCTTACCATCGTAGCAGTAGGGACTTCATTGCCGGAGTTAGTAACCTCGGCGGTAGCGGCTTGGCACAAAAAGTCCGATATCGCCATAGGCAACGTGGTGGGCTCCAACATTTTCAATGTGTTCTGGATTTTAGGCCTCAGCGCCGTTATCAGTCCGCTAGCATTTAACCCTATGAATAACTTTGATTTATTTGCTACCATGGCAGGTACCATGAGCTTGGTCTTATTCATGGTTATCGGGCGCAAACTTAAAATCGGACGCCTCGAAGGCGCTCTGCTCATCGCGGGCTATGCCGCCTATATAGTATTTCTCATCATCCGGGGCTAATCAAACCGATCATGTCTATCCATAAGTTATCCCTAATTAAAAATGCCGAGCTCGAGCTTTTCAAGCAGCATTTACAAGGCCGCCAAAAGCCGAAGCAAGCCGAATTGATCGATAAAATCATCCAGTACAAAACAGGTAAAATCAACCAAACGGCCAAGGATTACCTTATGCAGGGCGTTTACCCCGAGCAGCCCGACAACAACAAGTTCCACAAACTGGTTTTCGATACCAACAAGTCATACGAAGTATTCAAGTACCAGCTGGTCTTCGACGAGATAATTCAAGGCAAGTTCAAAAAAGACCCCAAACACAGCTGGGAGCAACATGCGCAACAGTTGTTCAACGCCACGCTCCAGGTGCACCAGTCTACCCTACCCGCCCTCCGCGACACGGTTCGATGGCTGGAACACGCCTTATCCGATAATAGCAAGTCTATCTCTACCACGGAGCAAATTGCCCTCACCGTGCTCATCTTGCAGTACCGCGAACAACGTAACGCCCTCGAAATGGTCATGAGCCGTTTCGAGTACGACCGCCTGCAAATACTACAACCTCAACTTTCTAATAGTATCCAATGGCCCGAGATGCCCACGGCACACAGCCCGCTCATGGCCTTTTGGCTAGCCTTGCATGGTCAAATACAAGAGCAATCTATCATGAAGCTCAATACCTACAAGGCTAAACTCCTGCATAACGTTGGCTTCCCGGTGCTTGACCAGAAGTTGCTATACCAAAAACTCATCGACATTTATGCCTTAATGGCGCAACAACAAGCTCAATATGGCCATTTGCTGCGTCAAGCCTATCAAGATGGCTTCATACACCAGGTTTTCCCTTTGCAGGATGACCAACTATTTGAGAAACTGCAAGCCTTTGAGCTCCACTGGGCCATCAACGATATTCCTGGCTATACCTTAATTTATACGAGCATCGTACAACAACACGGCGAGCAATCAAACCTTAGCATCATTTGCCGTGCGCTCGATTTGCTCAACTCTGGCAAAATACAGTCCGTGGCAAAAGAACTATTGGCCATGCGCCCGCAAGAAAGCTGGGATTTCCTGTACCAAAACGCCTTGCTACTCATTTACTACTGGGATATGCAAGATGGCATTCAAGCCCGTAACCGACTAAAACGCCTGCAGCACTACCTCGAACACGCCGAGCCCAATGCATTTATACCCGCGCTAGAGCAAGCTTTCCAAGATTTTATCACTTTGTACCAGCTGCGCTTGCCATATATTGATACACCTAACCAGCTCGATAAGGCTCAGTTTAACGTTACAGCCCAGGCTTACAAACCCGCTATTGCACGTTTTTTTGAGGTATAAGCCTCAGCCTAAAAACAGAAAACCCGCCTGTCGGGGCGGGTTTGAATGCTGTATGTATTATTAGGTACAACAGGGGGAGTCGGTTGGCTCCTACGCTCCTAGAGCGTGGTAGGCCTTTAGTTAGACAGTGCGATACATAAATGCCGTTCGTATTAAAATAGTTCCCGATGCCATAATTTTTTTTCAAAATTAGGTAGGAGACGTAAATCGTGCGGCTCTACGGTAGTGCAGGATATCATTTTAAACAAATGCACAAAAACGCTAAAATTCAAATCATTTAATCATTTTATCCAATAATCATTTATTCATTTTTGGGGGCCTGCGTCGCGTTGCGCCGCCGCACCTTTCCGGGGTTCGCGGTGCTCCGTGCTACGCACCAGCCGCTACGCGGCTGCCCTCCAAGCTGCTAGGCCGAACAGTGTTCTGGCGTGCCAAATCAAAATATTAACGAACTTGGGTTGAAAGACTAGCCTGTTTGAATGGACAAGCCATTGAAACTAAATTGACATTTTTTTTGTATATTTGCACATCAATTATATGTAGTTAAGATGAGCAAAAAACTTATACGATTTGACTGGGCTATCAAAAGGCTATTGAGAAACAAGGCTAACTTTGTAGTTCTTGAAGGCTTTCTGAGTGAACTTTTATTTGACAATATCAAAATTCAACAGATATTGGAAAGTGAAAGCAACCAAGAACTCGAAGATGACAAATTCAACCGAGTAGATATCTTAACACAGAACTCCAATAATGAACTCATCATCATCGAGATTCAAAGTACTTACGAGATTGATTACTTCCATCGAATGGCCTATGGCGTTTCAAAGGCATTGACAGAAAACCTCAACCTAGGGCAAAATTATTCCGAAATCAAAAAAGTGATTTCTGTAAATATCGTTTATTTTGATCTAGGCCAAGGACAAGATTATATTTACAAAGGTATTACTGAGTTCAAAGGACTGCACCAAAATGATGTTCTCGCTTTGTCAGACAAACAAAGAAAAACATTTTTGAAAGAAACGGTGTCTGACATTTTCCCTGAATATTACTTGCTAAAAGTGAATCAGTTTAACGATGTCGCCAAAAATACCCTAGACGAATGGATTTACTTCTTGAAAAATAGTGAGGTAAAAGATGAATTTAATGCAAAAGGCCTCAAAGAAGCCGGAGAGGTACTTGATATTATGCGCCTAGCTGCTGACGACCAATACGGTTACAACCGTTACTTGGATAGCCTGCATGTGAAAGCCAGTGAAATCTTCACTTTACAAACAGAAGCTGAATTTAAAGCTAAAGACGAAAGAACACTTGAAATCGCCCAAAATGGTCTCCAAAAAGGCTATAGCAATGAAATTATCCACGACTTGACAGGCCTTAGCTTTGACCAAATTGATGTACTGCGAAAAAGTATTGAATAAGTTGGTATAAACATACCTATCAAAAATAGCGCTGATACATATCAATCTTCTCGTGTAAACGAGCGGCCATGTATGCGTTGCCAGCATGAAGTTGTTCATGTATAATGCGTGCTTCCGCTTGGTAACTGCGTTTCTTCGTTTCGTTCCAGTAATGTGGCGGAGCGTAGAGATTGCAAACTCTATCAGCCATTTTAACCAGCCATACTGCTTTGGGCTGTGCTTTGATGCGCAACAGGCTGTCCATCATCTGTTCTTGTTTGGGCAAGGCGCTGTTTTTGGTGAGGGCGGCAACACCGTCGGCCACAGCTTGGCCAAATAGCGTTTTGATGGCCTCGTAATCGGCCTCCGTATCTTCAAGGGTATCATGTAGGATGGCGCAGGCAATCGCCAAGTCGGCATCAATGCTGCTATCGTGTTGAATGGCGTTGAGCACCTCGAACACTACACTACCAATATGGTTCATGTAGGGAATTTGCTCGCCTTCCAGTTGTCCGCCGTAGGTTTGCGTGCCATGTAAACGCGTGGCCAGATGCCACATGTGCTGTAAAGCATCGATATTCCAAGTGTGCTGCATATGTAGGGTGCGTTAGCGATGTGAAGCGGTGGCGCATAGCGCCAGACCCGCAGGGGCCGAGCGACAGCGAGCCGCGAAACGTAGCGGCTGCGCTGCACGGTGCGTATACCATGCGCCCCGTGCAGCGCAGCAACGCCCAAATCAATCAATTAATGATTTATTCCGCTGTTTTATACTTGTTGGCCAAGCGGTATAGTAGGCTCATCACGAAGCCGCTCATCAACATTAACTTGCCAATCCAGACCAAATTGATACCTGGGAAACGCAGCGATTGGATGACCACGAATGGCGCCGCACCTTGATATACTTCGATGAGCGATTTATCCTCGGCGGTAAGGATGTTCGGGTAACGCAAGCGCAGGCCGTTGGCCTTGATCTCGTCGGGAATGTTGAACAAGTTTGAGCCACGAATAAGCAGGATTGGCATCACGTCGTACGACTTGTTGAGCTTGGTATCCTGTACTTCGAGGCGAGCGCCAACCGCCAAATCACCTTCAGCAGGCTGATAATCGTCGCGGGCAGGTTTGCGTTCAATTTCCTTGAACTTGATGATGTACTGCTTGTGGTGAATGGTATCGCCAACAGCCATTTTGAATGGTACCCAGGCCGAGCTGGTGTCTTCTTTGGCCCGTTTTTCAGATTGCTCTTCAGGGCTCATGAAAGCCCAATCAGGCACAGCGATGGTAAATACGTCCTCGGTGATGTAGTGCTTGGTATCTGGGTTCGAGGCTTTGAATTCCTTGGTACCGTCGGGGCGAATTTTACGGATTGAATTTGGGTGCACCACGAACGAATCGAGGGTATTGCCCTTGCCGTCTTTCTTGCGGTAGTTTACCGTGAAAAAGTCTTCGTTACCCTCGTTGAAATCACCGAGGTAAGCCACTTCGTAGTAGGCTTCCACCTGGCGATCCTTATTGAAATACTCTTTCATGCGCACGTACTCGCCAAAGGGCGCAACCACGCTGCTATTGGTTTGCGGGTTCAGCTCATCAAGGGCGGTCATGGCGTTACGGCCAACCGAAAGCACCTCTTTTTTGCCTGCCGAAAACAAGATACCCCAGAACAAAATGCCCAAGCCCAAATGCGACACTGCCGATCCAGCCAACTTAAAGTTGCCTTTCAACACGCTGAAAATGTAATCAGCATTGCAGAAAATGGTAAAGGTAGCCGCCCAAAGCAAGATGACATATTGCCAAACGCTGAAACCCGCCAAAACAACGGTACCCACGGTGACAAATGCCGCCAAGAAAGCCCATAAACCCAACTTAGCCAAGACTTTATTTAAGCGCTCGCCCAATGTTTTTTGTTCTTTGAAACGCAAATATTGGGCACCGCCCGATAAAAGTGCCAACAAGATGGCAATCCAAATTTGATATTTATTGTAGTGTGCTACAGGGTCGCTCGGTGGCGCTAACTTCAAGCCAAACAGCTTGTTGTAAACAGGGATAGAGGTGGTAGCTGTAATCAAGACCGCAGAGAAAATGAGGACCAAAGCCCCAATGAACATCCAAAACTCTTTGGAATAGGTGCTTTCCTCTTTGGCCAAGTGCGGCAAGTTTTTCCAGCGCAAAGCCATTAAGCCGAAGGCCACCACGAAAGGTGTGACGGTAAATATAATTAACTGCCACTCTAGGCCCATCTCGGTAAACGCATGTACCGAGGTTTCGCCGAGTACGCCACTCCGGGTGAGCAAGGTTGAATACAGGATTAATACAAAACTCATGATGAAAAACACCATGGTGGTGCGGTAAGAGCGGCCTGTGTTGTTGGCAATGACAGCCGTGTGTACACCTGCTACCAAAACCAACCAAGGCACCAATGAAGTATTTTCAACGGGGTCCCAAGCCCAGTAACCACCAAAACTCAAGGCTTCATAAGCCCAGGCACCACCCATCACTATACCAATGCCGAGAATGGCACCGGTGAATAAAGACCAATGCATGGCTGGTTTTAACCACCCGGTGTAGTCTTTTTTCCACAGGCCAGCTACCACATAGGCAAAAGGCACGATGGTAGATGCAAAACCCAAGAACAAGGTTGGAGGGTGAATAGTCATCCAATAGTTTTGCAGCAATGGGTTTATACCGTTACCGGTAACTTTGGTCAAGTAATCGGCTTGACTGAAGATAGGGGCATTTAACGTTTCGCGTAGGAGTACAAATGGGTTTGAGCCAATTCTAGCACCTGACTCGTTGAGGTAGATGCCTAAAATCATGCTCACGAGTATGACTTGCACCGAGGCGATAACCGATATTACCGGAGCTTCCCATGCCCGGGCGATGCGCATGAGCACAAAACCCAAGATGATGTGCCAGAACATCCAGAGGAGGAAACTACCCTCTTGGTCTTGCCAGAAGGCAGAGAAAGTATATTTAAAAGGCAGGTCATCAGATACGTGGTTTTGTACATATTCGTACTCGTAATACCGATTCAACATGATGAAGAAAATCAGACCAATAACCGCAAGGATACTAAACCCGTGTGTCAAGAAACCAATACGGCCAAATTTCAGCCATTGCTTGCCAATTTCAGGCGTGGCAGGATTAACGGCAAAACCGTATGAAATGGCAGAAAACAAAGCGGCCGTAAAGCCAAGTATGATTAACAAATGGCCTAAAACACCGGGTAAGAGGTGTTCGCCAATATACTGTATGTCCATCGGGATGCTGTCGGTTAAGGATATCTGATTACTACGTGTATAGGCTGTTTATCAGCCAGTTACACAAGGCTATGTAGCGCTAAACTTCTGGTTGTCTTTGTACTTAGAAGGACATTTCAGCAGGATATCGGCGGCGACGAACACATCGCCTTCCATCTTGCCGGTTAAAACGATTTGTTCTGAGCGTTCGAAATCTTGGGGTTTAGCCCCTTTGAACACGATTTGCTTTTGAACACCTTTTTTGTCCTTCATGTAGAAAGAGAAGTAGTTGGGGTCAACGGCAGGATCGTACACGATAGGTTTGGCTTCTTCTAGTACCAGGTGACCAACAACTTGGTGTACTTCGTCGGGGCGGTTGTCCACCACGCTGAAGTCGCTGTATGTGCTATAATCGCCAGCCATGGTAATCAAGATACCAATTGCTGCTGCAATGACCAATAAACCAATAATATGAATTTTCTTCATGATACGTTCTGTTTTAGACTGCACAAAGATACTATGAAAGTATGCAATTTAAGCGTGATTATTATCACCTTATATTAATTAGACTTCATCTAAACAAGACAATTCCGCGTTATGTTTTGATTAGACGCACAATTGTGCGTCTCTACCCTACTCTGCTTTCAGCACTCTGCGCTCTTACCTAATTCTGCGCCTCCCCCCGCCGCTACGCGTCGACCCCCTCCACTGCGCAGGCCGCTGCGCGGCTGCTGGTAGCGGGGGTATTTGGGCGGGAGCAAGCCCCGCCCCTACTAGACACACAATTGTGCGTCTCTACCCTACTCTGCTTTCTGATCTCTGCTCTATGATCTATACTCTGCTCTCAGCCCTCTGCTCTCATAACTAAAAAAGGGCCTCAACTTTCGTTGAGGCCCTTTTTATCTTACATCATGCCGCCCATACCACCAGGCATTCCACCGTGACCGGCGGGTGCTTCTGGTTCTGGTTTATCGGCAATCACACATTCGGTAGTTAAAATCATACCAGCGATAGAAGATGCATTTTCCAAGGCGATACGGGTTACTTTGGTTGGGTCGATAACACCAGCCTTGATCAAGTCTTCGTATACCTCGGTGCGGGCGTTAAAGCCAAAAGCTCCTTTGCCTTCGCGCACTTTCATCAACACCACCGAGCCTTCAACACCGGCGTTTGAAGCAATGGTACGCAAAGGCGACTCCAATGAAGTGCGCACGATAGCGATACCGGTGTTTTCGTCTTCATTATCACCAGTAAAGTTGTTCAAGGCATCAATGGCACGAACCAAGGCGATACCACCACCGGCCACGATACCTTCGTCCATAGCGGCACGGGTAGCAGCAAGGGCGTCATCCACGCGGTCTTTCTTTTCTTTCATTTCAACTTCAGTAGGCGCACCTACATAAAGTACAGCTACACCACCTGATAATTTACCAAGGCGTTCTTGTAGTTTTTCTTTGTCGTAATCAGAAGTTGTCGACTCGATTTGAGCTTTGATCTGGTTGATACGAGAGTTGATCAAATCGGTGTTGCCATGCCCATTAACCACAATCGTATTATCTTTGTCAACGCTGATTTTCTCAGCAGAACCCAAGTGTTCCAAGGTCGTTTGGTTCAACACATAACCAGCTTCCTCTGAAATCACGGTACCACCTGTCAAGATGGCAATATCTTCGAGCATGGCCTTGCGGCGGTCGCCAAAACCTGGTGCTTTAACCGCAACCACTTTCAACTGTGCACGCAAACGGTTGAGTACCAATACGCTCAAGGCTTGGCTATCAACATCTTCGGCGATAATCAAGAGCGGGCGGCCAGTTTGAATCACTTTCTCCAACACTGGAACGAGGTCGTTCATGTTCGAGATTTTCTTGTCGTGGATCAAGATCAGCGGGCTGTCGTACTCGCAAACCATGTTTTCAGCATTGGTTACGAAGTAAGGCGACAAGTAGCCGCGGTCAAACTGCATACCTACTACTTCTTCAACATAGGTATCGGTACCTTTAGCTTCTTCAACGGTAATAACGCCGTTGCGACCAGCCGTTTTCATGGCTAAAGCGATTTTCTCGCCGATTTCCATGTCGCTGTTGGCAGAGATATAAGCGATTTGCTTGATTTTCTCGGTATCCTCGCCAATGATTTCAGATTGGCTGTGGAGGTGTTCGATAACTTTTTTAACGGCCTTGTCGATACCGCGTTTCAAGTCCATCGGGTTAGCGCCAGCAGCAACGTTTTTCATGCCTGCGGTAACCATTGCTTGCGCCAAAACGGTAGCGGTAGTGGTACCGTCACCGGCGATGTCAGCAGTTTTAGAGGCTACTTCGCGAACCATTTGCGCGCCCATGTTCTCGATAGGGTCGCTGAGTTCAACTTCTTTCGCCACGGTAACACCGTCTTTAGTGATATGTGGTGCACCGAATTTCTTGTCGATAATTACGTTGCGACCTTTAGGGCCGAGCGTTACTTTTACGGCGTTGGCCAATGCGTCAACACCCGCTTTGAGTTTTTCGCGAGCTTCCGTGTTAAATAAAATTTCCTTAGCCATGATATTGGTTAATGTTTAGTGTTTGTTTAAAACTGATTAAGAGTATGTTTGGATTTTGGGTTTCGAGGGAAAAACGTGCTATTTTTTGATGAGGTTGATTTAAAAAATGGGCGCATAGTGGTGCTACGTAACTATTTTTTAAAGCAAAAATCATCGGAAAAGAGCTGTTTTTCGCCGGAAGCTAAAGTCCAAACATACTCTAAAGTACAACAAGGATATCGTCTTCACGCATCACGAGGTAATCAACGCCATCGTGGCTAAACTCGGTACCGGCATATTTGCCGTACAATACCACGTCGCCAGCTTGGAGGGTCATCAAGTTACCGTCTTTGCCAGGGCCCACGGCGATGATTTCACCACGGAGCGGTTTTTCCTTGGCCGTGTCAGGGATGATAAGACCACCTTTAGTCTTCTCCTCAGCCGGGTGTGGCTTAACAATGACTCGGTCGTTAATCGGTTTCATACAGTAGATTTTATTTTTAGTTAAATAAATTAATGAGATGCTTTTGCCCTAGCGATTCTTGTGCCAAGGCGAAAAAACTGCCATATTAACCGCCAAGTATCGTGTTTAGTTTTGCAAAACTGAAAATTTGTCAGTCCTTGGGTGTTTTGTCCCAACTTGCACCCTTTGTCCATTTCACCCATTTTTACCCCTTTTAACCCTTCAGCAACATTAGCTCACTGGTGAGCTGATGTTTTTTTGGGCGTTGCGCCGCATACGCGTCGCCGCTCCTTTCCGGGGTTCGCTGCGCTCCGTGCTTCGCACCGCGGCTACGCCGCGCCCTCCAAGCAGCTAACGCAAGCCCCCCCCCTCATTTTCACCAAAAGTCATGACCTACGGTGAATATATTCACCAAAAGTTATGACCTACGGTGAAAATAGCCTATTTTTGCATAAAGAACCTAATTCAATCAACGTATGTACAACAGGTATTTAGAGCAAGTTATTCGGTCAAGAATTGGCTCCGGCAAAGCGATTGTATTAATCGGGCCACGACAAGTAGGCAAGACCACCTTGGTAGAATCGCTCCTAAGCGACCGCGACTACCTTTTACTTGACGGTGACGATCCAACCACTCGAGCACTTTTGACAAGCCCGAACACCGAGGAGATTAGAACAATACTTGGCCAATACAAGTATGTGTTTATTGATGAGGCCCAACGGATTGATGGCATCGGCCTGACGATGAAAATCATTACTGACAGGTTTAAAGATGTACAATTGTTTACCAGCGGATCTTCATCGTTTGATTTAAGCAATAAGATCAATGAGCCACTCACCGGACGGAAGTGGGAGTATCATCTATATCCCATCAGCTGGGAGGAATTCGAGCAATACCACGGCCATTTGAATGCCGAGCAACAACTTGAAAACAGGCTGCTTTACGGATTTTATCCCGATGTTTTGAACAACCCGGGGGATGAAGTCAATATTTTACGTAACTTGGTTAATAGCTACTTATACAGCGATATTTTATCATTTGCAGGCATCCGAAAACCAGATGTACTAGAGAAACTGGTTCAGGCCTTAGCCATGCAAGTAGGCAGTGAAGTGAACTATTCAGAATTAGCACAGATAGTCAACGTTGATAAAAACACGGTGAGTAAATATATCGACATTTTGCAAAAAGGCTTTATCGTGTTCAAGCTAGGTAGTTTTAGCCGCAATTTGAGAAATGAAATCAAGCATAACCAGAAAATATATTTTTACGATAACGGCGTGCGCAATATGGTTATCGGGAACTTTAATCCACTAGACACCAGAGCAGATAAAGGTGCATTATGGGAAAATTTTTTAATTGCAGAAAGGATAAAACAAATAGCTTACAAGCAAAGCTTGACAAAGGCTTATTTCTGGCGTACCAAGCAACAACAAGAAATTGACTTCATAGAGGAAACCAATGGGAAAATAACCGGATACGAATTTAAATGGGTACAACGAAACAACTTGAAGCTACCCAGTTCATTCCTAGAGGCATACCAAGCCGATAGTAAAATCATTGACCGGAATAACTTCAGGGATTTTGTAAAGATGTAGTTTAGATACTAGGCAATGATGCTGAATAAAATAAATTACCTACTTTTAGGCAGCGAAAACGACACACAGGGCGTTTCTTGTACGTTCAGTACGAAGTACTTGCGTTAGCGATGCATAGGGGTGGCGGCACCAGCCGCCAGACCGAGCCGCCCTGGCGGCGAAGGGCCGAGCGAACAGCGAGCCCCGACGCGTAGCGACCCCGAGCGTAGTTGCACCGCCCAGCATGGGCGGTAGCACAGCGAGGGGAAACGCCCAAAACGACTTAAGAAACTCTAAATCTAACCAAAACCTTTTCTATGAAACAACGCTTTACACAAGTATTCATGTTTGTGTTGTTCATGTGCGCAGGACTAGCCTTCAACAAGGCTCAAGCCTCACACATTTACGGCTCCGACTTGACATACACTTGGATGCAAACTGGTCTTTACCAAGTTACATTAACCCTCTATCGAGATTGCCAAGGCATATCAGCCAACCAAAACCAGATCGTTCAAGTCAGTACCAACGGTTGTGGCAACAGTAACTTATCCTTGAACTTGGATAGCATGTACTTTCTATCTAGTATGGGCCCTTGCGGCGGCGGAAACACTATATGTAACGGTGGGAACGCCCCTGACATGGAGGTTATCGTCTACACCGGTTTATTGCAAACCGGCCCATACTCAAACTGCCAAACAGTAAATTTAAGTTGGGAAGAATGTTGCCGTAGTGCATCCATCATGAACCTCAACAACTCAGCCAGCTGGTCAAAGTATGTACGTACCAGTATACCACTAGTGGGTATCAACAACAGCCCGACCTTCAGCGTTATACAGAATGCAGTACACTGTAGCACCGGACCTGTAATCATTGAGAACGGTGGTACCGACCCGGATGGAGACCAATTGTTGTACACCTTGGTAAACCCAATGAGTACAGGTGGTGCCATTATTCCTTTTACAACGGGCTTCTCGGCTTCGAATCCATTCAACATGCCGAGCTTTACGTTCGATCCCAATACGGGCAGCATGCAGTTCGTGCCGAATACCAGTAATTATACCTATACTTATTCTGTGCGTATTGACGAGATGCGCAACGGCGCCATCATTTCAAGTGTAACCCGCGACATGACCGTGATTGGCAGCCCAGCTGCATGTGGAAGCGCCAACACGTTCCCGCCAAGCATGACGGTTACGACAAACCCTGCAGCCAACGCTAATGGTATGATAGCCGCTTGTTTTGGCGATACTGTGGAGGTAACCGTTACAGCTTTCGACCCGGACATTCAAACCCAGTTGCTTGATGTTTCTATTTTCGGCGCTGGCTTTAACAGTCAATTTGTTCCTAACGGTGGCACGGCTACATTTTACCTTGTAGCTGGCCAAGTAAGTACATACGTTGTACAAGTTTCCGATATGGATCCTTGTCAGCCGCTAAGTGCATCACAGAACTTTTTCATTCAGCCTACTGGTGGAAGCACCGTGGCAATTCAAGGTCAAAACTTGATTTGTAGCCCAGGACAAGTACCGCTTTCGGTTAACGTACCTCCAGGCGGTACTGTAAGCTGGTCGCCAGCGGGTATCTTTACGAACCCGAGCTCAGGCAGTACCATAGCCAACATAACGCAAACCACTACCGTTACCGCAACCGTGACAAGTGGTAGTTGTACCTCTACAGGTACACTTGACATTGTATTGGGTACCAGCAATGGCAACCAGATGGCCATCACTACCAACGGTGGTACAACCATTTGCGCTAATGAAACCATCACTTTGACCGCTGGCACGAATGGCCAGACCAACATTGCTACTTATACCGTAGCGCCGTTGACTTACCCAGGTGTAGCCCCTACTCTACCTTTCAGCCTCACCCTCGGTGATGACGCTTTAAGCCCATTGGTTAACATCGGCTTCCCTTTCAACTTTTACGGTAACAGCTACACCAGCTTGAATGTAAGCTCTAATGGATTTTTATCATTCTCTGGCACCGTGAACGGTTGCTGCGCAGGTGGTAATATTCCGGATGCTGCTGGCGCCAACAACTTGATTGCTTTATTCTGGGAGGACCTTAACCCCAACACCGGTGGTACTGTTACCTACGGTACGGTTGGTACTGCGCCTAACCGCAGGTTTATGGTGTCATTTAACCAAGTACCATTTTATGGTTCAACCACTGACTTAGCTACTGGTTATATTGTTTTGCACGAAAGTAGCAACCTAATCGACGTGGTTGTTGTGAGCCAAAACGCTACAACAGGAACAGCTACAGCGATTACCCAAGGTGTTGAAAACCAAGGTGGAACCGCAGGTGTAGCTACCCCAGGCCGCAATGCGCAGCACTGGAACGCAACGAATAGCGCATTCCGCTTTACCCCACAAGGTACCTTTACCTGGAGCAATGGTCAAACTGGCAGTAGCATTACTGTTGCACCTACTACTACAACTACATATGTTGCCTATGACAACTCAGGCCAGTGTCCTGACTCTGCCACGATTACCATTACGGTACAGCCAGGTATCGATGCTACAATAAGCACTGCTCAGGCCAGCTGTAATACCTCTAACGGTGCAATCGACTTGACAGTTACCGCAGGAGCTGCACCATTCGTATTCGCTTGGAGTACTGGTGAAACAACCGAGGACATTATGAACTTGACACCAGGTACGTACTGTGTAACCATCATTGATGCCAACGGTTGTACTCGTAGCCTATGCGATACTGTTTCAGGCCCATTCAACATCTTTACCAACCAAGGCGCTTCTACATGCGGTGGCTCTACCGGCTTTGCCTATGCGCTTGCATCTGGTGGCGTTGGTCCTTATACTTATGCTTGGAGCAGTGGCCAAACACAACCAACCGTTGGTAACTTACCTACTGGCTGGTATTCTGTTACCGTTACCGACCAAGGATCTGGCTGTAGCCAACACCGCAACATCTTTATCGGTCAATTACCAAACTGCCAAGCTACCATTAGTGGCTATGTGTACTCCGATACGGCACAATCATGCAACGCTAACGGTTTGAGCGGTTTACCCAACGTATTGATTGGCTTATCAAACGGTTCTTATACTTACACCGATGCCAATGGATACTACCAGTTCATCGTGAACGATACCATGAACTACACGGTTACCGTAATGCCTTTTGCAGGTGTAACGGCTCACTGCCCAAGCACAGGAAACATCAGTGTTGACGTGACAGGCTTTAACCAAGTTTTTGCCAACAACAGCTTCTTCGTTGACGTGGTGGCTAGTATCGACCTTCAAGTTACCGGAAGTACCTACATGGGTACACGCCCTGGTTTCCCATACGCTGTACACATCAATGCTTGTAATTATGGTGTAACTCCTGCTGGAGGCGTAACCGTGACCTATACTTATGATCCACAATTGATTTTCAGCGCATCGGGAACAACAGCTGGTTATGTACACGACATCGTGAACCATACTTTAACTTGGACCATCAGCAACTTGAACCCCTTCCAGTGCCAGATGTTCAACGCACGCTTTAACTTGAGCCAAACGGCCTTGTTGGGCGACACAGTATATAACCACGTTGAAATTCAGCCTTACACCAACGATGTAAACATCCTGAACAACAACCACAGCTGGAGCAACCAGATCACCAACTCTTGGGACCCCAACGACAAACGCTCGTACCCACACCATGAAGGTAATGAGTACGACGGTGGTTACATCTACTACGCAACTGAGAAAACCATCCAGTACGCAATTCGTTTCCAAAACTTGGGTACCGACACTGCTTACACCGTGGTTATCCGCGACGAGCTTGACTTGACCAACCTCGACCTGCAATCCCTTCGCGTGATTGGTGCTAGCCATGACTACCGCCTTGACATCGAAGGCTCTGATGTGTTGGCCGTATGGTTCGAAGACATCATGTTGCCACACGCTGCCGTTGATGCAGTAGGTAGCAACGGTTGGTTCCTCTTTGAAATTAATCTCAGAGAAAACCTTAGCCTCGGCACACAAGTGGAGAATACCGCTGGTATCTACTTCGACTTTAACGAGCCGGTGATTACCAATACCACCACCACTACCCTCGGCGAGCCAACAGGTGTTGGTGTTACCCAAGCGGTAGTTGGTTTACAAATGGTGCCTAACCCTGCCAACAACGAAGCTAACTTGATGCTGGAACTCGACCGTCCTAGTCAAGATGTAAGCGTTACCTTGACCGATATCAGCGGCCGTGTTAACCAGTTGTTGTACAGCAACTTGAGCATGAACGCTGGTGTAAATAGCCTGCCTGTAAACACCTCGGCGTTGCCAGCGGGTATTTACCTGATTCAAGTGAAGACCGAATTCGGTTTGGTTACCGCCAAGTTGAGCGTGGTACACTAGTAGCATAATTAACTAATACAAAAAGCCAAACCTGGAAACGGGTTTGGCTTTTTTGTTTTTGTATTAATTTAAACCGTAAGCTAGGTCATAGATTTATCCAAAAATGGTTTAATGTGCATACGCCAAAACAAAGTAGTAGGCAAATTGACCTGACCCAAACTTTCATCGCAAAAATACGACTCTCCGCTAAAGGTATGCTGCGTGGCTAAACCAAGCCATTGGTTCAACGCTAGTGGGATGAATACAGTTTTAGGGGCATCTTCCACCATTTCAAGCGCCCAGTCGGGGGCAATTCGGCGAAGATGGTTCAAGGTCTCTATCGCTTCATTTTTATCTAGGCCTTCCAAGAGGCAAAAACTCGTTTCAGGGACTTTTATCTGGAGCGCTTGCTCCATCAAACAGTCCAACAAAGGTGAAAAAGTATAGGCTAATGCTTCCTGAGGAGGGGCTGTAATCACAATTTTGTAATATGCTATTTCCGGCTGTGCAATGCTTAATTGACACATCCCATGGCGATCAATCAATACCTCTGTACCAGCAGGAAACCTAAAGCGATTTTCTTGAATTTGCTCGGCATAGATTACCTCATCGGCTTGCGGATAATGCAGCACCCATTGTATACTATGCGTTGTAGCGCCAAGTTGTAAAACGTAGTTACCGAGCTGTAACCCACCCAGTTTGTGGTTAATTCCAACGCTAGTTATATTTTTTAAAACAGGGTGAACAAATAGCCGAGGTAGTTCAGCGAGTAACTTTGAAGATTCTTGTGTCGCCCTGTCGGGAAGGTTATGCTTGTAATCAGCCAGGAAGCTATACGGAGCTACTCCATCATACAAAAGCCTCCAGCCTTTCCATGGATCAGTTCTTACCATAACAGCATTTTCATATGTGACTAGCAGTTGCTTGTCATGCAAGGTTATATAATCCTTGTAATTTGCCGCAGTGCTGTAATACAAAGGAGGGTTCACAAAGGAACTGTTTACTGTTTCATTGGAGACCTTGTCCATATCGCTTGTCTTAAATTGCCATGTACAAAAGTATGTATTAGTTTTAATAGCATCGGCATGATGCGCCATCGAGCATCTTTATTTTTTCTTTTTTGGGCGCTGCGCCGCTACGCGGGGCGTATGCTATACGCCCCTAGCTGCGCGTCGCCGGCGTGCTGCGGGCTCGCTGTTCGCTCGGTGCTACGCACTGGCCGCTGCGCGGCCACCCTACGCATGCCTAGCGCATTTGGGCCTTCGCGGTAGCGATGTGAAGCGGTGGCGGCGATAGCCGCCAGACCCGCAGGGGCCGAGCGTTCAGCGAGCCGCGAAACATAAACGTAGCGGTTTTGCGGAGCAAAAACAAATGTACTTGATGTACATTTGTAGCAAGTGCACCATTTGCTCTTGCAAATGGCTCACCGACCCGAGGCCGAAGGCCGAGGGAACCGCCCAAAAAAACCAATCTATTGGCGTAGCTTAGGATTGGCCCAGGCTAGCATGAAATCAGCCAGTAAAAAGCCGAGCATGGTGATGAACGATACAAGCATGGTGATGACGAAAACCATCGGGTAATCGGGGTAGCTGATGGATTCTACCAGTTGTTTGCCTAAGCCTGGCAGGTTGAAGATGTACTCTAGCACCACCGAGCCCGTTATCATGCGGGGAAACATGCTGGCAAAAACCACAATCAATGGGCCTAAATTATTGCGTAATGCATGGATGGTCAATACCTTACGCTTAGGCAAGCCCTTGGCAAAAGCCGTTCGGATGTAATCATCGGCCATGCTGTTGATGATGCCTACACGGGTATGCTGAAAAATAACCGCCACCAAGGGATAAGTCCATGTAATGAGCGGTAAAATAAGGTATGGCAAACGAGCTACAAATATTTGAAGCCATGTCATACCATCGTGGGTGTAGCCCGTACCTTGAGATGGAAACCAGTCGAAATATTGCGGCTGTGTAAAAAAGGTAAGCAACAAGATGGCTACCCAGAAACTAGGCATGGCGTATAGGCCAAAGAGGAAAGTACTGACAAATGTGTCGGTTTTTGAACCTGCCCGCGAGGCTGCCCAAAGGCCCAGGGGAACAGCTATCGCAAATGCTAGCAGCATAGAAGCCAAAGACAAACCCGCTGTCCAGGCTATATTGTTGCGTAAAGTATCCTTGATGGGTTTTCGGTCGGCCTTGTACGAATTGCCCCATTGCAAGCTCAAAAAACGGGTGAACCAAACATGATAGCGGTTGTTGAAACCATGCCAAGCAAAGGCAGGCCAATAGTTTTTAGCGGGTGTTGCCTGTTGAATTACCTGTTGATAAGATGCCTTAACCAATTGGTATTCAGTATTTAATGCCGGGTAAAGCGTATCCAAACCCGCAAGGGGCAGGGTATCCATAGCAGCCTGGATAGGCGCTAACTGACGAGCATACTGGATTTGTTTTGACCAGGCATCTATAGCCATTCGATGCACTTGTTCTTGGAATTTTACCGCATAAAAGCTGCGGTTAAACTGTAAGAGTTGTTGGTAAAAGACTTGTACTTGTGGCCAATTGCCGTGCTCCCGCAAAAGCAATTTAATCATGTGCTGGTGGTGCAAGCGCGGGATTTTGTACAAGGTATCAGGCATAGAAGCCGGGCCAAAGTAAAAGTAAAATCCGGGTAAATCGAGCAGCAATTCTCGACGAGCCTTTACATAATCTGATTCGTAGAAGCGCAAATCAGTATTGTTTTTGAGGTCTGGACCACTTTTCGGGTTGAGGTACTCGTTCACCCGGTCAATGTCCAGGCGTTCGTTGAGGGTATGCAGGATGAGCGAGCTGATTATCAGCCCGGGGATTAGCAACAACAAACGTTTTAGCAAGTACTTCATCCAACATTGATTGCCGTAAAGATATAACTTTGCACTAAAATATTGACCATGCGCCACTTGAGCCTGTTACTTTTAGCCACCAGTATATTCCTATGCGCCTGCGAGGGTCGTGGCACCAAGATGACCTTCGACCAAAGCGAGTTTTTTTACACATCGAAAGTCGATGCTAAAACGGGTCAAGCCGCAGGTAAATTCTTAAACGAGGACATTGATTTTTTTGACGGCGCCGACCTTACCATACAACTAGATAAAGTTGGCCCAAGATACCGCTTGAACATGGTATCAAAGGATAATGCGGAAAACAAGTTGGAATACGTAAACGGTGCGAAAGCCTTGTGCCGCGCCCTATCAGAAGAAGTACTGAACAATGCAGAGGTAGATTTTCACTTTTGCGACTGGCAGATGGTGAGCAAAAAAGCCCTGGCCTTTGAATTTATCGGTATCAAAAAAGTGTTGGACGACAATATCGTTTTGTATGAAGATCCACAGTCCAGCCCATCAAATATATTGATTGTAAATGCTTTACGAGATCATAAACTAATAAGTAAAGGCCAAACTATACGCATTAAAACAGAACAAGGCCTAAGCCAGGTTTATATCGTTGACCAGATGAACATGCATTTGGACGAGACCAAAACAGCGGCCCTAAAAGCGTTACAAGATTCTACAAACCAGACAGTTCAAAACAAAATAATGTACAAATTCATCTTTTGCGATTTCAACTTCAATCCGTTGTAGTTTAAGCTTTAACCCTTTCCAGTTCTTGCTGGGCCATGCGTTTGGCTTTCAGCAGGTGGTGGAGCATAGGTTCGACCTTTTTAAGGGCCATGCCTTGCACTGCCGACCATTCGGCCTGGGTTTCGGGTGGGTTAAGGCTTACATCAACCATGGCCGTATTGGGGATAACCCAATGCGCGGGGATATCCAATTTTTGGGCAATATGCTCCCGGGCCTCGTAAAAGTGTTTGAGATAAACCTTTTGCTTATGGCTTAACCTAGATATACCTTTAATAGATAACCAGGGTTTGTCTTTTTTCTCAAAAGCTTTGTGCTCGGCGGTAATGTTGAGTCGCTCAAACTCGGCCAATAAATTCTTGCGTTCGAGGGCGTTCTCCATGGCAGTCCAGAGCGGTTTCAGGTAGCGAACATCGCGAGCGGCGTAAGCCAGCTGGTCCATGTTGAGGGGCCGTTTATTCCAATTATTCTTTTGGAGTTTACTGTTTTTCACGAAGGTTACGCCCAGGAATTTATCGAGGATGGAGGGTAGGCTAATATCGGTAAGGCCCAGCATTTTGGCCGCAATTTGTACATCGTTGATACCGTGTAGCATTTGTCCGGTTATGTAGCGGTAGAGGCGAACATCAAAATCGCAGGAGTACATCACTTTCTCGATGTTGGGGTTAGCCATCATCGGGTACAGCGGGCTAATATCGCCAATGCGGACGGGGTCGATGACGTACATTTCGCCTTCGAATTCAATTTGAACGAGGCAAAGGTGGTAGCCGTAGCGGTGCATGTTCGACTCGCCCTCAAAATCTAGGGCAATGACAGGATTATCGGCGGCATCTATTTGTTGAACGAATTGTAAAAGCGCTTCTTGATCGAAGATATAGGTAAAAGTTGTATCGGTCATTTGAAATTACACGGGTAAAAAAGTAAGCCAGGGCTTGCGGCGGGGCATTGAATAGACGTAGGTGTTGGGATTTTATTCCTCGTCCCAGGTAAAGCTCTCGTGCACACCGCCCAGGTTATTATCGCTGTAGGTAAGGTAAGTACAATTGGTTCCATCAAAACAATCGCGCACCACGTTGAGGGTAAAATTGAAAAGCGGAACGGTTATTTGGAACTCATCAACACCAGCTTTAATCTGGCTGAGTTCAGCTTGTTCAACTTTCCAACGTTCAAAATCCTGGAGTAATAAATCTGGCATAATGGTTTGATTTGTTCATCAATGCGCTACAAATGTACGACTAAATTTGGTAAACGTTTAAATCCATCACACCTTGTTGTATCATGTAGGATTATTTTGAACCTGCCAGGCCGTTGGCCGAGGGTAATGTTCAATAATTCATTGTTCATCATTAACCAAGGCGGCTTCGCCGCCTTGGCCCGCGTTAGCTGGCCGGAGGGCGCCCGCGCAGCGGGCGGTGCGAAGCACGGAGCGCAGCGAACCCCGCAGGACAGCGACGGCGCGCAGCGCCGGAACGCCCAAAAAATAATCTTAAAATCTATTTAGAACAGGGTTTTAAAATCCAAGCGCTTGATACTATGCAAACGATGGGTAAACTTAGCATCGTAATTAGACCAGATGCCCTCCGCTTTAAACTGGTCGCGACGCACATAACCCGAAGCATGGCAAATGCTGAGCTTGTTGAGGAGTATTCCGGTGTGCGTGACCTTACCCGCATCATTGGCAAAGAAAGCGATATCGCCGGTTTGGTGTTGCCCAAAGGGAATGCTCTCCCCTACCAAGGCTTGTTGGCTGGCATCGCGTGGCAAGTTATGCCCCAACATGCGAAAAACCACTTGTACCAAGCCCGAGCAATCAATCCCGTTCACGCTGCGGCCACCCCATAGATAAGGTGTACCTTCATACAGGGCGATGATGTTCTCCAAAGCGAATAAACCTTTAATCCCATGCGTGGGAATATCCTGTTGGACCAACTCTCGGTTTATGGTATAAGGCACTGGCGAACCGTAGCCGATGCTACAAGGGCCGTGCTCCCAGTTGATTTTATGCATGGGTACCGCACAAAACTTGTTTTTGTACACCACGGGCTCCATCAATGGGAAATGCTGGCGAGCATCCATCCAACCGATATAGCCATCGTGGAGGCCGCTAACTTGGAGCCATTTTTCCAGACGTTCGAGTATTTTGTATGATTCACCCCAGAGTAATTGGCTCACCATTTCGGCTTTATCGCTGGCCTCAGCACGCAAAGGCATCGAATTTAAAGCACAATATCCAAATTGAGTAGAAAAAGAAGTGTCAGGTACAATCATTGAGATTATCTTTGCGTTTACAAGTAATTACCTTTGTGGCTTACGTTCAAGTTAAATATACAATGAATAAAATTTATTTGGTCTTGCTGTGCAGTGTCATGCTCAAACTCACGGGTTTGCAGGCGCAAGATCCGCATTTCTCACAATATTACGCATCTCCCCTGATATTAAACCCAGCAACCACTGGTTTTTTTGAGGGCAAATACCGGGTGAACACCTTGTACCGCAACCAATGGCCAGGTGTTTATCAAAACAACGCATATAAAACCATCTATGCGGGTATCGATATGAACTTCAAGTTAAATCGTAAAAACGACGCCATGAGTGGTGGCTTGATGTTCTATAACGACCGTGCAGGTATTGGCAACTTCGCAACCACGGGCATTAACTTATCCTTTGCCTATAAAAAGGTATTAGACTATTACGGTAAGAACCAGTTATCCATAGGTTTTCAAGCAGGTTTAATCCAGCGCAACTTGACCTATGATAACTACACGTTTGAAGATCAATTTGACGGCGTTGGCTACAATACCGGCACATTAGAGGATTTACCGGGCAATAGTTTTGCTTTTGGCGATTACAGCACGGGCCTTCACTGGTCGTACAAGTTCAATAAGCAATCATCTATGCATGCAGGTTTAGGCTTGGCGCACATCTCGCAGCCCAACATGACCTTTTTCCGCGATGATGCCGACACCATTGTTAACCGCTTGCCGATGAAAATTAACTTTCAGACTGGCTTGCGTTTCCCGCTGGGTGGCGACCGTTCGCGTTTAGCCATGTTGCCCAAGTTAATGCTGAGCATGCAAGGCAAAGCGCTAGAATTGAATGCTGGTTCAAACTTTAGGATACAGCTCGACCAGTTTGGGTTTGCAGCCCTCCACCTCGGGGCTTGGGCAAGGCCCGTTCGCGACGTTGAAGGTTCCATGGCGCTTGATGCCATCGTGATGTTAGCCGGGCTGGAGTACCAGGGCCTCATGATTGGTTTCAGTTACGACCTCAACACCGTAGATTTGAGCAATACCCGTGGCCAGCGCACGGCTTTTGAAATCTCGGTTTCATACATCGGCGAGTACGAAGATGAAGCTATTATTTGCCCTACTTTCTAAAAAATAATGCAACAAAGCAGCGCTTATACCCATCATTTCGTTAAAAAGTTACCTCGCTAGTCAATAATTTGCCAATTTGCAGCGTTTACACTACGTCATTTTAAAAAATGCACTTAACTTTGGCTTCAAGTATTTATAACTTTAGACCCATGAACAAACTTTGTACACGTTTACTTGCAGTTGCGGTTTTATTGAGCTGCGTAATCACGAGCCAAGCTCAAGATGTGCGTTTCTCACAATTCTTCAATAGCCCTATGCGTTTGAACCCTGCTATGACAGGTGTTTTTGACGGTAGTTTAAGGGCCGTTGTCAATTACCGCGACCAATGGGGTAGTTTGTTTCAAACCAATTCAATGCGTACCTATAACGCCAGCGTAGAAGGTAAGTTTTTAGGCCCAAAAGATGACTACTTCGCCGTTGGCGGTAGTTTGATGGGCGATAAAGCAGGTAGCCTTGGTTATCGCCAGTTTGAAGCCCACGTGAGTGGTAGTTACCACAAGATACTTGGCCGCCCACGCGCTTGGAAACGTGGCTCAAATTTCTTAACGTTCGGCGCTCAGCTTGGTTTTGGCCAACGTGGCCTCGATTGGTCGGCTATTCGTACCTACAGCCAATTCGACGGCGATGGGTACAACCCAGGTTTAGGCACCAACGAGCCAACCAATGCCTTAAATAATCGCTTATTCCCCGACATGAACGCGGGTATCTTATATTATTCAGTTAGCGGAGAACGCAAAAGCTGGTATGCTGGCTTGGCATTTAACCACTTGAATAGCCCCAATATCTCTTTGGGCCGTGTACGTAGCGAGCCTTTGTACATGCGCATCACAGCGCATGCAGGTGCTGAGTTGCCATTGGGTAGCGCCAGCAAAAAATCGCCGATGAGCTTGTTGCCTACTGCAATGGTTATGACCCAAGGTCCTTCGATGGAAATCAACGCGGGTTTGGCTATGCACTACCGTCAAGCTAAATCAGGCGATATTTCCTTCCGTTTCGGTTCTTACTTCCGTATGGCTAAAGACTATGTTTCGCCAGCGGTTCGCCCTGAATCCATCATTTTCATGGCAGGTATCGGTGTGAGCGACTTTATGCTTGGCTTCAGCTACGATGTGCCCGTTTCTTCTATCCGGGTAGCCACGCAAAGCCAAGGCGCATTTGAAGTGTCAGCCATCTACATCAACCCGAACAAAGGCTCTAAACGCCAAGGCTGTCCTACGTTTTAATGCTCACTCGGTGATAATTATCACTGAAATATGGTGCTAGAATTGTGTACTTTTGCGGTACATAACCTCTACACTATTATGGCGACTAAAAACAATGTAATTTACAACATCGTGGCAATGAAATGCCCACGCTGTCATCAAGGCGATTTGTATCGTACCCCACTTTCCAGTGGTAAAATTTACGATATGCATACCAATTGCCCTGTTTGTAATTTAAAATATGACCTTGAACCAGGCTTTTTCTGGGGTGCTATGTACGTGGGTTATGCATTCTCTTCTGGTGCATTGCTCATTACCGCTTTATTATGTTTAACCGTCTTTAACTTGAGTTTAGTAACCACCTACTGTATATTAGGTGTAACCGCAATTATAGGCTTTGCGTACAATGCACGTGTAGCGCGTGCCGTGTGGCTTAACATGTACGTTAGTTACGACCCAGAAGCCCGCGGCGAGAAAGTATCCGAAAAAGTATAAATTAGCATTATTTGGGCGTTGCGCCGCATGCGCGTCGCCGGCGTGCTACGCGCTCCCTATTCGGTCGGCCCTACGGGCTGGCCGCGATGCGGCCACGCTACGCATGCCTAACGCAGGAACGGCAGCGAAGCTGCCTTGGTTAACGATGAATGCTGAACGATGAACAGACGCAGCATTCCTTGCTAAGCCAGGAGTGATTATGACATAAAAGCATTTATACAGGTGTAAAATATTCCAAATCGAATAAAGTTTACCAAAACCGAATAAAGTATAACCAGTTTAATACACTGGTTTTCAGATACTTGCCAGAGCTTTGCAGCATGGCAAAAGATAAAAAACAAGTTTCGCCACAAGTACCCAACAGGGTACCGCTTGGCAACATCTACGACCGGGTGTTCAAGGAGAATGCCCGGGCACTCGTGCCATTTTTTATGGACGAGCCCGTGACCAACATAAAGCAGGTAAAGGATAGTTTTCCCATCAGCCTGGAGCGGGAGCTCGACATGTTATTCAAGGTTGAGTTTCCCTCTGGCGAGATAAGCTTGCTACACCTGGAATTCCAAGCTGCCCCGCACCCCGATATGGCAGCCCGGATGCTGGTTTACTTTGCACTGGCAAAGCGGCACTTCAAATTACCCTTACGACAACTGGTCATCTACGTGGGTAAAGGCTCACATGGCATGCCCAATAGGCTAGATGACGTTGGACTAGCGTTCGAATATAAGGTAGTTTCGCTGAATGAGATTGCCCCAGAGCGATTCTTGTCGGCACAGGTACCAGAAATCGTCATGCTAGCACTGCTGTCCAAGTACGACAAGGAACAATCGGAGCGCATCCTACGTTTAACCATTGACAAGCTTTGGCAGCACGCCCAGGGTTTAAAACTCGAAAAATTATCAAAACACTTGGGCATATTGGCCCGCTTGCGTAACTTTGACAACGAACTCGTAAAACAATTAACCGATATGCCACTTTATATCAACCCCGAAGAAGACATGCTATACCAGAAAGGTATGCAAGTAGGCGAACTCATTGGCCTGGATAAAGGCATTGAACAAGGTCGAGAACAAGGCATTGAACAAGGCATTGAACAAGGCATTGAACAAGGTGCTGATTTATTTTTGGAAGCCGTTCGTTTGTGCCGAGCGGGTTTATCTCTGGACAATATTGCCATCCAACTAGATGTAAGCCTATCCGTTGTTGAACAATGGATTCAAAAAGCTAAAGACAACGGTTTAATCTAAAGTAATGTAAAGATATGGGGATTGGGGGATATGATTATGTGGAGATGTGAGGATGTGGAGATGCGTAGGGGCGCACCTATGTGTGCGCCTAATACATATACACCAGAACACTACTCGGCCTAGCAGCTTGGAGGGCAGCCGCGTAGCAGCTGGTGCGAAGCACGGAGCACCGCGAACCCCGGAACCCCGAAGGGCACCGCAAAGGAACGTAGTGACTGCGCGAAAGGTGCGCCGCCGCAACGCGGTGGAGGCCCCCAAAAAATCCATCAAAAACAATGGTTTAGGGAACTTGAAACGCATTAAATTTATAAATTGAACAATTGTTCAACATTTAATGCAAATTTACTTGCCTTTTTACACGGGATTAACGTTAATCCCTTATATTGCAAGTACATAACCCAGAACCCAAACATGAACCGCAAAGATTTTTTTAAAGCCGCTTCAGCCCTGACGGTAGCCAGTGCCGTATGGCAACCCGTGAGCCTCGGCGCCACACCAATCGCTTGGCAACCCTTCCAGCTGCCCAGCTACGCCGATTTTCACCTGCATGCCCTACTCAAGCCCTACTATGCCCAAGAAAAACGCAATCCCTGGGTTCGGGTGGATAATGATTGCTCGGGTAAACTAGCCCGCTGGATCGTTAATGCGTCCGATTCGCCCCGAAGCTCACAGTGTCATTTTGAAAGCCTGATGCGCGGCAACGTGCGCCTAGCCTTTGTGTCCATTGTGCCCATCGAACGGAAAATGATGCTCATGCCCTTGGTCAACAAACGCAAAAAGGGCTTCAACAGCTTTTCTTGCGCCACTGGTGCCGAGATGGAAATTGATTTCCACGAACTCAAAAAGCACGAAATTGAGTACGACAAAGAGTTATATGGCCATATTGAGTTGTTACTGAAGTTCGAAAAAGAGCCCTTCCTCGTCAATAACCGCCATTGCAGCTATGAGATTGTCCGAAGCCACGAACACTTGCAACAACTGCTCCTTGACCCCGACAAGCTGGCCGTGGTGGTCAACGTGGAAGGGGGCCATGCCCTCGCCCACTCTATCGACATGGTGGACCTATCCGATACCACGGCCTACCGCCAACGGATATTATTGAACATCGAGAAGCTCAAGGGCCTCAAAACATACGACAATGCCTGTGGTACACTTGATTTTGCGCCATTCTCGATTGGCCTGAACCACTTTTTCTGGAATGGCCTCTGTGGTCATGCCCGAACCGTAACCAATGTACAAAGCCTGGTGATTAACCAAAAAGATCACTTGAATGAAGGCATGCAGCCCTTGGGCGAACAATGCATCAACTTGCTACTCGACAACCAACACGGTCGACGCATTCTCGTGGATATCAAACATATGAGCTGGGAAGGCCGCCAATGGTACTACCAACACTTGCGCGAACGCCGCGCCGCTGGAGATGATGTGCCCGTGATTTGTACCCATACCGCTATTGCTGGGGTAAGCTGTACCGACCCGCTCTGGCTAGAAAAAGACGGCGACAAGAAAAGTAAAAATACCTTCCTCGACCCTTGGACCATCAACCTCTGCAATGAAGATATACAGGCCATACACGAGTCGAATGGTATGATTGGCATCATGCTCGATCGGTTTAAACTGTGTGGCAAACTGGGCGAGGAAATGATTAAGAAGACTTATGAAGGCTCAGCGAAGCGCCGAAAAGTATATGTCAGCATCATCATGGCCAACATTATGGCTGCCGTACGGGCTGTAAACCAGGCCAGCGCCTGGGATATATTGTGCATTGGCTCTGATTTCGACGGCCTAATCCGGCCGTTTGAAATCTATAACCGCTCGGCTGATTTCCCTGATTTAGCGCAGGACATCCACGACTTCCTCTCGGCACCCTGGGATATTGAACATTTTATGGATGCCCAATCGATTGAAAAATTGAAATTTGGCTTAAGCCCACAAAGCCTCACGGAGAAAATCATGTTCAGCAACTTGCAAACGTTCACCATGCGACATGTATAAAAAAAAGCGGGATTGCCCATGGGCAATCCCGCTTTTGAATTTATAGGCTACCTATGCCCACCACCTTCGGTGTTTTAATGCTGGGGTGGCCTTCAGGAACGATAATTGAGATTGGTGCAGGCATACCTGCAGCACCTTCTTTTTTAGCAATCCAAATTTTGTACACATTGCCACGCAGGGCACTTTCGCCAAAACCGTCGCCGTTGCTAAAGGTTTTATTCACACGGGTAATCACAACAGGGTTAGCGTAAAGGTTAACGCCCGTAAAGTCTTTCTTGAGCGAATAAGGCTTAATGCTACCCCGCAAGGTCTTACCATCTTCATTCACGAGGCTACCACCTGCTATTTCTAGAAATTGTTCAGCTACTAAATCAAGTTCAGGACTGCTCCGCAAGATGTTGAGGTATTTTTCCAATACTGTTTTTACCTCGGCGGGCAATTGATCAACAGGAATGTCATTGGCTTTAGATTGGGCAAAAGCAACTTGGCTCGATAATAAAATAGCTAAGGCAAAAAGGAGTTGTTTCATGTAATATTCAATGATTTGGTTTGAAAGTATAGTCGTGCATTAATGCAAATAGGTAAACAAAAGCTTGAAAAATTGTATCTTTGCGGGCTAAAATCATCACTTTTTATGGCCACGCCACGCACCGTTGCTTTTCATACCCTAGGCTGCAAGCTGAATTTCTCCGAGACCTCTAGTATCGGCAGGATGTTCGAGGATGCAGGCTACCAGGAGGTGGACTTCGAGGCTGGCGCAAATATATACGTGATAAACACTTGCTCGGTTACGGACTTTGCCGACAAGAAATGCCGCAATATGGTACGCCGTGCCATGAAGTTTAATCCACAAGCTTACGTGGTGGTTGTGGGTTGCTACGCACAACTTAAACCCGAGGAAATATCTGAAATACCGGGCGTTGACCTCGTGTTGGGCGCTGCCCAAAAGTTCCGCATTCTGGAATATATTGACGATCTGAGCAAATCGCCTGGCAAAGGCATGGTACAAGCCGGTGCCGTGAAAGAAGCCAAGGATTTTGTTGGTTCTTTCTCTTTTGGCGACCGTACCCGTTCCTTTCTCAAGGTGCAAGATGGCTGCAATTACAAATGTACCTTTTGTACCATCCCGCTGGCGCGTGGCGCTAGTCGCTCTGATACCGTAGAGCGCGTTGTGGCCAATGCCCAGCAAATTGCCAGCATGGGCGTGAAAGAAATTGTACTTACCGGCGTAAATATTGGCGATTTCGGCAACGGCACTGAGGTTATCGAAGGCGAAAAACCCAAGAAAGAAGCCCTGTTCATCGACCTTATCCAGGCCCTCGACGAGGTGGAAGGCATCGAGCGTTTCCGGATTTCGTCTATCGAGCCCAACCTGCTTACCGATGAAATTATCGAGTTTGTGGCGCAATCGAAACGGTTTGTACCGCATTTCCATATCCCACTGC
Source organism: uncultured Saprospiraceae bacterium (assembly GCA_964508975.1). Classification (GTDB taxonomy): domain Bacteria; phylum Bacteroidota; class Bacteroidia; order Chitinophagales; family Saprospiraceae; genus CAZDVQ01. The sequence goes on from CAZDVQ010000016.1 coordinate 62,042, forward strand.
AATCGGGCAACAACAAACAGCTCTTCGAGATGCGCCGCCGCTACAAACGCGAATTGTACGCCGAGCGGGTGGCCAAAATAAAGGCCGTAATGCCGCATTGCTGCATCGGGGTTGACCTCATCGTGGGTTTCCCGGGCGAGACCCGTGAGGATTTCTTGGAAACCTACCGCTTTGTCAACGAGCTAGATATATCATACTTGCACGTGTTCACCTATTCTGAACGGCCCAACACGCCCGCCAACGAGATGCCCAACCCTGTGCCCATGCACGAGCGCCGCGAACGCAACGAGATGCTCCGCATCTTGTCGGAGAAAAAACAGCGCTTCTTTTACCAGCAGTTTGTAGGTCAAGAACGCACCGTGTTGTTCGAGGCCACCGAGCACGACAACCAAACCATGCATGGTTTTACTGATAATTATGTAAAGGTTACCGTTGCTTATGACCCACAACTGATTAACCAACTCCGCCCCGTGGCCCTGAACCAGATACTGGAGGACGGGACGATGCATGGGACGATGGATGTACTTGTACGGTAAAAATTAATCCCATCAGGCTAAATACTGCCCAAACAAAGGCCAATAAAGGCCACAGCTGTCCGCCATAAAGGACATACCAGCACAATGCGGGTAAGAACAAGCGTACAGTTTCAAAACCTAGGGCCCAAGGGCGTTGCTCTAGCAAAGCGCCAATGGCCGTTACGCCCAGGACGATTTGTATGGCCCAGACCAATACTTCCTGCAGTTGCTGGTTATCCGACAAATCTTTGGTGCCGCTAAAGGCTAAAAACTGGCTCGATGCGCCCAATAGGAGTACAAATTGCAAGAACAAATACACCTGCAAAGGTGCGCTGATATCGCTATGGTATTTCTGTTGTTCCTCGGGTTTAATCGGTTTAACGGTCATGGGGCCGCCGAGGTAATCCGGGCGCCAGCCTGGGCCGTGGAACAGTAGTCGGAGCTTATCACCGAAGCCTTTTGTTTGGCGCATTTCGCGCAGCAGGTCGGCGTAAAAATCCCAGTTAGCCCATACCACGTTCCAGCTGGATAGCGGCTTCGTCACGCCGTACACCACTTCCGCACGCTCAGGCTCGAAAGTCCCGAACATACGATCGAAAATAATGAGTGTACCGCCGTGGTTTTTATCGATATACTCGGGGTTGATGCCATGGTGTACGCGGTGGTGCGAAGGCGTGTTGAACACATATTCGAACCAGGCGGGCATCTTGTCGATAGCCCTGGTATGGATCCAGAATTGATACAGCGTTTGCAGCACGTTGAGGGTCACGAAAGCCTCGGGCGAGAAGCCCATGAAGGCCAGCGGGTAGTAAAAAAATGCGCCAAAAGCTCCTTGAAAAGCCGATTGCCGCAACGCTACCGACAGGTTATACTCCTCGCTTTGATGGTGTACAATATGCGTACCCCAGAGCAGGGCAATCTCGTGCGCGTAGCGGTGAAACCAGTAGTAAAAAAAGTCGATGCCAATAAACAGCAAAATCCACGACCACCAGGTATCGGGCACGGTCATAAAGCGCAGGTGCTCGTAAATGAGGTAATACAGCGTAAACGTGAGCACCTTCAGGAAAATACCCACCACCTGCGAGGTAATGCCGCAGTTAATATTGGTAATGGCATCGCCAAAATCGTAGAGTTTAGAGCGTTGCAGCTTTTGTACCAGCAGTTCGAGGCCAATGAGTATAAAAAACACCGGTATGGCAAACAACATGATCTTCATGGCAGGCAAGTTTGTTGGTTTGTTGATTGGGGCGTGCCCCCGGCCTGGGGCCGGGGTCGGTGTCATCCGGGTGCGCTGTTCGCTTAGTGCGCGTTGCGCACCGGCCCTTCGGGCCGCCCTCCTGCCACCTCACGCAGGGGATATCCGCGCCGGTGTGAAGATAGGGAAAAGTGCCCAATTACATGAAACTGATATCGAATATTACATCATATGCTCAGACTTAGCTTTTTGCCAATTTTTTCTCATAATTGGTCTTGCAAAGGACGTTTCGCCGCTCGACGATTCGCCTGAAAAATGGCAATATTTTTCGGGGTATTCTTCATTTTTAAACTTGATCCAACTGTTATATGCCGCTTCGGAAAATGGCCTCTGCGGATTAAACGGTATTTCTTGACCTGTTCTGATGCAATATCCAGTTTTTACTTTTGTAGCAGAAATTGGAGCTGAGTACTCTTGTTTAGGTTTTGTATATGCAGGCCTTTCTTGCCCTTTTGCCGAAGTTTTAAAAAAATCATCCACTTTATCAACCTCTACTCTGGACTCTTTATAAGTCTTCTTTAATCCCATGAGGGAGCTGTCAAATATTGGTACTTTCTTGTAAATTGTCTCAGCTTGTGCAATAACTCTTTCAAAACAAGCAAAAGCATCTGCGTCTAATGAATCACCTCCCGTGAAAGCTCCTAAAATTGATGTTTTTACAAGAATTCCAGCTTCGATATTATAATCTTGAGAAAAATTATACAGGTTCATTGACGTAATAAGTGCAGAATGTTCATTAGCATAATATTTAGCATGAAGCTTTTTTTCATATTTGAGAACTACATTAGGAAACTGCATAAAGAATTTCAAGTCATCCAGCTTTAAACTCTTTGATGGGTCGTCCTCATTTTTTCCAAAAACAATTGTAATCGCTAAACTTGGGTTTTCAATCTTCGCTTTCAATACTGAGATATACCGCTCATGCAGTTTAATATAAGGAGAAATTAAAATTAATTGAACTTCAGCCTCTTCCAGGATACTTTCAACTGCACCATTAAGACTATTACTTGTAAGAAATTTTGCCATGATAATTATTATTAGATAACTTATTTTAAATCCTTGCAAACATACCCACTCCCATCCACAAATACAAGACTTATGTTAAATAAATCTTTCAACCTTCCTTGGACACATGCAAGCCATAACTACACCGCCACAAACAGTGCCGCTCCTAATGGAGCTCCCATAACCTATTAACCCTGTTCCTATTAACATACCGCTCCTAGCAGAGCGGGCAAACCCATACTCAGCTACAGCTACCATACATGGTAAAAACAGCCATGTAAAGCATTAATCATTAACCCTTTACCATTAACCATTAAAAACGGCGGCTTGCCGCCGTCGCGCGAGGTGCCCAGAGGGCCGCGCCGTAGGCGCGGGTGCGCAGCACGGAGCAACGCGAACCCCGGCGGGGACCGACGGCGCGCAGCGCCGACGCGCCCAAAATCCTTAACCCAACAATATACTACCGCAAAGTAACGCCTTGGGTCAGCTCGCTACCGTCCACAAACAGTAGTTTTACATGGTAGCCGCCCGCCGGCAATGCCGATAGGTCGAGACTATTGCCTGCCAATATGCCTTGCATGAGCATGGCGCCGCGTTGGTCGTACAACTGGTATTCAACTACGCCTACATCTAAACCGTTGAAATACAACATGCTTATGGTTGGATTAGGGTGCATGACCAGCTTGCCCTGTAATAATGTCGCAACCGACACGGTAGTGACGCTAATGGTATTTGAATTACCGCTACAGCCATTTGCATCCTGCACAACTACTTGATAATTACCATTTTGGTTCACGGTAATACTATTGGCGGTCTCGCCTGGAATAACATTCCCATTAAATAACCATTCTACCACCGTGGCCGAGCCGCTGTAACTCAAGGTTAATCCGTTCTGTGCAATGCTTGGGCTTGGCAATGGATATTCCGCCACCGTTAAACTAATTATGGCGGTACAATTGTTGGCATCGGTGCCGGTAACCGAGTATGTACCCGCCACCGATATACTTTGCTGCGCCGCTGTACTGCTGTTTGACCATGTGTAAGTATTTGCACCTGAAACAGTTACGCTAGTGCTACTACCCGCACAAAAGCCCGTGTTACCGCTCAGTTGTAGCGTTGGCGCTGGTAAAGTGGGACTACAAGTATTCTGGTAAGTAAGCCAATTGCTGGTCGTCATCAAGCTGTTAAACTGTAGATAAGCCGCGCAGTTGCCCTTGAGGTAATAATTGAGGTACGGAATCAAGATAGAACGCACTTTATTCAACTGGTCGGCACGCGATATGCCTCCGCCGGGCGAGCAGGTGCCTTCGCCAAAGCTGCAATTAAAATTACTGTTGTTAAACTGACAGTGGTAGCCGCCCGTAATGCTAATCAAGGTTTTACAGGTATTGGGCAAGGCATTGTACATGGGAATCTGGTGGTCGGCAGGCGGTGCAACGCAATCCAATGAGCCTGAAATAACCAAGTTGGGCGTTTGTATGTTTGCTGCTGCACTCACCGCCGATGGATTGGTCTCGGCAGCGGCAAAAGTGAACATACAATTGAGCCCCGTGGTGTACTGATTGGCCAAAAACGTAGCGCCGCCGCCCATCGAGTGGCCGCCAATAGCCTTGCGGCCGTTGATTTTCTGGAAAAATGGCGAGCTACTATTGCTGTTCAACAGCAACATCTTGTCGGATACCAAGGCTAGGTCTTTGCCAAAATCGCCGTGGCTGGGTGCAGGCAACAAACTACCCTCAGTGCGAGGCAGGGCCACGATAAAGCCGTTAGCAGCCAACGAGTCGTATATAGGCACGTAAGCATCCCAGCCCATAGCAAAACCGTGGCCGAACACCACTACAGGGAATTGGCCAGTGGCCACATCAGTATTGTTGCCCGCAGTGGTTGCGGGGTAGTAAATCTCGGTTTGTATTTGTCGGCCAGTACCACCACCCGAGCCAAAACCACCCGTTCGGGCAGGGTCGTTAAAGGTAATGGTGCGATGCCCGATGGGGTATGTTTGGGCTTGGGCGGCGCTGAGTATAAAAACAGCGCAGAGGAGTGTCAAAATATGTTTCATAGTATTCGAATTGAGCCTCTAAACTATATGATTAATTTTAGTTTACCAAATATTTTGGATTAAAAGGTTACTCTTAAGTTTTTTTGGGGCGCGCCGGCTACGCCGTCGGTCCCACTCCGGGGTTCGCGTTGCTCCGTGCTACGCACCGCGGCTTTTAGCCGCGCCCTCCGGGCACCTCGCGCAGGAGAATAATAGTGCCTCACCCCGTCACGAGCTGGTGCTCGTGCCACCCCTCTCCACAGGCACACGCTCCGCGTATTGTGGAGAGGGGACTTACATGCTTAGCACTGCTCTATAACCCTCTCCGCATGCGAGTTTACGAGCGTTTCAGGGGAGAGGGTCGCCGCACAGCGGCGGGGTGAGGCAGCCTGTAGCGCAGACGGGGTGGTTATAAAACCTGAGAAAATAACGCTCAATGACATTGACCTCGCAAAAGAATGGTATGACACAAAATAAAAAGGCTTGGGAACTAAATGAACCAGAAATACGTTCTACCTTTGCGACGCAAAAAAATGCAAGCATCAAATCTGGGGCTGACCGGAATTGACAGCAGGGCGCGTTTTTTGGTAAGCATGCCGTGTCAGCTATACTATACACGTAAAACCTGGATATAGCAACAATCTTCAAATGGCAACTCTAGCTTTGCCATGGCTGCCTAATTCTAGGAATTAGAACGCCTTTGTGCCGCATGATCGACGCCTGATACGTCTAGCCGCACATCACCCCGCCCTTAAGATTTTGGGCTCAGGCTACTAAAGGGAATGTTTCGGACCTTTAGGAAATAATCTGAAACTTTATTAACAGTTAGGTCAGTGCCTTGGGCTGGCTGTTAACGAGAACTAAAAAGGTACTAAGCATGTAGAAGGCCTCTTAACACTTTGACTGGACGGGAGTTCGATTCTCCCCAGCTCCACAGAAACAAAAAAAGCCTCCCCGGATTCGGGGAGGCTTTTTTGTTGGTTTTATGTAAGGTTATCATTTTCAGGAAAACAATATGCGTCGATTTCATCTATAACGGCATCGACTTCTTGTAGCATTCCTCTATTCATGAAGGAAAGTCGGTGGACTGTACCGTGGTCTTTAATCTCCAAAAAAGATTTATCAACTTTAAACTTTATCTGTTCGTTCACAACTGCAACAGCAAGCTCATCCAAGGTCCATTCTAAGTGGTACTCGGCTAACCATAAGTCGATATAACGTACTTTAAAGGTATTGTCTTCTATGCCAAATGCCGTTAAGCCATTATTAGACGCCCCCCAAAGGAAATAAACCAAGGGGCCAATAGCCATGAACAAGGGTTGGCCCCTCCAATAAGCCATTAGAATAGATAAAACAATCATTGATAGCAAAATACCTATCTGCCGGAGCAATACCGTTGATTTATAATCTTTCATGTGCAATTGTTTAACAGATTGCAAACATATAAAAATTATTTCAGCTAGGTAAGCATGGTTTAGAAATGATCAAAAAGCTGAGCCAACTCCTAACTCCTAACTCCTAACTCCTAACTCCTAACTCCTAACTCCTAACTCCTATCTCCTATCTCCTATCTAAAAACGATGTCCAGCACCTCGCAGATGGTGTTTGCGGCCTGATCGAGTTCAGCCTCCGTGTGGGCGGTGGAGACGAAGCCTACCTCATAGCCTGATGGGCCGAGGTAAATACCGCGTTCCAACAATTCGGCGTGTAGGACTTTGAATTTTTCCATGCTGGCAGGGTCAATCTGGTCGGCACGGGTGATGCGCTCGCGCGTGAAGGCCAGCCAGAAAATTGAACCAATTTGCGGGATAGTTAAGGTATAAGACTTCGCATCGGCGTAAGCTTGGATTTTAGCCACAAAGCGACTGGTTTTCTCGGCTAATGACTCGTAAACGCCAGGCTTCAACAACTCGGTCAAGGCCGCTAAGCCAGCCGCCATGGCCACTGGGTTGCCCGACAAAGTCCCTGCCTGGTAAACAGGTCCATCAGGTGATACTTTCGACATGATTTCGTGGCTGGCAGCATAAGCACCAACAGGTAGGCCACCACCAAATATTTTACCGTAGGTGATGATATCAGGTCGGATGTCGTAGTAACCGGCAGCACCTTCAAAACCCACCCGGAAGCCAGAGATAACCTCGTCGAAAATCAAGAGGATGCCGTGTTGGTAGCATTTTTTACGCAAACATTCCAAAAATGATTTATCCTGTAGCAATAAGCCATTGTTGGCCGGAACCGGCTCGATGATGATGGCTGCCACATCGTGACCATAGGTATTCAAGGCTTCGGTTAAAGCCTCGGTGTTGTTGAGTGGCAAGACAAGGGTTTCCTTGATAAAACTCTCGGGAATACCCGCTGAGCTACTCTCGCCAAAAGTGACGAGGCCAGAACCAGCTTTTACCAAAAGGCTATCCACGTGACCGTGGTAGCAACCTTCAAACTTAATGATTTTATTACGACCAGTATAGCCACGTGCCAAGCGAATGGCCGACATAACGGCCTCAGTACCAGATGATACGAAGCGTAATTTCTCGATAAAACGGTTGTTGCCCAGCAGCAAGCGGCCTAACTCGACCTCTAAGCGCGTAGGTGTGCCAAAAGAAGTACCGTTATGTACGGCAGCTATCACGGCTTCGCGGATACTTGGGTGGTTATGCCCCAAGATTAGTGGGCCCCATGAGCCGCAAAAATCGAGGAATTCGTTATCGTCTTCGTCCCAAATACGCGAGCCATCACCCTTTTTGATGAAGAGCGGCGTACCCGTTACCGATTTAAAAGCGCGGACGGGCGAGCTAACGCCACCAGGGAAATAACCTTTGGCTTCGGCAAAGAGTTGGGCAGATACATCACGTTTCATGTTACTTGGCATTTAAATTGATTGAAGGTTTTGCGGGCATCCCGCGTTAGGCATGCACAGGGCCAGGTGCGCAGCACCTGGGTGCGTAGTAGAGCCGCCCAATCTGGGCGGCTACAAGCACCAAGCGTTCAGCGCGCCCGGAGCACGCCGACCGCCGCTTCGCGGCGGGAACGCCCAAATCCATCACAAAGAAAATACTAGTTAACCAACTTTTAGTCTCTAAATTGTAAAAATACGTCCTATGAACAAATTATTCCTCGCTTTGGGCATCAGCCTACTCTTTTCGTCATGTGCGCCAAGGCTTACGCCCTTTACCGATGGTATGAAAACCAAGTATGGCTGGACTGAAAGCCAGATGAAGCGTATTCAATTTTATACTTCTGAAACCATCACACTTCGCAGAGAATTTGTTGAAGGAGCAACTGAAATTGCTGGCGGAGAAATCAAAATTGTTGACGGACGTAAAATTGAGCAAATTGTAATACCAGCTCGTACGCCGGGTGTCCTTTTACAAATGCCACAAACCGACCGTATGGCCATTGCTTTTGAAACTGGAAACAACGAGCGTTTCTTGATGTTTGGCCCTAACCCTAAACTATCCGGACAATACGTATTGTTGGGCCGAGACTGGAACTCAGGTCGTGGTACCGTTACTTACGACGCCAAGGAATGGTACACTGAAACAGGAGACGGCTTAGCCCGTTTGATGGTTAAATTGAGCCTTGTACGCAAGCAAGAAGCGGAAAGCCGCACCGTAAAAGGCCGTAGATTATAGTTCGACCTGCAACCTACGCAAGAGGCGGTACATTCGGAAATTCAGCTCAGGGCTTACATTAAAGTACTTCCCGTTGATTTCGAGGTGCCGCCCCTTGCGTTCTAGGCTGTTGATGTTGCGGTAATGCACATTGGCGGCATTGTGAAAATGTGCTTTCCAATATAACCTGCTGTTGGTCAGGGCAAAACCATCGCTGCCATTCTGACGCAAACTCTGGTCGAAAAACACGATGGGATATTCCGCATCGGCCAGGAATAAAAATTGTTGTCGGGCATTGGCAAGGCTCTGGCTTGGTATTTCGACCACGCTCGTATATATTTCCTCGGGTAGACTATCCGCGTGTAAATAATCGAGGATCAGGCTGCGCTCCGAGAGCTTAGCATTGGGATCGGTGTACTTATAGCTGTATAAAGGCGGGGCAAAATCATACCAATCGGAGTGTTGCTCCAAGATATAAGCCGTGGTGTAGAGGTAAAATTGCCGCTCGATAGCCTGATCGGTAAACTTATACGATAGGCGTTTAGTTTCTTGCAAGGTTTGCTCAAACAGCGCTGTCAACTCAATGGCAATATTATCAAAACGGGCATAAAACCCATCTCGATACATCATTTCAATAATATGGTGTTCTGGTACACTAGAACACTCAGACGCTCTAAAAACTTGGAAAAACTTGATATACTGGTCTCTGATTTGGCTGGGCATGGTGCGGAAATCGCCCAAATCTAGCACATAACGGGGCACATAGCGGTTATCGGGGATTTGTTCCTGCCCACAGTTGAGGCAGAACTTGGCCGATTCAGGCAAAGCCGTATGGCAATGGGAACATGTAGCCATGGGCCTTAGCGCCAGAAAATTTTGAACAATGACTTGACCAATGCAGGCTTGCGCAAAGCATCGAAGATGGTATTCATCAAGGATTTATCATCGGCAAAACCCTTGGGCATATTTTCGAGTACGGCAATTAGCTTGTCGTTATCTTCGGGTTGGCCAATGGTGATGCGCAGGCAATCATCGCAGAGATGCAGGTGACTGCGGTTGCTGACCAGAATTTTTTTGGTGTAGAGGTAGTGGTAAATCTGTTCGGCATCAATGGTGTAAACCAAGAGGAAATTGGCTTCCGATGGATAAACCCTTTTGACGCAAGGCAAAGCTGCTAGTGCCTGCCCTACCCTTTCGCGTTCTTGAACGATAGCCTGAACGGTTTGGGCCAGTCCGGCTTCATCTTGTAGGGTTTGGAGGGCAATGTCTTGCGTATGTTGATCCACGTTGTAGGGCAACTTGATACGGTCGAGCATTTGCACTACCGTCTCGTGCATGATGGCGTAGGCAAAGCGTTGAGCAGCCAAGCCGTGGCCGTGGGTTAGGCCCCGCAGCACGATGAGTCGAGGAAACAGAGCAACATGCTCCACAACGGATTTAGCCTTGGCAAACTCGATGTAATTCTCGTCAACCAGTACCAGACCGGGGAAATGCTCGGCAATTTCGAGTATGTCCAAGGCCCGCATCGAATTGCCCGTGGGGTCATTGGGCGAGCAGATAAACAGCAATTTAGATTTATGGTCGGCAGCTTCTAGTACCTTTCGGGTATTCATCTGGTAAGCACCATTGAGTGGGACCTCTTGAACGTCTACCCCATGTATCTCGGCTAAGGCAGCATATTTACCACAGGTAGGCGGCATGGTAATCACCCGGTCGTGACCCGGTTCACAGCAAAGGCGAATGATTAAATCAATGATGGCATCGGTGCCGAAGCCGGTAAAAACTTGGCTGGCCTTCACTTGGTGTAGCTCCGCAATTTTTTGGCGTAGTTTCAACTGCCTGCTATCGGGGAACTTGTTGAAAGCACCGCCGCCGCCAACCGTTCCGAAAGCATTTTCGTTGCCATCTAGAAGAATGAACTGGTGTGCATCATGCAAAGATTCACGCTCGGGCTGATAGCCTTCAACCTTGCGGAGGTGGCTTCGCCAGATGTGCGAGAAATCAATAATTTGCTTTTGCCTAGACATAAACGGTGTAGAAAATTATAAAACACTAAGCAGCTTGAGCTTATCTAAAAACCCTTGCCAGATGCAAAGATAATGAAGGCGGCACAAATAGCAGCCCAAAAACGTAACTTCGCTTTAAAAAGCACCGATTTCTAAATATTAAGTGACTTATTATTTGATTTTTAGTCATTTCTTTTAGATTTTTGCACCTTACTACGTATCTACCCACTTATTATGAAAATTAACAACGAAACCAAAGTAGGAATTTTAGCTGTAGCTGCCATCGCGATATTATTTATCGGCTACAATTACCTACGTGGTAAAAACGTTTTTGACAACAGTATTGTCGTTCAAGCCAAGTTTCAAGACTTAGGTGGCTTGATGATTTCAAATCCCGTGAAAATCAGGGGATACCAAGTGGGCACCATTTCAAATGTTGAACTAGAAGAAGTCGATGGTGTAATGACAGGTTACATCTTAACTACCTTGAGCATCAACCAAGACATGAACATACCCAAGAATGCCAAAGCGTATATTGTACAAACGGGTATGATGTCGGGTATGGAAATCGAACTACGTTTTGACAAAGGCTGCAACGGCGCTGATTGTTTAGCAACTGGCGACCAAATAGATGGTGTAAATACCGGTGGTTTCATCGGTAATGCCAAAAATGAATTAATGCCAGTACTCGACGAGTTGCAAATCAAGGTTAATGCTATCTTGAATGGCTCGATTAATACCGTTGACTCCATGTTCCGCGGTAATCTACCTGGCATGACCGACGATGGTTTGGGCCAAAGCATGCAAAACCTAAAAGCCACCATCAATAACCTGACCGCCACCACCAACACGCTCGACCGTACCTTGTCTGCCGCTTCTACGGATTTGGTGGCCACCATAGCGAATATCCAAAAAATCACGAAGAACTTGGCTGACAATAATGGTCAAATTACCCAATTGCTGACTAATATCGAAGAACTAACCAGCAAGCTCAATACGGAGACTATGGGTAAAATCAACACCTCGCTCGATGGCGCTGGTGCAACCATGAGCTCTATTCAAAACTCATTGGCTGGCTTGGATAAAGCGGTAGCCGAGTTGAGCGGCGTGTTGGAAAGTGCTAAATCAGGCGATGGCACGCTGGCCATGCTTTTGAACGATGAGAAATTTGCCAAACAATTGCAAGAAACCATCTTTGATGTTCAACAGTTGATGCTCGATTTGCGCTTGCACCCAGAGCGTTATACCACGGTGTTGAAAAAGAAAAGAAAACCTTTCGTGAAAAACGATGTTGACCCTGCTAGACAAAACTAAAAGGGCATGACCTCATCGCAGCAACTCGACGATTTACTCCAGTTACTCAAGCTAGAGAAAGATGCCGAGATATTTTTACATCAAGATTTACTCCTGCGCAAAAGCATAACCCAACGCGTTGCCGATGGAGCCACCTGGTACCCTTGCGTGGTTGAATCGCATGGATATGGCCTGGGCGAATACCCTTATATCATCGTTGAGCGCACCAAAAACCTAGACCTGCCCCATAAATTACGGGCAGGCCAAGTAGTAGAAGTATTTACCGGCAACCCCAAACGCGAAGCGGAAGAACGCGGTGTGATCTCGTTTGTAGAACGCAACAAAATGAAAGTGGTATTTTACTGTGATGACTTACCCGCGTGGGTGCACGATGGTAAAATAGGCGTTGACTTATCATTCGATGAGCGCAGCTACCGCGAGATGGAGAAAGCCATTGCACAAGTCAAAAATGCCAAAAACAACCGTTTGGCAGAATTGCGCGAAACCTTGTTCGGTGAATTACCCCCGAGGTTTGAAACCATCGCCGATGAGGTGGTTAACCTGCCCATGCTCAACCACTCGCAACGCGAGGCGGTAAAGCATATCCTCGGTACTGTCGACGTATCGGTGGTACACGGGCCTCCAGGAACAGGCAAAACCACCACCTTGGTAGAAGCTATCCGCCTGCTGAGCCACAAGGAAAACAACATATTGGTTTGTGCTCCCAGCAACCCAGCTACCGATTTGATTGCCGAGAAACTCTCGGCGCGCGGTATCAACGTGCTACGCATCGGCCATGTATCCAGGGTGGATGAAAACTTGTTTAAATTGACACTAGAAGGCAAAATGAGCGAGCGCCCTGAAATGGTGGAAGTCAAAAAGATGAAGCAGGAAGCCGCTAACCTGCGCAAAAAAGCCGATCAGTTTAAACGCAAGTTTGGACACGAAGAACGGGAAGAACGCCGTATGGCCCGCCAGGAGGCCCGGCAAGTAGTGCAACATGCCCGCATGTTGGAAGATTACGTGATTGACAAAATTATTTCTGAAGCACAAGTCATCTGTTGTACCCTTGTTGGTGCAGTGGATAAACATATCGAGAAGCGGAACTTCAAGTGGGTATTCATCGACGAGGCGGCTCAAGCCTTGGAACCTGCTACTTGGATTCCAATCAATAAAGCCGACCGCGTTATTTTTGCAGGCGACCCTTTCCAGTTGCCGCCAACCGTGAAGAATCACGAAGCTGCCAAAAAAGGCTACAGCATTACCTTGATTGAAAAACTGCTGGAGCGTTTACCCGAGGTAAAACTACTCGATGTTCAGTACCGCATGAACGAGTTGATCATGGGCTTCTCCAACGAGCAGTTTTACGAGGGGCGCTTACAGGCCCACGAATCGGTTGAAACACACAGCATACAGCTTTCTGGGCAATACGAAGACCCTATAGAGTTTGTAGACACCGCAGGTTGTGGGTTTGAGGAAAAAGAAAATCCTGAAACCAAAAGCCGATACAACGAGGGCGAGTATTTAATCATCCGGAAACACTTGGACGATTTGCTCACTCGGGCGGATGAAAACTATAGCATCGGTATTTTATCGCCTTATAAAGAGCAAGTTGAATATATATCAAGGCAACTCAAGCACGATTTAGACCACTTCCCCAACGCCGATATCACTATAGATACCGTGGATTCTTTCCAAGGACAAGAACGCGACGTGATGTATATATCGCTGGTGCGCTCGAATACCGAGAACCAGATTGGCTTCCTGAGCGATACCAGGCGGATGAACGTGGCGATGACGCGTGCCCGTAAAAAGCTAGTGGTTATCGGGGATAGCGCTACCTTGGGTGGTTCTCCATTTTACGATGCTATGCTTAACTATTTTGAAAAGCATCTGGCCTATAAAACAGCGTGGGAGTTTAACGTGATATAGGGCAAAAAAAAAAGCCCAGTGCTTTCGCACCGGGCTTAATTTATTCATTTTCTATCACTATTTCGATACTTTACCACGGCTAACCGTGAAAGATTTATTCAACTCAGCATCACCGTTAGTGAGCTTGAGGTTGTACGTGCCGTCAGGCAAGTTTTCAACGTTTACGGCGCGATAGTTAGCACCTTCAACAAAGTTTGTCAAATTGTTTGCCACCTCGTAACCTTCTTCGTCGAAGATTTTCATGGCCAAATCGTGTTGCTCTTGTGATTTAAGGCTGAACACGAAAACATCGTCTTCAACGGTTTCGTCGGCAATCAACTCGGCGTTCAACATTTTGGCCACTTTATCGGCAGCTACCAAGGTAGTGAAGATGGTGGTTACTGTTTTCTCGTCATCGTCGTCGCCTTCAACAATCAACATTACGGCAATTCTTTTAGCACCAGAATCAGTACCGGCGGTAGCAAATGAAGCGATGCTTGCAAAAAGGGCTACAAAAAGGTAAGTTAAAGTCTTCATATCTCTCTTGTTTTAAATTTCTAATCAACTCTTCTCCTTTATAGATACGGGAAGCGCTATAAAGGGTTGCTTGAGATATAAAAAAAATCTCTTTTTTTTTATTTTTTTTATTTGGGCGTTGCGCCGCATGCGCGTCGCCGCTCCTTTTCGCGCTCGCTGTCGCTCGGTGCTTCGCACTGCCGCCCTTGGCGGCACGCTCCAAGCAGCTAACGCAGCGGGCTGCTTCGCAGCCCTTTTGATTATGAATTATGGATGATGGATTATGAATTCATTGCCCTTGATGGCGTCCCAGCCAACAAGCTGTAAAACAACACAGATTATTGGCAAACTTGTACTGCTAAGGTAGGGACGCCAACAGGGCACATCTTACAACTCACATCTTACACGGCTACTTCGCAGCCGCTTGCGTTAAGGATGGTAGCGGGCAGCAAAGCAGCCGTGGCGGGCAGGATTGATTAGTTCTATTTTTTTTGTTGTGATTTAACACCCCGACTGCGCTACGTGGCGTAAAACGCCACCTGCGCCCCCCTCCTTTGCATGGCTACGATTAGGACACATCTTTTGATGCTGCCCGTAGGGC
>CAZDVQ010000017.1:0-76201 GCA_964508975.1 uncultured Saprospiraceae bacterium
GAGTGGGGGGATGTCTGAACAAAGTGAAGACAGGGGGGCAGACGCGTAAAAGGAATGTAGCTCAGCACTCTGCTCTCCTAACTGCTTCGCACATATTTTCCCAGCTGAAGGCTTTTTTCATCTTTTGCACGCCGGGGAGTAGCTGTGCGGCTTTATCGTTTTGGTAAAAGTCGAGGATAGCATCGGCAATTTGGATGGGCTCTGGCTCAACCACATAGCCACATTCGCCATGCGGTACAATCTCGGGAAGGCCGCCAACATTGGTTACCACCATCGGTTTTTCAAAGTGGTAGGCCATTTGCGAAATACCGCTTTGGGTGGCCGATTTATACGGCTGCACCACGAGGTCGGCCACCGAGAAGTAATTGCCCACTTCTGAATCGGATATAAATTCGTCGAATTCAATCACACGGTCAGCAATGCCTTTTTGCTGGATGATATCAGTGTAAGTTTGCTTATCGGTGTAATACTCGCCAGCCACGATAAGCTTGATATTGGCATCGGCGAAGCGGGGATCGGCCATGGCATGTAACAGCAGATCCAAGCCCTTGTAGGCGCGCACGAAGCCAAAGAACAAAATGTAGCGGGTATTGCTGTCGAGCTTGAGTTTGGCAATGCCTTGCTCGCGGGGAATCAATGGGCCGTAATTATCATACACCGGGTGTGGAACATAGGCAACGGGCTGCTTGCGGACAAACTGTTTCATGTCCTCGCCAACCGAGCGCGACATGACCACAAAGCGGTCGATAGCTGACACAAAATACTGTGTAAAAAACCTATCGCCAGGGCGTTTCTCGTGCGGTATGATATTATCGATAATCGATACCACCTTGGTCGAGCGGCCCCATTTAACCAAACGGGCCACGGTACCAAAACAAGGCCCCATGAAGGGCAGCCAGAATTTAACCACCATGAGGTCGGGTTTCAGCTGCCTGATTTTGTAGGCCACCCACAACCAGTTAAAAGGGTTGATGGAGTTGAGCCAGACTTTAATCCGCAAATCTTGCGGTGCTGGTTCATCGCTATACTGCGACTTACCCGGGAACAAAAATCCTGGGTACTGCATGCTAAACGTCACGATGTCGACCTCGTGTCCTTCATCTTGAAAGGCTTTGGCAATTCGTTCGTTGTAGGCGGCTAAGCCGCCGCGTAAGGGGTGCGCAGTACCCAGGATGATGATTCTCATGTGTAGGTTTTAGGGGTTAGGTCTTAGGTTGTAGGTGTCAGGGGCTAGGTGCGAGGGAAACGACTACAAACAACTTCCTAACACCTAATCCCTAAAACCTAATCCCTATCACTTATTTTTTCCACTTGATCGAGCAGCCAACAGCCTTAGTAGTTGATACCGCAGGTTTTTTATTTTTCAAGATAGCTTCCATCGCGGCTTGGAGGTAGTTGACTGAAACTTTGTCTAACTCTGTAGCATCGTCGATAGCGCCGATGTACTGAACTTCCAATTTCTTTTTAACTTTTTTCAACACGTAAACGTGCGGTGTTTTTTTAGCCCCGTAAGCTTTCGCAATGTCTTGGCTCTCATCGTATAGGTAGACGAAAGGGAATTGCTTTTCGTTGGCGCGAACCGTCATATTGTCAAAAGAATCATCGGGGTATTGAACCGCATCATTTGAGCTGATAGCGATTACCGGGTAACCTTTAGCCGCGAACATATTGTGCAAAGCGATGATACGATCTTCGTATGCAATAGAGTATGGACAGTGATTACACGTAAATATAACGATAAAGCCTTTTGCGTTGGGGTATTTGGCCAATCCAACCGTTTCGGGCATTTTCGACAAGGCCACGTTGGCGTTTGGCAAGTTGAAGTCGATGGCTGCATCGCCAACTTTGTAGCCTTCCGATTGGCTGAATGCTGCGCTGCTTAGCAATAAAGACAAGCACAAGAAGAACATTTTTTTCATAAAATGGGGTTTGTATAGATGAGTTAAAGTACGTTTTTAAACCAGTGTACCACCTTGAATGATACCGCCGCCAATCAAATCGTCGCCTTCGTAGAACACGGCCGATTGACCTGGGGCAACCCCTTTCACGTTGGCGAAGAACTCCACGCTGAGCTGGTCGCCCAGGTTGTGCAAGGCGCTCATGGTGCCGGGATCGTTATAGCGGATATGCGTTCGGGCCTCGATGCCCTCAGGCACTTGGGCGTATTTCATGAGGTTAATTTTACCCACGGTCATGAAGTTGCGGTACAAATCTTCCATTTTACCTAGCACCACAGTGTTGGTCTCGGGGATGATTTCAGTGACAAAGGCAGGCTCACCGAGGGCAATGCCCAGTCCTTTGCGCTGGCCGATGGTAAAGAAAGGATAACCAGGGTGTTTGCCCAGCACCTTGCCGTTGGTATCCACAAAAACGCCGTCTTTTACCTGTTCTTCCAGGCCATCCACGTTGCGTTTCAGGAAGCCGCGGTAATCGTTATCGGGCACGAAGCAAATCTCGTAGCTCTCGGCCTTTTTAGAGAGGTCGGTGTAGCCAAAATCGTAAGCCAGTTGGCGCACCTCGGGTTTCAGCATATCGCCCAGGGGGAACATGCTACGTTGCAGGCACTCTTGGGTAAGTCCCCAGAGCACGTACGACTGATCTTTCTGCGTATCGCGGGCCTTGGTAATATAATGCCTACCGTCTTGCTGGTTAATTTTAGCGTAGTGGCCCGTCACGATAAACTCGCAATCCATGGCATCGGCACGGCGCAGCAGCGCATCCCACTTGATGTGGGTGTTGCAAAGCACGCAAGGGTTGGGCGTGCGCCCGTGCATGTACTCGTCGATAAAATTATCAATGACATAGTTGCCAAATTCCTCGCGGATATCCACGATAAAATGGTGAAAACCTTTATCCACGGCCACCCTACGGGCATCGTTTATCGAGTCGAGGCTACAACAGCCTGTTTCCTTCTTCGAGCCGCCCGAGTTGGCATAGTCCCATGTTTTCATGGTGATGCCCACCACTTCGTAGCCTTGTTCGTGCATGAGCAAGGCCGCCACGGTACTGTCGATACCGCCACTCATGGCCACCAAAACTCTACCTTTTTTACTCATAATTCAGTTTAGTGCTGCAAAAATACGCAATCCCGTATAGTTCGAGGTATGAAACAAAAAAAGTAGTTGATAGTTTGATATCGGAGTTGATAGTTGGTAGTGCTGAGTTGGTAGTATTGTTTTATGTTTTATTTGGGGCCTCCCCTCGCGATGCTCGTGGCGCTACGTTGCGGGTTCGCTGTCGCTCATACCTTGGGGTCTACGCCCCTGCGGTACGGCCTTCGGCCGCCCTCCACATCGCTAGGCCAATGTATAAAGGCCATTCCCGTAGAGACGCAATATCTTGCGTCTCCCAGAAAAAATTGCCCCTAACCGTAGAGACGCAATATCTTGCGTCTCCCTAATTGTCCTGAGACGCAAGATATTGCGTCTCTACGGTTAGGTTGTACATAATAATACGGTGATTAGCGCAGGTAATTATAGATTAATATGATATTTTAGCACGTAAATTTGGCATATGGATAAATATAAAAATAAATATAGAATCCCGTCATCTAGGTTGTACAGGTGGGATTATGGTTGGAATGCGGCCTATTTCGTAACCCTTTGCACGGCTGGGCGAGAACATTTTTTCGGTTCGGTTAAGGCCAACGAAATGGAATTGTCCAACCTAGGATTAGCAGCATGGGAGTGTTGGAAAGAAATTCCAGAACATTATCCTTTTGTATTGTTAGGTGATTTTGTGGTAATGCCAAACCATGTCCATGGAATAATCATAATTGATAAACCCTCTGACGGATCATTAGAATTTGCATCCCATTATGTAGACCTAGTGATGAAGGGGAAACCATTAAATCAATACGGAGTTCAATCAGGTAACCTTGGAGCAATAATTAGGGGTTATAAGATTGGAGTAACCAAATTTGCTCGACAACATAATATAGATTTTAGTTGGCAGGCACGATTTCATGAACATATTATCAGGGACGAATCATCATATTACAGAATAACGAATTACATCCTCAACAATCCTGCTAATTGGGAAAAAGATAAATTATATGATAATCCCTCCTTGTAGAGACGCAATATCTTGCGTCTCCCTAATAATCCTGAGACGCAAGATATTGCTTCTCTACGGTTAGGTTGAATTAATTGCACAACTGGACACAATTTGCGCGAGGTGCCTGGAAGGCTGCGCCGCAGGCGCAGGTGCGCGCAGCGCACGGAGCGACAGCGAACCCTGGAAGGGACCGACGGCCGTAGGCCGACGCGCCCAAAAAACCAGGTCAATAAACCGCCATGACGTACTATGAAATACTGAAAATCAATACCGTATGTATTTCAGTAGCTGCGTTTTCGCGTTCAAAAGGGAACTTGAACTGCTTTATACCATGGAAGCCCAAGGCCTGGGCCGTTTGCATCAGGGGTTCCAAAGGGTGGTAGTTAAAAAATACCCTCAGCCCATTGCTACCAGTTTTGTAGCCTGACTCCTCCGCAGTACCCTCCACGAAACTGAGGTAAAGCAAAGCGCCGGGCGCTAAGATGGCGGCGGCATCACGCATAAAATCAAGCAACTCTGTTGGCGAAAGATATGGAATGACAAAGCCCGCCACAATGCCGTCAAAAGGCCCATCCAACTGTGCGATATGGCGGCAATCCAAGCTAATACACTGCGCCTCGGGGTTATTTTGTTGGGCCGTTTGTACCATGTTGGGTGCGTAATCGGTAGCCAATATCTTGAAATCTGGACGTTTATCCAGGAGGTAGCGGGTGATATTGCCAGGGCCACAACCTAGCTCCAATATCTTGGCCGAGGGTTGAATTAGCAAGTCGCAGAACAGGTCATAGCTTTGGTTGTAGAGCTCCAACTGCATGAACTTGGACTGGTACAAATGGGCTATGGCATTCCAGGTTTGTTGGGTCTCGTTGGGCATCATGATGTAAAATTCGTAGCGTAAAACTTGCCAATTGAAGGTGTATAATTACGTACTTTTGCCCAAACGACCTACACCATGCCCGAAAAATTCTCGCTCAAGGACCATCTATTCAACGAGAGGCGTATTAATGGCCTAGCCCTACAAATTGAAGCGGTTTACCCTGCTTTTAATCGGGCTGGATTTATGCAAATGGTATTGCAAAAACTCCCTGAATTAGAGCTCAAAGCGCGGATCAGCCATATCAGCCAGTGTTTGCAGGCCTGTTTACCCAGCGATTATGAACAAGCTCTGGACATTATCCTGGCTGCCCTACCGCCACCCTTGGACGAGAACTTGCACGACAATGATTTTGGGGATTTTATATACGCTCCTTACGGTGAATTTGTGGCCACCTATGGCTGTACCGCCCAATATTTCGAGCGCTCCATGTTGGCCTTATATGCAATCACACAACGTTTTTCGGTAGAATACGCCATACGGCCTTTCCTGAATGCCTTCCCGGAACAAACCTTGGCCATACTGGAACAATGGGCCCGCGACCCCAACTACCACGTGCGGCGCCTGTGTAGCGAAGGCACGAGACCCGCACTGCCCTGGGCCATGAAAATTAATATCAAACCTGCACAAACCTTAGCTATATTAGCGCTATTACACGCCGACAAAACCCGTTATGTAACCCGCAGTGTAGCCAACCACTTGAACGACTGGAGCAAAAAATCGCCTGATCTACTGCTGCAAACCCTTGAAGGCTGGGCCAAAGCAGGTCAGCAAAAACCTGCCGAATGGAGCTTCATGCTCAAACATGCTTTACGCAACTTGGTCAAACATGGCCACCCCCAAGCATTGTCCATGTTGGGCTTTGGAGATGCACAAGGCATTACCTTGCATCAACTTGAATATCCAACAAAGGTGTTGATGGGTGAAACATTGCAGTTTTCGGCCCGCTTTGACACAGCGCAATCCAAGACCCTCAGCGTGGATTACATCATGCACTTCCAAGATAAGCGGGGCAAGATGGACAGCAAAAAGGTGTTCAAATGGGCTAGTTTTGAATTGGCTGCGGGAGAATCCAAGGTCTTGCTCAAAAAACACCCCTTGCGCGAGCACATGAGTACCCGCACGCTGTATCCAGGTATACATCGGGTAGCCATACAAGTAAATGGCAGTATTCTAGATAGTTTTGAATTTGAGCTAATTTGATATGAGATTAAACTAATTTTGTAGGCTTAAACATACACCTCGGTGCGATTACGCTTGCTAGCCATATTATTACTTTTCACCATTCTAACGCCTGCATTAAGCGTTTACATGGCCTATGAGGCCAGGCTACACGTTATCCGTAAAAATGTAAAACGCAAAATCAAAAAGGGGGCCAGGGAGTCCGATATGGTCAAACTGTACATTCCCAAGACCTTGGAAGCCAAGCCTGATGCTAGTTTCACCCGAATACACAGTCGGGAGTTCAGGTACAAAGGTCAAATGTATGACATCGTAAAACAAACAGATTTAGGTGATACAACCCTATACTGGTGTATCTGGGACAAAGAAGAAACCGCCTTGTTCGCCCAATTGGGTAGCTTGTTCGACAAAGCCAAAAAACATGACCCCAAACTCCTGAACTTGATGGACGGCTTGTTTAAGTTTTATAACCAAATATGGCCAAGTGAGCATACACCGGCACTCCATGCTTTAATCGTAAATGAGCCTCATATAGTACAAAGCTATTACCCTGGTGCCATACACCAAGATTTTAGCACACATTGGGCTCCTCCACCCAATGTCTAGGGGAACAAACCAACTGTCTTAAAAAAAGACAGCAAAATGTATTATTTGAATCCAAATTTGGGGCTAAACACTGTTACAATTTGGCCACAGCTGCTGTATCTTTTGGTGTGGCATGCTAATGGTATTGGTGCAGGTGCACATAGCATGGCCTAAAGCCATGAAGCCCTTTTCATCTCTACAAAATTTCAACCATGAATAAATATTTATGGAGCATAGCCTTTATGCTATGCATTATAGCTATGCAGGCCCAAGTGCTCAAGGTCAAAGACCAGATGCGCCAAGGGTTAGAATTTGCTACTGCATTTAACCCAGGGCAAAACCTGGCAGTCATCACCGATGCCAAAGGAGAGGCCGACATTAGTGCTTTCCGAGGTGTGGATACCATCGTAATCCGTTCCCTTGGGTATGAAACGGTTACCACAACGTACAAACAACTCGAGGCAAAGCGCTTCGTGGTCATCATGAAAGCCGATGATGTTTCACTAAATGCCATCGTGGTGACAGAATCCCGCTGGAAAGAGTCGAAAAAAGATGTACCCAACCGGGTAGTACAAGTTAAAAAGAAAGACATCTTATTCCAAAACCCTCAAACCTCAGCCGATTTGTTGGGACAAACGGGAGAGGTATTCATCCAGAAAAGCCAACAAGGCGGCGGTAGCCCGATGATTCGGGGTTTTGCCACCAACCGATTGTTGATTACCGTTGACGGCGTCAGGATGAACACGGCCATTTTCCGTTCGGGCAATATCCAGAATGTGATTTCTATCGACCCATTATCGGTTGAGCAAACCGAGGTCATCATGGGCCCTGGCTCCAACATCTACGGTAGCGATGCCATTGGCGGGGTCATGAATTTTTATACCTTGACTCCAGCCCTGGCCAACTCGGGCAAAGTGTTGGTGAAAGGGTCGTTCTTGTCGCGGTATGCTTCGGCTAACTTTGAGAAAACGGCTCACTTCGACCTCAATGTAGGTTTATCGAAATGGGCTTTTTTAACCAGTTTAACCCTGACCGACTTCGATGATCTGCGCATGGGCAGCATTGGCCCAGCTGAATACCTACGGCCTACTTATGTCGAGCGCATTAACGGGGTAGATAGTGTTTTGGTAAACCCGAACCCCTTGATTCAAAAGCCAACCGGATATACCCAATTGAACGTGTTGCAGAAAATCAGGTTTAAGCCAACAGCTAACTGGGACATCAACTACGGCTTCCAGTATAGTACCACCACCGACTATGGCCGATACGACCGTTTGATTAGGCCCCGAGGCAATACCCTGCGTTCTGCCGAGTGGAATTACGGCCCGCAAGTATGGATGCTCAACAATTTCAGCATCTTACACCGTACCGAAAAAGGTATATATGATGGCATGAGCATTCGTTTGGCACATCAGCGCTTTGAAGAAAGCCGCATGGACCGAGACTTAAATCGCCCAACACGTTTTGTACGCGAAGAAGCCGTGAACGCCTTGTCTTTCAACCTGGATTTCGAGAAAAAATTAGCCCCAAAGCATCAGTTGTACTACGGAGCCGAATACGTGCACAACCTAGTTAGCTCAACCGGCCAAGACGAGAACATCGTGACGGGCGTAACGGTAGATGGACCATCGCGTTACCCAGATGCGTCCACTTGGCAATCAGCGGGCGTTTACTTGAATTACAAATACAACATAAGCGAACAGTTCTTGATCCGTGTTGGTGCGCGCTATAGTTACTTCATGCTGGATGCTACCTTGGATACTACCTTTTACCAATTCCCCGTGGTCGATGCCAATATAAACAATGGAGCCGCCACCGGTAGCCTTGGTTTAGTGTACAGCCCAACTAGTACTTGGCAGATTAGCCTAAACGGCTCTACGGGCTTCCGCTCGCCAAACATCGATGATGTAGGCAAGGTGTTCGATTCCTCGCCAGGCGCAGTGGTGATACCGAATACCAACTTGCAAGGCGAATACGCCTACAATGGCGATTTGGGCATCGCCAAGTCGTTTGGAAACTGGCTAAAAGTGGATGTTTCTGGTTTCTACACCTTGCTCGACAATGCCCTGGTACGCCGCAACACCACGCTAAACGGTTTGGATAGTATCTTGTACGATGGCGAGCTAAGCCAAGTGCAATCTTTACAAAATGCAGCCCAGGCTACGGTCTGGGGCTTTAACCTAGGGTTTAACCTTGTTTTGCCCCAAGGCTTGAGCGTATTTTCTCGTTTTACATTCCAAAAAGGCGAAGAGGAACTCGACAATGGCGACATAGCGCCGCTCCGCCATGCAGCGCCTTGGTTTGGCATCACGCGTTTGTCGTACCAAGTGGATAAACTTCGCTTAGAAGCGTATGCACAATACAGTGGTGCGGTTAAAAATGTAAATCTTGCGCCTGAAGAGCAAGGAAAAACATATATCTACGCTATAGATAAAGATGGTTCGCCATACTCGCCTGCTTGGTTTACCATGAACGCCAAGGCTAGTTATCAGCTAACCAGTTACTTTACCCTTGGTTTGGGCGTGGAGAATATTGGCGATATCCGCTACAGGCCTTATTCTTCGGGCATTGTATCGCCTGGCCGGAATTTCATCCTTTCCGGTAGAGTCACTTTCTAGAAAGTATCCTGTACGCTATTTAGCCCTTGCTGGTTTCTGCCAGCAAGGGCTTTTTGTTTGATATAATACTGTATTTCAGTCATATAACCCAAAAGATACATATCATACCCAAACACAGCCCCGCAATTTAATTTCCCTAAAATTGAAATATAGAAAAAATATTCTGCCAAAAGTTTGGTTAAGTTCCTTTATGTTTCTTACCTTAGCGCCCCGAACCTCAGACCAACCAAATTTCACATGGCCAGTTGGCAAACTCTTATCCTAAAAGCTGCATTGCGTAGAACGAAACGCAAAGTGGGTGCATACGGTGAAGATTTACAACGGTTAAGGCTAACCAAAGAGAAAGTGTTTGGTCGCTTCCCAATCCCCTCGGGGATGCGATTTGAGCAAGTTCAAATCGGGGACATGGATGCAGAATGGTCCTTCCCGCCGCAGTTCAAGCCTTCCAAGGTTATTTTGTACTTACACGGAGGAGGCTATGCCGCAGGCTCCTTTGCAACGCACCGCTCGCTGGTCTCCAAGATTTGCAAAACGGCCCGCTTGAAAGCCATCGCCATCAACTACAGGTTGGCACCCGAGCACGCTTGTCCTGCCGCCGTAGAAGATGCTGTTGAAGCCTATCAATACTTGCTTGCACAAGGTTATCGCGCTAAAGACATTATCGTTATGGGCGATTCAGCTGGTGGTGGACTAACAGCCGCCATGTTACTCGAGCTAAAAGCAGCCGAGCTTGAACAACCGCTTTGCGCCGTCATGATGTCTCCTTGGACTGATTTAACGGGTTCTGGTGCTTCCGTCCAAACTAGGGCTGCAGTTGACCCGCTACTTCCACCTGAAAAACTGGTGCGCTGGGCACAAAAGTATGCCAGCCATTTGCCGCTTGATAGTCCATTAGTATCGCCGCTTTTTGGTAATTTTGAAGGCGTTGCGCCTATGTTCATCCAAGTAGGCAACGATGAAATCATCCTCGATGATTCTACTCGATTAGCCCAAAAAGCCAAGGAACAAGGTGTGCAGGTAAGCTTCAAAGTTTGGCAAGGCATGCCACATGTTTGGCAGTTTGCTTGGCCGTTTTTACCTGAAGCCCAAAAGGCGATTAAAGAAATTGCCTCGTACGTAAACGACCAGATTATACAAGAAGAGCAGCGTATCAAAGGCCCCAGGGCCAGCAAAATGCTACTCGGCATCGGCCAAGCGGCCCTCGGCATCATTGCCGCAGCCATTTTGGCTAAATAAATGACTAAAGACCTCGTTTTAATAATTGATTGATTGGTGAATGAAGCCCTACCGCAAGGTGGGGCTTTTTCTTTTTTGGGGCCTGCGCCGCGTTGCGCCGCCGCACCCTGCCGGGCTCGGCTGTTCGCCTCGGTGCTACGCACCAGCCGCCAAAGCGGCTGCCCTCTAGGCTGCTAGGCCGAGTCGTTTTCTGGCTTGCTTCAAGCTTATACATTTAAGACCTACCTCTTTTGAGCATCCATGTCACGAGAACAAATAAGGTTCCGAGTTTGCAGGCAAAACAGGTACGGCAAACGTTCCGTGGCGATTCCTGTATTATACATGCTCAAACGGCTTGCCGCCACGGTTCTTATATTATCCGCGCCCCGTACCCAGCGGGCAGGATTGATTGATTCTAGGTTAATGCATACAGCATTATTTTTTACCACCCCGTCTGCTGCGCTCCACGCTTCGCGTTCCGCTTGCATCCACCCCTCCTTTGCATGGAGGGGAATTTAGCTTATCTTATATTTAATTGATTATCAGTAATATAAAACAAGACCTAGACTCCCCTCCATGCAAAGGAGGGGTGGATGCGCAGGTGGCGTTTTACGCCACGTAGCGCAGACGGGGTGGTAAATCACAATGAAAAAACAGAACCAATCAATCCTGCCCAGCGGGTTGCGCTTCGCTGACCCGGGGCTACCAAAAGGGGCTGCCCTACGGGCAGCATTAAAAAATGTGTCCAAATCGTAGCGCTCCTAGCGGAGCGGGGCGGCGGGGCAAAATACGATATAAGTCATTCATAATTAATCATTTACAATTAACCATTAAAGCACGGCGGCTTCGCCGCCGTGCTTGCGCCAGGCATGCGGAGGGCAGCACCAAAGGTGCTGGTGCGAAGCACGGAGCGAAGCGAACCCCGTAGCACGCCGACGGCGCGCAGCGCCGGGGCGCCCAAAATGATAAAAACGATGAAATGATAAAATGATAAAGCGACTTAATCCCGTTTACAACTTACATCTCACAACTCACATCTTAAGTTAACCTGAATTTAACTTTACCGACAAATTCTGGGTTTTTGTCGCA
This sequence comes from uncultured Saprospiraceae bacterium, assembly GCA_964508975.1. Classification (GTDB taxonomy): domain Bacteria; phylum Bacteroidota; class Bacteroidia; order Chitinophagales; family Saprospiraceae; genus CAZDVQ01. The sequence continues at coordinate 11,620 of CAZDVQ010000017.1, forward strand.
TTTGTATGGGTGGTCAAAATAATAATGGTCAAATTCGCATCTTCTATTAGGTTTTACCTATAAAAACGTAGCTTTGCGCTATAATTTTTGGGTAAGAACGACTGAAACAACCAACAATTATTAAACTTTACACCCATGAAAATGCGATTACACGTTAATTTATGGTTAACTGCATTAAGCTTATTTTCCATGAGCTTACAAGCACAAAACCTTGCCCCTGAAATGTCATTGTCGGCAGACGGCCATATGCTGTACACCGGCAAAAGCAGCCCTACAGGCCTCTACGACTCTACCCTTATCCGTTCGGTTTACATCAATTTTCCACAGGCCAACTACTGGACCTTGATGCAACAAAACTATCAAACCCGTACACCTATCATGGCAAACATGGTGGTAGATGGCGTGAATTACGATAGCGTGGGCGTTGGTTTTAAAGGCAACACCTCGTATATGGGCACGGGCAACTCGCAGAAAAAATCATTCGGCGTTGACATGAACTGGCTCGTTTCTGGCCAAGATCTTATGGGCTATAAAACCTTGAATTTCAACAATGCATACCAAGACGAATCGTTCCTGCGCGAGGTATTTTACCTACATCAAATTCGCAGGCACATCCCTGCCGCCAAGGCTAACTTTATACACTTGTATTTGAACAACCAAGATTGGGGCCTTTACCCTAATGTGCAACAAATCAACAAGGATTTACTCGAGCAATGGTTCATGAGCAACGATGGCGCCAACTGGCGTGCGCATGTACGCACAACAGGTGGACCTGGACCAGGGCCTGGCGGTGGCTGGGGCGATGGTACGGCAGCATTGAACTACCTTGGTGCCGATACAACTACTTACAAAACGTATTACACGCTCAAAAGCTCGGACATTGCTAACCCTTGGACCTATTTGGTAAATGGTTGTAATGCGCTCAACAACACGACTATAGCCAACTTACCCACGGTTTTACCTCAATTTTTTGACGTGGACCGCGTGCTTTGGTTCCTGGCTTGCGAAATCGCCTTCATGGACGATGATAGCTATGTGTACAAAGGCAAAATGGACTATTACGTGTACTATGAACCCGAAACTGGCCATTTGATCCCGCTAGAGTTTGACGGTAATTCCGTGATGCCGACATCTACCACTTGGAGCCCCTTCTACAACGCCAACTTGGTTAACTACCCCTTGCTTAATAAATTGCTTCAAGTGCCGGCATACCGCCAGCGCTATTTGGCACACTTGCGTACCATCATCAACGAGTCGCTTGACCCTGCCAAGACCAACGTGATTTTGGATAACTACAAAGCCCAAATTGATGCCTTAGTTCAGAGCGACCCTAAAAAATTGTACACCTACAACGCATTTGTCAGCGAGGTAACTACCCTGAAAAACTGGATAACCAACCGTAGAACCTACCTTCTGAGCAATAGCGAGGTAGCCCAAGTAGCACCTTCCATACCTACGGTATCTTATGCCAATATCCAAAATCAAGCTTGGACTGCCCCTGCGGCTGGCGAGCTAGCCCATGTGACGGCTCAAGTAAGTTCTACCAATGGTATCGACCACGTTTATCTACATTACACAACCGGTTTGGTGGGCAATTTCACGAGTTTAACGATGTTCGATGATGGCCAGCACAACGACGGCGGCGCTGGCGACGGTGTTTACGGTGCCGATATCCCGGGCCAAACCGCAGGTGAGTGGGTTAGATTTTATATCGAAGCCGCCGCTGGCAATACCGCTAAATCGGTTGCGTTTAGCCCAGTTGGAGCAGAACATGACGTGTACATTTATCAAGTACAAACCCAACAATCTGCCGTTACTGGCGTTGTGATTAACGAAGTTATGGCATCGAATAGCAACACGGTAACCGATAACTTTGGCGAATACGACGACTGGATTGAAATCTACAACACCAACAGCTTTGCAGTTGACCTAAGCGGTTTCTTCTTGAGCGATAACCCTCAAAACCTGAACAAGTTTGAAATCGCTCAAGGCACCACCTTAGCGCCGTTTGAGTATAAAATTTTCTGGGCAGACGAAGACAGTTCACAAGGCCCTAACCACTGTAATTTCAAGCTTTCGGCATCAGCAGAGACCTTGATGTTGTTGGACAATAACCTAGAACTGGTAGACTCTATGTCGTGGGGCGCTCAACAAACGGATATGGGTTACGCCCGTGTTCCAAACGGTACTGGTCCGTTTAGCATTCAATCGCCAACCTTCCAAGCCAACAACGAGCCCAACGGCACCGAAGATATAGTAGCACTCGCCGCCAGTATGCAGGTTTACCCTAACCCGGCATCCGACCTGTTGCACGTCCTACTTCAAAACGGCCCCGAAGGCAACCAACTGATTGAAGTTTACGACCTAACTGGTAGGTTTGTAGAACAAGCACAAGGTTCAGGTCTAATTGAATTGAATACCAGCCAATGGCCCAATGGGGTTTACCTCATCCGCCATGGCGCATTGACACAAAAAGTAGTAATTACACATGAATAGATTCTTTTTAAGTATGCTACTCGCCACCGGGTTCTTTTTCACTTCCTGTGAAAAAGAACCTGGCCCGGGCGGCCTAGGCAAAATTACGGGAAGGGTTTACGAAACCGAGTACAATAGTGCAGGTAACCCACGGGGCGCTTATGACAAAGCCGACCAACGTGTATATATCCGCTATGGCGACAACATGGGCATCGACGATGACACCCGTACAGCCTTTGACGGTACGTTTAAGTTCGATAACCTGCAAGCTGGTGAGTATACCGTTTTTACTTACTCCGAGTGTAGTAATTGCGCCAGCGGTGTTGAAGCGGTTATCGTACCCGTAAGCCTTTCCTTCAAAGAACATAAAGACCTCGATACCCTGCATGTCTCAAAATACTAGTTTAAGACCATTGCTGGAACAATTCGGCCCAATAAGCCTCGAGGACAGCAAGGCTGCGGCCTTGATGAAGCGCCTCGACTTCAAGTTCATCTTCCACGAGTCGATGATACCTGAGATATTGCAAAAACTCTCGGATAGCTACTACATATTCACCATCGACGGGGAGCAGCTATTCCACTACGATAATACCTACTTCGATACACCCTCGCTCAAATTCTTCTACGACCACATGAATGGTCGGGCTAACCGCCTGAAAATCAGGGTACGCTCCTACGTGGAAAGCGACCTGCATTTCCTTGAGATGAAGCACAAGAACAACAAAGGCGAAACCGATAAACGCCGCATGCGGGTTGATCAACATAAACAAGCCCTAGCAGAAACTGAACTCAAGTTCTTGAGCAAAAAGGCAGAACAGCCGGAAATATTACACGCTACGCTGCATAATAATTTTCAACGCATTACCTTTGTCCACAAAGCCTTCAGCGAGCGGATTACCTTTGATTTTAATATCCGTTTCACCCACGAGGACAAGTGCTTTGACCTGCCAGGGCTCGTGGTGGCTGAATCAAAATGTGAGAGCGGCTTTAAAAGCCCCTTTCAACAAGTGATGCACCAACTCAAAATAAAACCAAGCTCGTTTAGCAAATACCTCATGGGTGTGCAATACACCCGGGAGAACGTGAAACGAAACGCCGTAAAACCCTTATTAAGAACCATCCGTAAAATAACCTCCCATGACTCCCTTGTTTCTTGAGTCTTTACCTTTTGCTGGTATCACCATTTTCGATGCAGATTCGTTCGTGAACCTCGCTTTGCGTTTCGCCATCAACTTTACCGTTGGGTTTATTGCTATTTATTTCATTTATGCTAAACGCGACCTCCGTAACTCCGAGTTCGCCTTCAACTACTTCGTGTTTAACTCCATGGTGTTTTTCCTCACCTACCTGCTTGAACACGTGCAAATGGACCTAGGCTTTGCCTTCGGTTTGTTCGCGGTATTCTCTATCCTTCGTTACCGCACGCTGCCAATCCCTATCCGCGAGATGACCTATCTGTTCATCCTCATTGGCCTGGCAGTGATCAACGCCTTGAGCGTGGGCAATATATCTATGGTTGAGCTGCTATTCTCCAACCTGGCCATATTGGGTGTAACCTGGTTGGGCGAGTTGACCCTACTCTATCGTTTGGCCGGTTACAAAGCCAATAAACGCCTCGACGAAAAGGTGGTGCAATACGAGAAAATTGAACTGGTTGTACCGGCCAGGAAAGCTGAAATGCTCGAAGATTTAAAAACCCGTACCGGCCTTGATATTCAGCACTTTAGCATCGAGGAGTTCGACTTTATGAAAGATACGGCCACCGTGCGCATTTACTTCGTGGCATGATGCGTTTTGTAGCCATATTGTTTAATTTGCTGGGCCTGTACGGTACCAGTTGGAGCCAAAGCGCCGACATGGAGCTTTGGAACGACATCCAATTGCGGTACCAAGTAACCAAACGCCTCAACATCGACATTGAGAATGGTCTAAGGTTGCAGGATAATGCCCGTCAGTTTAAAACCTATTATGCCGATGCCCTGCTGGGTTACAAGTTACATAAATATCTTAAGCTACATGCTGGATACCGTTTTGTACAAGCCCGGCAATCGTACAGGCATCGATTTTACGCAGGGTTGAGCTTACCGTTCAAACTGAACAAACGTTGGAAGTTTGAAGCTAGGCTGCGTTATCAATTTGAACAACAAAGCGATCTTGACCGGGAAAACACCTTGCGGACCCGCGTAGAAATGGCCTATAACCCCAAGAAAATACCCTTTGATATCTTTGCCTCGGTTGAGCTTTTCACGGGTCTCGATGGCCGTTTGGCCCTCCAGCGCGACCGTTGGCTCCTTGGCCTAGACTGGCCTTTCCACAAGCACATGAACTTGAAAATATACGCTGCCACGCAATTTGCCCGCGGCGAGGACGAGCCCGAGTACCAGCAAATATTTGGTACCAGCTTCACGGTTGAATTTTAGATTGTTTTTTTGGGGCGCTGCGCCGCGCTTACAGGGCGTATGCCATACGCCCCTACATGCGGCGTCGCCGCTACGCTTCGCGGCTCGCTGACCGCTCGGCCCCGTGTTCGCGCAGTCGCGATGCTCCTTTGCGGAGCCCTTCGGGCAACGGGTCTGGCGCTTCGCGCCACCGCTGCGCATCGCTAGCGTGGTAACAGCTGCGAAGCAGCCGTTTATCTAACGATGAACGATGAATTATGAACAATGAACGGGAACTGTATTGACAGCTCCGCTAGGAGCTGAATGTTAATAGAAACATATATACGCTCAGCATATGAGCTCCACTAGGAGCGACACGTAGTGCTTGCTGCGGAGAGGACGATTAAACCACAATCTTCGTTTCTGGTGGTGGGGTTCAGGTGGATATTACACAAGTCTTAGTCCGGCAGTGCTTGCTGGAAATAAGTAATGGTTAATGTTCAACAGGGCATTAGTTATTATTGGTATTTGTATCTTTCGCTGTCTTCGTCTTTTAGTTCCTTATTGTCAAAATATAAACCACGTTCACTTTTCTTATTTTGTAATAATATGTCTATGAAGTTTGATTGAAAAAATTTTTCTAAATCTGTTGGTTTTAAGTTTTTACAACCGTCAATATAACTTTGTTTTATGTCTTTAAATAGTGTTCCCGTTATCCGATACTCCGTAATTTTTTCCAGTTTTATTATTGTTTTTGCATCACCAAAAGAGTTTATTTTGGCAATTGCAGTCGCTTTAGCTAAATAGTCAGGGATATCGAAATACAAGTAAAAAAGAGTGTCTGTCAAATTTTTGGACAACGTATCGCTAAAGCTATGGGCAGGATTTAATTGTTTAAATACATCTTCTTTGCTCATAGGCAATTCATAAAATTTTTGAACTTGAATATCTGTTTTCAAAATCCTTTCTGGTACAGAAGTCGCACAAAATGAGAATATTGAGACCACCGCTATAAAGGTCGAAAATGCGAGCCGGTTTTGATTACCTGTAATGTTTCTTGTCTGTAAATACTTATAAGAAATTGGCAAGATGGCCAGTGCAATGAGGTCAGTAGGGTCAACTGTTCTATACAAGCCTAAGTCTGTTAACTGTGCAATATAGTTTATAAAAGGTTGAGAAAAGCTAAGTTTCCAAAAAACAAAAAACAGTCCCGTTAAAATATAAACAGCCTTGGGTTTTGGTATGAAAACGGCAATAAAAAAGGGGAATATAAAAAGCCCTGCAAAGTCTGAAAGCTTACCCGACAAGAAACCGGGGTAAGCATACTTTAAATAAAAGTCATTAAACAACAAAAGTACTAGTCCAATGATGAACCAATTTGAAGTCAGTGATATGTAACTTTTTTGTGTCGTCATAAAAGCAGGTGCTAAATCCTAATGATATGGAACTTGAATATCTACTTACAAAGATAAAAAACAATACCTTACATTGCAATTATAAAAGAGCATGTATTCTATACTATTGTAAATTTACAATTCGCCCAAGTATTTAATTTACAGCGGAGAGCGCAAAGATGTGATGATCTAAGCAAGATTTGTAGGGCAAGCCTTAAGGTCGCCCCGTACGATAACGTCTTCTACTTGTCATACTTGTAAAATTTCAAAGTCTTGCTCCTAAGGTCTAGTTTTACGATTCCGCTTCGCATGCCTATAAACACATTGTGATCGTCAAGCACGGCCATTGAATTGGGGTATAAACTATGCCAAAAAGTGTTTTGGAAAACAAGTTCCTTCTCAAAGTCTTTAACCACGTAAAAGCCTTGATGTGTCGCAATTAAGATTTTATCTTGGTAAATCGTAAAAGCTTCAGGTGCATCTTCAAAGTCAACAAGTTTGCGATAGGTAAAAGTATGGCCAGTGGTATCCAGTTCAAATAATGCACCGCTGCTGGATGACAGATGTGCCAGTCCTTCGATAAAGTAAATCTTGTCCTTAAAGTTGAAGATGAATTTAATGTTTCCACGTTTTATGTCAACTTTACTTTTAGTCGAGTCAGCTGGCTCAAAACTTAGTTTACCGCCCCACTCGCCTTTGTTGATGCCAATCAGTTTGCCGTTTGAAATATGGAGCTCGCATGTTTGGGTTTCAGTTGCTTTTTCAATTTCAAGTTTTCCGTCCGTTATTTTCACGGCGAAATCATGGGCGGAATGGTTCAATGTGTACCATTCGCTACTTCCAGGTTTGGGCGGCTTGGTTTCCACAAATCCTTCTGGTATAGCTACGGGGGCCTGCCCGCAGCTTGTCAGACAGATCAGGCTGAATATAAAAATGGATGTTGCAGCATTCATTGCGTCTGTTATTGTATTTACATAGGGCCTTTCGGTGTGATTTCATGACTTTTCATGCGCCTTAGTAAAGTTCGAATGGCTTCATTATCGCATAAAATATTTGTCTATTTCAGGTCTATGGTAATTAACGATCCAATCGTTCCTTTTGTCATACAGATGCCTTATTTTATCAGCTTTATCGCTCCAGACGTAACAGCCTCTATCATCGTACATATACATTCCCCGGTCGGTAATAGGGTCAAAAAAGTAAATGTCTTGACAAATATTAGGCGCTGCGCCCACTTCATTATTGGCAATTCCATGAAAGATATTGGCTGCTTGGATGTCATTCACTTTCACTTTTCCGACCAATACCCTAGCTTCGGTTTTATCAAAAGTGTAGGTGCCATCTTCGTATTTTGTAATCATTTGAGTGTCTACTAGCTCTGTGTTGTCATAGAACGTTGCCAGTGTTGATGCTGGAAACTGTTGCAACAGGTAGTCTGATAGATGATTAAAAATACCTCCTGAATACTCATAAATGAGTACCCAAATTTCTCTATCTACATTATCGAAAGTTTCGCGAAAAATCGTGGTTGCCCTTAAGGGGGCTTGATGAACACGTTTTTGATTATGTGCTTCAAGATTGGCCTTATCAAGCTTTGTCATTCTTCTTTTGTCTTTCCACCATTCAAATTCAACACCATCCCTAATGATTTTAAACATCTCATCGCCGCCAAGTTCAAAACGAATATGCACGTTTCCAAACAAAGAATGAGGTGTCTCAATCTTTGAGCCTGAAAACACGCTGTCTAAATACGCTTGTAATGCTGCTCTCATATGTCTGTAGATTACACGTTGCCCTTGATCGCTAAGTAATAAGGCTTGAATATAAGCAACTTATAGGATAATGTACAACAGTAAATTATTCGCGCTAGGTGCCCGAAAGGCCACGCCGCAGGGGTGGGTGCGCAACGCGCACGGAGCGAACAGCGAACCCTGGAGGGGACCGGCGCCGCGCAGCGGCGCAGCGCCCAAATTATCCTAAAAAGTATAATATCGTGGAGAGCATCGAGCACCGGCTCTTAAACGAAATCTAGACCAAAGCTTTGCAGTAAACCCGCCAAGTTGAGCTTGTTGAACTTGGCCGATTGTAGGCTATTTTTGGTAGGGTCGATATTAAAATGTAGGGCCGTGGTAAAATCGGCGTGGTTGAGCTTGGTGCGCTCAAAACTTGCACCCGCCAAATCGCAGTGCTCGAATTGGGCAAAACTAAAATCAGCTTCAGTGAAATCAACCGACACCAGGCGGCATTCCTTGAACTTGGTCTTGGGCAAACTCAATTGATAAAACGAACTGTGGTTCAGCTCGCAATTGATAAAGTTAGGGTTAAGCCCAAAGGGATTACATTGCTCAAAACGAAGGCCGAGCATTTTACAATCCTTGAAAAACACCTCTCGGAAAGCTACACGTTGAAGCTTGGCCAGGCTCAGGTTGCAATCGTTGAATACACAACGAATGAATACCGTGCTGTTTAAATCAACCTCGCCGAAATCGCAGGCATTGAACACGCAATCCTCATACTCACCAAGTAGGAATTGACCATCTTGGAAGTTTTGAGCTTGAAAGGTTTGTTGCTCGAAAAAAGTCTTGGGCATAGGCTAGACAGCAGCTTCCATCACCTGGCTGATGGTATTATCGTACTGGTATTTCCAGTTTTCAATCATACCAAAATCCTGACCATCTACCTTGATGCCTTGCTCGGTAACAGTACCGATAAGCGAGCAAGGTGTGTCAGAGTCAGCCATGAACTGCAAGAAAGCTTCTTTTTGTGCTGCACTAACCGATACCACCACGCGGCTTTGGCTCTCGCCAAACAAATAGGCATCCTTGCGGATATTTTTGGCCGTGGTAATCTCGAAACCTTTGGCACCGGCCATACCCGACTCGAGCAAGCAGGCGAACAAACCGCCGTCGGCCACGTCGTGAGCTGATAGGATTAAGCCTTGCTCGATTAAAGCCTTGATACTAGCTTGCAATTCGAACTCTTCGTCGAGGTCAAAGCTTGGCACATTGGAGAATTCGATACCGTGTACCGTACGGATATATTCAGAGCTACCAAGGTCGTTCTGGGTTTCGCCAAGCAGGTAAATTTCATCGCCAGCGGCTTTGAAATCAAGGGTCATGATTTTATCGGCATCTTCGAGGATACCCACCATGCCGATGGTTGGCGTTGGGTAAACGGGCTCGCTGTGGTCTTTCAACACGGTTTGGTTGTAGAAACTCACGTTACCGCCTGTAACTGGGGTATCGAACTTGCGACAAGCCTCGCCCATGCCCTTGATGGCGTGTACAAACTGGTAGTACACCTCGGGGTTATATGGGTTGCCAAAGTTGAGGCAGTTGGTTACGCCCATTGGGGTACCACCGGCGCAAACGATGTTGCGGGCTGCTTCAGAAACGGCAATCATGGTGCCCACGTAGGGGTCGGCATATACATAGGTTGAATTACAATCGACGGTCATGGCGATGCCCTTGTTGGTACCTTTCACGCGAACTACCGCAGCATCGCTGGCGCGGTTGGTGGTGAGGGTATTGGTGCGGACCATGCTATCGTATTGCTCGTATATCCAACGTTTAGAGGCCACGTTTGGCGAGAAAGCTACTTTTTTAGCCACAGCCAGCATATCGTCGGGTTCTGGAACGCGATCAATTTTGAAGGCTTCAACTTTATCAAGGTATTTAGGACGGGTATACTCGCGGTCGTAAACGGGCGCACCACCACCTAAAACGAGGTCATCGGCAGGTACGTCGGCCACGAGCTCACCGTGCATGTAAAACTGGATGCGACCGGTGTCGGTCACTTCGCCAATTTGAGCACATTCGAGGTCCCACTTTTCGAACACCTTGAACATATCTTGTTCCATGCCTTTTTTGCACACGATAAGCATGCGTTCTTGGCTTTCAGAGAGCAAGATTTCAAAAGGTTTCATGTTGGCCTGGCGGGTTGGCACGAGGTCGAGGTTGATCGTCATGCCTGTTTTACTCTTGGCCGACATCTCGGAGGTAGAGCAAGTAATACCTGCTGCACCCATATCTTGCATACCGACTACAGCACCTGTTTTGATGACTTCAAGGGTAGCTTCGAGGAGTAATTTTTCTTGGAAGGGGTCGCCTACCTGTACCGCTGGGAGGTCCTCGATAGAGTCCTCGGTCAAGTCGGCAGAAGCGAAAGTAGCACCGTGGATACCATCCTTACCGGTAGCAGAACCAACGATAAACACTGGGTTGCCCGGGCCATCGGCGCAAGCGGAGATGGTTTCTCCGGCTTTAACCACACCAACCGACATGGCGTTTACCAAGATATTCTGGTTGTAGCAAGGGTGGAAAAAGGTCTCGCCGGCCACGGTAGGTACGCCAAAAGAGTTACCGTAGCCACCGATACCCGATACAACTCCTTTAACGAGGTGTTGGGTATGCTTGCGGGATAGGTCGCCAAAACGCAAAGAGTTCAAAGAAGCGATTGGACGGGCCCCCATGGTGAAAATATCGCGGTGGATACCGCCAACACCTGTGGCTGCACCTTGGTAAGGTTCGATAGCCGAAGGGTGGTTATGGGATTCAATTTTAAAGGCACAACCGATACCGTCGCCGATATCCACGAGGCCTGCATTTTCCTCACCTGCGCCTACAAGCAGGCGTGCGCCTTCTCGTGGGAGGGTTTTAAGCCACTTGATAGAGTTTTTGTAGGAGCAGTGTTCAGACCACATGACCGAGAAGATACTCAACTCGGTAAAATTTGGGGTACGGCCTAGAATCTGGCATATCTTGTCGAATTCGGCGGGAAGAAGTCCTAGACTTTTGGCGGTATCAACGGTAATTTGCGGCGCTGTGTGCTCCATGGCAAGTGTTAATTTGATGCTTTTATTTGATGGCGCAAAGATAGTTTTTTATACCAAGATTATAATGTAAGTACTTGGGCGAAATTATTTAAAAAATCTAATTTGAAGGCTTGATATGATTTGGGCGGTCCCCCGGGCTGGCCTGTAGCCAGCCGGGGGCGCTACGTTGCGCGGCGCGCTGTCGCTCGGCCCGCGTTGCGGTCTGGCCCTGCGGGCCACCGCTTCACATCGCTACCGCATCCCCCCCCTGCCCTACCACCCCTTGCCCTTGTTGGCGTCCCCGCCAACAAGCGGTAAAACAGGGCAGGTGATTGGCAAGCTTGTACGGCCGTTGGCGGGGACGCCAACAGCGGCAATGTGTGTATTAGTTCTTTATACATTCCAGTATAGGGCAGACCGTCCGCACATCCCAGCAACAAATAATATAAAAAAATATGGGCGAATCTTTTGTAATACAAAATATTGCATTACCTTTGCGAGCCAATTGACAAAAAGAACCATCAATTTCTTATGAAACCAGATATCCATCCTACTAGCTACCGCTGGGTTGTTTTTGAAGACTTCTCTGCTGGTGAATCATTTTTGACTCGTTCAACTATTGCAACGAAAGAAACTACGGTTTTTGAAGGTCAAGAATACCCTGTGTACAAACTCGAAATTTCTGCTGCGTCACACCCATTTTTCACTGGTAAGATGAAATTTGTTGACTCTGCAGGTCGTATCGATAAATTCAACAAAAAATTCGCAAAATTCGCAAAGAAAGAAGACTAATTCTTTCAAGCATTTTTTGTATCATGAACGTGGTATCAGCATTTCTGGTACCACGTTTTTTTTGTGTATATAACTGAACAACAGTTATTTTATAGTCGCACTAGGTCAATGCCATTAAGCGTTAGAGTATGTTTGGATTTTGGGTTTCGAGAGAAAAACGAGCTATTTTTTTGATGAGGTTGCTTTAAAAAATGGGCGCATAGCGGGGCTACGTAACTATTTTTTAAAGCAAAAATCATTGGAAAAGAGCTGTTTTTCGCCGGAAGCTAAAGTCCAAACATACTCTTAGTTATTTTGTGGGACTTGTGCGACATCAAGGACGTACAAGCAATGTCTGTTGTTTAGTTTATGCTCCTCACAGTAATTGTGTCGCAGCGGGTCGCCTATGTCCCACAAGGTTTATTGAGCGCCATAGCGCTAGGCATGCGAAGGGCAGCGCCGTAGGCGCTGGTGCGCAGCACGGAGCGGTTAGCGAACCCCGTAGCACGCCGCCGACGCGCAGCGGCGGAGCGCCCAAATAACGCCAAAAAACTATTACAAGGCAGCCCATAAAAATGGTAATTTTGTGCCCGACACCCAATTGTTCCACCGCAACCTAATGGATTCCATGAATATTGTTTTGTTTGACACTTTCCAGAGTCACGCCCGCTTGAAGCCTTTCAGCTTTACCAGGCCTTGTGCTGATATCCGCATTGGCATCATGACGATTCGCGAAAAATGGGAACGCCACCTGGGGCAAAGCTGTAGCTGCCTGACCCTAGATTACCTCTCGGTCAAATACCCGCTTGATATTCAAGGAGATGATGTGCTATACATTGATGGCTGCCTTTTGCCTAGCCCTGCATTGGTTCAGGCCATCAGAGCTTTGACACCAGGGCAAGCTTTACACGACACATCTGGTCATTGGTTGGCCTTCCGGACGGTAAATCTGCCCGTCGAGGCCATTTTGACTCAAAGCATTGAAGGTTTAGCAGCTATCCTGTACGATGCAGAAGCCGTGCAAGTACTAAAGCGCCCTTGGGATATTTTCAGCATGAACGACTGGGCCATTCGGCAAGATTATACCTTGCTCACAGCAGGCAGGACTTCTGCCCCGATTAGTGCCAGTAACCAAGTGATGGGCACCGAGATTTTTCTCGAACCCGGCGCCGTGGTGGAATGTAGTATATTAAACGCCAACACCGGTCCGATTTACATTGCCGCTGATGCCGAAATCATGGAGGGTAGCATCGTGCGTGGGCCATTGGCCCTTTGCGAACATGCCAGCTTGAAGTTAGGCACCAAGATATACGGCGCTACCACCGTTGGCCCGCATTGTAAAGCTGGCGGCGAGCTGAACAACGTGGTGATGTTTGCCTACTCCAACAAGGGGCACGATGGTTTTATCGGGAACGCCGTACTAGGCGAATGGTGTAACCTTGGTGCAGATACCAATTGCTCCAACCTGAAAAACAACTATAGCAGCGTCCGGGTGTGGGATTATGAAACCCAGCGCAACATCGATACAGGCTTACAGTTTTGTGGCTTACTGATGGGCGACCATTCGAAATGCGGCATCAATACCATGTTTAATACCGGGACTGTAGTTGGGGTATCGGCTAATATTTATGGCGGTAATTTCCCCGACAAGCATATCAAGTCGTTTGCCTGGGGTGGTAGCGAAGGCTTTGAGCAGTACGATTTCGAGAAAGCATGTGAAACCGCCCAAAGGGTAATGCAACGCCGAAAAATGGAATTATCGCAAGAAGATAAAAATATTTTAAAGGCCATTATGAACTCAGACTCCTGATTTATCCATAAATATTGTCAAAAAATAATTTAATTCAGACAGCAATTTCGCTATGTGTTACGTTTGAATTATATAATTTTGCGGAACAAACATTTAAATCAATAAAAAACTTCGGCCTATGAAAACGGTAAAATTACAACTAAGCGAACTCAAAGCTCGCACGCTTCTTCCTGAAATTACTACCGAAGAGGCCAACCAATGTAAAGGCGGTTACAGAAACCCTGCAGCAATCAACACATTCCAAGCCAGGAGCAACAACAAGCCTGCCTTGCGCTCACATTACATCATCACGATTTCGACCAAGATCAACAGCAATCTTTAAGCGCGTTGATTAAACTTGAGCTTCACCAATTTGGATAAATCCTCGTTGTTGAGTTGAGCTTCAAGCCAAGCATTGAAATCGAAGTACTCGAAAACAAATTTCTCATGGGGATGATTTGCCAACACGGCAAATTCATCCCTAAGTTTTTTATAGGCCTGCTTCAACTGCACTTTATCCTGTACGCCCGATGCAATACGGATAAACTTGAGGATAGCCTTTTCAAAAGCATGCAGGCGGTTGCGTTGTTTCAAGAAGCGCTGCGTAGAACGCATCAAGTACTCCAGCAACATATAGTTGCCCATTTCATAGTGGGCCAAGATGAGCATAATGTGTGCAATACTCTTCAAGTCCTCCCGCTCGCCAGGAATTTCCAATATTTTATTGAGCCATTTAATGGCTTCATCGTAGTTTTTGGCGGCGAAATACAAGTAAGCGTAGTAGGAATAAAACGACATGGGGAAGAGTATCTTGCCGTACTTTTTCATCATGTCCATCGACTCCTTGGCTATATCGATACCCACCTCAAACTCCCCGCGTTTCAAGTTGTAGAACATCTTGTTTAGGTAGTACTGCGAGTCCATCCTGATGCTATCGTTGATGGTCAGGGGTTCCACTTCTTTGAATAGCTCCAGCAACTCATTCATCTCGTCGTAGCGGCCTAGTTGGTTACAACTGTTGACCAGGTTGGTCAACACGGCGATATAAGGCGTGGGGTCTTCTTTGATCCAGTGCCCATGCGCTTGTAGGGATTCAAGCAGCACCAGGTTCAAGTCGTAAAAACGTTTCACATCGCCCTTGAAATATGCAGCTAGGCTATGCACACGATGGTAAATAAAATAGGTCCGGTACGAATCATGTTCGTAGCTTTCCTGCATGATGGGGTTATCTAGTATTTCCTTGAGCAAAGCCTCTTCTTCGGGCCCACGCGAAAATGCGTCCTTGTGTACCAGGAGCAACATTTTGGCGAATAAATGCTCATAGGCGCTTAATAGTTGCTGTCGATCCAGCAAGCTGGTTTCCGCTTCAAACACAGCATCGTTATTTTTCAAGATATAATTATCGTCAGCCTCCACGTAGGCAATTTTCATCCGCCAACGCAATATCTCTTTCAACGCGTTGAAGTCTTCAAATTGTTCAGCTAACTTTTGCGATTTATCCAACATATCGCGGCAATGCTCGAACAAGTTTTTATTGTATAAAATCTCTGCATTCTGCAACATCGTTTTGATTCGGAGCCTTGACGATTTCTGTTCGTTGTACGAGCGCAAGGAGCGCATCACAAGGTCAAACAGGTATCCCGTTAACTCTGTGAACTTGTTGGTTTTGGGTTTCTCGCCCGGATACATGGCCAACAATAAGGCCTCGGGGTCAAACTGCTCTTGATTATCAATGAGTTGAAACAGTAATTGGTATTTATTCCCATCGCCTAGCACATGCTTCTGGGTATACAAGCTGAAGTAACGCTTTTCAGAAGCGCTTAACGATTTAATCAACACGAACAACTTGTCTGAATATTTCTTGGCCATCTCCTTTTTTTTCGACCAAGATACGGATTATATCGAAATATGCAAAATCTCAGACTCCTGTGTAATACCCTAATTTTGACTTGTTTTGACAGGCAGGGCAACGCATCTTTGTATTATCAAGAACGCAAGAAAAAGAAAACGAAGAAAAGAATTGGACTTTAAGAAAAGAAAGAAGATCGTTTAGAAATTGGAAAAGGTTTGGTGATGAGCGCCTCGGTTATGCTGACCGGGGCGTCTCTATTTTACCCAAGCACTTAAACGAAAAAGCCGTGTACGACAATATCGCACACGGCTTTTGAATTATTCCAGTGATGGTCTATTTCTCAAACTTGATAGATGAACAGTTGTCGGGGTAAAAAGCATATTGCAAAATAACGCCAACCGCATCGGCTGGTTTCTTGGCTTTGCCTGCTTGTTCGCCTACTTGCACCGCTTCTTGTAAGCCTTTCTGTTCACGGTGAATATTATCGTCATTATCCCAGGTAAACAAAGTGCCGTCAACCTCAATGGTACGCATACCGCTCTTCATTTTGCTAAACACAAAGTTGTGAATTTGCTTGGTATAACGGTCGCCCTCTGGTATTTCAACTTTAACCAAGTAAGTATCCTCGCCCGCGGTGCTTTTATAAATTTGGCAGGTACAGGCCGAACGGTTTACTTGATCCCTAATTTGTATAGTATGACCACGAATAATCTTCCAGTTGCGCTGCTCGTCTTTTTGCACGTAATAGGTTACCGTTTCACGACCTTTTACATAGGGCTTACCATCGCGGGTAATTTCATAGCTCGCTTCAAAAATACAGTAACCAAAAGCGTTGGTGGCAAAGATATTGGTAAACTTATCAATGGAATACACCATGGTCATGTTGGGCGTTTGCGATACCAAGGTAGCCAAACGATCGAGGTCATAATAATCATCCTTGTGTTCTTCCAACACGTTTTTAACGCTAAAACGGTAGCGAGTCATGACGTAATCCTTTGAAAAATAGCCCATCATGCGTTCTTTGTTCTTGGTTATGGGCAATGCCTCATAATCTTTCATGACCTTGCGCACAAAAGTCTCAAGGTCTTTAACCGGGTCTTGGGCAAGCGAGTCGCGTTGGGCCGTCAAGCTGCTGGCCAAGGCAAAAAACAACATGAATAGTACAGGGAACCGTTTCATAAGGGCAAAGCGTTTTGTCAGGGTTACTAAGTTTTTGGGTAGTGGATATATCAATCGGCCTATCCATCATCGTTAAACAAATGAAGCAAGCCGTGTGCAAAGCTAAGCCTCTTTTTGCTATTATGGTATACCCTCCTATTTAAACCACAACATTATTGAAGGAATTACCCGTCCGAATATGGCTTTAAATACTAGTTTTGCGCCTCCAATTTATCCACCAGCTATAAAATTTCCAGTTTATGAAATCAATACATGCCCTTTTTGTCCTGCTAGCCCTGGTTGTCCTCACACAATCGAGTTGTAGCTACTATGTTTCCAACGGCCATAACGCACCGCTTTTCCGCGAGAAAAACGAAGCACGCCTATCTGGCAGCTACGATGTAATCGGCGGCGATGTGGATATCCAAGGGGCCTATGCACCGGTGCAAGGTTTAGGTTTACTCATGAACGTGGGCACAAGGGCAACCCGTGGTACCTTGACCAATTCAAACGGTACACAAACACCACTGGGCAACCGTACCACGCAATTTGAAGGCGGTGCGGGTTATTTCATGCCTATTGGCGAGTTGATGTCGTTTGAGACCTATGCCCTGTTTGGCGGCGGAACTTCTAGCGTGTACGATATTGATAGACAGTACAACTTCAAGTTTACCCGTACTAGTATTCAGCCAGGCTGGGGTGTAACCAATAAATTTGGCGATTTTGGCATCTCGGCCCGCATGAGTTATGTCAATTTTTACAACATGGATATCATTAATACTGGAGCTAACGGCTTTACCGACCCCGACTTTGTGTCTATTCAAGATAACCCTCACAAGTTTGTAGTAGAGCCTTGTATCACGGCCAGGGTTGGTTTCAAATACGTAAAATTACAAGTACAATTGGCCACGCCTATCACCGATAAAAGATTGAGCTCCTACCCTACCCTATCCATTGGCCTGGTTGCTGGCTTCCGCCCGAGCTGGGTAGAGGAAAGCTATGGTTACGGGTATTAGTTTTCGGAGTTGATTGTTCTGAGTTGGTAGTTTATGGTTGGTAGTTGGTAGATTTGGGCGCCCCGGCTTCGCCGTCGCTACGCTACGCAGCTCGCTATTCGCTCGGCCCTTCGCCCTTCGGGCTTGGTCTGGCCCTGCGGGCCACCGCTTCGCATCGCTGGCGCAAGAACCAGCGGCAGTGCCGCTGGTTTAGAGCAGAAAGCAGAGCCTGGCATATATTTTTCGCCAGGCTGACGCATGATTTCTTGCCGAGCATGAAACTTACTTGTCTTCAATTAAATCGAAAATTAATTTTCAAGGAATAATTTATTCCAAATCAGAAATACTATTCTTAAAAGTAATATCTTATAACCAGTTTAATACATTGGTTGTCAAATGCTTGCAAGATCTTTGCAGCATGGCAAAAGACAAAAACAAATTTCATTCTAAACCGCCCGAAAGGGTTGCTTTGGGTAATATATACGACCGGGTGTTCAAGGAGAACGCCAAGGCCATGTTGCCCTTTTTCCTGAAGGAAGAGCCCATCAAAATCCAGCAAGTTAAAGACAAGTTCCCGCTCAGCCTCGAGCGAGAACTTGATATGCTTTTCAAGATAGAATACCAGTCTGGCGAAACATCCTTGCTACACTTAGAATTCCAAGTATCATCACACCCCAAGATGGCTTACCGTATGCTGGCCTATTACGCACTTGCTCGGCATTTTCACGAGCTGCCTATTCGTCAACTGGTGGTATACATTGGAACAGGCAGGCATAACATGGTCAATATTATACATGACCATGAATTAAATTACTCGTATGAAATAGTAGCCCTCAACCAATTGGATCCCGAATTATTTTTATCTGCCCAAGTACCCGAAATTATAATTCTAGCATTGCTTTCAAAGTACGACAAGGAACAATCCGAACGTATACTACGTTTAACGTTCAATAGACTTTTGCAACATAGCCAAGGCCTCCCATTAGAAAAAATTTCAAAACACTTGGGTATTCTAGCCCGATTGCGTAACTTTGACAACGAACTCGTAAAAACAATTACAGATATGCCACTATACATCAACCCCGAAGAAGATATGCTCTACCAAAAAGGTATGCAAGTTGGCGAGCTTAAAGGATTAGACAAAGGTATCGAAGTTTTTAAGGAGTGTATCCGACTTTACCGTGCGGGATTACCCATCGCAACAATATCAAGTCAATTAAGCATAGATATAACCACACTTGAAATTTGGATCAAAGATGCCCAAGAGCTAGGTTTAGCCTAATCTTAGCGCTGTGCATTTAGCCCCACAATACCTTTGTATTAGCTATACCTAAGCTTACAAATATCTTAGCTCGCCAAAGGGCTTACAACTCACATCCCACATCTCACATATTTTCCATTCCTCGCGGCTCGGGTTCCGCAACTGGCAGGATAGCGATTTAGCGCCCATGGCAGCCATGAACGCTAACCCCGAGGTAATGCGCTATTTCCCCAGCCTGGTCAGCCAAGAAGATACATGGTTGTTTATCGAGCGGATGCAAGCCCAACTCATTCAAGCTGGTTTCTGCTACTATGCTGTTGATTTACTCGACACCCAGGAGTTTATTGGCTTTATAGGTCTTTCCATTCCCAAGTTCGAGAGCGACTTTACCCCTTGCGTAGATATTGGCTGGCGCTTAGCACCAGTATGCTGGAACCAAGGCTTGGCTAGCGAGGGTGCTGCAAGATGTCTTGAACATGCAAAAGACCTGGGCATAGCGCAAGTGCTGGCCATTGCACCACAAGTAAATCTACCTTCTATACAAGTAATGCGAAAAATCGGGATGCAGCATATCAAAAACTTTGAACACCCACTGCTGAAGGATTATCCCAGCCTGCAAAACTGCGTGTTGTATGGGGTTAAGTACAACTAATATAATAGCATCTTTTTTCACTTTTTATATGGTCCTAAAAACTTGTCACCATTAAAATGAACCAAATGATCCGGGTTGTCTGCAATCCAAACTTCTGTTTCCCAAGCAATCTCTGTCATAAATTGTCTAAACTTAAATCGGTTTAGGAAAGCTGTGATATAGACTATATCTGCATTACAATTAATGGTCAATTTTTGAAGTTGCAATAGTCGTATCTCTGAAATTGGCCCAGATGAATGTACGGCTTCGATTAAGTATAGCCAGTTCTTATCCTTAGAGTATGCAATCACATCAGGTAGCTCCTCATGCGATATTTCGAAGAAATTCAGCTCCTCCAATTTTTCTTTTTCTAGATGCAAATATTTATCAGAGGTATCTCCAACATATAAAACTTCTGCTCCAAATCCATATCTCGGAAGAAATTCCTCAATGATTGCTTTTTGTAAATCATTGTGCTCACCCGCAGAAAATGTCAATTGACTTCCAGATGGGAGTTTAACTTCTACTTTAGAAATTTGCCTTTCTCTTTTCAAGAGTTGATTTAGTGACTCTGTATTTTTCAACTCTTCAATTGCAGTTTGTTCCCAGTCTTTTGCACCATATAATCTAATCAGCCTAGCGTATATTGGATTAAGTGCATATCCTCGGGTAGAATCGTTCGTTGCCGCATTAGGGCTTGACTGCACAACGACGCCTGCAATGGTCAAAAGCTTTAAGTCCTTTCTGCGAATATCGTCATAAGAACCCGAACTAATATTTTCATTGAAGTATTTATTTGCAAAGTTGATTATATCTCTTGTTTTAAGAGCATAACCACTATCTAAATCTTTAGCTACTTGTAAATCTTTAATCGTTTTAATATCTCCACTTGCTAGAAAAGCCATAGCCATTCTTTCTAATCTCCTTGGAGTCCCTTCAATTGGTATACCGAAGGTATCCAAAATAAAAAGTGCCGTGTTGATTAATGTTCGAGTAGCTTTAGTCTTAGATGTAAAAGTGCTGCTATCCGAACTTATATACTGTTTCATTATCAAACAAATTTAGTTGTTCAAATTGAATTGCGACATTACTAGAATCAGTAATGCCCAAAATATACTCTTTAATATTTTTTGCTAGATGGTATGCAAAATTAGGTGCAACAGCATTACCAATTTGATTAAACTGATGTGTTTCTGTCCCTTGAAAATCAAACCAATCAGGGAAGCTTTGGAGCCTTGCAGCTTCACGAACTGTAATTCTTCTTCTTCTACCGTCTTGTAATCTTACCCTATGCATATCTCCAGTAGCTCCTGCAAGATTTCTACAAGTAAGTGTTCTTGCGGGTCTATTTAGATATAAATCTCGTGGATTGATACATTTGGAAGCTTTTTCGTAATTCGCAACATACTTGTCCATTGATGCTGTGAAAAACTTAGAGTTTTCATCAAATTCGTTCGCCAAAGCTCCCAGGGCATCTCCTGCTGTTACAGTTTTTCTTAGTGGTATAGGTAACTTTATTTTGCGTTTTGCACCAATTACAATGACACGCTCTCTATTCTGTGGAACTTCATAGTTTACGGCATTCAACAGCGCATAATCAATGTGATACCCTAGTGCTTCGAGTTCATCTATGACTTCTTTTAAATACCATTTGTTTTTATACAACATCCCCCTAACGTTTTCAAACATAAATACTTCAGGGTCAAGTTGTCTAACAGCTGCGATGAAGATTGGAAAACCATCTCTTGAATCTTTCAACCCAAGTTGCTTGCCTCCAACACTAAAGGGTTGGCAGGGGGGGCCACCAACGACAATATCTGCTTTAGGGTAAATTGAATCCGGCGTTAATTTGCCTGTTACACATTCGCCCAGTAGATTTTTATTATAAGTACTAGAAGCATTTTCATCCATTTCATAGCCAATAGTTTTAAAACCATTAGCCTCAAAACCAAGAGATAATCCACCACAACCCGCAAATAAATCAACCACAGTTTTATTTAAATCTGTGTCAATCCAAGGTTTCAGCTTATTATTTATCTCTTTCCAATATTCCATTAGTCAAATTATTAATTCATTACCTGATAACAAATTCAAAAAGGCATGTTTTCAAATACGCCTAGTTGGGCGAAATTAAACAAAATAAACTATCTATTCCAATTTTA
The DNA here is from genome assembly GCA_964508975.1 of uncultured Saprospiraceae bacterium. Taxonomy (GTDB): domain Bacteria; phylum Bacteroidota; class Bacteroidia; order Chitinophagales; family Saprospiraceae; genus CAZDVQ01. The sequence goes on from CAZDVQ010000017.1 coordinate 33,299, forward strand.
GTCAAATTCAATCTACTTGAATTTGATTCGTCCTGTCTAAAGATATCATTTAGCGGCTGCACCTCAGCAGTTCCCGCGTTAGCGATGTGGAGCGGTGGCCCGCAGGGCCAGACCCGCAAGGGGCCGAGCGACAGCGAGCCGCGTAACGTAGCGGCGGCCGCAGGCCGCAACGCCCCAAAAAAATTGGTAAAATTTGGTAAAGATTGCCTAAGGCTAAAATTTGTTTACATTAAGCTACCTATGCTTACTCCTTTGGTCCTAAAAGAAGGATACTTTTTCTTGACACTACCCTACACCGTAAACCAGGCCATATACTCAATGTTTTTCTTGGGCTGGATAGGTGCCTCTACGATGCCCTGAAGCTTGAATCCATGATATGCAGCGCTGTCAAGTACCTTATCGAGGCCCTTTTGACGCAGGGCAGGGTCGGTGATGATGCCGTTGCTGAGGCGTGTGCGCTGGTCAAGTTCGAACTGCGGTTTAATGAGGCTTAAAAATGCTCCACCGGGCTTTAAAAAGCGTTTCAACTCGGGAATGATGAGCGTTTGGGAAGTAAACGACACATCCATGACGATGTAATCTACCGGGTTGGGCAGCTGGAAGTCCTTGATGTTGGTTTGCTCGTGTAGGCTGATATCGGCCCGACTACGCAAACTTGAATGCAACTGCTCGCTGCCAACATCTACCGCGGTGACGTGTTTGGCCCCATGTTGCAAAGCACAATCGGTGAAACCACCCGTAGAAGAACCCACGTCGAGTACCGTTTTGCCCTGGAAATCCAACTGGAAGGTTTGTATTATTTTCTCAAGCTTGAAGCCGCCTAAACTCACATATTGTAAGAGTTTATGCTCGGCCACCTCCACCACATCATCAGGTTTTAGGTTTAAGCCAGGCTTGCTGGCTGCCTTGCCGTTTACCAGTACATGACCTGATTCAATAGCCAACTTGGCCTTCTCGCGGGAAGGGAACAGTTGTTGTTCAATCAGGTAAACATCAAGGCGCATGCGATGAGCGTACAGGTATTACTTGCCCGGCGTGCCGAGGTGGTTAAGGATGATTTTAAGTGCCGAGTATCAGCGAGGGACTAAGGTTAAGCCATTTTAAAGCAGATCCATGCAATAACTTGGCTTTTATATCTGGACTAAAACTGGAATCTTCAATGAGTTTGCCGGGCAAATCCTCGCCCAGCGGGAAGGGGTAATCGGAGCCCAAGGCCACGAAATCGGCCCCGAACAAATCAACGATAACCTTAAGCATCATGGGGTCATGCACCAGCGAGTCGACGTAAAACTTGCCCAAGTATTCGCGTGGATTCACGGGATTGTCAACGGCCACCAAATCGGGTCGGCAGTGAAACCCGTGTTCAATACGCCCCAGGGTGCCAGGGAACGAACCACCACCGTGGGCAAACATCACACGCAAGTTAGGCAAACGCTCCAACACGCCGCCAAATATCATGGAACAAATGGCCAGAGATGATTCGGCGGGCATGCCTACCAACCAAGGGAGCCAGTATTTTGTCATACGGTCGGTGCCCATCATATCCCAAGGGTGTACAAACACCGCCGCGCCTAGGCGTTCGGCTGCCTCGAAGAAAGGGAACAATGCAGGGTCGCTGAGGTTCCAATCGTTGACATGCGAGCCGATTTCAACGCCGGCCAAGCCAAGCTCGTTCATACAGCGCTCTAGCTCGCGGATGGCCAACTCAGGGTCTTGCAGCGGCACGGTACCCAGGCCGATGAAGCGTTTGGGATAGCGTTTGCAAGCCTCGGCAATATGGTCGTTCAAAAAGCGAGCAACATCGAGTGCATCTTGGGCTTTGGCCCAGTAATAAAACAACACGGGTATAGTTGAGAGTACCTGCATGTGTGTACCGTGTACGTCGCACTCGGTAATACGCTGTGCCGGATCCCAGCAGTTGGATTCTATCTCCCTAAAAAACTTATCGCCCACCATCATCCGCGCGCAGTTGCACTTATGATGCTCTAGGTGTACAAACCCGCCGTAGCCAAATTTCTCGGCATACTTGGGCATGTGCTCCGGCAAAATGTGCGTATGAACGTCGATTTTGAACATTGGGAAGTTGATAGTTTGGTGTTGATAGTTGATAGTTTTTAGGCTAGTAGCAGACTGGTAGTTAATATTTTGATGATGATAGTTCAGGGTTACAAGTTGAAAATCCTCGAAAAAGCCGGAGGTCCACTCCTCACTCCTCACTCCTATCTCCTATCTCCTCTCTCCTATCTCACTCTGCTCTCTGCTCTCAGCACTCTGCACTCTGCTCTACCTCCCTCCTTTCATCTTCCTTCCGCCTTTACCGTACATCATTTGTTGATGTTGGATACCCACGTTAGGCGCTTGGAGTGCTTTTTCGATTTGGCTGAGGTAATCCTCAATCATCGAGTTGGTTGGTTTGAGTTTGCGTGCTTTAACGGCGTATTCCTTGGCTTGGGTACGATTGTTTTTACGCAATTGAATACCCGCCAAGTTAACGTAGGCCATAATTTGGCTATCGGCATCGGGCAAGCCGAGGTCGATGGCGGTTTTGAACTCCGTTTCGGCTTTAGCTAAATCCTGGCGGAACATAGCGATAGTACCACGCAAGAAATAGTACATAGCCTGCATACCAAACTGGAGCCATTGTGGTTTCCAGGTATATTTAAGCATGCGTTCAGCACCGTCAAAATCTTGGTCTTGCAGCTTACGCGCTGCCGCACCCACGCTACCGAGGAGTAAATAACGGATAAACAAGAAAATCATGATGAGCAAAAAGGGCCATGACCAAGCAAAGCCCACCGTGAAGGTTAAGGCAAAGAAGGCAACCGTTGAGATACCCATCAAGATGAGCAAACGTTCGAACGTAAAGAATAAAATTAAACGATACATGGTTGTGCTGAATTATTGGTTTTTTGGCCTGTTGTGGCGCAGCGCGAAGATAGTTCTTTTTAACTATGAGTTATGAACTATGAACGAGGAACTTTTTTTGGGAACGAGGAATGATGAACAATGAACAATGAACTATGAACAATGAACTATGAACAATGAACTATGAACAATGAACGATGAACGATGAATCCGGTCGAGCGTAGCTCGGCCCAACCCCCGCTACCAACTGACGCGCAGCGTCGGTGCAGTGGAGGGGGTCGGCGCGCAGCGCCGGGGGGAGGCGCTATGATAATGATGAACTATGAACAAGGAATGCAGCATTCAAGTTTTCTGTTGTAGTGGGACTTACGGTGTTTGCCCCCCTGGACCCCGCGCCAGGCCAATGCCATTAAGCGTTAATTTTTCAGGGTTTTATAACCACCCCGTCTGCGCTACAGGGTGTAAAACACCCTGTGCGCATCCACCCCTCCTTGAAAAGGAGGGGAACTGGCTTATTCTTTTAAATAACTGTAAATCAAATATTTATAGCAAGGCATGAGCTCCCCTCCTTTTCAAGGAGGGGTGGATGCAAGCGGAACGCGAAGCGTGGAGCGCAGCAGACGGGGTGGTTATTTAAGGTAAAAAAACACTCGAAAATGGTCAAAATAAATATCGCTTAATGGCATACCGCGCCAGCGATGCGAAGCGGTGGCCCGTAGGGCCAGACCGCAACGCGGGCCGAGCGTATAGCGAGCCGCGAAGCGTAGCGACGGCGAAGCCGGGGCGCCCAAAAAGAATAAATGATGAAATGATGAATTGATTAACTCTAAACTCATAACTCTAAACTCCTAACTCATAACTCCTAATTCCTAACTATTACAATTTTTGCCTAATTAACGTAACTTTGCCGCCACTTACTTGTTCCCAAGTAATTCCATTTAATCCATAAGCACCCCATGAGCTCCAAGCCACAAGCGGAAAACGCTAAAAAACGCCTCTCGTTCGACGATATCAAAGCAGCCGGCAAAATATTTGCCTACATCAAACCCTACAAATGGCCCTTCATCGCGGGTATGCTGTTCTTGGCCATCGGCTCGGTGCTGTTCATGTTCATCATGGCGATTCCTGGCGAGGTGGTTAAAATCCTGGACGGTACCTCGAAGTACGATGTGTCGGTGAACACGGCTTTCCTCGTGCTGTTCGCGGCCCTGCTCATCCAGAGTGTGTTCTCGTACCTGCGGGTGTACACCTTTGGTATCGTGAGCGAGAAAGGCATGGCCGATATCCGCAAGGACCTTTACGGCAAGCTGATTACCCTGGGCATTCCCTTTTTTGAAGAAAAACGCACCGGCGAGCTTACCTCGCGCATCACCAACGACGTGACGCAACTACAAGGCGTACTCACCACTACTTTCCCCGAGTTTGTGCGCCAGATTATCATCCTGCTCATCGGTATCATTTACCTCGCGGTAGCCATGCCCGGCCAAACCCTCATCATGTTGGCCACCTTCCCCGTGATTATCGTGACCGCTATATTTTTTGGCCGATACATCCGCAAGGTAGTGAAACAACGCCAGGACGAGCTGGCTGCCACCAACGTGATCGTGGAGGAAACCATGCAGTCGGTACACAGCGTGAAAGCTTATACCAACGAGTTGTTCGAGACCAAGCGCTACGGTAAATCGCTCAACAAGCTGGTAGACGTTTCGATACAAGCCGCCAAAATGCGCGGTTTATTTGCCTCTTTCATCATTTTTGCCTTGTTTGGTGTGTTGTTCTTCGTGATGTGGCGCGCCGCCGTGAGCGTGCAAAATGGCAGCATGACCATCGGCGACCTTTGGAATTTTGTGTTTTTTACCGTGCTGATTGGCGCGGCCATAGCCAGCTTAGGCAGTTTTTACACCGAGATTGTGAGTGCCGTGGGCGCCACCGAGCGTATCCGCGAGATACTAGCCCTCGACTCGGAAGTAAGCATGGAGAAAGCCAACGATACCCTACCCCGTTTCAACGGCAAGATTAGTTTCCAGAACGCCACTTTTGCCTACCCAACCCGCCGCGAGTTAACGGTGCTCAACGGTATATCGTTTGAGATTGAGCCCGGCCAGAAAGTGGCTATCGTGGGCTCTAGCGGCTCGGGAAAATCAACCATAGCGCAATTATTGCTGCGTTTTTACCAGCTCGATGGCGGCGAGATCATCGTGGACGGCCAATCGGCCAACAGCTACGACATCACGGCTTACCGCAAGCAAATGGCCATTGTGCCACAGGACGTGTTGTTGTTTGGCGGCAGCATCCGCGAGAACATTGCCTACGGTAAACCCGATGCCAGCGACGAGGACATCATGGCGGCAGCCCAAAAAGCCAACGCCTGGGAGTTCATCAGCAAGTTCCCCGAGGGGCTCGACACGGTGGTGGGCGAGCGTGGTATCAAGCTCAGCGGCGGGCAGCGCCAGCGCATTGCCATCGCGCGCGCCATATTGAAAGACCCGGCCATATTGATCTTGGACGAGGCCACCTCGTCGCTCGATGCCGAGTCGGAAAAAGTAGTACAAGATGCCCTCGACGTGTTGATGGAAGGCCGTACCTCGGTCATCATCGCGCACCGTTTGGCTACCATCCGCGAGGCCGATAAAATATTGGTGCTGGACCGTGGTCAAATTGTAGAATCTGGCAACCACGAGACCTTAATGCAGCAGGAAAACGGTATATACCAAAGCTTGGTCAAGCTACAGTTCGAGTTGAGGTAGGTGGGATTTGGGGGGCGTGCCCCTCGGCCTAACGGCCTTCGGGTCGCTACGCTACGCCGCTCGCTATTCGCTCGGCCCGCTACGCGGTCTGGCCTACGGCCACGGCTGCGCATCGCTCACGCTTCGGCGGCAGAGCCGCCCCGACCGAGCGGGTAAATAACAACTAGGCTTATACCGGCTACTGCAAATCTCCAATAAAACCTTTGCTTAGACTTGCATTTTTATATAACTTTTTTTTATCTTTGTGATGTATTCTAAGAAATATTTATGTAATTATACCGATGCAAAAGAAATACACGGCAAACTACTCTTTTACCAATCCAAATTTTGTTATACAAAATTTGGTTGAAAATCAGATAAATTCCGACTACTTGTCGGTATATTTTGTCATTAAAAATATTTTACAGCGTGGATTTCCTACAATACTTTCAAAATATCTCCAAGAAAAAATTGGCAAAATCCATGAACAAGATGATTTCAAGGAGCCTTTTTTGTTAATTGATGGTGAAGCTCCGATTTGGCACAGAACTATTAAAGGAGATACTACTAATAATGACTTTCCTGCAAAATTTTTTTTTGAAAAAGTTATTCCTCAATATTTTGGTGAGTATGCCTTTGTCCAGTCTCTAATTTTACCCGAAGTAGAGATTAATGAATTAGTTGGCGAGTACAATAGGGATTTTATAAATCAACAAGTTGACTTTTTTCTACCCCAAGCAAAATTGGTGATTGAAGTTGATGGGCAGCAACACAAAAGAAATGAAGTCTCTAGAGTATCTGACAACATTAGAGATAGATATTTGATTACAAAGGGCATTAAAACTATCCGAATAACAACCAATGAACTTAAAAGTGGTTCTTTTATTCCTAAGATAGAAGAAATAAAACAAAGAATTGATAGTTTCTTGCATATTAATAATAAGCCTTATCTACAGCTATATAGAAATGCATATGTAAAAATTAAAAGTAACGAAATTTCAAATTATGAATACCGCACTAAATTTTTACCCACCGCCATTATCCGTTTTCAATTATTAGTTTTAGAGTTTTTGATTAATGATTATATTTCAATCAATGATAAGGTTTGGAAATTCAGTATCTTAGAAAGAGATATAAACGATTTTGCTAGTTTAGCTATCCATGACTTGTTTTTGTGGCTTGAAAACCTTTGCCAACTTCGAAAATTAGACTTTAAAAAGCCAAAGATTGAAATAAAAACATACGAAAACGAAAACAATACAGCCTTTCACAAAGGATACATTAACATTGATTTTAGTCTATTCAAAAGATATACAGATGAAAATGAGCTTTATACCGAAAAAATCTATGTGCGAACTGATTATTTTGGAGCGGAGAAGAATTATTTCCGGGCAAGCACTACAGATCCGGTAAAATATAAAATTGTAAGTGATGACGAGCAGGATAAGGGGGCCCTACGTTTTTTCTTGCAAAATATATTTGAAAAGTCTGATTTTAGAGAAGGTCAATTCCCCATAATAGTAAATGCTCTACAAAGAAACGATACGATTGGACTGTTGCCCACAGGCGGCGGAAAATCTATTTGTTATCAACTTCCATGCTTGCTGCAGCCAAGCATAAACTTTGTTGTTTGTCCAATAAAATCTTTAATGTACGACCAGCAAGATAACTTAAATAATTCGCTTATTACCAATACAAGTTTTATCTCTGGAGATTTGACTTCTTCAGAGAAAGATAAAATACAATTTGAATTTTCTCAAGGCAAGTATTTATTTATATGGGTTTCTCCCGAAAGGTTTCAGATTAAAACTTTTAGAGAATATTTATCATCGGTATTTACTAATTTTTCCATTGCTTATGCCGTAATAGATGAAGTACATTGTTTGTCCGAATGGGGACACGATTTTAGGACTTCTTATTTAAATTTAGCCAATACAATTGAAAAATATTGTCCTGATACTAAGTTTATAGGACTTACAGCTACAGCATCAGTAAATGTGCTCAAGGATATAAAAATAGAGTTCAAACTCAAAGATGAAAATGTAAAAACGTTATTAGATTATAGCCGGAAAGAACTGCATTTTGAAGTCATTAATGATAATGGACAAAAATGGGAAGTATTAAAACAGAAGTTAGATGACTTAAATCGTACCGACGCCTTTTTAGACTACACTAATATGGCAGGGTTGGCTTTTACACCTAATGTCAATGGTGAGTTTGGCTGTTATACATTATCTAATAAAATAAATACTGTTTATAGGAAGAAAGCAAAGTGGTACTCTGGTGATACTCCAAGTTTTAGTACAAAAATATTGGTTGATCAGACAGTTGCAGGAGATGCTGAGATGGTAAAAGTAAGAGTTCGAAAACACCTTCAAGAAGAAGGGTTTGAGGATTCCTTAATAGAAAAATGTTTGAATGAAAAACTTTACAATATTGTAGGTACAAGAAATCCTAGGTGGTTTCAAGTCTTCATTGGGCAGGATTTACCTGTGATGAATGAAAATGAATTTAAAAAGTATAAAAAAGATGTTCAAAAGTCGTTTAAGAAGAGTGAATTTCCTTTGATGGTAGCCACTAAAGCCTTTGGTATGGGTATTGACAAGCAAAATATACATTATACTTTTCATTATGGTTTACCTAGTTCAGTAGAAGCCTTATATCAAGAAGCAGGGAGGGCAGGCAGGTGGGATAAAACCGAACCAAAAAATAAAAATAAAAAAGCCCAATGCTTTGTATTTCATACACATGAATCATTTGATAAACAAATTGTTGATGAGATATTTGCTCCAGAAACGAGCATTACACGTATTTCAGAAATTAATCAGGCCGTAGGGTTTAGCGGCAAGGATATTTTTCGTATTATCTTTTTATTCTTGCAAGGACAAAGAGATATGCAAGAAGATTTTATTATTATTAAGTTTTTGATAGATACATATTTTCAAGACAATACAACAAAAATGATTTTTTGGAACAATGCCAAAAATGATTTGCGAACTTATAGCCAACGAAATTTCAATAAAACTATACATGCCAACCAAAATGAAATACAAAAAGGTATTTATAGGCTGAGTTTATTGGGAGTTGTCAAAGATTGGACAACTGATTTTGTTACACATTATGAAGTTGAATTTAATCAACTTGCTGAGAGCTTGATATTAGAAAGCTTATCAAAGTTTATTCATAAATATGAACCATTGACAGAGGTAGAAGTTAACGTAAAAGCAGTAGACAAAGTGACTATTACAGATAAAGCCATATGGTATTTACTTCAATGGACTTGGGAAAATATAGTTTATACACGTAGGCAGTCTATAAAAACATTGTCTGATTGGTGTTCGGAATTTGAAAACAGCGAATCATTTAAGGCCCGAATTGATACATATTTCAAATTTACTGAAACAACTTTCATTATTCAGCATATTGCAGAAAACCCGAAAGAGTTTGAAAAATGGTTCGAATTCTTCTATAATAGAAATAAAATAATAACGATGAAGGAATTTCAGACTTTAAAGGACAGTTTAAGTCGTTTCTTGGAAAGTTATCGTTCCAATATTGGCTTAAACTTTATTAGCGGTTTTGTTCGTTTATTTCTTGATGATTATGAAGATACTGACGGCAAACCACGATTAGAAAATGCTATTTTACAGATTAAGGATGTTTTCACAGCCGATGAACAGAATTATATCATTGAACAGATGATAGGTTTAGGTTTACATCTTTCCGAGGATGCTAAATTTGAATTAGCAAGATCCATTGCAAAATACTATCCCGAAAAGTTAGAATTTTTGGCGGAACAATTTAATATCATGTACTTGCTTGGTGATGTTTTAGCCAAGAAATTAGAATCATTAAAAGTAATAAACCAACGATTTTATGAACAATTTGCAAAAATTTGATAACGTGTTAGCTGAGTTTGATAAAGAGGTTTCAAAACTTAAATCTATTGGCGAAGTTCATCAAGAAATATACAAACTGGCTAAAGACTATAAAACTGCTGTTTCAGCAATCAAGGAGAGTAGTGATAATTTGCATTCAGTTTTGAAAGAGTATCAAGAATTCCAAAATGAGGTTGCAAAGAATATTTCAGAAATAGAAAAACAGTACAGTAAAAACAAATCGGATATTCAAGTTTTTTTGAAAACAAAGCTTGACGAGTTTGAAAAGCACTATATTAAAATTCAGTCAGAGTCTCAACGTCTTATAACCTTAAAACTTGAAGATATCAAGAAACAAAACAAGGATTTTGAGAAAAGTTTATCTGAAATTGTAGACAGTTTGCGAAAGGAGAATAAACAATTCTATCGTGATTTTGAAGAGACTGTACGCATTAAACTTGCAGAAAATAAATCTGAAATTAAGCAACTAATGGAGCAAGAAACAGTCAAGCTCAGAGATATTTTTGCTTCAGAACTAGACAAACGTATTACTGAAATAGTATCCCGACAAAAAAGTCTATTTACTGTGATTTTGGTAAGTTCAGGGGCTGTATTATTTGCACTTACATTTATCATTTATTTGCTATTAAAACGCTGAATTTAATTAATTGACAAATAACAATTTTAATTTTACAAAGATTACTTTTCATTAGTTCTTAATATTGTAAGCTATGGTCAGTACTCTATCTTGGATAATATTCCTACTCGCAAATATCTGACCACCTGGTTTTGCATAAGTTCCCCCCTCTTCGGTTCTACATAGATATCAAATTAGCCAAACATACAAAAATTTTGTTCTTCGCTATTTTAATTCTAACTTCGCATGGCTATGCCGTATGTTTTTCACATTGTAAATTTGCAACGCTAGATTCGCTTATTTGATTCTTCCTTACGAATTCGTCATACCTAGGAATAGCCAAGAGTTATTACGTAATAAACTCTAAACTACATTAATTAACTAAAATTAAGAACTTTTTTAGGCCAACCAATTGAAATTATATTTTTATACAATGCCAAAGATTTACGATAATATAGAAAACCATTTAACCAAGGGACTGAATGAAACGCTTGAACTATCTAAGCGAACAGACTTTTGTGTTGGATATTTTAACCTAAGAGGGTGGAAGGAAGTTGCAGATAATATTGACCGCTTAGAGGGAGAAACGATAGTTGAAGGAAAAGAGGACTTGCATCGAATTTGTCGGCTGCTTGTTGGAATGCAGAAAATGCCCATCGACATTTTAAGAGAATATTTTGCAAAGGATGAAGACCATGTCATAGATCAAGCTGAAGCTGTAAAACTTAAAAAGCGACTTGCACAAGAATTTAGAGATCAACTTACCATTGGTACCCCAACCGAGGCAGATGAAAAGGCTTTGCGAAAGTTGAGCCAACAGATGAAGGATAAAAAAGTAGTTGTAAAACTTCATTTACGTTACACTCTACATGCAAAATTGTATTTGGCTTATAGCGACGATAAAAGGGTTCCTGTAGTTGGTTTTTTAGGTAGCAGTAACTTGACACTTGCTGGACTTGTAAAGCAAGGTGAATTGAATATTGACGTAATGGATCAAGATGCAGCCAATAAGTTGGCTATTTGGTTCGATGACAGATGGAAAGACCGTTGGTGCATAGATATAACCCAAGAACTTATAGAAATCATAGATAGCTCTTGGGCTGCTGAGAGACTAGTATCTCCCTTTCATATCTACATAAAGATAGCTTATCATCTTTCTAGAGAGGCTAGGGCTGGCATCAATGAATTCAAGTTGCCAAAAGTTTTTCAAAGAGAATTATTAGACTTTCAGCAAAAAGCGGTTTTAGTTGCTGCACGACATTTACATAAAAGAGGTGGTGTCGTAATTGGTGATGTGGTCGGACTTGGAAAAACCATTACAGCGACGGCATTAGCAAAGCTATTTGAAGATGATTTTTTTTTAGAAACGTTAATTCTATGTCCTAAAAACTTAGTGGAAATGTGGGAGTATTATGCTCACCAATACCAATTAAGGGCAAAAGTAGTTTCACAAAGTAAAGTACAAACCATATTGCCAAGTTTAAGACGTTATAGATTAGTAATTATTGATGAAAGTCACAACTTGCGAAACGACCAAGGAAGCCGCTATCGAGCAATTAAATCGTACCTTGAGGAGAATGACAGCAAGGTGATTTTACTTTCTGCAACTCCATACAATAAAACGTATTTAGACCTTTCAAACCAGCTTCGTTTATTTATCTCAGATGATAAAGATTTAGGTATAAGCCCGGAACGATACATTGAAAGTATTGGAGGGCAGGTTAAGTTTATTTCACAGCATACAGAAACATTTATAAGGAGTATAAGAGCTTTTGAAAAAAGCCACTTTTCGGATGACTGGAGAGAACTCATGCGATTGTATCTAGTACGAAGAACTAGGAGTTTTATTAAAAATAATTATGCCGAAACCGATCCAATCAATGGCAGAAAGTTTTTAACTTTTGCTGATAGCTCCAGGTCATACTTCCCTGAACGTATACCTAAGCGCGTTGATTATGTATTTAACCCTAAAGACCCTAAAGATCAATATGCCAAAATGTATTCGCCCAAAGTTGTTGATATAATTAACGATTTGGATTTACCCAGATATGGACTTAAACAGTATTTAAATGAAAGACCAATAGTTAAAGCAACGAAAGAAGAAGAGTTAATCATGCAAAACCTTAGTCGTGCAGGTCGAAGGCTGATGGGTTTTTGTAGAACTAATTTATTTAAACGCTTAGAAAGTAGTGGATATTCGTTTTTGCTTTCGCTTAGTAGACATGTTTTAAGAAATTACATTTTTATTTATGCTTTAAGGAATGATTTACCTATTCCAATTGGCAAGAACATAGTTGCAAATCTAGACGAATATTTGGAAGATGAAGATTTAGATGGAGATGGAGACGATAATACATTAAGTCTTGTACTTAGAGAAAATGCCTATTTGGAAAGTGCTGAAAAAGTCTATAAGCTTTTTGATATCAAATACCGAACTCGTTTTGACTGGTTAAGAAGTGAGTTTTTTAATAAAAGTTTACTAAATAACTTGATTAATGACAGCAAAGAAATCATCAATATTCTGAACATCGGAAAGGATTGGAATCCAGACGAGGACAGGCAGTTGAATGCACTTCATCACTTGCTGACGGCGACACATGATAAAGAAAAAGTATTAGTATTTACCCAGTTTGCCGACACAGCTTATTACCTAACGGAACAACTAAAGAAGAGAGGTCTTAATCACATTGAATGTGTAACAGGCGATCATGAAAACCCAACTAATTTGGCACATCGATTTAGCCCTTTCAGCAATCAAAAATCGGACTTCATCAAAAATGGCCAAGAGTTGAGAGTACTAATAACTACAGATGTATTAAGTGAAGGTCAAAATTTGCAAGATGCTCACATTATTTTAAATTACGATTTGCCTTGGGCTATTATTCGCTTAATTCAGCGCGCTGGCCGCGTTGACCGTATTGGTCAGAAAGCAGATAAAATTATTTGCTATTCATTTTTGCCCGAGGATGGGATTGAAGCAATTATTAATTTGAGAAAAAGGCTAACACAGCGAATAGAGGAAAACGCAAATGTTGTAGGCAGTGACGAAACATTTTTCGATGGAGATCCTGTAAACCTAACTGACCTATATAATGAAAAATCCGGCATTTTGGATGGTGAAGATGATGATACAGAAGTAGATTTAGCGTCTCTAGCTTATCAGATTTGGAAAAATGCATCAGATACCTATCCCGAATTGAACAAAATTATTCCCGATTTGCCGAATGTGATTTACGCAACCAAGCATAATGACGATACACCTGAAAAAGAGGGCGTGATTGTATACACGCGCACATCAGAAGAAAATGATGTATTAGCTTGGATGGACAATAAAGGTAAAGTGATTACGCAATCTCAGCACACAATTTTGAAAGCAGCACAGTGTACTTTTGAAACCAAGCCGAAAAACAAATTGGAAAATCACCATGAATTGGTTAAAAATGGAATTGATTTTATTCGTGAAGAAGAAAAAAACACAGGAGGTTCACTTGGCAAGAAAACAGGTGTCAAGTATCGAGTTTATATGCGTTTAGATCGTTACTGCAAAGAGAATGAAGGAACGTTGTTTGTAAACGAACAATTGAAGAAAGCTGTCGATGATATTTATAAATTTCCGTTGAAAGAGTTTGCAAGAGAAACCTTAAATCGTCAATTAAAAGCGGGGATATCGGACGACCAATTAGCCTCTTTGGTCATTTCACTTCGTGAGGAAGATAAACTGGCTATTGTGAACGAAGAAGAACAAGAAAATAGGGAACCACAAATAATTTGCTCATTGGGCTTAACCAACAGTTAAAATAAACATGGCACTAGATAAAAAAGACTTTTCAGCTTACATTAGGCAGTTCAACTTTAGGGAACTGTTTAATGATATGGGCTGGAATAACGATAAAACAACTCAACCAATAGTAGTAGACAATGAAACCTATACGCTTCAAGCAGTTGCTGAAAAAAGTGGTTTCAAAATCTTGTTGTGTAATCCTTTGTCAAATGGTTTGATCGCAGATTACAATACCCGTAAAAAAATTGAAACTAAAGTAACCAAATTATTTCAGGAACATCTAATTATTTTTTTCGATACCAAGAAAACCGAACAGATTTGGCAATTAGTAGTAAGACAAACTGGGAAACCTACCAAAGTAGCCGAGACACGTTGGCATGTTAATCAAGACCCTGAGTTGCTTTACCAACGGGCTGCGGGTATATTCTTTGAATTAGATGAAGAGGAAAAAATTACAATCATTGATGTAACAAAACGAATTACTGATAATTTCAACCAGAATAATGAAAAAATTACTAAGCAGTTTTACGATAAATTTAAAAAGGAGCATGGAGCATTTTTGCAGTTTATAAAAGGGTTTTCCGATAAAACTAATCAGGAATGGTATGCTTCATTAATGCTCAACCGCCTTATGTTTTGCTATTTCATACAGAAGAAAGGCTTTTTAGACAACAATAAAAACTACCTTCGTGATAAATTAAATGACTGCAAAGCGAAAAAAGGAAACGTAAAATTCTATTCTTTTTACCGTGATTTTCTATTAGTCCTATTCTATAAAGGTTTGAATGAACCCACACAAAGCCCTGAAACCCAAATTGAAATTGGTAAAATCCCTTATTTGAACGGTGGTTTATTTGATGAACACGAATTGGAGAAAAATAATTCAGGTATTGACATTGACGACAAGGCTTTTGAACGCCTATTCGATTTTTTTGACCAATACGAATGGCATTTAGATACACGGCATACAGCTACAGGTAGAGATATTAACCCAGATGTGATTGGTTACATCTTTGAGAAGTATATCAACGACAGGGCAAATATGGGGGCATACTACACGAAAGAAGATATTACCGACTATATTAGCAAAAATTGTATCCTGCCTTACCTATTTGATGAAACTAAACGTCATTACCCGAAGGCGTTTAGTATAGATGCCGAATTGTGGCAAATGGTCAAGCAAAGTGGTGACCAATACATTTATGATGCAGTGAAAAAAGGTGTAGAAAAACCTTTGCCAAAAGAAGTCGAACTCGGAATTAAGGATATAGGCAAACGAAATGAATGGAATAAACCAGCTAACGCCGATTACGCTTTACCAACTGAAATTTGGCGCGAAGTAGTTGACCGTAGAAACCGCTACACTGAAGTTAAAAACAAAATTGATAAAGGGGAAATTAATGCAATTAACGATTTTATTACCTATAATTTAAGTATTCGCCAGTTTACACAGGACGTAGTAGAAAATACTAATGACCCTGAGCTACTAAAATACTTTTACAAATCATTGAATAGTGTAACCATAATTGACCCTACCTGTGGCTCTGGTGCGTTCTTGTTTGCTGCAATGAATATTCTAGAACCATTGTATGAAAGCTGTCTGCAACGAATGGAAAACTTTGTAGCAGAAGCACCTAAAGGTAAGTATAAGTTTTTTGAAGAAATACTGGCTCAAGTAAAGAGCCCCGAACATCCCAATCTGCAATACTTCATTTACAAAAGCATTATACTACGTAACTTGTATGGTGTTGACATCATGAAAGAGGCAGTTGAAATTGCCAAGCTGCGTTTGTTTCTTAAGCTTGTTGCAACAGTAGAGGCTGATTACCGCAGACCAAATTTGGGTCTAGAACCTTTACCAGATATCGATTTCAATATCCGTTCAGGTAATACGCTTATTGGCTTTGCTACTGAAGCGGAATTGCAAAAGGGTTTAACCTATACTTTTGACGGAGTATTGGCAAAACCTTTAATTGAAGAGAAATGCGAAATTGTTGCCAATGCTTTCAAACGATACAAAGAAATTCAGTTGACCTATGGAGATGATTTTAAGGAGTTTAAAAAGGCAAAGTCAGAACTTAACAAACGGCTCAATGAATTAAATCACGAACTAAACCTATTACTTCATAAACAATCAAGCGGATTAAGATACGAACACTGGCTTAAAACTCATCAACCTTTTCATTGGTTTGCAGAGTATTATGAAATTATCAACAATAAAGGCGGCTTTGATGTTGTGGTTGGTAATCCTCCTTATGTTGAATATGGGACAAAGCTTAAAACGGTTTATTTACTTAGGGATTACGTAACCTTAGAATGTGGCAACCTCCACGCATTTGTTGCTGAAAGGTGCTTTAAATTAATTTCAGGAAATGGACTAATTGGGTTAATAATTCCTCTACCATCAATAAGCACTTCAAGAATGATTAGCCTTCAAAATATGATTAAGCCTAATCCCGGAAAGAAAAGTAGAAATGTTTGGATTTCTGCATTTGATGAAAGACCTAGTAGTTTATTTGATGGTGTTGACCAGAGATTAGTTATAGAGTTAATAGGAAAAGAAACAGAAGGATGTAACTTGTATACTACAGGTATTAAACGCTGGTATTCCTCTACTCGTGAAAATTTATTTCCAAGTATAAATTACTCCAAGCAGACTGAGAAAAACTTAACTTATACATCATCGATTCTTAAAATCCAAAACGACGAAATAGAAACAAGTATTCTAAGTAAATTTTATTCTAATAAGCCAATTTCATACCTGAAAGCAGATTCGGTATCAAATAACGTAATATACTATAGAACTGCAGGGGGAAGATATTGGAAAGTTATTACTGATATGCCTTCTGGAACAGAAGCTCTCAGTGAAAAAGCAGCATATTTTACTGGAATAACAAACCACCAGGCAATTGCAATAATTAGTAGTTCTACATTTTGGTGGTATTACTCTTGTCACTTTGACATGTTTAATCTTAAAGATTATATGATTTTTGGGTTCAGATTTAGTGACCCTTTACCCGATACTTTAAATCAACTTACTATACTTGGTCAAAAATACTTAAAATCATTGGAACAGCATGCAGAAGTGAAAACCATTAATTCAAAAACGAAAGGCTCTCTCGATCAAAAACAATTTGTTGTTAGTAAATCTAAGAATATTATTGACGAAATCGACAAAGTTTTGGCAAAGCATTATAAATTTAACCTTGATGAGCTAGAGTTTATAATTAACTATGATGTAAAAAATCGTATGGGAAAAGAATTGACGAACGAGGAAGAAACAACTTATGATTAAAGAATACCTTGGCAATATCGACCTTTTAAAGCTCCCCAAAACAGCTTTTTTATGCAGCCGTAGAGTACCCGCTTCGGTTGTATTAAAATGCTATGATTGGGCTATAGAGCAAAGAGAAAAAGGTAATTGCATAATCAGTGGCTTCCATAGCCAAATTGAGAAAGATGTATTATACTATCTACTCAAAGGCAAGCAGCCAATAATTTTAGTATTGGCACGAGGTGTAAAAGAAAAAATAGAACCAGCCTTCAAAAAGCCCTTGGAAGAGGGAAGGCTTTTGATTATTACACCATTTGATAAAAATGAAAGACGTGTTACTAGTGCGAATGCATATGTGCGCAATAAGCTCATGTCTAATTTAGCAGACAATATCACAATAGGTTATGCGAGTCCTGGTGGTCAATTAGAAGAACTATTGAAAGGAATAGGTAAACCGGTAGACAAAATTGTGTAAGCTGTGGATTTATCGTTTCTTTTTGTAAACCGATAATCATTACTGCCCCATTAGCCTTTAGTTCTCTAAGGAGCCAGCAATTTTGCGCCTCCCGCGCCAGCGATGCGAAGCAGTGGCCCGCAGGGCCAGACCGCAACGCGGGCCGAGCGACAGCGAGCTGCGTAGCGTAGCGACGGCGAAGCCGGGGCGCCACCCATCATAACTATGAACAATGAATGATGAACAATGAATATTCATTTTTTTAATGCTTATATCAGGTTAGGCTGATGGCATAATGAATACAGCTATCCTTTTTTATACTTTTGTAAAGGCATACACCTTGAAAAACCGCCCCCCATGCCCACCATAAAACTAGAAACCGTAATTCATGCTCCTCAAAACATTGTCTTTGACTTGTCGAGGAGTATTGACCTGCACAAAATCTCCACAAAACATACCCATGAAGAAGCCATTGGCGGTGTAACGGCGGGACTAATTGGCCTGAATCAATCCGTAACCTGGCGGGCCAAACACTTTGGCATATACCAAGCCTTGACGTCTAAAATCACTGCTTTTGATATGCCTGATTACTTCGTGGACGAAATGGAACAAGGCATTTTTAAAAGATTCAAACACGAACATATTTTTAAAACGCTAGACGCCAAAACCCACATGCTTGACATCTTTGATTATGAAGCACCTCTAGGCTTGCTTGGGAAAATCGCCGATACCTTGTTCCTCAAACAATACATGAAAAGACTTTTGGAAAAAAGAAATGAAACCATCAAAGCCTTCGCTGAATCTGAGCAATGGAAACAAGTGTTGGTTTATTAAAAATAATCCCCCCATGCACAAACTCCTCCCCCTCCTCCTACTGACTACACAAACCCTCCACTTGTTGGCCGGGCCACTTGAGAATACTGCCATACACAACGCCCTTGACACACCCATTACCCTGGATTATAACCTCCGACTAAAACAGTTGGCCGATAGCACCATGAAAAGCTTTTTCGGGGAGGCTGGCTTTGCCCAAAACTTTACCATGACTTGCCTGCAAAACCCCTGTGCCCCGGGTTATTTATACGCCAATACCGGCACTGAAAGCAGTAGTCCATGTAGCACCCAGCCGCAGAACACCTGCAAGGAGGCCATTATAAGCTACAGCTTCGTCAAAAATGATGTACCCCTCACGGTCAAAATGTTGGTTTCGCTGAAAGATAATGGCGACTATATTTACGTCGAAAATAACCAATATGGCGCAAGGGAAATCAGCCTGAAACAGCAAGCTCTTTTATCTATGTCTGAAATCCAAGCTATCCTCAGTCGGAATTACCCTAAGGCCAAGCTGAACATTATATCGGGTGCACATACGCTGGTATATTCTTTTGGGCGTGTTCGGGAGGCTAAACCACGCTTCAATGTCAAGAGCAGCATGCAGCCTTACGCCGTGTACAAGGTACTCCGAGAAACCAAGGCTGGTAAAAAATGGCAAGGCGGTTTTTTATATACTGCCGTCAGCCTCGATCCTGAAAAATCGCAAGAGGTTTATCATTTTGATGCCACAAACGGCAAACTGCTTTGGATTACTAAAATGCAACGCGTGTCGAATTAGCCCTCTACAGCCCCGCACTGATACAAGGACAATCAATATCTTGGCCATCAGCCAGGCCATCTTGGTCGTCGTCCATGCCGTTACCACAAATTTCAGGGCATATTTGTACGGTCACTATGACGCTTCCCGTGCCCGGACAACCATTGCCATCAATCATCGTAACCTGGTACGTGCCCGACATGCCGCTGTTGGCGGCATCAATATCGGGGTAAGTTGTGGTATTGCTATATGACAGTGGGCCAGTCCAACTGACACTACTAATGCTACCCGCCGAATTACTCAGCCCCAACCGAATACTCTGCCCGGCACATACCGGACTATTACTTTGCACCGTCAACACCGGGCCGGATACACTGCCGCTCACCAGTACAGATACGATATCGGTACAAGCACCGTCGGTCACCGTCACGGTATAAGTCCCGGCGGCAAATACGGTTAAAGTGTCGCTGGTATGGCCATTGCTCCAGCTATAACTTGAACCACCGCTCGCCGTGAGCAAACGTGTTGGGTTATTGCAATCCAGCAGCACCGATACAGGGCTTATCGCTGCCGTTACCGTACTTCCAGAGCCGCTGATCACCACACTCGTCGATGCCGTGCAAGCACCACCCGATACCGTTACGCTATAGGTATTGGCCGTGTTCACGCTGATAGTACTCGTGGTAGCACCTGTACTCCACACAAAGCTTGTACCACCGCCAGCCGTTAAAAGCACACTGGGGTTGCTACAATCAAGGGTACCCGAGTTAGGGCTAATCGTGGCGGCGCCAACACCAACCGTAACTACGGATTCAGCGCGGGTAGATGGACAAGAAGCCGAGCAAACACACTCGGCAAAATAACTGGTGGTGCTCGTTAAAACGGGTGTGGTAAAAGATGGCCCTGTACCCAAAACAGCGCCGCCACTAGCTACGGCATACCACCTCACCGTTCCAGGACAGCCGCTCGCCGTTAAAGTAGCGGTATTGTTGCTACAAATAGAGGGCGAGTTTACGCTCGCCACACTGGTTGGATTCAGCGCAACGGTATGGGTACAAGCCGCCGAGGGGTAGCCCGGGTGTACGTTGATGGTAAGCAAAGTAGGGTGCCCAACCGTGGTTATGGTAAAGGTTCTACACAGGGTATTGGCGTTGTGCGCAATAAAAATGGAACTGGTCTGATACGTCAACACGCTGCCACTCCGCGTGCCAGTGTAAATATCGCCGCTAGAGGTCGAGTAAGTCGCCGGGGTAAATCCAGCAGCCACCGTTGCACCACAATTAAAGGTAAATGTCATGGCATCGGGAGCGCCTTCAAGGCCCAGGTATTCTGCACATACCTGAATGACAAAGGTTGAGTTACAGGCCGTTTGGCTTTGACTAATCAATGAAACCGAGGAATCATCGCAAGCCGTACTTGAATGTATGACAATAAACAGGGCCGTTAGTACAGATATAAAGCGTTTCATGGCATGGAATTAGGCCACCAAATTATACAGGCTGCAAGCACTAATTACACTTAAATTGCCCTTTTTTAGGGAGTCTGGCTAACGCTAATTTGCAAGATACCTTATATTTATTCCTTATGTAAGAAGCGATTTAGGTGTATTTTATAGCAAGTCTACATCATGTCTAGGGTTATTTTTAGTGATTTTTTGGGCGCTGCGCCCGCGGTGCGGTCGCCGGTCCCTTCCAGGGGTCGCGTTGCTCCGTGCTTCGCACCCGCGCCTACGGCGCGGCCTTCCAGGCACCTAGCGCAATTTAATGATGAATTATGAATTATTGATAATCAATTAAATATAAGATAAGCTAAATTACCCTCCATGCAAAGGCTACGATTAGGACGCATTTTTACCTACCCTGCCCAAAGGGCAGGCCATATCGGTAGCCGCGGGTTAAGCAAAGCGCAACCCGGGGAATAAAGCGCAACCCGGGGTTCAGGGCGAAAACAGAAAACCCGTGGCGGCAAGCCGTTTGGGCATGAACGATTTAGAAATCGCCACGGAACGTGAGCCGGACCGAAATCCGGTCGAGCGTAGCTCGGCCCAACCCCCGCTACCAACGGACGCCCAGCGTCTGTGCAGTGGAGGGGGTCGGCGCATAGCGCCGGGGGGAGGCGCACAAAGGGCCAAAAACAGCTGCGAAATGGTAGAATTTTACCCTTAACGTCGTCCCCGCCAACAAAGGCAAAGATTAATGATGGACAATGAAGAATAAACATTTAACGAAGACCTACTAACTCCCAATCCCTCCCAATAAAGTAAAAAACCAATTTGAATAATTTTTAATGCCGACTTCCGTACCTTTGCACTTGAACAAAAACACCTATCATCATGAATTTCCTTGAAGAGTTACGCTGGCGCGGGATGCTGCATAACATGACCGACGGTCTGGAAGAAGCCTTGTCAAACAATCAAATGATGACCGCTTATATCGGTTATGACCCTACTGCGCCTTCTATTACCATCGGTAATTACGTGACCATCATGATGCTCAAGTTGTTCCAACAACATGGCCATAAGCCTATCGTGCTCATGGGTGGCGCTACGGGTCGTATCGGCGACCCCTCGTTCAAGGAGGAGGAACGCAACCTGCTGGATTTCGATGTGATTGACCGCAACCTGAAACACCAGCGCAAGCAAATGGAAAATTTGCTCGACTTCTCTGAAAACCTGCCCAACAAGGCTGAATTCGTAGACAACTACGATTTTTACAGCAATATGAACGCCCTCGAGTTTTTACGCGATGTGGGCAAAACCATCACCGTGAACTACATGATGTCGAAAGACTCGGTTAAGACGCGCTTCGAAACGGGTATTTCGTTTACCGAGTTTAGCTACCAGGTGTTGCAGGGCTACGACTTTGTGCACCTGTACCGCAGCATGGGCTGTACCTTGCAAATGGGCGGCTCCGACCAATGGGGCAACATCACCACGGGTACACACATGATTGGCAAAATGATCGACAATGCCAAAGCATACGCGGTGACTTGTCCATTGCTGACCAAAGCAGATGGTACCAAGTTTGGCAAGAGTGAAAAAGGCAATATCTGGCTGGATGGCGACATGACCTCTAGCTATGAGTTTTACCAATACTGGTTCAATGCCGGCGATGAAGAAGTGGTGAAATACAACCGCTACTTCAGCTTGAAAAGCCCCGCTGAAATCGAGGCACTCGAAGCAGCACATGCGGCGGCTATCGGGCAGCGTGTACTGCAAAAGTCGCTGGCCGAGGAGTTGACGGGCCGTATCCACGGCGCCGAAGGTTTACAAGTGGCTTTAGAGGCTACAGCCTTCTTCTTCGATAAGAAAATGAGCACTGAGACCTTGACTCAACTACCTGCCAAGGTGTTTGAAATTGCTTCAACTGCCGTAGATTCGGCGGAGTTGCCCGCGGCTAGCCTGCAAGCTGGCCTCGAAATCGGGGAGCTGTTGGCGGTTGTAACCAAGTTTATGCCTTCTAAATCGGAGGTGCGCCGTGCGATTAAAAGCAATGCCATCGCGGTGAACAAGCAGAAATTAAGCGATGAGTTGTACCAGTTAACGCCCAAGGATGTTTTGCCTTCGGGTTATATTTTGATTGAAAATGGAAAGAAGACGCAGTATTTGATTAAAGTGAAATAGTTTGCGTAACTTAGAGGAAAGTTATACAGGATTCATGTAGTTCAAAGCTACAGTGTTCTTATTGCTCTTTCTTTGCAAACGATTATTCGTACATACATATTTAATCTACACCAACATGAACGCAGCACATTTTCACCTCATCGTAAACCACATGCCCATTGTGGGTATTTTCTGGGCCATTGCATTAACCGCTTATGGCCAATTCAAAAAGAACGACACCGCCTTGTACGCCGGCTTGATTAGCTTCGTGGCCGTGGCCGTATTCGCATTTTTATCGAGCAACAGCGGCGAAGGCGCCGAAGAAATTGTAGAAGGCTTACAAGGCGTAACCCACGACATCATCCACGAGCACGAAGAAATGGGCGAAAAGGCCATGTTTGCTTGTATTGCCTTGGGCGTATTATCGCTAGCAGCTTTGTTCTTGGCTAAATACCGCCGTTTGTTGACCTGGGTTATCCTAGTGGGTAGCATCGGTGCAGCAGTACTGTTGAGCTTAACTGGTACTACTGGCGGCGAAATTCGCCATACAGAGATTCGCAAGGACTATGTACCTGCCGCCCCAACTGGCGAGGAACGTGAGGAAGGCGAAGACCACTAGTACCTTTTGGGGCTTCATTGGTCGGAAACAAGACTGGAAACGTCTAAAATCAGACTGTCTTATCATAAGGTATGCGTAGCTTTGCAGTCGAAATTTGTGGTACGCTAATCTTACTACACTTTTCGTGCTTTCAGTGTTATGCAACCACCTTGATCTGCCCGCGAGGGCAGACCCTTATCTTAGCCGCGGGTTAAGCGTAGCGCAACCCGGGGAAAAATGCCGCACCCACCCAAGCCTAGGCGCGGCGGTAAAAGATAAAAACAGGTCGGTGCATTGCCTCGCCGCGCAAGGGTTCCGAGTTTGCCTGGAAAACGGGTGCCGCTATCGTTCCGTGGCGATTCCTGTTTCTTGCATACCTAAACGGCTTGCCGCCACGGGTTTTCGGTTGTCGCCCTGAACCCCGGGTTGCGCTTCGCTGACCCGGGGCTACCAAAAGGGGCTGCCCTACGGGCAGCGACGGCCAAAAAAGTGTCCTAACCGTAGCCTTTTCAAGGATGGGTGGAGCATAGCAGACGGGGTAATCACAAAAGCCTGAAAGGATACTACAACCTACCAAATAAGCAATGCTGAACGGCAATCTGCGCTAGGGGTGGTAGCGGGCGCCGCAGGCGCTCCCGACGTGCGAAGCACTAGGGACGAGCAACGCGACGCCGCGAACGACCCGCCGCTGGCCGCCAGGGCCAGCGGAGCGCCCAAATCAAAACCATGTCTAAAATTCAATCAATGATGAAACCATACCTGAGCCTGATGTTGTTGGGCTGCCTCATGATTGTTGCATCGTGTAAACCTGCAAAAAACGAAATGAACGAGCCTGCCAAATTGATTCCGCTTCAGGATTTTTTCAAGAACCCCGAACAATCTGCCTACCAAATTTCGCCTGGCGGTGGCTATATCTCGTACCTGGCACCGTACAAAAGTCGGAAGAATATTTTTGTACAAAAGCTTGGTAGTAACGAAGTTAAGCAGTTGACCTTTGTAGAAGAACGTGACCTTGCGGGCTATTTTTGGGAGAGCGAAGGCAACCTGATTTACTCGAAAGATAACGGTGGCGACGAGAATTACCACCTCTATTCCGTAGATGTGGAAACGGGCAAAGAGCTTGATTTGACGCCTTTTGCAGGTGTGCGCGCCGAGATTATCGACGAGTTGCCCGAGCTGGATGGTATCCTGATTGTAAGCCTGAACAAGCGCAATCCACAGATTTTTGACCCTTATCGCCTGGATGTAAAAACAGGTAAATTGGACCTGCTGGCCGAGAACCCAGGCAACATAACCAGCTGGTACACAGACCATGAGGGTAAAATTCGCCTAGCCGTTTCAACCGATGGAGTGAATACCAGTTTCTTGTACCGCGAGCAGGAGCAAGACGCGTTTAAAACCGTGTTGAGTACTAATTTCAAAGAAAGTTTGTCGCCGCTGTTTTTCAGCTTTGACAACCAGTACATATATGCCCTGTCGAACATTGGCCGCGACAAAGATGCCGTGGTGAAATTTGACATCAAGAATGGCAAAGAAATGGAATTGGTGTACGAACACAAGGATGTTGACGTGAGTTCCTTGTCGTACTCCCGCAAGCGTAAAGTACTGACAACCATTGCATTTACCACTTGGAAACGCCAGTATCACTTCCTCGACGAGACCGTGAAAGCCTTGTATGGCCGCCTGGCCAAAGACTTGGGCAAGTATGAAACCGTGATTACCAGCACCAACCGCGAGGAAGATAAGTTTATTGTACGCACCTACAGCGACCGCTCGTTGGGGGCATATTACTACTACGAAAAGTCGAGCGACAAACTGGAAAAACTGGCGGATGTGAGTCCTTGGCTGGATGAAAACGAGCTCTGCGAGATGAAGCCCATCGAATACAAATCGAGGGATGGCTTGACGATTCATGGCTATTTGACCTTGCCAAAGGGCAAGCCAGCTAAAAATCTGCCTGTAGTGGTTAACCCGCATGGTGGCCCTTGGGCCCGCGATAGCTGGGGCTTTAATCCAGAGATACAGTTTTTGGCGAACCGTGGCTACGCCGTGTTGCAGATGAACTTCAGGGGCAGCACAGGCTACGGCCGTAAATTCTGGGAAGCCTCGTTCAAAGAATGGGGTTTAACCATGCAAAACGACATTACCGACGGGGTAAATTGGTTGATCAAAGAAGGTGTGGCCGATAAAGACCGCATTGCGATTTATGGCGCTAGTTATGGCGGTTACGCTACCCTAGCTGGTATTACTTTGACCCCCGACGTGTATGCCTGCGCCATTGATTACGTGGGTGTATCGAACCTGTTTACCTTCATGGGCACAATTCCACCGT
Organism: uncultured Saprospiraceae bacterium; assembly: GCA_964508975.1. GTDB lineage: Bacteria > Bacteroidota > Bacteroidia > Chitinophagales > Saprospiraceae > CAZDVQ01. Next base: position 59,036 of record CAZDVQ010000017.1, read on the forward strand.
ATTGGGAGCCATACCGCCAGATGTTGTACGAGATGGTTGGCGACCCATCGAACGAGGCCGATAGCTTGCGCATGCGTGAGACCAGTCCGGTATTCTTGGTGAACCAGATCAAAACGCCATTACTGATTGTACAAGGTGCTAAGGACCCACGGGTAAACCAGGCAGAATCGGACCAGATGGTTGCGGCGTTGAAAGAAAAAGGCATTGAAGTAGAATACTTGCTGAAAGAAAACGAAGGCCACGGTTTTAGGAACGAGGAGAACAAATTCGAGTTGTACGAAACCATGGAGCAGTTCTTGGCGAAGCATTTGAAAGCGGGGGAGAAATAATTCATCATGCCCCATAAAAAAGAACTTGCCCAGGAAAAACAAAGCTTTCATCCGAAAAACCCGCACCGGAGCCGGTACGATTTTGAGGCATTGATTGCGGTGCATCCCGAATTGGGGCCATATGTAAAGCCTAATCCTTACGGGGATGCGTCGATTGATTTTTTCGACCCAGCAGCTGTATTGAACCTGAACAAAGCCTTGTTGAAGCAATTTTACGGGGTAGCACATTGGGATATTCCGGCGGGGTATCTTTGTCCGCCTATACCGGGCCGGGCTGATTATATCCACCAGCTGGCAGAGCTCTTGTACCTAGACCTTGACCATGCCAGCCCAGTACGTTGTATAGATATTGGCGTGGGGGCCAACTGTATTTACCCGATTATCGGTCACAAAGCCTATGCTTGGCAATTTGTAGGCACCGATATAGACCCTGTGGCCCTAGCTAATGCCCAGCAAATTGTAGCCCAGAACCTTGGACTGTCCGAGCACATCGAGTTCAGGTTGCAGCCCAACAAACATCAGATATTCAAGGGTGTATGGGCAACCGAAGAACGCTTTCACCTGAGCATTTGTAATCCGCCCTTCCACGCCTCCTTGGAAGAAGCTCAAGCTGGTACTTTGCGCAAACTCAAAAACTTGAAAGGCAAAAAGGTTACCGCAGCGAAGCTCAACTTTGGCGGACAATTACACGAGTTGTGCTGCGAGGGCGGCGAGCCGAAATTCATCGGCGATATGATTGTGCAAAGTAAGGCATATGCCCAAAACTGCCTGTGGTTCAGTTGTTTGGTCTCCAAACAAGATAACTTGGCAGCGGCTTACCGACTCTTACACAAGCAAGCTGCCGTTGAGGTAAAAACCATCGCGATGCAACACGGAAATAAATCGAGCCATATTATCGCCTGGACATTTATCGAGCCTGCGCAGCGGAAGGCTTGGCAAGTATAAGCAGCTTCCAAATATCCATGAGCCAGAGTTTGGGCTTTGAGCCGCAAAGTTGTCGCTCAATAGGTTTAATCAAAGGCTGACACAAACGGAGGATGTATATCAAACCCGTGTTTTGACAAAACCGAAACGCTTTCAGCACCTTGATGGATTGGATGGAAGGATGCAGCTTTTGAATCATCAACAAGTTATCCAGCGCTGCTCGTTGCTTATCCAAAAAGGTAGAACAGCTATCTAGGCCTAGGTGCACTAAAGGTGCATCGATATGGCGTATCTGGGCACCGACCTTTTCGAGGGCCAGTCCAAACAGTGTATCCTCGTGGCCGTAAGTTTTGATTTGTTCCTCAAATTGAACCTGCATAAACAAGGCCTTTGGGATCGCGAAGTGAAAGGTTTTAAAGCTGTGGAAGCTTCTGATTTGGCGTTGCTCGGCACTTTGCACCTCCCGTTGGCTGCCGTAGAACCAGTGCAGGTATAAATCGGCTTGGTTGGGAGCTTGTTGAGCATATGCTGTACCACCGCACACCACCTTGTTGGGCGCCAAGGCTTGAGTGTATAGCTGTAACCAGTTATGTATGGACAGGCCTGCGTCGCAGTCGATAAACAACAAGTACTCCCCTTGAGCCATTTGGGCTAGTTGGTTGCGTGCTTTAGAGCGGCCTTGATTTTGCTGGGCATAAAAGTACCGTACCCGAGGAATTTGGCCCAGGGATTCATTTAATGGGATGTATTCGGGGCTAGAATGATCGTCGAAAAGGATAATTTCAGCATCGATGGAAAAAGTATCCAGTTGTTCAAGCAGCGATTGTACCAATGCTTGCGTTGGTCGGTTGAATATGGGTATTAGTATAGATAGCAGCACTTGGTCTGTATAATTACTTATTTTATCTAGTTCCGCTGTAAAGTTGCTTAAAATTAAAATATATTAGCGAAAATATTTCAACAAGTTCATAAAACCTAGCCCTTTGTCACAGTCTTTATCCACAAGAACCCTTGATTCCATTTACGACTGGCTGTCGCAGCGCGTGGTCTATCACGGCATTGCCTGGTTCTTGTACTTGTTGATCGTGATGATACCCCCTACCCTAGGCGGTCAACCGTTTTGGTTCACGCTGTCGAACCAGCTCATCAACATGGTTTTCTTGGCGATCGTGGTTTATGTAAACTTTTACTACCTCATCCCTAACTCCCTGAGTAGAAAGCGATTATTGCGCTATTTCCTCTTGTTGATGTTAACCTGTGCCATGGTTACCCCCGTCAAGGTGGTTTTGGTGTTCATTCGCGTTGACCCGGCGGAGCAGTTACAGATGCGGGAAGATTTGCCCTTGATTTTCGTATCCACCTTCATTTTGGCCTTGGTTTCTACCTTGTTCAAAATTGTAGCCGAGTGGATTAGGCAACAGCGCATCCGCCAAGATTTAGAGATGAAGAACATGCAATCGGAGTTAAAATTCCTGCGTTCGCAGATTAATCCGCACTTTTTGTTCAACACTTTAAACTCTTTGTACGCCCTAACTTTAAAAAAATCTGAAAATGCTCCAGAGATGGTGCTGCGTTTGTCGGAAATCATGCGTTATATGTTGTACGAGTGTAACGAAAAGCGTGTTCCGCTCGACAAAGAGGTTAACTACATCCGGAACTACTTGGAAATGGAGCGGATGCGTTTTGGGCAAGGCGTGGATATTTCCTTTGATTTACAAGGTGATATTGAGCACAAGTCCATCGCACCGCTGATGTTCATTCCTTTTTTGGAAAACGCTTTCAAACACGGTTTAAGCCAGCAGCTTAAATCGGGTTTCGTTCGTATTCATGTGCTGGTAGAAGAAGATGTACTGCATTTTCAAATTGAAAATAGTACAACCAGCTTGCATGATTCTACTTACCACCGCGGTGGTATTGGCCTCGAAAACGTTCGCCGCCGCCTAGAAATTTTGTACCCCGATGCCTACGATATGAGCATCAGCGAAAGTGCTGATACTTATACCGTTACACTGACCTTGCAATTCGATGAATAATCAACGAGTTTGTTTTTTTGGGCGCCCCGCCGCTACGCGTCGGCGGTCCCCTCTGGGCGCGCTAGACGCTTGGCGCTTCGCGCTGCCACCTACGGTGGCACCCGCCGGGCACCTGGCGCGAGGTCAAAGCTAACCATTGAACCTGCTACCTACCTTGCCCTTGTTGGCGTCCCCGCCAACAAGCGGTAAAACAGGGCAGGTGACTGGCAAACTTGTAGGGCCGTTGGCGGGGACGCCAACAGCGGCAATGTGTAATAAACCACTTGAGTAGAATCTATGTAAAACCAACTCCTAACTCCTAACTCCTAACTCCTACCTACTAATACCTAAGCCCTAAAATATGATTAACTGCATCATTGTAGATGACGAACCCTTAGCGCTGGACGTGCTTGAAACCTACGTTGAACGTGTACCCAACCTCCACTTGGTACAACGTTGTAATAATGCTTTTGAAGCTTTTGAAGCCATCAAGCAACATAAAATCGACTTAGTATTCCTCGACATCCAAATGCCGCAGGTTACTGGTATCGACTTCATCAAAAGCCTAACGCAAGCCCCTAGGGTGATTTTTACCACGGCCTACCCCAACTATGCCATCGAGGGATTTGACCTCGACGCGGTGGATTACTTGCTCAAACCCATCGCTTTCGACCGCTTCCTGAAAGCCGTGAACAAAGCCTCAGCCGCCATTGAAAAAGTGCAGCAAAGTTCAGAAGATACCGATAAAACCGATGAGCCTAAAGAGGAAGAAGCACCAAACTTCATCTTTGTCAAGTCCGACAAAAAGCTGATCAAAATCAAATACGAGGATATCATCTTTATCGAGGGATTGAAGGACTATGTCATTATCCGTATCAACACGGGGCGGGTCATTACCCTGCAAACCATGAAAAGCCTAGAGGAAAAACTTCCCTCCGACCAGTTCCGGCGGATTCACCGCTCATATATCGTTCGCCTCGACCGGGTAGATGCCGTGATTGGCAGCCAGGTTGAAATCGACAAAAAACAACTGCCCATCGGTAAAAACTACCGGGACGAATTGCTAGAAGTGATTCACAAGTATAAGCTGTAAAAGAAAAAAGCCTCATAACCAATTGGTTATGAGGCTTTTTCAACTATTTCCCCGTCTTCGGGTAAACTATATTCAACTCGTCTACCAGGTGTTTCGCCCCGGCCAGTTTGTCCATCACGAACAAGATGTAGCGGGTATCCACCATAATGTTGCGGCAAATACTGCGGTCGTAATTGATATCGCTCATCGTACCTTCCCAAACGCGGTCAAAGTTCAAGCCCACCAGGTTGCCATAAGCATCAATGGCAGGACTACCTGAGTTACCGCCCGTGGTATGGTTAGAACCCAAGAAACACAGGGGAACTTTACCCGTTTCGTCGGCGTAAGGACCGTAATCTTTGCGTTCGTACAAATCGAGCAATTCCTTGGGCAAGTCAAATTCGTAATCGCCGGGGATGTACTTGTCAACAGCGCCGTCCAGGTAAGTTTTAGGCGTGTAACAACGACCATCCTCGGGCTGAAAACCCTCTACCTGACCGTACGTTACCCGAAGTGTAAAGTTGGCGTCTGGATAAAAACGTTTGTCAGGGAAAAGCTCCATTTGCGCACGCATGTACACGTTTTGCAAAGAATCGATGATGGTATTATGTTTGGTCAAAACAGGTGTAGCCTTTTGTGTCATCAAGCTTTGCCACTGGTCGAAAAACATATAGGCAGGGTCTTTTTTCAAAGCCGCAACGGCCTTGGCAGGTTCTTTAACCAGTATAGCTTCTAGGCTTTTCAAATTGCCCAGAGCTGTTTTCTTGTACATACCTGCCACAAATTTCAGTACGGTAGCTTCTGTTTTTGTTTTGAGCAAGGCAGCGGGCATAAATTTATCTTGAATATCTTCCCGGTAAATCCAAATCAGTTTGGCGGCCACTTCTTGGTCAATAGCATGGTTGTAATCCTTGTAAAACTCCTCCAAGGTACCTTTCAAATCGTCTTTAGCTTTGGTGTAACCTTCCACGCCTTTTTTCTCGAAAGCGTCTACCAGTTTTCGGATATTGCCCATGTTGGCCAGTAATTCCACGTTGCGTTTGGCAATCTCGTTGAAGTACTCCATCACTAGAGCTTCTTCCGATAAAGCTTTATAGTGCTGGTTAAACTGCTCGAACAACCCACCGTAAGGCGTCTTCTTCTCTTGCGCACGTTTGGTAAATTCTGCTTCAAAGCCGCGTTTGCGACCAAGCGCGTCAGAGCGGTAAAGGCCTTGGTTCTCACCGATCCATTTTTTCCAGTAGTTGGCTACGCGAGCGTATTTAGAGGCGTATTGAATTTTGGTAGCCTCATCTTGACGCATGTATTTATCAATGATTTTCAAGGCATTATCCCTGATTTTAATACGAGCAGGATTGGTTTTCTCCATCAATTCCTCCACGGCTACCGACGAGAGGTATTGGTTGGTGCGACCCGGGAACCCGAATACCATCGTGAAATCGCCTTCGCTTACGCCATCTAAGGAGATTGGCAACGAGTGTTTAGGCGTAAAGGGTTTATTGTTGGGGCTATAATCGGCTGGCTCGTTATTAGGGCCAGCATAAATACGGAATAGCGAGAAGTCGCCAGTATGCCTTGGCCAAACCCAGTTATCAGTATCTGAGCCAAATTTACCGATAGATTCTTGCGGCGTACCCACTAGGCGCACATCGTTATACTTGGTGGTAAAAAAGGCAAAGTACTGGTTACCGGCATAAAACGGCCTGATAATCAATTCGTTAAACTTGCTCAACTGGAACTGTGCCCGATACGCCTTGATGTTGGCATCAATTTTAGCCTGGCGTTGCGCCATGGTCATTTTATCGTTCACGCCTTCCAGCGCGATGGTAGTTATATCCTCAATACGGTCGATAAACTGTGCAAAAAGACCAGGGTTTGGCAGTTCCTCGCTGTGATTTTTAGCCCAGAAACCGTTTTTCAGCAAGTTGCGGTCAACCGAGGAATGCGACTGGATATTGTCGTAACCACAGTGGTGGTTGGTCAGCAGCAGGCCTTTGGTCGAGATAACCTCGGCGGTGCAAAAACCGCCAAAATGCACGATAGCATCTTTCAGCGAGCCTTTATTCACGCTATAAATATCTTCGGCAGAGATTTTCATACCCATCGACTGCATTTCGGCCTCGTTGAGCGACTTCAAGAAAATGGGCAACCACATCCCTTCGCCAGCAAAACTGACACTCAGGTGGCTAATCAACAGTAAAAACGCAGTAAGGATTCTTTTTGACATAGTAATTTGTTTTGGCGCGGGCCTAAGCCACAGCACGATTTGGATAAAATTCAACAGCTTGTCTAGGTGGCAAAGTTAAACCATGCCTTTGGGATATGCAAATGTAGGTGAGCGTTGAAAGTTAATAGTTCATAGTTGTTTTTTGGGGGCACCGAAATCTACCAACTATAAACTTATACCGCCTCTATATTGTTGATGCAACATGGAAAACTACACCGCTCTCGTTATCGGCGCAACTGGCGCAACTGGAAAAGCCTTGGTCAATCAACTGCTAGACGACCCTCAAGTAAGCCAATTACACATTTTCGTCCGCAAGGCTATCGAACAGGAAAACCCTAAATTACAGCAACACTTGGTTGATTTTGACCAGTTGGACAACTGGAAACACTTGCTCAAAGGCGATGTGCTGTTCTCGGCCCTGGGCACTACCCTCAAACAAGCGGGAAGCCAAGCAGCACAATATAAAATTGACGTGAGTTATCAACTGGATGTGGCCAAAGCAGCGGCCGATAATGGCGTTCCTAAATACGTGCTGGTATCAGCTTATGGCGCCAACCCAAACTCGAGGATTTTTTACTCGCGCATGAAGGGCGAGCTGGAAGAAGCGGTGAAAGGATTAGCCTTTCAGCAAGTACATATTTTCCAGCCAGGCATGTTAGACCGCGGCCCTGCCGATAGCCGGGCCGTTGAAACCTACGGCATAAAGGTCTTGAACCTGTTGAACAGCCTTAGCATCCTGAAATCGCAGCGGCCCTTACCCGTAGCGGTGTTGGCCGAGAAAATGCGCAAGGTGGTAGCGCAAACAGCTAGCCCAAAAGTACAGGTACATGTGCTGGATAAGATTTTTAGTCTGTAAGTATTGTCGCCCAAGCACTTAATATCCGTACCTTCGCGGCTTCAATAACGAGCTCCTACCCCGTGGAACCATACAACAGGCCAGCGCATTTCATCGATTTCAAATCGGCTATTCAAGGCATTGAACTGCCCGAAAAGTTTACGTTTCCCTTTTATTACGAGCCGCACCCGCTAGCGGCACTCGCGGCGCAGGAGCTTCAACAATACTACCTCCAAGACCCAGACCTGCTGCATAACTTTGGTGTGGACAACGATTCCGAAGGTGTGGGCAAGATGTTTGGCGTACTGGTGGTGCAAGAACCTTCGGGGCAGTTAGGTTACATCGCCGCTTTTTCGGGCAAGTTAATCGATGGCAACCAAACGGGCATATTTGTGCCGCCCGTTTTTGATATACTGGATGAGGAAGGCTTTTTCCTGAAAGGGCAAGATGAAATTAACCCGATCAACAAGGCCGTTGAGGACTTGGAAAAAGACCCTGCATTCCTGGCCGCACAAACCCAAGTTACCGCCATGCATGCCGAAGCCCAAGCGGCTATCGAGGCGTTTAAGCAAGAGATTAAACAGGCCAAAAAAGAGCGTGATGCCATGCGCACGCTGGCCAAAAGTGGGTTTAGCCCTGAAGATATCGTACGTACTTTGGCGAGGCTAGACCAAGAAAGTATCAGCTACCAGCTCCGGCTGAAAGATTTAAAAAAGCATTGGGAGTACCGCATGGCCGAGGCCCAAGCCAAGCTCGACGCTTTCCAGCAGGAATTGGATGCGCTGAAAGAAAGTCGGAAACGGAAGTCGAACGCCCTGCAACACCTTATATTTGAGCACTATACCTTCTTGAACCAAAGGCGGGAATCCAAGAGTTTGTTCGAGATTTTTGAAGTGCGCGAGGATGTGACACCACCCTCGGGCGCAGGCGAGTGCGCGGCGCCGAAGCTGCTGCAATACGCCTTTTTGAACGGCCTGAAACCCATTGCACTGGCCGAGTTTTGGTGGGGCCGTTCGCCAGCCTCAGAAGTGCGGAGGCATTTGCATTATTACCCCGCTTGCCACGGTAAATGTGAGCCCATTTTGAAGCATATGCTGCAAGATATGCCCTTGGACGACAACCCTTTGCTGGTGAACCCAGCCTTGGGCAAAACCTTGCCCGTGGTGTTTGAAGATGATCAGTTAGTGGTGTTGAACAAGCCTGCCGAGTTTTTATCGGTACCCGGCAAGCAGATCGACGACTCGGTGTATTCCCGGATGCGCATCATTTACCCCGATGCCTCAGGGCCATTGATTGTGCACCGTTTAGACATGTCGACATCGGGTTTACTGGTGATAGCGAAGACCAAAAAAGCGCACCAAGTGCTCCAGAGCCAGTTTATCAACCGACGGATTAAAAAGAGTTACATTGCCTTGCTGGAAGGCATCGTGGAGGCCGATAGCGGCGAAATAAACCTTCCGCTACGGGTTGACCTCGACGACCGGCCACGCCAATTGGTGTGCTACGAGTACGGCAAACACGCTTTGACCAAATATGAGGTCATCGAGCGCAAGGATGGCCGAACAAGGGTACGGTTTTACCCCATCACGGGTCGCACGCACCAGCTTCGGGTGCATTCGGCGCACCCTTTGGGCTTGAATGCTGCCATCGTGGGCGACGATTTATATGGCCAAAAAGCTGATCGACTGCACCTGCACGCCGCCATGTTGGAGTTTAAACATCCCAGCAGCGGGGCCTTGATTCACTTGGAGGTAGAACCGGAGTTTTAACGGAGTTGATAGTTTATTGTTGATAGTTTTTGGGGCCTCCGCCGCGATGCGGCGGCGCACCCTTCCGTGGTTCGCGTTGCTCCGTGCTTCGCACCCGCGCCTACGGCGCGGCACTACAGGCTGCTAGGCCAGATTTTAGATGTGAGTTGTAAGATGTGAGTTGTAAGCGGTTTTGTAGAGACGCACGATTTGTGCGTCTCCGGGAAACCCAATATCATAACGGCACGGACACAATGCCCGTCGCGCTAGCTGGCCGTAGGGCGCCCGCACCAGCGGGCGGTGCGTAGCACGGAGCAGCGCGAACCCCGAAGGACAGCGGCGGCGCGTAGGTAGGGGCGTATCACATACGCCCCGTGAAGCGGCGCAGCGCCCAAAAAAAGATAAAATGAAAAATGGCAAAGTGAATAAATGACTACGGCCAACATATGAAACCCAATATTTAACCTATATTTGGCCATCCATAACTAATGTACGACCAATGAAATACCGCACTACCCTACTCTTACTGATTATTTGCAGCATTACCCTACTGGCCCAAAAGCCCAAACCAGTGGATACCGATTATGATTCGTTGTTTTTCAGCGGACTACAATACCGCAATATCGGTCCGTTTAGGGGTGGCCGAAGCACGGCCGTTTGTGGTATACCCGGCAACGACCGAACCTTTTACTTTGGTGCCACGGGCGGTGGCGTTTGGAAAACCTCGAACGGTGGTTCAACTTGGCATAATATTTCAGATGGCTTTTTCGGCGGCTCCATTGGCAGCCTGGAAGTTAGCCCATCCGACCCGAACGTGATTTATGTAGGCGGTGGCGAAAACACCGTGCGCGGCAACGTGAGCCACGGCAACGGCGTGTGGCGCTCAGACGATGCTGGCAAGACCTGGAAACACATGGGCCTAGCGGATAGCAGGCATATTATGCGCATACTAATACATCCACAAAACCCTGATATCGTGCTGGTTGCAGCGCTGGGTCACCTGTATGGCCCTAACCAAGAACGCGGCATTTACCGAAGCGTGGATGGTGGCAAAACTTGGCAACGTACCTTGTTTATCAACGACCAGGTAGGTTTCTCGGATTTGAGCATGGACCCTACCAACCACCGCATCATGTTTGCTGGCTCATGGCGGGTAAAACGGACCCCATACAGCTTGGAAAGTGGCGGTGAAGGCAGCGGCCTTTGGAAAAGTACCGACGGCGGTATCAGCTGGAAAGATATTACCAAGGCTCAAGGTTTACCTAAAGGCCCCATTGGCATTGTGGGTGTAAGTTGCTCGGGTGCGCAAGCTGGCAGGGTCTGGGCCATCATCGAAGCACCAGAGGGCGGCCTTTTCCGCTCAGACGATGGCGGCGAACACTGGACTAAAGTAAACAGCGACGGCGATATCAGGCAACGGGCCTGGTACTACAGCAAGGTATATGCCGACCCAAAGGACCCCGAGCTGGTATATGTACTGAATGTTGAACTGTTGATATCAAAGGACGGCGGCAGAACTTTTAAAGATATTACAACCCCACACTCCGACCACCACAGCCTTTGGATTGACCCACAAGAGCCCCAACACCTGTTGGTGGCTGACGACGGCGGCGCACAGGTGAGCTTTGACGGTGGTAAGATATGGTCGAGCTACCATAACCAACCCACTGCACAGTTTTACCGCGTAACCACCGATGACCATTTCCCTTACCGGATTTACGCTGCCCAACAAGACAACTCAACCGTGCGCATCTTGCACCGCAAAAAAGGCTGGGGCGGAATTGGCGAGGACGAATGGGACGAAACGGCCGGCGGCGAAAGCGGCTGGATTGCCCCCGATCCGAACGATAACGATGTGGTGTATGGCGGCTCGTACATGGGTTACCTGACCCGTTACAACCATCGGACCGAGGAGTTCAGGGCCATCAACGTTTGGCCAGAGGAGTGTATGGGTTACGGGGCCAAGGACTGTAAATACCGCTTCCAGTGGAACTTCCCGATACTGTTCTCTAAACACGACAAAAAGCAACTGTACGCCGCGGCCAACGTGTTGTTCAAAAGCAATAACGAAGGGCAAAGCTGGGAAGCCATAAGCCCAGATTTAACCCGCAACGACACCAGTAAAATGGGACCATCGGGCGGGCCAATCACCAAGGATAATACAAGTGTGGAATACTACGGGACTATTTTTGCCGTAGCAGAATCAGCCACGCAACGGGGCGTTATTTGGGTAGGTACCGACGATGGCCTGATACAAATTACCCGCGACGGCGGGATGTCGTGGGAAAATATAACCCCACCGACAAAGCTGCTACCAGAGTGGAGCCAAATCAACTCGATTGAAGCCGACCCATTCCTGCCAGGCGGTTTATACGTAGCTGCAACAGCCTACAAAAGCGACAACTTTAAACCTTACCTGCTCCGGACCAAAGATTTTGGTCAAAGCTGGGAAAAGATTACCAAAGGTATTGACGAAAGCCATTTTACCCGGGTTATTAGAGCCGACCCCGAGCGCAAAGGCTTGCTATATGCCGGTACAGAACAGGGCATGTACATATCTTTCGACGATGGAGCTAACTGGCGGCCATTCCAGCTAAACTTGCCCATTGTACCCATTACCGATATTTGCATCAAGCAAAAGGACTTGATTGTAGCTACCCAAGGCCGTAGTTTATGGATACTGGACGATTTGAGCCCCGTGCATCAATACTCTAGAAACATTGAGCAACAGCAAGTGACCTTGTTCAACCCACGTCAAGCCTGGCGTTTGCAAGGCGGCGGTTGGGGCGATGCTGAGCGTGGTAAAAACTTATCTGGCGGGCCTATCATCGACTTTTTCATCCAAGATACCACCGGCATAAGCGACAAGCTTTATTTGGATATACTAGACAACAAAGGTCAGTTGATTAAGCGTTACAGCCGGGAAGGTAGTTTTCCCGAGCTAAAAAAGCAGCGCATGTTGGAAACCTTCAACTTTAAAGCAGGTTTGACCCGCTTTAACTGGAATATGCGCTACCCCGATGCCGAGCGCTTCGATGGGATGATCATGTGGGGCGGTGGTACCAGTGGACCGCTAGCGGTACCCGGCACGTACAAGGCAAAATTGGTGTTTGGGAAAGACTCTTTGGAAACATTGTTCCAGTTGGTGAAAGACCCAAGACTAAGTGCCAGCCAAGCAGATTTGCAAGCACAGTTCGACTTCTTGATTTCAGTCCGCGACAAACTGAGCGAAACGCATAAAGCCATCAAGCAAATTCGACAGGTGCGTACGCAGTTAGGCGAATGGCAGGCCAAACTAGACAGCAAGGCACATGAAGCGATTATAACCAAAATTAAAGACCTGAGCAAACAACTAACCGAGATTGAGCAGAACCTGTATCAAACCCAAAACCGAAGTGCCCAAGATCCACTGAACTTCCCGGTGAAGTTGAACAACAAACTGGCTACCGTTGGTAGTGCTACGGCCTGGGGCGACTTCAGGCCTACGGACCAGTCGTTGGAAGTAAAAGCCCAAGTCAGCCAAGCCATTGATGTAGAACTAGCAAAACTGAGCATTATATTGCAAAACGAAATACCTGCTGTAAACAAATTGATTTACGATGCAGCGGTGCCTGCTATCAAAATTGAGTAAGCGTGTGTTTGGACTTTAGCTTCCGGCGAAAAACAGCTCTTTTCGGATGATTTTTGCTTTAAAAAATAGTTGTGTAGCCCCACTATGCGTCCATTTTTTAAAGCAAGCTCATCAAAAAATAGCTCGTTTTTCACTCGAAACCCAAAATCCAAACATACTCTAAGCGAAACGTACGTTGAACAATTATTACAAAATCACGTAATTGAATGAATGAGTAATCTTGCGCATGGGAGCTAAAGCAAAGCGTGTTCTTTTTGTGGTACTATGCTGGGCTGGGCTGTTTTTACAACAAGCCCAGGCCTGTGACCTATGCGATAGCCTCAAGGTAAAGCTCTCCAAAAATACCAGTACTAAAGATAGTTTTGAAACCATCATTCAGTTATCGGCTGGTTATTTGGCTTCCGACTTGAACCTATCCAGGAAGTACGCCGACCAGGCCTTGTTCATGGCCCAACAGAAAAACTGGCCCCTGGAGATAGCCCGTAGTTATATCCAGATATCTGAAAACTTGTTGAGTAGTGGGAGCCTTACCATTGCACTGGAATACGTTGATAAAGCCATTGACTTGCTCCTGAAGTACAAAGACATTAACCAGGTAGCTATTGCTTATACCCTGAAGGGCAGGATAAAATCTGCAACCGGCAAAGGGCAAGAAGCCCTTGACTACTTGTACAAAGGCTTAAATTTTTACAAGTCAATATTCTCCAGGGGATTGGCTTCGGTTTACTGGAATATTGGCGAAGTGCATGTCAAAATGGGCGATTATGAATCGGCCATGAACTACTATAGCTTGGCCTTGAGCGATGGGGAGGCTTCACAGGACTTTGCCAGCATGGCCAACTCATACAACGCCATGGGTACTTTGTATGAAAAACTGGAAAAAGATACCATGGCGCTAAGTTATTACAAGAAATCCTTGTACCATGCAAAGCTATCCAAAGATAGCCGGATGATTTCCGTGTCGATGTCTAGTATCGGAACATACTACTTGGAGAAAAAGATATTCCGGGATAGTGTTTTGTATTACTTCCAAAACGCATTGGCGCTTAATGAAGAGCGTGGCTCTCCGGCTGACCTGATTGGGGCTTATATCGGGCTGGGCAAATATTATGCCTCTGAACGCAACCCAAGTAAAGCTATTGAATACTACAATAAAGCAGTGGCCTACGCCGATGAAAATATACCGCAGGAACGCTTGATAGAGGTATACATCAATGCAGCAAAAGGTTACCTAGAGCTAGGCAACCGGAACAGTGCACTACGATTGCTTAACCTTGCCGAGCGAAAGGTAAGCAATGAACTCTCCGGTGATTTAATCATGACGTATAGCAACCTTGCAGAAGCCTACGAGTTAAGCGGCGATTATCGCAAGGCCTTGGTATACCTCCGCAAGTATAACTCGCTGTACGACTCTTTGCTGGGTATCAAACGGACCGAGCAAATTGAGGAAATGAAAGACCGATTTGAATCCACCCGCAAAGAAATTGACCTCAAGCGGATTCAAGCAGAAAACCGGGAGAAAGAAATGCATTTCACCCAGTATAAACAAAAAGTTATACTCATTATTGGTTCACTAGTTATCCTTGTTGCTTTTTTCATCATCGCATTGGTTTATTTTAGGTTCAGAGATGCCAAGAAGCTATACAATATGCTCGAGCAAAAAAATGATAGCATCGAGAAACAGAACATATTGCTGGAACATAAAAATAAGGAACTTAAACAATATGCCTACGTAGTTGCGCACGACTTGAAAGCGCCGCTGCGCACCATTGGCTCCTATATCAACCTGATTCAACGCAGGATTAAAAATCTCGACGACCCAGAGTTAAATGAATTCATGGGTTATGTTTCCACTGGCGCTAAAGACCTCTCGGGCCTGCTCGATGATTTGCTCCACTACAATTCTATCAAGCCCGAGGAACTTAAACCACAAACGATCCAGCCTATTAACTTGGTCCAAAAAGTATTGCACAACTTGCGGAGCCAAATTGAAAGTATACAAGCCAAGGTGCACATCAATGGTTTGCCTAGTCAACTACTAGGCTATGAATCAGCTTTTTATCAAATATTTTTGAACCTGGTGGCCAATGCACTCAAGTTTAATAACGGTACCGAGGTAAGCATACACATCTCTTGTAAAGAGTTGGAAAACTACTATGAGTTTGTGGTACGCGACAATGGTATTGGCATTGCCCCCGATGAGGTTGACCAAATCTTCAACCTTTTCAAACGCCTACGCCCTAAAGAATATGAAGGGACAGGTATCGGTCTGTCTATTGTCCAAAAATCAGTTGAAATGCACAACGGTAAAATTTGGGTCGTTTCAACCCAAGGCAAAGGCAGTAGTTTTTACTTCACCATTGCTAAATCCATTTAACATTCAGGTCTGTTTACAAAAACTTAACCTAGGACTAGCTTAAAAATAGCGTTTTTTGCAGTGCGAAATAAACTCTTTCAAACGCTATCAATGGATATTTCATCTGTAATCTTGATTATTGGTTTTTGCCTTGCTGCTTATTCTGTAGTTGGTAATGATGTGATTCAAACGCTGGGGACTTTTCTAGCATCTAACGAGAAGAAACCGTGGTGGGTTTTGTACATCTTTGGTGCATCTATTTTTTTAGCGACATTGCTTTATGGTTGGTTCAATACCAAACCTATACGAGCGCAACTGATTGATAAAACGTATTGGCAAGCAAAAGGCGATTCAACCCGAATCTACGAGTATAAAGAACTAAAAAAACTATTCGGCAAACCGCTCGTCTATGAATCTTCTTGGGAGAAGATGGACGAGAAAGAGAAAAATGCACTGCCTTCAAGCGCCTTCCAAGCCGTTAAACTGTACCAAGCCTCTAGCGACGGCAGCTATAAAGCTGTTGGAATCGACTCAGTGCGCCATGCCGCATTGTTTAAAATTGAACGCAAGTCACTCGGTAAAGTCGATACAGTGACGTTGGCCTCTTACCATGTACGCGACGTTTCATACAACAGGCTCGAAAAATACGATGAACCCACCCAAATAGGCTGGTGGTTTATTCTGCCGCCGCTTATCCTCATGTTGATAACCCGTGCTGGTATCCCCGTGAGTACATCATTTATGATTTTGACCTTCTTCGAGCCGAAGAACTTATGGGAGATGACCGAAAAGTCGGTACTAGGCTATATCGTTGCATTTGTAGTAGCGCTCATTGTTTACTTACTCATCACCAAAGTACTCGAAAAACGCTTCATCGAAAAAGGCATAACCAAACGGGAAGATCAAATTTGGACCGCCCTGCAATGGCTCTCTACGGGTTTCCTTTGGTCGCAATGGCTCATTCAAGACTTTGCCAACATTTTTGTCTACCTCCCTCGCGACATCAATGTACCAACCCTGATTTTAGCCATCGTGGGCAACCTGCTGCTCCTTGCATTTATATTCTTCCAAAAGGGTGGCAAAATTCAAGGTATCGTTAAAAGCAAGACCAACTCCTCCGACGTTCGTTCTGCGACCATCATCGACTTTATCTACGGTTTGACCTTGTTCTATTTTACCGAGATCAACAACGTGCCTATGAGTACCACCTGGGTGTTCATCGGTATGCTGTCTGGCCGCGAAATCGCTATGCGCTTGTTAATTGACAAAACGATAAGCAGGGATACCCTCAAAATGGTGGGCTATGACCTTGGTCGTGTAGCCTTTGGCCTTGTGGTTAGTATTGCATTAGTGTACTTGGTTAAATTGATTTCTACGGGTAGTTTTATGTAATATTTTTGGGGCCTCCGCCGCGCTGCGGCGGCGCTACGTTGCGGGTTCGCTGTTCGCTCATACCTTGGGGCATACGCCCCTGCGGTACGGCCTGCGGCCGCCCTCCACATCGCTAGGCCAGATTTTAGATCAGAGTGCAGAGATTAGAGTGCAGAGTTGAGTGCAGAGAGTAGAGTTGTGAAATATATCTGCGACATACTGTTGTTTATTCACGGTTAAAAATGCCGCACCGCGGCAGGATTGATTGGTTCTATTTTTCGTTGTGATTTACCACCCCGTCTGCGCTACGTGGCGTAAAACGCCACCTGCACATCCACCCCTCCTTTGCATGGCTACGATTAGGACACATTTTTGGCTGGTAGTTTAAGGGCATGTACAGGTAAAAGCTGCCCAAAGGGCAGCCCATGATGGTAGCCGCGGGTAAGCGCAGCGCAACCCGGGGATTAAAACGCAAGGTTCACCCAGCCCAGGCGCGGCGGTAAGCGTTAAAAATGGGTCTATACATTGCCCCGCCGCGCAATGGGTACATGTTTTTTTTCAAATTTTAATTGGAGTTAATGCCTTTTGCGCCTCCCCCCGGCGCTACGCGCCGACCCCCTCCACTGCACAGACGCTGCGCGTCCGTTGGTAGCGGGGGTTG
>CAZDVQ010000018.1:0-73728 GCA_964508975.1 uncultured Saprospiraceae bacterium
GATTATGCCGGAGCAGCTACCTTGGCTTCGTATTTCGGCGTAATAGTGCTATTGAACATCCTGTTCGCACTTTGTAACACGGTGCTTGGCGTATGATTTTAATCACTGGCGCTGCGGGTTTTATCGGCAGCTACATGGCGGGCTACCTCGATCGTTTAGGCCGCGACGACCTGATTCTGTGCGATGATTTTAGTCGTGCCGACAAGCAGCTCAACTGGAACGATAAAGGCTTCAGCAGCGCTAT
Source organism: uncultured Saprospiraceae bacterium (assembly GCA_964508975.1). GTDB lineage: Bacteria > Bacteroidota > Bacteroidia > Chitinophagales > Saprospiraceae > CAZDVQ01. Next base: position 245 of record CAZDVQ010000018.1, read on the forward strand.
CCACCGCGATGTGCTGTTCGACTGGCTGGCCCTGTACGGCGCACAGGTTAGTTGCGTCATCCACCTGGGTGCCCGCACCGATACCACGGAGCAGGATATGGCTATTTTTGACCGGCTGAATTATCACTATTCCAAGTCTTTATGGTTATTCTGCGCCGAGCAGCAGATACCTTTTTTTTACGCCTCCAGTGCAGCCACCTACGGTGACGGCGCCTTGGGTTACAACGACAGGTTAGCACCCGAGCAGCTTAAACCATTGAACCCATACGGGCAGTCCAAAAACAACTTCGATGCCTGGGCTTTATCCCAAACCGAGCGGCCCTTGCGTTGGGCGGGCTTCAAGTTTTTCAACGTGTACGGCCCGAACGAGTACCACAAGGGGCGCATGGCCTCGGTGGTGTTCCATTCCTACAACCAGATCCAGGCGCAAGGTATGGTCAAGCTGTTCCGCTCGCACCGCCCTGATTTTGCCGACGGCATGCAAAGCCGCGATTTTATTTACGTCAACGATATCGCGCAGGTCATTCACAGCTTCATCGAAACGGATATCCCAGACGGCATATACAACTTGGGCACCGGCATTGCCCGCCCATTTTTAGACCTATCCACGGCGGTTTTTCAAGCCCTAAACTTAGCGCCCAACATCCAGTTCATCGACACCCCGCTCGACATACGAGACAGCTACCAGTACTTCACCCAGGCCGACATGTCGAAGCTACGCGAGGCCGGCTACACCCAGCCATTCACCAGCCTCGAAGCCGGCGTAACCGAGTATGTACAACAGTTTTTGCGCCAGGGGTACAGGTATTAGGAAACAGCCAAACCTGGTCATTTAATCATTTATTCCTTTTATCAATTATTCATTTGGGCGTTCCGGCGGCTGCGCCGCCGTCGCTACGTTTCGCGGCTCGCTGTCGCTCGGCCCGCGTTGCGGTCTGGCCCTTCGGGCCACCGCTTCACATCGCTAACGCAGATTATTGAGCTGGTGAATTATAACGCCTTTAAAATTTATATTTATTCCAAAACGAATAAAGTATAACCAAAACGAATAAAGTATAACCAGTTTAATGCCTGTTATCAAATACTTGTCAGATAAAAATTATCAAAACACTTGGGCATATTAGCCCGATTGCGTAACTTTGACAACGAACTCGTAAAATAGCAAAGTAATTATAATTGTATAACAATCTAAAATGATTAAATCAAGGTCAATTCTTGTTTTTTTTACCTTTGTGGTCGTAATGCTAGGAATATCAGTACAAGCATGTAGATCGGATAGCGAGATTGATCAATATTTTTATTCAATTGATTCTACCTTGACGACTGAGCAAAAAGATAGGCTCTTTCAATGCGATTCATTCGAGTGCTTGGACTCGGTGCTCTTGCGAGCTAAAAATAAAGAATTCAGGTGGATACTAGAGCTAAAGTATCCCACAGTTTTTAAGACTACATTCGATTCGCTACACATTAACCGTGACAGGTATGAAATAATGTTTTTAGCTTATATCCGTGATGCAAAAGGATATAATGAACCTATAGAAGCTGTAATAAAGATATGGGAAAGGTATCAACATAAATTGGAGGAAGAATATAAACGCTATGAAGAAGAAAAAGAAAGAGAACGAGATGCCCTCGTTCAATCAAATTATGACTACACAGCGATAGGTGATACGATTTGTTTAGTCTTCCATATTGACTCTATCAAAGGTGACTCTTGCATGAACTCTGTTAGTATAAGTAAGCGTATAGAAGTCGAAAAATCTATCAAGGTTAGCTATGTCGTAAAAGACAAATACAAACAGCTATTAGAAACTTATAATGGACAAGAAGAGGATAGTTACTGGTTAAAACTGAAAGTTATAAAATCAAGCTTACGTGGATGTAAATGGAGCAAAGAAACAATCAAAGCAGGCCAAGAAATAAAATTTTGGTTAGATTGCTACCCGCATGTAATTGAACAATGTAAATGGTAAGCAACAATTTTATGGCTCCAGTTCAGAAGCTACAGAAAAGCCGTTTAAGTTTAGGCATTTCGATTAACCAACTCCGCTCTCTGCGTTCTGCTCTTTGCTCTAAAACCTGCCCGTTACCTGATTGTATTAAAAACTAATACATACATTGCCGCTGTTGGCGTCCCCGCCAACGGCCGTACAAGTTTGCCAATAATTTGCGCTGTTTTACTTCTTGTTGGCGGGGACGCCAACAAGGGCAATGAGGGTTGTAGGTTCATAATATTACTACGTTATCCAATCAGTTAACGGGCAGATGATTCTATGGTTTTATGCTTTAATCTACCCAGCAACTCAATAAATATCAAATCATCGTTAATACCTTATCGAGGCTATCATGTCATTCTTAATCAATAATAACTAATAATTCATAACTAACAATTAATGAACGGCGGCTTTGCCGCCGTTCATCGCGTGAGCTGCCCGGAGGGCGCGGCGAAGCCGCGGTGCGAAGCACTAAGCGAATAGCGCACCCGTAGGGGAGCGACCCGAGCGCAGCGAGGGGCACGCCCCTAAAATCCAAATATGCTTAGTTGACGATGAGCAAGTCGATATCAAAGATAAGGACAGAATTGGCCGGGATGCCACCAGTGGCGCGGCTTCCATAACCTAAGGCAGAAGGGATGAGCAGGGTGCCGCTGCCGCCTTCCTTGAACAATGGAATACCAATTTGCCAGCCTTGGATGACTTGGCTCAAGAAAAAAGTAACAGGATCGCCTGGATCGCTGGCATCAAATTCAAAGCCGTTAAGTAATCGGCCAGTATAATTTACAGTAACTTGCGAGGTGCTCACGGGGCGATCGCCGGTACCTTCATTGTCGATGATGTAGAACAAACCAGAGCTATGCTCGATAGCATTGAGGTTATTGTCGTTGATATAAGCCAGTATAAGATTACGGTCGATTGCGGCATAATCTTCTTTTTTACAGCTCGTTACACTGAATAAATAAGCGCCAACAGCGATGACTACGAGGACAAGGAAAAGGTATTTCATGATGCGTTAGAATTTTTAGTAGGGCAAAAGTAAGGAATATAGTTCCGAAATTTGAAACAGCTAGGCAACATATTGAAAATTGGCTGCGTTATTGAGTTTAATTAAATAATCATACTTTTGTAGGCGAACTACCAAACCTCATCCAAATGAAACCTTACTTGACGCTTTTATTACTGATTTGTTTGACGCAATTGGCGATAGGCCAAACCAAAGCAGATGCAAGGCTGCTAGAGATTTACTCGGCCGAAGATTTGCAAAACTGGGAGAAAGACGCCCCACAAATGATTGATAGCCTGAATTTTGCGCTCGAAAACCTATATGTTTTAATCGATGCGCCCAAGCCTGGCGATGACTTGCAAAAGGTTAAGGTATCAGATTTGGAGCATATCAACATATTGAAGTTGATCCAAACCTACCAGCTCAAACGCGAAAAAGAACACAACATGTATTACCCGGTGGAAGGTACCGACAAATGGATCCTCATGATGCCTGGGTATCTATACGAACAACGTTACCAAGCGTATAAAGCAGCACAAAAATAATTCAACGCAAAGCAGCAATAATTTATATTTATGAAAAAGCTATACATTGCTTTAGCCATGTTTTTTGCGCTTGCAGGTATGCAGGCCCAAACCTACAACATGACAACTGCCGTCAATGGCACGACGATCAACACTTGCTCCGGCACCTTTTACGACAGTGGTGGTGCTGCTGCTGGCTACGGCAACAACCAGAATATCACCCTGACATTCTGTCCGAACCAAGCCAACGCAGTTGTTCGATTGAACTTTACCACATTCACGGTTGGCGCAGGTGAAGTAATGACATTTTTTGATGGAACGAACACGGCCGCAGGTGTGATTGGTGGTACATCGTACAACAACTTGACAGGTTCGCCAACGTTCATTACGGCATCAAACACCAATGCCACTGGATGTGTAACTGTACAATTTACATCCAATAACGTGGACAACCTAGCAGGTTGGGTAGCCACCGTTTCATGTGGATTGCCACCGCAGCCTTTTACTGGACAAATTGTATCAACGGTTCCGGCCCAAGACACGGCTGGCTACGTGAATATTTGTGCTGGTGATCAAGTGACCTTCAACGCTGGCGCAATTTTCCCCAACAATAACGTCAACTACAACCAAACAACAGCTAACTGTACTTATACTTGGGATTTCAACGATGGTAGTCCCGTGCAAACAGGCGTTGGTTTAACCACGGTTACACACACTTTTACGGCACGCCGTGGTTATCGGGTTGTGGTAACTATAAGGGATAGTAATGGTATATTAAGTAGTAATGTTATATTTGTTAAGGTTAGGGTATCTACAGTTCCTGTACTTGACTTACTCGTGTTGCCACCGCCACTTTGTGTGGGTGATACTGCCATACTTCAAGCAGGTGTAACGAACCCTAATTCGGGTGTATTATCGACCACGCAGGGTACTTTTAGCCCTCCGAGTGTGTCAGGTGACTCTATCTTCCTTCCAGACGTACCGGGCGGTACAGTGACTTGCTACAGTACTTCTATTCAAATTGCTAGCTTTAACCCTGGCCAAACTTTAAACAATATCAACGACCTCTTGGGTATCTCCATGAATTTGGAGCACTCATACCTGGGCGACTTGCAGATTTCGATTACAGCGCCAAACGGTACAGTAGTTGTTCTAAAAGCTTATCCTGGAGGTGGGGGTACCTTTCTTGGCGTACCTGTGGATAACGATGCCACGCCCAATATAGCAGGAACTGGCTTTACCTACGTGATTACACCTACCAACAATGCAGGCACAATGGTTGCAGCTGCGCCTATAGGCGGTACACTGCCAGCAGGTAATTACGCTTCTCAAAACCCATTGACGGCATTGTTGGGCACACCATTGAACGGTACTTGGACCTTGACCTTCTGCGATAACTTGGGGTCAGATAATGGTTTCTTATTTGGGTGGGCAATACAATTTGCCGCAAATATCTATCCAACGGTTGAAACGTATACACCACAAATTGTAACAGAGCAATGGTCGGGTAGCCCGATGATTGTCTCTACCAACAACAACTTTGCTACAATTGTAGCGGATACCCCTGGTATTCGCCCGATTACATTCCAAGTTGTAGATAATTTTGGCTGTACCTATGATACTACTGTTAACATCACGGTATTGAACCCATTTGATCCACAATGTTTAACTTGTGATTCTTTCATCGTGAACGTTGGCCCAGGTTCAACTATTTGTGTGGGTGACACTGCCCAGTTGACAGCACTAGCACCTACGATTGGCCCGCCAACCTATGTGTTCAACAACAATACACCTACGGTCATTACACGGCCTACGGCAGGCACACCCGTCACGACGAATATATCCATACCCGTATCAGGGGTGTTGCCGACCAACATTGCTGCTGGGAGTATTCAAAGTGTTTGTATCAATGCTAGCATCAATATTTCCGCCCACTTGACGTTCTTCCTGGTAGCCCCCAACGGCCAACAAATTGAATTATCGAGCGGTAATGGTGGTTTCACGGCGAATTACAACAACATCTGTTTCTCGCCAACAGCTACCACCAACATCACAACATTCGTTTTTGCAGCTATACCTCCAGGTACCTACCGTCCTGAGGGTAACTGGAACAACTTAAACGGTGCGCCAATCAATGGTACGTGGACACTCCGTATCGTACACACCGGTACTTCTGGTGGTCAAAACGGAACTTTCAACAACGTTACCTTGACGTTTAATAACCTATTAGCCGCACAATATGCTTGGACACCAGCTGCAACAGTGTTGGCCCCAACAGCTGGCACAACAGGTGCTATTCCAACAGCAACGACTAACTACCAAGTTATTGCCAGCAATACTTTCGGGTGTATTGATACTGGTACTGTACAAGTGGTTGTTGTGCCTCAGTTGACTGCTCCCACGGTTACATGTCAGTCACAAACACCAAACTCTATTACCATCGGATGGACAGCAGTACCAGGTGCAACTAACTATCTAGTAAGTGCTAACGGTGGTGCCCCTGTATCAGTCGGTAACGTTACGTCATATACGCTTAACGGCTTAACCCCTGGCACTACAGTTAACTTTAGTGTAGTAGGCCAAAATACTGCAGCTACTGGCTCCTGTGCTGCAAGTGCAGCGGGAACGGTTTCGTGCACCATTATCGCTTGTCCAGTTGTGCCAGTAAACATTACAGGTATAACTACATTCTGTGCAGGTACAACAACTACCTTAAATGCTGGCCCAGGCTTTAACAGTTATACTTGGAGTAATACCACGCAAAATACACAAACAGCAACCTTCAGCACTGCGGGTCCGGTTTCTGTAACCGTTACGGATTCTAATGGCTGCCCTGGTTCCGACACCGTTACCTTGAGCACTATTGCCCCAAGCGTTAATATTACGGCTGCTGGACCTACTGCTTTCTGTTCTGGAGGCTCAGTTAACTTGACAGCAACAGCTGGATTTGCTAGCTATGCTTGGACACCCGCTGCCAATACTGCAACGATTACAGCCAACAGCGGTGGCACCTACACCGTTACAGTTACCGATGCAAGTGGTTGTACAGCAAGTGCCAGTCAAGTTGTAACTGTATTTAACTTGCCAACACCAACTGCCCTGAACAGTGGTCCTGTGTGTGTAGGTACTAATGCTGCGGTTACAGTTGATGCTTATGCCTCTTATGTTTGGACTGGCCCGAACAGCTTTGCCTCGACCGTACAGAATAATATTATTAATAATGTAACTGCAGCTAACGCAGGTACCTACAACGTAACCGTTACCGATGCTAATGGCTGTACTGGCGCAACATCAACTACCTTGGTGGTGAACGCCCTCCCTACACCAACCGCTTCAAATGATGGCGCTTACTGCCCCGGCGATTTAGCTACCCTCAGCGCAACTGGTGGTGTAAGCTACACTTGGACAGGCCCGAATACCTTTAGCGCAGCGGTACAAAGTCCAACTATTGCAGGTATTACCCTGGCTGCTAACGGAACATACACCGTAGTTGCAACGGATGCCAATAACTGTTCGGCTTCAGCTACAACAACGGTGGTGGTTAACCCCGCTCCAGTACCTGTTACAAGCAACACCGGAGCTTACTGTCCATTGGATACCATCCAGTTGAATAGCACTGCTGCTGTTTCATATGCTTGGTCTGGTCCTAATGGTTTTGCCTCTACAGTTCAGAATCCACAAATCCTGAATGCTACATCAGGCATGAGTGGTACTTACACCGTTATCGTTACCGATGCAAACGGATGTACCGGAACCGCATCTACCAACGTGTTGGTTAACCCAACGCCCACGATTACAGTAACCAATGCAGGTCCAAATTGTGTTGGTACTACGGCTCAATTGAATGCCACTGGTGGTGTATCGTACAGCTGGACAGGACCTAATGGATTTACCTCTGCCCTTCAAAACCCTTCTATTGCGGCCGTTACATTAGCCGATGCTGGTGTTTATGCAGTAACCGTAACCAGTGCAGCTGGTTGTACAGCTACAGGTTCAACAACCTTAGTAGTGAATACACTCCCAGTGCCAACTGCCTCAAACGATGGTGCATACTGCCCAGGTGATCTAGCAACTCTTACCGCAACTGGTGGCGCAAGCTACGCTTGGTCTGGCCCTAACCTCTTCAGCGCTGCGGTACAAAGTCCAACCATTACAGGAATTACCTTGGCGGCTAACGGAACCTACACCGTAACGGCAACGGATGCCAACAACTGTTCTGCTACAGCTACAACTACTATAGTGGTTAACCCCGCTCCAGTGCCTGTTGCTGGAAACACAGGAGCTTACTGTCCGTTAGATACCATCCAGTTGAATAGCTCTGCTGCAGTTTCATATGCATGGTCTGGCCCGAACGGTTTTGCTTCTACACTTCAGAATCCACAAATCCTGAATGCTGCCCCAGGCATGAGCGGTACATATACCGTTGTCGTTACGGACGCAAACACCTGTACAGGAACAGCATCTACCAACGTGTTGGTTAACCCAACCCCAGTTATCACTGTAACCAATGCAGGTCCAAATTGTGTTGGTACTACGGCTCAATTGAATGCCACTGGTGGTGTATCTTACAGCTGGACTGGCCCTAACGGCTTTGTATCAGCCCTTCAAAACCCTACTGTTGCTGCCGTTACATTGGCTGATGCTGGTGTTTATGCTGTAACCGTAACCAGCGCTGCTGGTTGTACCGCTACTGGTTCAACAACTTTAGTAGTGAATGCACTCCCAGTACCTACTGCCTCAAACGATGGTGCATACTGTCCAGGCGATCTAGCAACCCTCACCGCAACAGGTGGTGTAAGCTACGCTTGGTCTGGCCCTAACCTCTTCAGCGCTGCGGTACAAAGTCCAACTATTACAGGTATTACCTTGGCGGCTAACGGAACTTATACCGTAACCGCAACAGATGCCAATAACTGTTCTGCTACCGCTACTACAGTTATTGTAGTAAACCCTGCACCAGTTCCCGTTGCCGGAAACACCGGTGCATATTGCCCGCTGGATACCATTCAGTTGAACAGTTCTGCGGCTGTGGCATATGCTTGGACTGGTCCCAATGGCTTTGCCTCTACAATCCAAAACCCACAAATCCTCAATGCTGTTCCAGGCATGAGCGGAACGTATACCGTAATCGTTACAGATGTAAATGGTTGTACCGGAACTGCCTCAACCAACGTGTTGGTTAATCCAAACCCAACCATCACGGCAAGCAATGCTGGCCCATTCTGTATCAATGAAACGGCTACCATTAGCGTAACTGGCGGTACATCATACAGTTGGGTGGGTCCAAATGGTTTTAGCAGTACTTTGTCAACCATCTCTATACCTGGTGTAGCTTTAACCGATGGCGGTATATACAACGTTACTGGAACTGACGCCAACGGTTGTACCAACACTTCTTCTACAACAGTTGTCATCAATGCTTTACCAGTGCCTACGGCTACCAACACAGGCCCTTACTGTGCTGGTTCGGCTATTCAATTAAACGCAACAGGCGGTGTGAACTACAGCTGGACAGGTCCTAACGGCTTTACCAACTCAAACCAAAACCCAACTATTGCAGTTTCAACCGTAGCTAGTGCAGGTGTATACACTGTAATCGTTGGCGATGCCAACAACTGTACGGCTAGCGCTACTACATCTGTGGTTATCGATACTATCCCTGTACCTGTGATTACTACAGCTACGGGTGGTACCGAATTCTGTAATGGCACTTCGCTTACCTTGTCTGCAACAGCTGGCTTTGCTAGCTATACTTGGACCAATGGTCAAACTACCCAAAACATTGCAGTTACCAACTCTGGTACCTATGGTGTTCAAGTGTCATCTGGCCCTGGTTGTGTGGGTTCGGCTACCATAACCGTAACTGAATTACTCCCGGTTACTTTCCAAGTGATCAATACGCCTGTAAGCTGTAACGGCGGTGCCGATGGTACAGCCACGGTTGTTGGCCTAGTGGGCGGAACGGGTGCTGGTTATACCTACTTGTGGTCAAATGGTCAAACAGGTGCCATTGCCAATGGCCTCGCTGCTGGTTCATACGGCGTAACCGTTACCGATAACTTGGGTTGTACCGCTTCTGGTTCAACCACTATCAGCCAGCCAGCCCTTGCCCTAGGCTTGACCATCGTTTCTGCGGATGCAACTTGTAATGGTGTGGCCAACGGCGTAGCTATCGGTAATCCATTTGGTGGAACACCTGGTTACACTTTCTTGTGGAGCAACAACGAAACCGATGATACTGTAAGCACACTCGCAGCCAATGTAACTTATACACTCACGGTGACAGATGCCAATGGTTGTAGTATTTCGCAAAGCGTAGTGGTTAACGAACCATCTGCTATCAACTTGTTGATGATTTTGGATGATTCTGTAAGCTGTGCAGGCGGAAATGATGGCGCTGCTTCAGTAGTGGCTTCTGGCGGTACACCTTACCCAAATGGTTCATATACTTACCAATGGTCGAATGCTGAAATCACAGCTAGTGCTACCGCTTTGAGTGCAGGCCTGGCTACCGTTACCGTTACCGATAACCTTGGTTGTACCGTGAGTCGGTCAATCCTCATCCCTGAGCCTACACCGCTTGTTTTGAGCATCGTATCTGTTACACCACCGCTTTGCGCTGGAACCAATACAGGTACAGCTACAGTTTCAGCTTCTGGTGGAACACCTGGATACAGCTACCAATGGTCGGTTGCAGCTGGTAACCAAACGGGCGATACCGCCAACAACTTGCCTTCAGGCATCTGTAGCGTTACCGTTACTGATATCAACGGTTGTACCGCTAGCATCAGCGTTGATGTAAGCACAACTAACCCGCTGTTGGCTACCGTAACCCAGCTTGAAACCCTTGATTGTTTCGGTGATTCAACCGCAAGCCTTAACGTTACGGCTACAGGCGGTACACCGGTTTACAGCTACCTCTGGTCAAATGCAGATACAACTCAATTAACTGATTCGCTCGTGGCTGGTACATACACCGTAACCGTCACCGATGCTTCTGGTTGTGTGGTTGTTGTGCCATTTACAGTAACTTCGCCTACTGAGCTTACCTTCACCACCACGGTTGTTGATGTAGCTTGTGCCGGTGCCGCTACAGGCTCAATCACGGTTTCAGCAACGGGTGGTGTAATGCCTTACCGCTATAGCCGTGGTGCAGGTAACTTCACTTCAGGCAGTACAATCCCAGCTTTGAACGCTGGTACCTACCTCATCAACGTACAAGATGCCAATGGTTGTGTAACGTCTGATTCTATTGAAGTAATCGAACCAAATCCTTGGACCATGGCCATCGTACCGGGAGATACCGCCATCGAGTACGGTTCTAGCATCCAGTTGGATATTGTACAAGATGCTACCAACCCAAGCTTTGTTTGGACCCCAGATACAGCCTTAACTTGTAACGACTGTGCAAACCCGATCGCTAACCCGCTGCAAAGTATCATCTACTATGCCACGGTAATTGACGAAAACGGCTGCGCCCAGTCTGATACCCTCAACCTCGACGTGTACTTGATGCGTCGTGCTTATGTGGCCAACTTGTTCTCGCCAAACGGCGATGGCAACAACGATGTGCTGGGCGTTCAAGCTGGTTTTGGCGTGGAGCGTATCAATGTGTTCCGCGTGTACGACCGCTGGGGCGAGCTTGTGTTCGAGGTTGTTGATGGTGTGCCAAACGATGCAGCTACCTTCTGGGACGGTACCTTCAAAGGCCGTCAAATGAACGATGGGGTGTTTGCCTGGTACGCTGAAATCGAGTACAGCGACGGCTTTAAAGAATCGCGCAAAGGTGATGCGACCTTGGTTCGTTAATCCTGAAAATACAATATCAAAAGGCGATACCCCTCGGGGTGTCGCCTTTTTTTGTAGATTGATTTGGGCGTTGCGCCGCGATGCGTCGCCGCTGTCCTACGGGGTTCGCTAACGCTCCGTGCTACGCACCGCGGCTTTGCCGCGCCCTCCGGCCAGCTAACGCGGAAAAAGGCGGTAAACCGCCTTTTTGATTGTGGATGATGAATTATGGATTATGATTAGGCCAATATAAACAGCATCCGTGTTTATACTGTCTTTTAAAAGAGGTGTCCTAATCTTAGCCATTAATGGGTGGGGAGCAAAAAAATGCAAGCATCCCTACACTCTGCTCTCAGCATTCTGCTCTCATAACTAATATCTGGCCTAGCAGCCTGGAGGGCAGCCGCATTGGCGGCTGGTGCGTAGCACGGAGCGCAGCGAACCCCGGAAGGGTGCGCCGCCGCAACGCGGCGGAGGCCCCAAAAAATCAATCTAAACAACCTCTGCAACCACGAAAATACTACCCGTAACCAAGATTAAATCGCCAACCTGACGCTTGCCCTTGGCTGCTATCAAGGCTTCTTGCACACTGGGGTAGGCTAGACCCACACGGCCCAAGGCCAGCGCAGATGCTTGTAAGGTATTGGCATCCATGCCGCGGGGAATATCGGGTTTGCAAAAATAGTACAGCGCATCCGCAGGTAACTTGGGCAATACCTTGGCAGGGTCTTTATCCGATACCTGGCCGTACACAATGTGCAATTGCTTGTATGTCATGCTTTTAAGCTGCTCCACCATGGCGGCAATACCCGCTTCATTGTGCGCTGATTCCGCTAGAATATCCATGTCCTCAGACAAAATTTCCCAGCGACCGAAAAACTTGGCAATGTGTTTTACATCGGCAAACGACTCTTCTATATGATTGAAATTAAACGCTTTATACGCTTTTTTCACATCGCTGGGGTAGGCTAGGGTAGGGGCCGCTTCTAAAGGGCCAATATGCCCCGCACGAGCCAAAACATCCAGCACCATCAAGGCCGTTTTGATGTTGTGCACCTGATAATTACCGTACAAACCAACGAAAAATGGAGTGCTACTAGGCCAAATACTGCTAGGCTGCAGGGCTTGTAGGGCATAAGTATTCCCTTTGATTTGACTATCCAACAGATCGAGCTCGTAGTAATCCTGCGCATAATACAAAGGTGCATTGTGCTCGCTAGCTTTAGCCTCGAACACGGGGGCGGTTTCAGCTTGGTACTCGCCAATAACCACGGGGATTTGCGGCTTAATAATACCCGCTTTCTCGCCCGCAATCAGGGGTAGGGTATCGCCCAAAAACTGCATGTGGTCAAAACTGATGTTGGTGATACACGACACCAGCGGCGTGATGATGTTGGTTGAATCCAATCGGCCGCCCATGCCAACCTCCACGACCGCAAAATCAACGGCCTCGCGGGCAAAGTGGTCAAAGGCCATTGCCACCGTCATCTCGAAAAACGAGGGCTGTATGCGCTCAAAATGGCTGCGGTTGGCGGCTACAAAATCAATGACGGCTTGCTCCGAAATATACGTTCCGTTAATCTTGATACGCTCCCTGAAATCGCGGTAATGCGGCGAGGTGTAAACGCCCACCTTGTAACCCGCTTGCTGCAAGGCTGCGGCTACCAGGTGCGTAACACTGCCTTTGCCGTTGGTGCCCGCGATGTGAATGCTCTTGAATTTATGCTGTGGCTTATCCAGCACGGCACATAAATCAAGCGTGTTGGTCAAATCCTTTTTAAAAGCAGCCGGCCCAATGCGTTGAAACATGGGCAACTGGCTGAAAAGGTAATCTAAAGTAGCTGCGTAATCAGACATTAGTGCTATTTACTCATTCATTATTTCCACGCTAACTTGGCTGTGGTTGGCCGCTACAACTTTGGTAATGATGACAGAACGACCATCGCCGAGGGCATATGGCTCACCGAGGCTAATCTTGGCGGCTTCTTGTCCAATTTGGGCGCTCAGAGGATCAAAGTAAATCGCTATTTCAGGTCCGGCAGCACCGAGGTCGTACAAGAGGTCAGCGGCAAATTCTACCCAGTTATTGGTGGGGTTGGTGTAATCGCCCTTCAGGTCGAAAATGAAGATCTGCCTAACTTTATCACAGCCCGATTGCTGAATCTCCACACTCAAGGAATCATCCACCACAAAGCGCTCGGTCGATTCTTGTCCTCTGGCCTCAAAACTATGCTGGTTTACAATGTCCATTTCCTCCGAGAAGATGGCTTGGGGTGCGCCTAGCGCACAGGTTTTATCGCCCGAGCCACAGGCGAAGAAGCTCAAACTCACAACAATACACAAGCTTAAAATAGGGCAGAAGCGCATAGAATCTAATTTGGCACAATGATAATGATTTTTTGGGAGTTAAATTAATTGGGGCTTTCATAGAACAAGCACAATAATCCATAATCCACAATTCATAATTAGCATAAACTATTTTTATATAAAAAGTTTACAGTACTTTTGGAGCAAGAAACGTGACCCTTGATCAAGCAGTTATTCCATAAAGCCAGTTATCTACCCAGTCGGTTTTGCTCGCTCGAAAGCTTGCAAAAAAGCTGCGCTTTACCGTACTTTTTACCCTTCTGGCATACGGTGTCCGATGATAATTTGCTGCATATCAAGTATCTGTACCCTCAAAAAACGGTGGCAGCTTTCCGGGACGAATTAGAGTACCTCCTCCAACATTTTGAACCAGCTAGCTTGGCGCAAATCATAGAGGCATACCACAACCCTAAGGCCCACACGGGTAAACCGCTTTTCCACTGTACTTTTGACGATGGATTGGCAGAGTGCCACAGCGTAATTGCACCCATCTTGAAGGAATACGGCTTGTCGGCTACTTTCTTCATCAATTCCGCCTTTGTCGATAATGCCGATCTGATGTTCCGCTACAAGGCATCTTTGCTCATCGAAGAGGCTAGCATGAACAAACGGGCCTATACCTTGATGAGTGATTTCCTACAGGCCCAAGGGATTTGGAAGCAAAGTCTGCCAGAAACCATCTTGGCTTTGTCATACAATCAGAGTAGTGTGCTAGACGAACTTGCAGCGCTAGCACAATTGGATTTCAAGGCTTTCCTGCACTCGGCTAAACCCTACATGAGCACAGCGCAAATCCAAGATTTGCAACAACAAGGCTTTACCATTGGCAGTCATAGTCACGACCATCCGCTGTTTGCTAAAATTGGATTGCTTGAACAGTTAAAACAAACACATTCAAGTGCTGATTTTATAAACGAACTTGCACCGCAAAGCATCAGCAGTTTTGCATTTCCCTTTACCGACGATGGGGTAGGGCAGCCCTTTTTCGAGCAGCTCGACCGCAACAAAGTAGCCTACACCTTTGGTGGGGCTGGCCTAAAACACGATAGCGCTAAAAACAATTTGCAACGTTTTGCCATGGAGCGCAACTTATTGCCAGCATCCACTATAATCCCGGCAGCCTATGTGCAGTATTTCATGAAACGCCTTTTTGGTAAACACCGCATTAACCGAACCTAAACGCTTATATATGAGCATGATACATACTTTACTAATTGCAAACCGTGGCGAAATTGCCAGCAGGATCATCAAAACTTGCCGCATTATGGGCATACGCAGCGTGGCCGTTTACTCGGATGCTGATGCTGATGCGCTGTATGTGCAACAAGCCGATAGCGCTTTCCGTATTGGTGGCAACACACCCGCTGAATCGTACCTAGACCAGGACAAACTCATTGCGGCAGCCAAGGCCACTCGGGCCGATGCCATTCACCCGGGCTTTGGTTTCTTGTCGGAAAATGCCAGTTTTGCCCAGCGTTGTATCGATGAAGGCTTAAACTTTGTGGGCCCATCACCACAGTCCATCGCGGCGATGGGCTCTAAATCGGCGGCTAAAGCCCTGCTGAAGGACAGTCCAGTGCCTTTAATTCCTGGCTATCAAGGTGAGGACCAAAGTTTGGCTACCTTGGTCAAGGCAGCTCATGAAATTGGCCTGCCTGTGCTGGTAAAAGCCTCAGCCGGTGGCGGTGGTAAAGGCATGCGCATTGTGAACGATGCCAGCGAGTTAGAATCGGCCATCACCGCTGCGGCAAGTGAGGCTAAAGCAGCCTTTGGTGATGCCCAACTCTTAATCGAAAAATATTTTGACCGTGCCCGCCACATCGAGGTACAGGTTTTTGGCGATAAACAGGGCAAAGTGGTGCATTTGTTTGAACGCGAATGCTCCCTCCAACGCCGTTTCCAGAAAGTGTTTGAAGAGGCGCCATCTCCCACCTTAAGCCCTGAACAACGCGATGCTATTTGCTCGGCAGCCGTAGCGGCCGCGCAAGCAGTGCAGTATTACAATGCTGGTACAGTAGAGTTCATCTACAGCGATGGACAGTTTTATTTCTTAGAAATGAACACCCGTCTACAAGTAGAACACCCTGTAACAGAGCAAATTACAGGATTAGACCTCGTGCGCCTTCAACTTGAAGTAGCCCAGGGCCTGCCCATCCCTTTTGAACAAGCAGACTTACGTATAAATGGTCACGCCATCGAGGCTAGGCTTTACGCCGAGGATGCCATGGAGCAATTCAAACCCTCCGCTGGGCATATCGAGTACTGGCAAACGGCCACGCAAGAGGGTTTGCGCTACGACACGGGCATTGGCTCCGGCTCGGATGTGCATAGCTTTTACGACCCTATGATTGCCAAGGTCATCGCTTATGGCCAAAACCGTACTGAAGCCATCAGCCGTTTGCGCAAGGGCTTGTCAGATACTGCTGTTTTGGGTATTCAAACCAACAGGGCCTTCTTGCTCTCCATGTTGAACCTGCCTGCTGTCATTGACAATCAGGTAGATACCAAGTTCATCGAGCGGGAGCAAGCCAGCTGGTCGGCGGCATTGGCCCTTGACACCCGATGGCTACATCAGTACGCTATTGCCGCTACATTATACCGTTGGATGGCCCGTGAAAAGGCTCGCGAACAGTTACATTTCTTGCCTTCAGGTTGGCGGAATCTACCTTATCAAGCTCAATTACAAGGCTTTATGCTAGGTGATACCCTTGTTGAAGTACGCTATAAAAACCTACATGATAAGCACTTTACATGCAGCATAGATGGCACCGATTTTAAAGTGCAAATCCTTGATGTACAGGATAATAGCATTAGTCTTGAAATAGATGCCCAACGTTTGAGCTTTATATTGGCGGCTAGTCAAAACACCATTCATGTGCAAAATAGCCAGTATATGGCTTTAAGTTTACAGGAGCGGGAGCGTTTCCCGGAACCGCTGAGCGTAAAAGTACCAGGTTTGTGCTTGGCACCCATGCCAGGCGAGTTGATCCGGGTGTTGGTACAAGCGGGCGACAGCGTAAAGGCCGGCGATCCCCTCCTGGTTATCAGCTCCATGAAAATGGAAAACACACTCTATGCCGACCTCGACGGTAGGGTAGAGGAGTTATTTGTTCATGCCGGCCAATTCGTTAAACCAGATATGGAGCTGCTGCGGATTGGGTAGCGGGTCATTTAATCGTTTTTTCTATAAATCATTTATTCATTTTGGGGCCTGCGGCGCGTTGCGCCGCCGCACCCTTCCGGGCTCGGCTATTCGCCTCGGTGCTGCGCACCAGCCGCCAATGCGGCTGCCCTCCAGGCTGCTAGGCCGAGTAGTTTTCTGGCTTGCCTTAACCCAGGGCGACCACAAGGGTCGCCCCTACTATGATGTATTTGTTTTTCTGATGGCACACACCACGTTCGCCAATCATATTAATCATGAAAATCACACAAATCACGGTTCTGACAAAATGCCGTTTTACGGCCTTGGCCTGCGTTAGCTGGCCGTAGGGCAGCCGCGTTCAGCGGCTGGTGCGTAGCACGGAGCGATAGCGAACCACGAAGTGCTCCGTAAGGGAGCAAAGCGACCGCACGAACCCCGAAGGACAGCGGCGACGCATCGCGGCGCAACGCCCAAAATCTCAAAAAAAATAGCTCAGAAATTGCCTAATTTTGTCCCAAAGTTAAGTCATGCCGTTTTCTTCAGCTTTTGTTGCGTCCTTGTTAAAGGCCCAAGCCGCTTGGGATGATAGATCCTATCACGAGCCTAAAACCCTGCTGATTAAAGGCAATGCGGCGCAATCAGCTGCTATAGCGCAGCAACTACAACAGTTGCAAGCTTTTGATGTTGATTTAATACAAGCCATTGGCTTACATCGCGATACAAGTGGCAATGCCTTGTTCCATGAATCTTTCCTGAATAAATTGCAACGCTGTGCCATTCCTCGCAGTCTTCAGATACAGCAATCCGAGGATGGCCTAGAATTACATGCAGCAAATCTGGACTTGCTGGCCGGTTTGGCCTTGCTTCTATTACAAGATGGGCCATGGAATCCCTTGATCGATGAGCTGCTTTTAAACCTTTAGATTATGCCGAAAACTCGTTTTCCCGCTGTTGCACCCAAACGTTTGGGGCTGATAAGCGCCCTGCCGCTGCTGTTTGCAGTGGCTTGCAACAATGCGCCCAGTGAACAAGGCCAAAATCTGGACGATGCCATTCCGCAGCAAGAGGTCCTGGCTGGCCAAGGGCAAATTTGGGGCTATATCAATGCTGATGGAGCGCCTGTGATAGACCCCGTTTTTGAAGATGCCCGCAATTTTAGCGAGGGCCTAGCAGCCGTGAAACGCAATAAGCTGTGGGGTTATGTGGACAAACAAGGTAACGAGGTAATCGCAACTAGTTTTAGCAGCGCTGAATCGTTTCAGCAGGGCCTCGCGCAAGTGAGCGACACTAAAAACAAAGCAGGACTTATCGACAAAACCGGGGCCTGGGTGGTACCCGCACTGTACGATCGCATTAAACACGAAGGTAGCAACAACGGTGTGCTGCCAGCCCAAAAAGACGGGCTCTGGGGCCTGATTGACTTGCAAGGCAATATCATCTCGCAATGTATGTACGAGAACCTGGAACAATGGACCAACGGTATCTACATCGCGAAGCTCAATGGCATGTCGGGCGCCATTGATACCAAAGGCGATATCGTTATTCCATTCAATTACAGTGATTTACGTAAGCCCGCGGCAGGACTCTTGGCCTATAAACTGCAAGATAAATGGGGCTTTATGGATACCAAAGGTAAAATCCTTATTGCACCGAACTTTGCCAACGTGAGCGATTTTCAGCAAAACCTTGCTGGTGCCTCCGATGGTCAAGCTTGGGGCTTTATCGATAAGCAAGGCAAATGGGTACAAACGCCCGTGTACGAGGATATCTGGCCCGCAGGCGAGAACCTCTGGGGCATCATGGTGGATAGTCGCTACGCTTTTGCCAATGCCCAAGGCCAACCCATCGTAAGCGATACCTACGAACAGGTACTCATGTTTAGCGATGGCCTGGCCGGTATTCAAGTAAACGACCTCTGGGGTTATATCAACACCCAAGGCAAAGTGGTGATTGAACCACAATATGCCCTAGCTTGGAGCTTTAGCGAGGGTTTAGCCCGCGTAGCCAATAATGGTCAATATAGTTTTATTAACGGTAAAGGTGAAGTAATTTTCTCGGCCCGTTACCCTGATATCCGCGATTTTAGCGAGGGCCTAGCACGATACCGTAAATAGTTATGAGAGCAAAGTGCAGAGAGCAGAATTTAGTGATGAGTTCAGAGAGCAGAATAATTAGGTTATTACACGCTGAACTAAAAACTTACGCTGCACTCAGCTCTCTGCTCTCATAACTTCTATCTGTTTGTGCATTACCCTAAACCACAAGGGCGGTACCAAGGCCAGTAGCATCATGCCGGGATAGCCGGTTGGCATTTGCGGACTATGGTCAAAGTGGCGGAGCACCTGGAACTTACGGCTCGCATTATAATGGTGGTCGGAATGTCGTGACAACTCCAAAAGCAGTAAACGGCCCATCGTGTGGTTCGAGTTCCAAGAGTGGAAAGGCTGTACTTTCTCGTAAAAATCGTTTTCAGTGCGTTGGCGTTGTAAACCGTAGTGCTCGATATAATTCACGGTTTCGAGCAGCATGAACCCTATGCTAGCGCCCGCCACAAAGTACAACATAACCAACCAACCGAAGCCCCAGGCAATACCTACCAATAAAGCCAATTGAACGATTTGATATACCAACATCTCGTTATGCAAAGTCCAGAAACCATGGCCTTGCTGTTTTAAGCGTTTAGCTTCGATTTTCCAGGCTGATAACCAACCCGCCGTGATGGTCCGAATGTAAAAGGCATAAATCGGCTCGCCATAACGGCTAGAGGCTGGGTCTTCAGGTGTAGATACATTTTTATGGTGGCCCCGGTTATGCTCTATGAAAAAATGCATGTATAAACTGGTAGCCAGCAGTATTTTCGACATGAACTGTTCATACTTGGTGTTGCGGTGGCCCAACTCATGGGCGGCGTTTATGCCAAGTGTACCTGCCGATATCCCATAGGCGACTGTCATACCCACGATACTGACAATATCTAACCCTGGCGTCGATATCCGGTACAAGAAATATCCTAATAAAGCGAGTTGTATAGGTACCAACGACCAGATGAGCCAATCGTAGAGCGGGTTTTCCAAGGCTGCCTGCTCGGCTTCAGGACTCAAGTTGGTGGTTTTAGCTGGTAAAATCAGCTCCAACACTGGGATTAATCCAAAGGCATAGCCTAAGGCCAAAAACGACCACCAGCCGCCCAAGTAAAGCGATAAAAACACAAAAGCCGGGGCCGTATAAACGAATAAATAGGGTAGTATGCGCATGGGTTTGAATTTTAGTGGGATTTGAATAAGCCATTCCTGTTCAGTACAATACCCGGTCGAGCTTTGCTCGACCCAACCCCCGCTACCAACGGACGCAACGCGTCCTGTGCAGTGGAGGGGGTCGGCGCAACGCGCCGGGGGGAGGCGCCTAGAACAGCAATAATGCCTTTTAGCTTACTTAACTTCCCCAAAAATATAACCCAATCGGCAAAGATTTTAGCCGCTGCCGTACAATTTATTAAAAATCATGCTTTTAGGCGATCTAGCCCCTTACGTATCTGTATCAAAAAGTCCTGTACCCACTGGTAAGTAAAATGCTCCTCGGTGAGTTGGAGGTAAAAGTTCTCACGGCTGAATTCCAGCAACTGTTGGGCAGTTTCGTGTTTCAGGCCAAAATAGGCCGACCATATAGGCATAAAAGCACTTTCAACCAGGTGGTTGGCTTGCTCAAAACAGGCTTTAAAGCCAGGCATTTGCCGATGGATACGCAATTGCCGGTTGAAGCATAAATCGGTCTTGATTTCGAGAAACAGCTGCAATAAATCAGGATCTAGCCGTTTTAGGGTACCAGCCCGTTCCGCGATTTGGGTAGCCCTGATGATATGGTATTGCAGTAAGGCCGACTGGAACTGCTCCATATCGGCAAAAAGGTGGTAAAACGATGATTTACTCTTGTATACCTGCCGTGCCATCACCTCTACCTTGAGCCCTGCCGGACCTTCCTTGGCAAACAGCTCGTAGCCAATTTCTATCCAGGGCAGGGCTCTAAGGTTCGAGTGCGGCATAATCAATTATACTTTTCCTTTGGCGTAGCGTTTTGAGGCATGTTTGCCTTGACGCAATACGCGTTGTTGCTCGCCAGGTAAGTGTAGCAACGATTTACACTCGATGCTGCAACAGTTATCAAATTTATCACGGCAGTTACGGCACTGGATGAACAGCAGGTTACAGGCCACGTTGGCGCAGTTGGTATGGTCGTCGCATACAGCGCCGCACTGGTGGCACTTGGCGATGATATGGCCCGAAATGCGTTCGCCGAGGCGTTCGTCAAACACGAAGTTCTTGCCGATAAACTTGTTTGGCAGGTTTTGGTCGCGGCATTGGCGGGCATATTCAATGATACCGCCATTCAGTTGAAAAACGTTTTCAAATCCTTTATGCTTGAACCAAGCCGAGGCTTTTTCGCAGCGAATGCCGCCGGTGCAATACATCAGGATGTTTTTATCCTTGTGTTCTTGCAGGATATCTTCCACAATCGGAAGCGAGTCGCGGAAAGTCTCCACGTCAGGCGTGATAGCGTTTTCAAAGTGCCCAACCTCGCTTTCGTAGTAGTTGCGCATATCAATGATGACCGTGTTGTCTTGGCTGGCCAGCTCGTTAAACTCGGCAGCGTTAAGGTGTTGGCCGCAATTGGTCACGTCGAAAGTATCATCGTTGAGGCCATCTGCCAGTATTTTGTGGCGGACCTTGATGGTGAGCTTCAGGAACGATTTGTCGAATTGCTCCACCGCAATGTTCAAACGAATACCATCCAGGAATGGAATCTCGTACAGGTGATCGCGGAAAGCTTCAAAGTTGTGGCGTGGCACCGATATTTGTGCGTTAATGCCTTCTTCGGCCACGTAGGTGCGCCCCAGCACGCCCAGCGACTCCCAATCGCGGTAAAGGTTGTGGCGGAACAAAGCGGGGTCGGTAATTTTTGCGTACTGGTAAAAAGAGAGCGTCACACGATCGCCAGGTTCTTGTTCCAAACGCTTTAGCAGCTCCTCGCGGGAGTACTTGTTGTGTAGTTGTGCCATATTTATAGGATATGGGGTTAATAAATAGCCCATGGCCGGGGTCTGAGTTACAAGCTTAGTCCTGCCGTGGGCTGCAAAGATACAATTTTTTGATTTTATTGGGCACCCCGGCTCGCGTTGCTCGCCGTCGCTATGTTCCGCGGCTCGCTGTCGCTCGGCCCTGCGCCGCCGAGGGCAGGGGCAAGCCCTGCCCCTACAATGCGGCGGCTTGGTCTGGCCCTTCGGGCCACCGCTGCACAGCGCTGGTGCTTGCGCTGGCTGCGCCAGCGGAGAGGGTTTAGGTTTTAGGGAAAAGGACAGGACGACACACCCACTCCGAAGGAGTGGACGGTCAGAACACATTTATTCACTTGTTTAGGGGGAGAACAATAGCTGCCCAAAGGGCAGCCCCTTTTGGTAGCCGCGGGTAAGCGTAGCGCAACCCGGGGTTTAATGCGACAACAGAAAACCCGTGGCGGCAAGCCGTTTAGGCAGGTGCGATACAGGAATCGCCACGGAATGATAGCCGTACATCAAGTATTTTGCACTTTGTACGCAGCTTTATTTTGTGCCTCACCCCGCCGCTCTGCGGCGACCCTCTCCCCGGAAACGCTCGTAAACTCGCGTGCGGAGAGGGTTACAAGCCGTGCTAGGCGTGAAAGCCCCTCTCCACAACATGCGCAGCATGTGCCCCTGGAGAGGGGTGGCACGAGCGGCAGCTCGTGACGGGGTGAGGCACTATTAACGCTTACCGCCGCGCCAATGGCTTTGGTGATACTGCTTACCCGCGGCTATGAGCATACCGCTCCTTTGGAGCGGGTAGGTGCGATTGTGAAATTTGGGCTATGCACTAAATATCCCAAACCTACTCATCAACTTCACCCTGCCGAATAAATACCAAGAAATCATCATATTTTTCAGGACTGAAGGTGGCGAAAAAGCTTAGGATTTGCGCATAATGCCTAAAGCATAATTCAAAGTAGTCGGCGCTGGGCAAGGTATGCCAAAGATCGGCTTTGGCTAAAGTGTCGGCGTACAGGAGCGGGTCGTTGTTTATATACCGCAACAGTAAAATAAAGGGAAAGGCTTGTTTTGGGGCACTCAAAGGCATGATATAACAATCGAAATAACCCCTGTCAAAATAAAGCCCAAAGCAGATGGTGTCATTCGTCCATTCATAGGTTTTGTACATGCCTATATCTTGCCCTTTAGTTTGGACAAAGCCCAATGCCGCTAACTGTTTTTCAGTTTCGCCGGTCATGTCCCAAAGTGCTATCACGGTGTTTTATTTAGAAATTCTAAGTTAGATTCATCGTTCATCGTTCATTGCTCATCGTTCATAGTTCATTGCTCATTGCTCATCGTTCATCATTAACCAAGGCCGCTTCGCGGCCTTGGTTCTGCGTTAGCTGCCCGGAGGGCCGCGCCGCAAGGCGCGGGTGCGCAGCACGGAGCGACAGCGAACCCCGGAGGGGAGCGGCGGCCGAAGGCCGCAACGCCCAAAACGCCCAAAACGAATAAATGATGAATTGAATAAATGATGAATTGATGATATCCTATCATTCCGCCTCGGCTGTGGGTTTTGAATCTACGATAAAACAAGATGCGGCGGCCAATACAAAACAAACGCCCGTGAGCAGCAAGGCATTACGCGGGTCGTCGCCCAATACGCTTTTGTAAATCAAAGGCACTGTAACCATGCTAATCATTTGTGGGATAACGATAAACATATTGAAAATACCCATGTACACGCCCAGGCGGTTGCTTGGAACCGTGTTGGCCAGCATGACGTATGGCATCGACATGATGGAGGCCCAGGCTAATCCAACCAGGGCCATACCCGCCATGGTGAAGTACACATCGTTGTGGAATTGCATGGAGAAGAAGCCAATGGCGCCGATAATCAGGAACATGGCGTGCGTGTAACGATCTGATAAGCGCTTGGCAATGCCCGGGATGAAAAACGACACCGCGAAACAGGCTATGCTAAAGGTGGCTAAACCGAGGTTGCCCCATTGCGTGCCCTGGTCGAAACCACTGGGGTTACTAACGGCATCGGGCGCGTTGAAACAATGGCGGGCAATGGATACCGACAAAAACTGCCACATGAGCGGCAAGCCAAACCACGTGAAAAATTTAACCCACCAGAGCTGTTTCATGGTTTTTGGCATCTCTTTAAACGAGGCAAACACCTCCACAAATGGCGCAAAAAGGCCACGGTGCTTTTTCTTTTCGGCCAGAAACTCGTCCATATTGGCTGGTGGTTCTTCCGGTGTGGTGTAAATGGTGATAAAGATGGACACCAGCATGACCACCGCACCAATGATGAAGGAGAATTTCACGAAATCAGGGATTTGCTCTAAACGGGTGCCACCCGGCGGCAAAATTACCGCAAAACCCAAGAGTAACAATATACTAGGCATGAGGTTAGCCAAGGTTTGCCCAAAACCCACGAAAAAACTCTGCATGGAAAAACCAAGTGGGCGCTGCGATAAAGGCAATTTATCGGCCACGAAAGCACGGAAAGGCTCCATCGCCACGTTGGCCCCAGCGTCGAGTATCCACATGAGGGAGGCTGCCATCCAAACCGTTTTAGAGTAAGGCATCATAACGAGTGCAATACTGGCTATGATAGCCCCTATGAGGAAAAACGGTCGTCTACGGCCAAACTTCGGGTGCCAGGTACGGTCGCTCACCGCCCCGATAATGGGTTGAATGAGTAGTCCAGTAATCGGCCCGGCCAACCACAAAAGCGGCAGGCTCGACTCTTCAGCGCCGAGGTAACGATAAATAGGGCTCATGTTGGCTTGTTGCAAGCCGAATGCGTATTGTACGCCAAGGAAACCGAAACTCATGTTCCAGATTTGCCAGAAGGTTAGATTAGGTTTGTTGGAGGTCATTTTTGAGTTGGTAGTTGATAGTTAGTAGTTGGTAGCTAGGCGAGCAAAGCTCGCCGAAGGTTCATTGTTCATTTGTAGCGCCTCCCCCCGGCACTGCGTGCCGACCCCCTCCACTGCGCAGGCCGCTGCGCGGCGGCTGGTAGCGGGGGTTGGGCGAGCAAAGCTCGCCGAAGGTTCATTGTTCATAGTTCATCGTTCATTGTTCATTTAAACTGATTGCAGCTCAACCAGCGTGGTTTGATACTTTAAAGTTTTAGGTTTATAGGCTTTGGCATCTTGAATGTGTTCAAAGAGACATTGTATGGCCTGTTCGCCTACGTTGTAGCCAGAATGCTCCAAGTGGGTAATGTTGGGAAACAAATAATAGGGGGCTTTACCATCACTGATAGAAAGCAGGACCTTTTCCTTGGGAATTTGTATGCCATGCTTAAGTAACTGGTGATAAGTTTGCACCATCAATTCATCGCTCATCGTGAAGTAGGCAGTGGCCTCGGGGTAATCGTGTAGTACCTGTGCAAAGGCCGATTCAAAATGAGCAATGTGATCAACTTCTAGCACTTGGAGCGGATTAATGGCAATATGCTGGTCTTCAAATGCCTTTAGGAAGCCATCCTTGCGGTAGCGGGTCATGCGGAGGTTGCTGTTGCCAAAAATACCCACGATGTTTTTATGCCCTTTTGATAGCAAGTAGTTGATGGCCTTGTAACCAGCTTCGGCTTCGTCGAGCGATATGCTGGAAAAAGCATCGTCCTCGATGATTTTATCGAGCAGCACCACGGGGATTTCTTCCTGAGTTAGGGCATTTAGGTGCGACAAGTCGTTCGTTTCCTCCGACAAGCTGACCATTACACCTTCAATAGCATTATTGATACAGTATTGAACCAATTCTTGCTCGCGTTTAAGGCTATTTTCCGATTGCAGGATAATGAGCGAGTACTCTTTAGCCTCCACCTGTTTATTGATGGCATTGATAAGGGAAGGGGAGAAGAACATGTTTATTTCAGGCAGAATCAAGGCGATTAAACCTGAACGGCTGGTGCGAAGGTACTTGGCCCGGAGATTAGGGGTATAATTGAGCAGGTTAGCCACCTCGATAACCTTGTTTCGGGTAGCATCGCTAAGGTCGGGGTGCCCTGATAAGGCCCTCGAAACCGTGGAATGCGAGATGCCTAGATATTTGGCTATGTCCTTAATTGTAGCTCTTTTCACTTTATTATTTTTTAAAAATCGAACATAGTTACACATTATTCTGTAAGCGAAGCCGAAATTAGAACGAAAAAAAATAATAAATAAAAAAGTTACTAACCGCACACGTTTGCGCAAACGTGTACTGAATTTTAGGCAGGTGAATATGTGGATTTGGAATATAATTTTGCCCCCGTCAATTTTGATAACTATAAATTTTACATTTATGAAAAAAAGTTCACTTACATTATTATTGCTGTGTTTCACGGCCGTATTTAGTGCCCTAGTAGCCCAAACTACAATTAGCGGTAAAGTAACCGACGAGTCAGGCGAGGCCCTCATTGGAGCCAACGTGGCCGTTTTGGGTACCAGCGATGGTGCTACCACCGATATTGACGGTGGATATGAATTCTCGACCAAAGCGAGTGGTGAGGTAACGATACAGGTATCATACCTAGGTTATTCGCCCATTCGCCAAACGATTACATTAAATGGTACTAGGATTGCCCAAGATTTCAGCATGGGAGAGGACGCCCTCGGCCTCGACGAGATCGTGGTTACGGGTTCTGCTAACCCTAAGAGCAAACTCGAATCAAGTGTTTCTATTAGCTCTATCAACGCGAAGGACATCAGCTTGACGGCCAATCGCTCAACCGCTGAGATTTTCCGTACCGTACCAGGTGTACGTTCTGAAGCATCAGCTGGCGAAGGTAACACCAACATCACTGTACGTGGTGTGCCTATTTCTTCTGGTGGTTCGAAATACCTCCAACTCCAAGAAGACGGTTTACCCATCTTGTTGTTCGGCGATATTGCGTTCGCTACTTCCGATATCTTCTTGCGCATGGACAACTCTGTAGCCCGTATCGAAGCGCTTCGTGGTGGTTCGGCTTCGACTTTGTCTAGTAATTCTCCTGCTGGTATCATCAACTTCATCAGCAAAACAGGCATGACTGAAGGTGGTAGCATTGGTACTACTATTGGTATGACGTACAAAGATTTCCGTACCGATTTCAACTACGGTGCGCCAATTGGCAACGGTATGGCTTTCCACATCGGTGGTTTCTTCCGCCAAGGCAACGGTGCTCGCACAGCGGGTTATACCGCCAACATGGGTGGTCAAATCAAGGCTAACTTGACGAAGACTTTCTCAAACGGTCATATTCGTTTTTACTACAAGTACTTGAACGACCGAACTGCTGCTTACATGCCTATGCCAATCAACGTGAGTGGTACAAATGAAGACCCGAAATGGTCTGCTATCGATGGCTTCGACCCGCTATTGGGTACATTGCACACACCTAACTTGTTGCAAAACCTTGGTCCAGGCCCAGACGGTGCATTGCGTCGTGCTGATATCGCCGATGGTATGAATCCACAATCACACAGCATTGGCAACGAGTTCGTGTTCAACTTCGACGGTGGTTGGGGTATCGAGAACCGCGCCCGCATGTCGTTCAACAAAGGCCGTTTCGTAGCACCATTCCCTGCCGAGGTTGGTCCAGCCGCTGGCTTGGCTACTTCAATCGGTGGTGCTGGTAGCACCTTGACTTACGCCGATAACGGTGCAGCATTTAGCTCAGCCAACGGTTTGGCTATGCGTATGCACTTGTTCGACACCGAGTTGAACAACTTCAACAACTTCATGAACGACTTGAAAATCAAGAAATCGTTCGGTGATGTAGCAACTATTACCTTGGGTTATTTCAAATCGAACCAGAACATCAACATGTCATGGTTATGGAACTCTTACTTGCTTGACGTAAACGGCAATGGTGGTCGTTTGCTCAATGTACAGGACAGCACAGGTAACTTTATTACAGAAAACGGCTTGATCGCTTACGGCGTTCCTGCTTGGGGCAACTGCTGTACACGCAACTACAACACAAAACATGCGGTTTCAGCACCTTACATGGCTGTTGAAGCACAAGTTATCGAAGGATTGAACGTTGATGCTAGCTTCCGTTGGGACATTGGCTCAGTGAACGGTAACTTTGCTGGCGCTGCTCAATCTATCATGGATGTTAACGGCGATGGCAATATCTCTGTTCCGGAGCAAAGCGTATCTTCAGTGAATAATTCAAATGTAACTGTAGTGGATTATGACTACAACTACATTTCTTACTCTTTGGGTTTGAACTACAAGTTTAACGACAAGCAAGCCGTTTTTGCACGCTATAGCCGTGGTGGTTCTGCTAAAGCAGACCGTATCTTGTTCAGCGGTTTGAACTACACTGAAAGTGACCAATTGAACGCTAAAGACATGATTGACCAAGCGGAAGTAGGTTACAAATTGAACTTCAAACGCGGTGGTTTATTTGCAACAGCTTTCTACGCTTCAACCAAAGAAGAAGGTGGTTTCGAGGCTACAACTCAACGTATCATTGAGAACGATTACCGCGCATTGGGCCTTGAACTCGAAGCAGCATACAACATCGCAGGTTTCAACCTCCGTGGTGGTTTAACGTATACCAACGCGCAAATCACAGGAGCAGCTGATTCTACTTTGAATGGCAACGCACCTCGTCGTCAACCAGCTTTGATGTATAGCTTTACACCAACATACGAGTTCAAATTGTTGAACAACAACCACGCGGTAGGTTTGAGCGTTATCGGACAATCAAAAGCATTTGCACAAGACAACAACTTGTTGGTTATGCCAGGTTACACTTTTGTGAACATGTTCGTTAACTTTGGTATCGCCAAAAACTTGAACTTGTCTATCAACGCCAACAACTTGTTCAACGCAATGGGTATCACAGAATCTGAAGAAGGTTCAATTGTTGAAGGACAGAATAATATCGTTAGAGCGCGTTCTATCATGGGCCGTTCTGTTGTAGGTACTGTTCGTTACAATTTCTAGTTTTATAGATAGTTTTCGTGTAGTGACTTTGCGGCCCTCAAAAGCCGCAAAGTCCTTTTTATTCACTTAGTTGGTAGTACCGAGTTGATAGTTGATAGTACCGATCTTGTTGTTTTTTTGGGCGTTCCGGCGCGATGCGCCGTCGCTGTCCTACGCGCTCCCTGGACGGTCGGTGCCTACGGCACTGGCCGCGGTGCGGCCACGCTCCGGCCAGCTAACGCAGATTTTTGCGCTGGCTTGCCCAAAATCACATTTTGGTGTCCCCGCCAACAAGCGGTAAAACAGCACAGATGATGGGCAAACTTGTACGGCCATAGCGGTAAACTTTTAACTCATAATTTTTAACTTATAACTCTCAAACTTGCGCAGCTCCTCCCTTGCCCTCCTGCACCAGCTTAGCCAACCCGATGGCATAAAAGCGTCCCTCAGCGATGAAGGGAATTACAGCACCGTGTTTACCCGCGACGCCGTGATGGCCGGGATAGTTGGGTTATTATTGAATGACGAAAAAATCATCAAAAGCCTGGTGGCCAGTTTGGAAAACCTGCGCAAATACCAAGGTATAGGTGGACAAATTGCGTCTAATTACCGCCTTGATACTAAGCCACCACACATCAGCTATGGTACATTGAGCCCCAAGGTAGATTCTAGTACCTGGTACCTCATCGGGGTAAGTCTGTGTATTAAAAAGGGTATTTTAAAGCGCGGGGATTGGGAAGACTCTATCCTCTTGGTTATTCAATCCTTAGAGTTGTTGGAGTACAACAACAAGCATCTCATTTACATTCCACAAGGTGGAAACTGGGCCGATGAGTACCTCTATGATGGCTACGTGCTGTACGACCAGGTACTCCGCTACTGGGGCACTGCACTGGCAGGACAAGTATTTGAACAAACTGCTTGGTCCCTAAAAGCCCAGCAAATCCTTGACACCATCCTTGATACCTATAAGCCAGATGGCAGCAGCAACAAACCTTACCACAGTGTAGCATACCAAAGGGCAAAACAGGATAAATTCCCGTATTACCTAGCTTCTTTAAAGCCAAGTGGTTACAACCACACTTTCGATTTAGCCGCCAATGCCTTACTAGCCTTGGTATCGCCAAAAGCACAAGTGGCGGAACTGGCTCAGTACATTGAGCACTCTTTTCTACAACAGGGAGAGCTTCCACCTGTGTTTTACCCCATCATTGACGAGCAGCATCCTGCTTGGCCTGAATTATCAACGTACTACCTGTACGTGTTCAAAAACAAGCCTCACCACTACCACAACGGCGGTATCTGGTGGATTTGGCTCGGATGGCTCGCATTGGCCTTCCAGGCCCATCAACTCGACAAACCTTTACAGCAATTAATAGACCTTAGTTTAGCGAAAACGATGGCGCAAGCAGATTTTGGATTCCAAGAATACCTAGCATCAGACACGTATTTGGCAGATGGAACCAAGAACATGGCCTACACCGCTAGTGGTTTGCTCATGTTACAAATAGCTAAAGACAAAATAGATACAAGCCTAATTCAAATTGCATAAATTTACATATACAGATCATGATTGGTGATAAAATTGAAATAAAACCGCAGTACTTAGCGCTCAGCAACCAGATTGTACAAATATTGCAAACGCAGTTTACCAATTTAAGCAGCGGCCAAAAATTTGTGGCAGGGGTAGGGGGCGAGTCGGGTAGCGGCAAGTCGGTTACAGCCCTGTGTTTACAGGAAAGCTTACTGGCTTTGGGTATCCGTTCCTGTATAATTCACCAAGATGATTACTTTAAGTTAGCTCCCAAGCAAAACCATGCCCAGCGTTTGGCAGACCCTAGTTGGTTAGGCCCTGTAGAAGTTAGACTTGATTTAATACAAGAACAGATTCAACAGTTCAAAGCCGGACAGGGTAGGGTAGAGGCCCCGCTGGTGTATTACCAAGAAGATGTCATAAAATCACAAATACTTGAATTTCAAGATGTTCAAGTACTTATCGTGGAAGGTACTTATATCCTATCCGTTGAAGGTATTGATGCCCGCATATTCATGTCAAGGGATTACCACCAGACTCAACAAAGCCGTCTGGCTCGTGGCCGTGAACCATTCAGCCCGGAAATTGAAGGATTCTTAAAACGGGAGCACGAGATTATTAAACGATACGGCCCAACTGCTCATATCATCGTGGATAAGGCATATCAAGCAAGTTTAAGGAAATAGGGAAAGTACGGCATTTATCCTTGCACCAGCGCTGCATGAGCGAAGTGGTTTTGCGCAGCAAAAACAAATGTGCTTAATGCACATTTGTAACGAGCGAACCATTTGCCCTGCAAATGGCTCCGTGGCGCAACGCGCCAGACCGCGTAGCGGGCCGAGCGAACAGCGAGCGCCGTAGCATAGCGACGGCGAGCAGCGCGAGCCGGGGTGCCCAAAACAAAAAAAGAAAGAAATTCATCGCTCCTCGTTCAAATTTCATAGTTAACTACTATCTTTGCCGCCGCTAATCAAGCACACCCTATAGCTCAACAGGATAGAGCTACGGTTTCCTAAACCGTAGATCGAGGTTCGAGTCCTCGTGGGGTGACAAAAGTCCAGATGACCCAGGTTGTCTGGACTTTTTGCTTTATATTTGTGTTTAAAGCATAGCCATGACTACCTTATCAGAAAATATTGTACAGTACCAACAACAACGCCAATGCGCCGACAAACGCAGCCTGTGCCATGCACCAACATACGGTATCCACCTGGCGCAAAATGGCTTGGTATCTGTTTGTAGCTTAACGCGTTTTGATGCTATCGGTAAGTATCCAGAATCAAGTTTGGGCCAAATTTGGTGGGGCGAAAAAGCCCAGAACATGCGGAATGCCCTCCGAAAAGGACAGTTTCCCGAAAGTTGTAGGGTATGCCAAAGCGATGTGGAAGCAGGCCAGTTCCAACAAATGCGTGCGGCCAACTATGATATTTATGCGCTTGCACCCTTTGAAAAATTTAAACAGCGAACCTTTAACTTCTTGAAAAACAGGCACTTTGGCGAATTTCCCAAAGAAATGAGCTTTGAGTTAGCCAACACCTGTAACTTAGAGTGTATCATGTGCTTGGGTATGTTGTCGAGTAGTATTCGGCAGAACCGCGACAAACTACCACCCTTGCCTCAACATTATGGACCTGAATTACTCGAAGAGCTAAAGTTGTTTATCCCGCACCTGCACGAGGCCAGATTCTTTGGGGGTGAGCCCTTCCTTATACCGCTTTACCTCGATATTTGGGAGCTTTTCATGGAACTTAACCCTGATTGTAAGATTTATATCACCACCAACGGGACCATCCTCAACAACCGGGTTAAAAACATACTCGAAAAACTGAGCAATTTCCACCTCGTCATCTCGCTGGATGGAATCACCAAGCCCACTTTCGAGGCAATTAGGCAAAATGCTAATTTTGAACGCGTTATCGAAAACCTGAGCTACTTTAGGGAAGTTTGCGAAAAACATGGTAACCGGTTAATCATTTCGCCAACATACATGGTCCAAAACTGGCAGGAATACCCATTGCTGCTCGATTTTGCCAACCAAAACAACCTGGTTTTCCAGACCAATATATTAATCACACCCACTGAGTTATCCTTGGCACATGCGCCATTAGAATTACTGGAAAAGGTGTTGATTAACTGGGAACAACACCAAGCTGCTACTGCGCTTGATAGCCAGCAAGGTGAAAATAACGTTAAGGCATTCCAAGGGGCCCTTAGCCAAATTCGCTTTTGGATGGAGGAGATTAGGGCTTTTCAAGGGAATCCAATTGGTGCAGCACTGGCCTCGTTTGTACCCCAGAACAAGATGGAACTGTGCCTGGTCAAACGCCTAATATCAACCCTGCGCAACACGCAAGACCCCGCTTTCCCGCTCCGTTTACTGGAATTATGGGCAGAACCCGACGAGCAACCAGGTCTAACATATCTCAATGCACTGGAGCATATTTGTAGCGTGATTTATCCTAGTCAAACCTTATCCAATCTAAGTGATACGAGAGATTACTTCGCTTCCTTCGATATGTCCAAACAACTCAACATGGTAAAATTCCTACTGCTAGACTTGCCGCCTTGGGAAATTTTTGAACTTTGGAGGAGGAACGACTTAAATGCTATACAAGATTGCTTGAAAAAAGCTAACTTGGCTGCCGATTACCCGAGTATGAACGCTAATTTTTATTAAATTTGGGCGTTGCGCCGCTACGCGTCGCCGCTGCTTGCCGCGCTCGCTATCGCTCGGTGCTCCGCACTGCCGCCTACGGCGGCCCGCTTTAAGCAGCTAACGCAAGACGGTTTTATGCCTTAACTGAATTACACCATGCGACAAGTATTTTCTGACCCTATACTGCAAGAACAATTTGAACGCGATGGCTATGTCGTTGTCCCAGCACTTGATGCGGAACAAATTCAAGCCTTGCAAACTGGTTATGAAACACTTGTAGATCCACAGCCAACGCCTTTCGAATCTACTATGAATAGTACTAGCCCTGCCCATAAACGCCAGGCACACGAAATTATTGTAGGCCAGGTCGCAGGCACCGCACAGCGCTATCTCCAAAATTATAAACCTATTCTCGGTAACTTTGTACGCAAGGAGGCATCCGAGAGCAGTGCTGTACCCCCTCACCAAGACTGGACAATGGTGGATGAGGATCAGTATAGCGCCGTGAATATTTGGATACCCTTGGTTGATGTGAACGAACACAATGGGGCTATATATTTACTCAAGGGTGGGCATGCATTTCCAACTTTTATTCGGGGTAATTACATTAACCCAGCTTACGACTGGAATCTTTTTGCCGACTACCATAAACTTACTCCGGTGTTCATGAAAGCAGGCGAAGCACTTATATATCACCCACGGTGTATTCATGCTTCCCCGCCCAACAAAAGTTTGCACCCAAGGCTAGCAGCGGGTATGGCTTGTATTCCCGAAGAGGCTACCCCCTTGCATTATCATTATAATCCTGAACAACAGGTACTTAACTGCTACGAAGCCGATATAGACTTTTACGCACATTATGCCTTTGGTCGAAATACCATACCAGTACATGCCAAGTTACTCAACAGCATTAAAGGCTATGTACCAGCTCAAATACCGCAAGAAATCCAGCAGGAAATACTCGAAGCCCAACATCCCAAAACAATGATATTCAAGACACCCGAACATCAAGCGCAATACGAACAAGATGGCTATATCTTGATTGACAACTTTTTATCAGATACTGAAATAACGGAACTTAAAGCAAAATACGAATCATCTACCTCATGGTTCAAAGATGGATTCATGTCGTCTATATACATCCCTCAAGAAGGCTATAAAGAGCAGGTTGATGCCTGGCTTGAACCATTTGCCAAACGTGCCGCCGATGACTATATGATTGATTATGAACCAATCGTTGGTATGTTCATGGTAAAAGGGGCTGGAGAATCAAGTGCCATGTACCCACATCAAGACTGGACACTCGTTGACGAGAATTACTATGCATCTTTTAATATCTGGATTCCATTGGTAGATATCGACCACCACAACGGCGCCATGAGCATCATGAAAGGCGGGCATAAACTACCCCTCACGTATCGAGGCTCCTGCGTGCCAGATGCATTAGCCGACAAGGAAGCCTTTATGCCTGATAAACTTACCTACATGCCTATGAAAGCTGGTCAGGCCCTGATTTACGACCATCGTTGTATACATGTATCGCCTCCAAACCTAAGCGATTCAGTACGCCCTGCATGTGCAATAGGATTAGTGCCTAAGCATGTAGAAATATTCCACTATTACTACCACAAAGACCAAAATCTGCTTCAACGCTACAAGGCCGATAAAGCATTCTATTTCGGCCATGTGATTTCACAGTTTGAACCACCCCAAAATGCTACACTGCTCGACGAGCAACACGTAACTGCGTTTTACACGTTCGGCAGCGAGGATTTGGATCCGGTGTTTGCCGTCCAGGAGCCAAGGGAAATCCCAGTAGTAGCCCATGTGGAAAGTCCTGTCCAGGCAAGTGCAGGCACGCAAGCAGCGCATAAATCGTTTTGGGCGCATGTTCGAGCTAAACTTTTTAGCAAATAGCCCAAATAGCAAGGTTTTAGAACTTCAACCAAGTTTTAAATTTTGACCAAAGCGTAGCTTCTTGTGTTTGTTGTTCGGCTTGAATAAAAGGCTCCGATATTTCAACGACAGGCTCGTTATTTGAATTATCGTTATCGGCTTGATTATCCAAGGGTAGGGGAGTGACACCATAAGCTTTAAGCAAATCTTCACGTGTAGGCGTAGGTCTGTATGAAGCCAAGCGTCCAACTACAGTGTGCGGGCAATTCCGGGGTGCTTTTATAAATTCTACAACCTGTTGGTAGTAATATTCGCGGTCAATTTCTAAAACTTCAATGTAAGCGTCACCATTTTCAGCCTGAACTTCGAGGTAGTGGTATGGCTTTGAATTTGGTGCAAATAGACCGGCATGAATTATAGGCCTTATTTTATCGGAATAGTTGGGAATTGATCCATGAAACAGCGCATGTGAAAAAATACAAGCCTGCCCAGCCTTAACGCTAATATACTCTACTAATGGCTCTAGCTGCTCATCAAGAGGCATATTAAACGAGGGCTTATTGGCCCCACGAATGGTTCCCGCAAACTTTTGGTTTGAACCAGGTAATGCAAACAACCCTCCGTTTGATTTATCGATATCAACTAAAGCTATCCATAAGCCTTGCGATGGTATTTCAGACTCATCGACCATGTTGTAGTCTTGATGGATATCGAAATAAGTATTAGCATCTTCGTCTAATGCTGCCTTAACGATATAGCAGGCCCCTTCTACTTTCCAGTCATACATTAGTTCTGTAGCCCGAATTTGCGCTTTATGCATAATGTCTTTACTAAATCGCAGGTTTAAATCTGCATCCCACTGATGTGCAGAAACAAAAATACGTTCTGTCACAGGGTTATTCTGGGTGTAAAAATCATAAAAATACTGGGTGTCTTCTTCCGAGAAGAAGTCAACGACCACCCAGCCTTTTTCATCGTACTGGGCTTGCAAAGCGGGGTCCCTAAACATTGGGATTTCTTTTTTTACTGGCGGCTCTTCTTGCATAGCACGATATGCATCCAATACTTCCTGTTGGTTCGGTTGTACAAACCGTACAGGGGCTTTTTGACCTATTACAGGTAAATAGTCAGGTATCTTACCAGCCATAATCATGGCCATTTCTTTGTAGTAGAACTCTGAGCTTATCTTCCAAATATTAAATAGCTTGCTTTCTGTATCAAACTGGTAATGTATGTTTTGCATTTCTGCTGGCAATACACCTCCAGTGATGTTTACACGGACAGTGTCAGAATAATTTCGTTTGGAACCATGTAGGAGTGCATTGCAGAAGATACAAACCTCGCCAGCTTTCATGGGCAGCGGAGTGGCAATAGCTTCCAGCTCGGGCGTGAAAGGCAAATGAGCCGATGGAAAATTATAGCTACGGTGTGTTTTAAAAAACTTGTGTGAACCTTTTATAACCCACAAGGCACCATTATGCACATCCACATCTATCATTGGAATCCAATAAGTAAAAGAGCGATGACCGCTATCCTCGTCGACGGTACTCCAATCCTGGTGAAAGGTACACTCCGATTCATCATCAACCCCTTTGGCCATCATGGTACCGCCAGGTGCCGTGAAATTGATAAATATATCAGCCATCCGGTCGCTCAGTTTGGCCTTGAGCATTTCATCTACACGCTTGTTCACCTCGTAGGGCTGGTCTTGCACGTTGGCGTACATCCTCGACACGACTTCAGGCCGGATCGACTCGAACAGCGCTGAAAACTCCGACACTTCATCTGGCGACAACATTGGCAGCACTAGGTATCCATCGTTTTCATATTGTGCCTGGTGTGCTGGATTGTGGAAGTAAGGGCGTGTTTTTGAAAAATAATCTGCCATGATACGTCTTTTATGACGTAAAATTACATTTTTAAAGCAAAATTGCCCATAAATCTTGTATGAATAGGGTAGGGGGCACTACTCTTCTGCATCTGGGAAGCGGAAACCGTTGAGGTACATTTCCTTGAAATTATAGTTTAATTCATCGTCTGGCCCTGTAATGAACATGAGCGCCAGATATTTATCGTTTATCCAAGCTTTGACTGCATAGTCCAAGCCATCAGCATCCTGCCAATAGTCAATGTAGCCTTGAGCTTCAGGGTTCGATTCAAGCGTATGGCCAGCACCAAGGCCTGCGGCGGCTGTGATACCCAGCTGCTGTTGCAAATAAGCCAGGTAGTTTTCAACCAATGCATCCCATAAGTCATCTTCGTTTGGCATTGGCTCGCTAAATTGTACAGTGATGCATCCAACCTGGAAGTCAGAAGAAATTTCAACTTCAGATACAAATACAACTGAACCATCTTCAGACAGGCTTTTTTCAAAATCAGGCATATCGGCTGGAAAATAAGCGTAACAGCCAGATGTACCAATGGATTGTTTGCTCAAACGTGGTATCGGGCTTTGAGCAAGGAGACTAATACCGAATGCCAAAAACAGCATTGCTAGGATGTTTTTCATGAGATCGTATTTTATACAAATTAACGGATTTACTTTGAATTTGGCGCTAAGGTAAATACCGTAATTTTTTTATTATACATAATATAAATTATGGGAATAATTTGCAGCGTAAAAAGGCACCTCCGGAACAGTGCCTTTTTACTACATTATGGTATAATTACATGCTTTTGTACTTGTTCGAGTACTCCAACATTTTCTCGTCATTTTTCAACACGGCATAAATCGTGCGGATAGCACCAACAATGCTCTTGTCGCTTGGCTGCATACGTTCACATTCCAACATTAATGGCAATGCATCGTTCATGAGCTTCTCAACCTTTGGCTGAGTAACTTTACGCTCTGCCTCGTACTTCTTCATGTCGCTGATAGCTTCCAAATTATTGTGCAATTCAACGCCTTGTGAATAAAACAAAGCAGCTTTGTTAAACATTGCATTGAAATATTTTGGATCCTGTTGCAATGTTAAATCGTAGTATTTCAACGCTTTAGCAAAATAATCTTGCTTAGCTTCTTCTGATTCTGCTTTTTTACCTAAATCGTCGTAAACAGATGCTACGGCAAATTTAAGTGTAATGTTTGTAGGGTCCTGCTCTACCGCTTGCAAAAGTTCCGCTTCTGCTTCAACTAAACGACCTTCTTCTTGGGCCATTTGGATAGACGTAATCAACAACGATTGGTCGCCTGGATAGCTTTTACGTGCACGCGCTAAGATGTCTTTGGCTTGGCTAGCGTTACCTTTGGCACGAGCCATATCAATCAAGGAAGAGAAGATTTTCACTTCCATCTCGGCATCCACTTTCTTGTCCAACAAAGGGTTCAATAAAGCTTCTGCTTGATCGTATTTTTTGCTCAAGGTTGCTGCAACACCTGCGTAGTACTGTGTAGTAATCAAGTCAAGGCGCATTTCTTTAATTTTCGCCTCGTCAAATTTACCGTCGAAATATTTATCCAGGGTATTTTTCGACTCGATTACACGTACAAAGTCTTCCAAAGCTTGTTCGTAGTTCTTGTTGTTGAAATTATCTGAGCCTCTGTTAAACAACTCAGCCATTACGCCCAACATACCACTCTCAACGTCTTTTTTGAACTTCTTCTTATCATCAAGCGCAACTACTTTGTTGAAGGCAGCATAGGCCAAGTCAA
The DNA here is from genome assembly GCA_964508975.1 of uncultured Saprospiraceae bacterium. GTDB lineage: Bacteria > Bacteroidota > Bacteroidia > Chitinophagales > Saprospiraceae > CAZDVQ01. The sequence goes on from CAZDVQ010000018.1 coordinate 38,763, forward strand.
TAGATGTAGGGTTAGCGCCTTTCAAGTTGGCATCTGTCCAGATAGCCGTGTAAATTTCACCAGCATATAACCAAGCCTTAGGGTCGATACCCACTTCAGCGTCAGCCACTGCAATTTCAATATTCGTTTTTGCTTCGTCAAGGTTAGCAAAGTTCGTCTTAGGACTCATGCGGTAGTCTTGCAACGAATTGTACGCGTTCATACGCGCTGTTTTAGGGTTTGGACTCTTTTGGGCAAATCCTACTTGAGCCATTACTAAAAGCACCAATAATGCGGTTAAATGCTTCATGTTTTTAATTGGTTAATTAAGATAAAATGTCAATTTTAAGTAAATGAACAAATGTCAAGCGAGCTTTCTGGCAAGGCTATTATCATTTACTACCTGTACATTGAAAAAAGCGTACCAAAATTATTCTGGGGCATCTAAGCCTTCTTCTTCACCAGCGCCACCATCGCGTACCAAGGTCACGTCGGCAATAGCGTCGTTCCCTTTGATATTGATGAGTTTTACACCTTGTGTGGCGCGTCCACTGGTCGGTAATTCACTGGCTGCAATCCTGATGGCAATACCTGAACGGTTGATAATCATCAAGTCGTCATCGTTGTGAATAGCTTTAATAGCAATCAGTTTACCTGTTTTAGGCGTTACGTTCAAGGTTTTGATACCTTTACCACCACGACTTTGAACGCGGTATTCTTCCAAGTCGGTGCGTTTGCCTAAACCATTTTCGGCTACTGCCAAGATGGTGTAATCGGTATTACCTTGCTCGATACAAACCATACCCACTACCCTATCCTCTGGTCCGTTGAGCGTAATACCACGTACACCGGCTGCAGAGCGACCCATGGAACGAATATCGTCTTCGTGGAAACGGATAGCTTTACCCATCAATGAACCTAATATGACCTCGTTATTGCCGTTGGTGAGTTTAACTTCGATGAGTTGGTCGTCCTCGCGGATGGTCAAGGCGTTGATACCGTTGGCCCTTGGGCGAGAGAATTGCTCCAATGGTGTTTTCTTGATTACACCGTTTTTGGTGCAGAACATGATATAGTGGTCGTTCAAGAACCTTTCGTCGGTCAAGGTTTGTGTAACGATATAGGCTTTAACCTTGTCTTCTTTAGGCAGTTGAATCAAATTCTGTATCACGCGGCCTTTGCCAGTTTTGGCACCTGCAGGTAATTCATACACGCGTACCCAGTAGCAACGACCTTGCTCTGTAAACAGCATCAAGTAATCGTGCATGCTGGCCATGAACATATGCTCGATGAAGTCGGTGTCGCGGGTAGCCGATGAACGGGCCCCTACTCCACCCCGCCCTTGCGTGCGGTATTCAGCCAACGGCGTGGTCTTGATATAACCCAAATGCGAAATGGTGACTACAACTTGCTCATTTTCAATCATGTCTTCCATGTTGAACTCACCTTCTTCCATTTCGATGGCCGTGCGGCGGTTGTCGCCAAACATTTCGCGCAACTCGCTCAACTCCTTGCGGATGATATCTTTACGCATCTCCTCGCTGGCGAGGATAGAGTTCAAGTAGTCGATTAATTTCATCAACTCGATGTACTCGTCGCGTAATTTATCGCGTTCTAGGCCGGTTAAGCGCTGTAAACGCATATCCAAGATAGCCTTGGCTTGAATTTCGTCCAAGTGGTCGTTCTCTAAACGCAAACCAGCAACCAGTTGGTCAACGGCATCGCCTTTGCGTGGCGAGAAGTCGAAAGCCATCAGGGCTTCCTTGGCTTCGTCACCGTTTTTAGAGGCACGAATCAAGCTGATAACCTCGTCCAAACGGTCGAGGGCGGCCAATAAACCTTTCAGGATGTGGGCCCTTTCTTCGGCTTTGCGCAATTCGAAGCGGGTACGGCGGATAATCACCTCTAGGCGGAACTTCACGAACTCGTGGATCAAGTCTTTGAGGTTCACCAAAACCGGCCTGCCGTTTACCAGGCAGATATTGTTTACACCGTAGCTGGTTTGCATCGGGGTGTACTTGTACAAGTGGTTCAACACCACGTTGGCGTTGGCGTCGCGCTTCAACTCGAAAACGATACGGATACCGTCACGGTCAGATTCGTCGCGGATATCGCTGATGCCTTCCAGTTTTTTGAGCGTAACCAACTCAGCAGCCTTGATGATAATGGCCGAACGGGTTACCTGGTAGGGAATCTCGCTCACGATAATCTGCTGGCGGTCGTTGTTGGTTACTTCTATGTCGGCTTTGGCACGCAGCACTACCCTACCCCTTCCGGTTTCAAAGGCTTGGCGTACACCACTCAGACCATATATGATACCACCAGTCGGAAAATCGGGTGCTTTTACAAACTCGCACAACTCGCCAACGGTTATTTCAGGATTGGCAATGTAGGCCACGATACCGTCGATAATCTCGTTCAAGTTATGCGGCATCATGTTAGTAGCCATACCAACAGCGATACCGGAGGCGCCGTTTACCAACAAATTCGGCAAACGCGATGGCATAACGGTTGGTTCTTCCAGCGAGTCGTCGAAGTTCAACTTGAAATCAACGGTTTCTTTCTCGAGGTCGGCCAATACATACTCGCTCACGCGGGCAAAACGGGCTTCGGTATAACGCATGGCAGCAGCATTATCGCCGTCGCTAGAGCCAAAGTTACCTTGACCATCGATGAGTGGGTAACGCAAGGACCAATCTTGGGCCATACGTACCATGGTTTCGTATACGGAGGAGTCACCGTGCGGGTGGTACTTACCAAGTACCTCACCCACGATACGGGCTGATTTTTTGTGGGGTTTGTTGTACGTCACACCAAGTTCGTGCATACCGAATAATACACGGCGCTGAACAGGCTTTAAACCATCACGTACATCTGGAAGGGCGCGGGAAACGATAACGGACATTGAGTAGTCAATGTACGCTGATTTCATTTCGTCCTCAATGTTAATACTTACAATTCTTTCTCCAGTATTCATACGGTAAATAGGTAAGGTTTTTTAGGAGTGCAAATTTACGCTTTTCATCTCGCATTTATGCACATTAATCTATCATTTTCCGCAATCTTTTACAAGATGTTTGCGTTTTGCTAAAAATTATTGCTCCAATGGCTTGTATACTTGCAAATATCATAATTTAATACTTAGCTTTGCGTTTTATGACCGTATTTTGAAAAGTCATTATGCAGGTCAAAAGTGAGCTGAATAAACCATGGGATAATTTTGGCCCTTCCCTGCGTCATTTATTCATTTCATCGTTTGTTCATTTGTTCTTTTTGGGCGCCCCGGCTACGCCGTCGCTACGTTGCGCGGCTCGCTATTCGCTCGGCCCCTACGGGTCTGGCGCTGCGCGCCACCGCTCCACATCGCTGGCGCAAGGACAATTTGCGACGCGCCGTAATGGTACTATGCCCAGACCTGCCTCAACTCTACAAACTATCAACTACCAACTATCAACTAAGCCGAGGCCTGCCTCGGCTCTACAAACCAACTCACAACTCATAACTCCTAACTCATAACTATAAAACATGCTTCCATTATTCTTATTTCAAGACCCAACTAGCACAACCGAAGGTTTAGAAGTAGTTGAAAAAGCTCAGTTTAGCCTGATCGACATCATTTTAAGTAGTGGTGTCATGGGTATAGCCATCTTCATTGTATTGCTTATCTTGTCTTTCATCGCGTTGTACATCTACGTGGAGCGTTTCCTCACCATTCGTAAAGCTGGCGAAGTAGACGAGAACTTCATGAACAATATCCGTGCAAGTGTTCAGAGCGGCAACATCATGGCAGCACGTTCTTTGTGCGCTAAAACAGATTCGCCTGTAGCCCGCATGGTGGAGAAAGGCTTACAACGTATCGGTAAACCACTGGAAGATATCGGCGTGGCCGTTGAAAACGTGGGTAACCTTGAAGTGTACAAGCTCGAGAAAAACTTGGCTACATTGGCCACCATTTCCGGTGCAGCCCCAATGATTGGTTTCTTAGGTACGGTAACAGGTATGATCCTCGCCTTCTTCAACATCGCGAATGCCCCAGGTGGCGGTGCTCCAGAGCCTGCTTTGTTGGCTGGTGGTATCTACCAGGCCTTGATGACTACGGCTTTCGGACTCGTAGTAGGTATCTTGGCTTATATCGGTTACAACTTCTTGACCTCACAAGTGCAGAAAGTGGTATTCAAAATGGAAGCTACTTCCGTTGAGTTCCTCGACTTGTTGCAAGAGCCAGCCTAGTCGCGACATGTAGAGACGTTCCGTGGAACGTCTTTAATCTGCGCCAGGTGCCTGGAGGGCGCCGCAACGCGGCGGTGCGCGTAGCGCACGGAGCGAACAGCGAACCCCGTAAGGGACCGACGGCGTAGCCGGGGCGCCCAAAAAGAACAAATGAACAAACGATGAAATGATTAAATGACATGGTTTGTGATTTATGCTAAATGGGCGCACCAAAAACCAAATTTTGAACATCTAACTGAATAGCCATGGCGCTAAAAAAGAGAAATAAAGTCAGTGCAGATTTTAATATGGCGTCTTTGACAGACATCATCTTCCTGCTGCTGATCTTTTTCATGCTCTCCTCTTCATTGGTGAGCACCAACGCGTTGAACCTGAATTTGCCTAGTGCAAATACAAAGGTTACCTCGCCGCCCGACTTCATCAGCGTGTCGGTAAAAGAAAACGGTATTATTTACATTGGCAAGGAAATGATCACAGAATCTAGCTTAGAAGAACGCTTAATCCAGGCCATAGAGGCCAAACGAGCAAGTGTTAAGAATAGTGAAGATGTAACTGTTGTACTCAATGCCGAAGAAGACGTTACCATTAAGACGATAGCCAAAATCATGGAAATTGGCGCAAACCAGCGCATTAAAATGGTGTTGGCAACTAAAGCAAACTAGTTATGATACACTCCATGGATAGCAACCAAACGGAACAGACCAACCGAAAAAAAGGGATGGCCTTCTCCTTGGTGGTTCACATTATTGCATTTTCGTTTTTCTTTATCCGCTCTTGTGAAACAACTGCACCAGGCGGTGGTGGTGGTGGCGGAGCTGGTTCTATCAGCATCAATTTCGGTGATGTAGAATCGGCCAAACAAACCGACGAGCCCCCTACTCCACCCCAGGAAGTGATTCCTAAACCCGAGGTGAATCGCCCTGAGCCTAAAGACAGGTACGTTACCAGTGATAACGACAACATCGCTATCAAGCAGGACAAAAAGAAGGACGATAAGAAGGATACTCCCAAAAAAACCGAAGAAGAACTGCGTCGTGAGCGCGAACAAGCAGATGCCTTGGCTGAAGCTAAACGCCTAGAAGACATGATTAAAGGCATGGGTGGTGCTGGTACTGGCTCTACTGGCGGCGGAACTGAAGGCGGCGGCGGTGGTGGTGGTCCCGGCAAAGGTCCTGGTACCGGCGGCGGTACTGGCGGTGGTTCCGGTGGCGGTTTTGGTAATGTTCGCGGTCCATTAGCAGGCCGTGGTGTTAAATCAAAATGCGCCGATATCAAAGACTTCTCACAGCGCGAAGGTGTGGTAATCGTTAAGGTTTGCGTTGACCGTATGGGCAAGGTAACCAAGGCCAATGCCACTCAAAGTGGCTCAACTATCAACGATGCTGCCTTGTGGAAACTCTGCGAAAACTGTGCAAAAGAATATACGTTTAAATCAAGCTCGTCGGGTTCTGTTGAACAATGCGGCGAAATTGTTTTCGACTTTAGGTTAACCGGTGGTTAAACTCCTGCCACCAGTAAACAAAAGCTATATATTTGAACACCTTGAAGTCTTCCACAGGGCTTTTCGGATTCAAAAATGCATTAAGGCCCTCTTCGAGGGCTTTTTTGTTGAATATACCCGAGGTGTCATCCATGAACATTGGGATAGCCACCTTGGCCATATGTTTTATCCACTCGTTGTTGGGTACATCAAACCCCATTTTATCTTGGCGTGTACGCACTGGTTCCGGCAAGATGCCTTTCATGGCTTCGCGCAATAAGACTTTGCGCTGGCCGTCTTTCATTTTAAAGCTGGCGGGTAAGCTGAAAACGTAGTTGTACAGCTCTTTATCATCGGCAAATGGCGTACGGGACTCAATAGAATACCACATGGAGCTTCGGTCTTCACAACGCAAGAGGTGTTTTAAGGGCGTACCAAAATATTCGTGCTCCAGGCTGCCGTTCAAATCTGTCAGGAAATCTTGTCTGAGTAAAAGCAATCTTTGTCTGTGTTCTTGGAGAAAATCAGCATCTAGGAAATGCATCTCGGATTTTTGCTGGGCGTAGAGCCATGCTACAGCATTTGCAGGCAGCTTGGGTATCCAATTCATTTTGACAATGGCCTTGAGCAGGCTTTTAGCCCCCTGCCCCACTCCACCAGACAATTGCATCTCGTGGATGAGTTTTTTAAACTGGCCAGATTGGAGCAATTCAAACCAAAACGAAAGGTTATGGTGATTATAACCAGAGAAAAGTTCATCACCGCCTTGACCATCCAATAGTACTTTTACGCCCTGTTTAGCTGCCATTTCCATCACACGGAACTGCGCATAGGTACGCGAGGAAAAGGTTGGGATGTCCTGTGCATAAAGCATGGTGCCCAAGTTTTGGGCTAGTTCATCGGCTGTCGGACTGGTTACATGCCAATCGGAAGATGTTTGATCTACCACATGCTTGGCCCAGGGCCGCTCATCGAACATGGGGTTGTCAAATGCTGCCGTAAATACAGACAATTGTTGTCCTTGAGGCAGCAATTGATGCATCCCCGTCACGATGCTGGAGCTATCTAAGCCACCGCTTAGGCATGAACCCACGGTTACATCTGCACGTAAGCGTAGCTTAATAGAATTCAACAACAACGCCCGTGTTTGCTCTACCGCATCCGAGAACACATTGTCTGAGTAAATGAATTTTTTGTCTGATTGCGGAACTACTTTGTATGGGTACGTACTAATACTACCTGTATTGAGGTTAATACTGCAAATTTCACCCGGCATAAGCTCCATGATACCTGCAAATAAACCTTCTTCCTCGTGTTCAATCTTCCCCATCACAAAGTAATCGTAGGCTGCTTTGTGGTTTAGTTTTAAAGGAATCTCAGGCAGGCTCAACAAGGCTTTTTGCTCCGATGCAAATGCAAAAAAATTATGGTCGTGGTGGTAATACAGCGGTTTTACGCCTGTAACATCACGGGCAAGGTATAATCTACCCGCTTGTACATCAAATACACAAAAGGCCCACATACCGTTGAGGCGTTGCAGGGCGCCTTCTCCCCAAGTAATCCAGGCTTGGAGCAGCACTTCTGAATCCGACGAGGTGTAAAAGGTGCTGCCCAGTGTTTCAAGCTCAGCGCGAAGCTCGAGGTAATTGTAAATCTCCCCGTTGAAGGTCATCCAGTAGTTTCGGCTGCGATCGCACATGGGCTGGTGGCCTGCTGGACTGAGGTCGATGATCGACAAGCGGCGATGCCCGAGCCCTATTACAACATGGTCTAGTAAATGGCTGTCAGGAGCTACCGTCGGCTGGTAAGGAGTATCACTAGCCTTAACTATAGCTGGGGTATCCATGCCAAAGCTTGGAAAATAATGGCCTTTGTCGTCGAAAAAGGCAAAGCCTTCATCATCGGGACCCCGATGGCGAAGGCTTTGGTTCATTTTAGCTAAATAGCTCGGCAGATTGGCCCTAAGCGTACCATTGTTGAATGTAACGATACCGGTAATGCCGCACATAATGAACTATAAATGATGAACTATGAACAATGAACAATGAACAATGAACAATGAACAATGAATGATAAACTATGAATAATGAACATTACATCCTGTCGGGCATTTGGATGCCCAACATGTTCATGGAAGTGGCGAGGCAATGTGCTACAGATTTGCTGAGTTCAATCCGGAAAGCTGCCGCATCTGGTTCGGCACGTAGAATGGAAACATCGTTCCAGAAGCGGTGGTAAGCCTTAGCCAGGTTATAGGCGAAGTCAGCTATTAAGGCTGGATTATAGCCCTCCGCTGCATGGTGTACCGTGCTTGGCAGGGTATTCATGATGAATATCAATTCCCGTTCAGCAGGTTCTAAAGCAGCATAATGACTAGCATTACCTAGGGTGATATCTACTGCTTTACGCTGTACTGCTTGTGTACGCACGTAGGCATTTTGGATATACGGCCCCGTATGACCTTGTAAATCAATGGATTGCTTGGGGTCGAAAATCATTTTCTTCTTGGGATCAACCTTCAAGATGAAGTATTTCAAAGAGCCCAAGCCCACGATTTTCCAAATTTGCTGTTTGGCCTCGTCCGATAGTTCAGCGAGGGTTTCGCGTTGCATGGATTCTTGCTTCACCTCCTCGATAACTTCCGCTATCAGGTCGTCGGCATCTACTACTGTACCTTCGCGCGATTTCATCTTGCCCTCTGGTAGTTCAACCATGCCATAGCTCAAGTGGAACATGTCGTTGGCATAAGGCTCACCCAAACGTTTTAGGATTTCAAACAAAACCTTGAAGTGATACTCTTGCTCATCACCAACTACATACACCATTTTCTGTACACCGCCAAAATCGCGGTATCGCATAGGAGCCATACCAATATCCTGCGTGATGTAAACAGAAGTACCGTTGCTGCGTAGAAGTAGCTTATGATCAAGTTTGGCCTCGGTTAGGTCAACCCAAACGGAGGTATCATCCTTGCGGTAAAAAGCACCCTTAGCAAGTCCTTGCTCCACGATATCTTTACCAATAAGGTAGGTTTGCGATTCGAAGTAGTTCTTATCAAAGCCAACGCCTAGTTGTGCATAAGTTTGGAACATACCGTCTAAAACCCACTGATTCATTTGTTTCCAGAGGGCGATGACTGTTTCTTCGCCTTTTTCCCAGTTTTCCAACATGCCGCTAGCTTGCTTGCCTAGTGCACTCTGGGTATTGAAGTAGGTGTTTTTATTGACTTCTTTGAAGAAGTATTTTTGCAAGGCGTCAGCTTCTTCAGAGCCTATTTCCTTGATGGCTTTTGCTTTAGCAGGGCTATCCAGCCAAGTTTGCAGTAAGTGTTGGGCATCACTCCCTTTTTGCCATTCGGCGTATTCTGCTTGGAAAGCTTGTTCAAACTTAACGTAGTAAGCGCCCACCAAGTGATCGCCTTTCATACCGCTTGATTCAGGGGTCTCACCGTTGCCAAACCGTTGCCAAGCCAGCATGCTCTTACAAATGTGAATCCCGCGGTCGTTGATAACCTGGGTTTTAATCACCTCGTAACCTGCTTTCTCTAGAATTTGACAAGTTGCCCAGCCCAACAGGTTGTTCCGGATATGCCCCAAGTGTAAGGGTTTATTGGTATTGGGCGAGGAGTACTCAACAACTACTTTTTTGCCTTTGGCAGGCAATTGACCATAGCTAGCGCCTTGGTTTTGAACAAATTGATTAAAACTAATCCAGTATGCATCTGCTACAACCAAGTTGCAAAAGCCTTTAACCACATTGTACGAGTCGATCTCGGGCATGTGCTCGGCAAGGTAGGCGCCTAGCTGTTCTGCGACTTCCTCGGGCTTGAGTTTAGCCAATTTTACAAATGGGAAAACGACAATCGAATAATGGCCTTCAAAGTTGGCCGGTGTCTGGTTGATAACGATGTCTGAAACTTGTATATCATGTTGGTATAAACTAGCAATGGCCTTTACCGTGCTTAATTTTATACTAGATTCAATATTCATGTTGTAGGGCAATTATTGTAATAAAAAGTAGTAGGCTATCATTAAGCCTATATTGAGGAGCAGCAGGCCATTGTACAGGAAACCACGGTTGGGAACGGCTTTCTCCAAAACGAAATCGTCCATTTTACCCTTTAACTGTGAACTGATTTGGTTTACTTTATCCGTGGCGGAGTTGCTAAAGTCCATTTCTTGTATCCACTTGGTGATCGGGATTCTGTTCAACACAAACTGTAGGATTTCCTTGATGAAGGCCGGCTTGCCTTCTAGCAGTTTATCCAAATGACCTTGCAAATTACCTGCTAGATTACTGGCGGCATTCATCGGGTTATTAGGATCGGCAATTTTACTAACGATGCTGTTGGTCCAAGCTGTAATTTCTGTATCCAAGCCTTTCCAGGCACCTCTTACGGCACCGTTCACGACCCGCTTGTAGGCCATGAAAAAGTAAACAATGGGTGCTGCTATAAACAAGAGCAATGGCCAAGAACCAAAACCCATGAAAAACATCACCAAGGCAAAGCCCCAGTTCAAAAATACGCCCATCAGTATGGTTTTGGCAAAAGACCAAATACCACCCGCGATTACGCCTTTAGCTATGGAGAAAAAACCCATTTTAGTTAGGAATTAGGGATGAGGAGTTAGGAGTTAAAGGAAAATAGTTAAGAGTTTCCGCATTCCTAACTCATAACTCATAACTCCTAACTCATAACTATTTAAAGTATTTCCTTCAACTTGGCTTCCAGTGCTGGACCACGTAAGTCTTGGGCCACGATACGGCCTTTACGGTCGAGCAAGAAAGTTTTGGGAATGGATTGTATACCGTACAACTGGTTCAGCGGACCATTCCATGCCTGTAATTCACTCACGTGGTTGGGCCAAATCAAACCGTCTTGTTGAATAGCTTGAACCCAAGCCGATTTTTCTTTATCCAGTGATACGCTCATCACGGTAAAGCCTTTGCCTTTGTACTTGTTGTAAGCGGCTACCACATTGGGGTTTTCAGCACGACAAGGTCGACACCAAGAAGCCCAGAAGTCAAGCAGGACCACTTTGCCACGTAAGCTTGACAAGGATATTTTTTGGCCATCTGGATTGGGCAAACTGAAGTCCGGAGCCACTTTACCTGAATTTAACTGACCGTCAATCTGTACGATGATTGGCTGCATCTCCGTGGTATACGGCGAACTTGGGTATTTTTTCTGGAGCTTCTCCAAGGCTTTTTTCCAAGTATCCAGGTTGTCATCCGCTTGTGGGTTGGTCATGCGGGCCAAGAACCAAGCAGCCAATGGCGATTGCGTGGTATCCACAAAGCGCTTGATATCCTTGGGCGATACTTCCTTGCCGTAGAAAGGTAACAGGCCGTAGGTTTCTGGCGCACCACCAAATTTAGATGCTTTCGGGTTTTGGAAATCAATCTCGAGGTTGATGTCTTGCTGCTCCGATATGATAAAGGATAGGTAGTTCTGCTGCCCTTGGCGAATACGGTATACACCCGGCGTGTACTTGTCCACAGGTATGCTAAACTTACCGCTAGCATCCGGTTGCGCCGAACCCATAATCTCGCTCGATTGCATGAAAATTTGATCCAAGAATACCTGGGCACCATCGCTGTTTTTAATAATGCCATTCACGCGGTAGGCACCTTCGGTTGCTGTAGTTGTAGTAGTGCTAGCATTATCAGCAGAAGCAGTGGTTTGTGTACTATCTGCGTTTACCGTTGTTTCCTTGTTGCTAGAATTGTTGCAAGCAACTAAGCCCAAACCCAAGGAAAATATGATGATATATCGTTTCATGTTTGTTGATTTTTAAGTCGGCAAAAATATGAAATTTAGTTGATAGTTGGTAGTTGATAGTTGGTATAACTCTACACCAAATCTCCTCTCTTCTATCTCCTCTCTCCTATCTCGTATTTAACTATGCAATATTTTCCACACCATTTCGCGCATTAACTCGCCTTCCGAGGTGCCGTCGCTGTTCACGCCTTTACCTTTGAGGTCAAATTCACGCAAGGCAGCGATGGCGGCCTCCGTTTGAGGCAAGTTGTAATGCTTCAAGGCTATCCTGAAATCTTTCAGTTTCCAGCTCATCTTTTTGTAGGCTGCATTCAATTGGTCTTCGCTGGCTTCAGGCATGAATAAAGCACCAACTTGTTCTTTTTCGCTGGCATTGCGGTAAAACTGCGCCACATACAAGCTGCTGAAAAAGCCGTACAACGATGCAATGACTTTAATTAACGGGTTTTCGCGCAAATTAGCCGCAAAGTGGTTTACAATGGTGTTCGACTTGAGCATGTCCTTTTCGGCGAGGGCCCGTTGCAGTTCAAACACGTTAAAATCTTTGCTTAAACCTACATTGGCCTCGATGCGCTCGGTGGTAATTTCCTCGCCGGGTTTCATGCCGATGGCCAATTTCTCGAGTTCGTTGACCACCTTGCCCAAATCTGTACCTAGAAACTCAGCGAGTAAATGCGCTGCTTGATCATTGATTTTCAGCTGTTTACCCGTGAGGTAATCGGTAATCCACTCTGGTACTTGATTATCGTAGATGCGTTTCGACTCGTACACTACCCCCCCCCCAGCCTCGATGGCTTTGAGGAGTTTTTTGCGGGCATCAAACTTGGAATGTTTGTGCGCAATAACCAACAAGGTGGTATTCAACGGGTTAGATGCATATTTTTCAAGCGCATCCAGGTCTTTCATCTGCTGCGCTTCTTTGAGCAAAACCACTTGGCGCTCAGCCATAACGGGGTAACGGCGCACTTGGTCAATCACAGCAATATGGTCCACATCTTTGCCGTAAAGCGCAATGAAGTTAAAAGCCTTCTCCATATCGTTCAACACGTGGTCTTCCACGTAGTTGCACACCTCGTCGATATAATAGGGTTCCTCGCCGTGCAGGAAATACACGGGGGCAAATTCTTTTTTCTTGAAGCCCTTGATGATCTCATCAAAGCTCTGGATTTTCGTTTTTGACATACAAAACTGCTTTTCACGATCCGTTACAGCCGTAAAGTTATGACGCTTTATCGCAATATCAAATTTGTTGTACTTTTACCTGCTCAAAGTCTAAAACTTCCCGCATGCAAGCCATCGTCACCGATTTCCTGAAGCATATGTCCAAAATCAAGTATACCAAGCTTGAGGGCATTGATAAAATGCGTTGTGAAATTAGGCGTAAGTACTTGATTCCCATGCCTGAAGAGACTATCCGGCAGTTGATTATCCACTATTTAATCGATGACTGTGGTATACCCAAAAGCCGTATTTCCGTGGAGAAGGAAATCAAGGTGGCCAATACTAAAAAGCGATACGATATTATTGTATACAGCACTGAACATCAGCCTATTATGCTGGTTGAATGCAAGGCGCCCTATGTCAAAATAACGCAGGAGGTTTTTGATCAAGCGGCACGCTACAACATGACCTTGAATGTGCCTTACCTCATGATTTCCAATGGGCCTGAAACGTATTGTTGCCAAATTGACCAGGCCAACAAACGCTATATATTTCTGGATGCTATTCCTAGTTTGTAGTTTTATGGGGGCGCTTCCCCTCACCTACGGCTCGGGGCCGCTATGCTCCGGCGCTCGCTATTCGCTCGGCCCTTGTTAGCCGCCCAGGTTGGGCGGCTCTACTGCGGTCTGGCCTTCGGCCACGCCTTCGCAGCGCTAGCGCAAACGGCCTAGCCTTCCAGTTTATACCCATTCAAGAAGGTTTTCACGTCTAACCTTTTGCGGCCTTGTAATTGTAGGTCGAGCAAGTGGATGTAACCATCTTTTACGCGTACCTTAAGCCAGTTTTTATGGTCGCTTACAAATGAGCCAATAGCTTCTTGGGCATTAGGCTCTAGTTCAATGCTGGTTTTAAAAACCTTTAGCTTTTCGTCGTTCAAGCTGGTCCAGGCCGTTGGCACTGGACTTAAGCCCCTGACAAAGTTGTGAACTTGCTGGGCTGTTTGCTCGAAATTGATTTTACAGGTCTCGTCAAACAACTTGGGCGCATGCGAAACCTGCGTGTCGTCTTGGGGAAAAGGCTTGTAATCATTTCGGGCTATGGCATCCAAGGTTTTCAATACGAGTTGAGCACCGATGGCCATCATACGGTCGTGCACCTCGGCTACATTGTCATCTGGGCCAATGGGCAAGCGTTCTTGGAAGAGTAAATCGCCGGTGTCGATTTCATGCTTGAGGAAAAAGGTAGTCACGCCCGTTTCTTTATCGCCGTTGATGATGGCCCAGTTTATAGGTGCTGCGCCCCTGTAACGTGGCAACAAGGAACCATGCAGGTTAAAGGTACCCAGGGGCGGCATATTCCAAACCACTTCTGGCAACATCCGGAAGGCCACGATAACTTGCAAGTCGGCGTTGAGCGCTTTTAACTCGGCCAAAAATGCTGGGTTCTTGAGTTTTTCGGGCTGTAAAACGGTTAAGCCTTGGCTTACCGCGTATTGTTTCACAGATGATTCCAGGAGTTGCTTGCCCCCTCTCCCACCCCATTTATCTGTGGCGGTAACCACGCCGACTACCTCGTGGCCGGCTTCGACAATGGCTTTAAGGGATGCAGTGGCAAAATCTGGTGTGCCGAAAAAAACAATGCGCATGGTGTATATTTAAATATTTCGGTGTAAAAATAGGCAATATGCAGAAATATGAAGTTACCTTTCGACTTGCAAACTACAATTCAATGTCGATTCAACATTTTAAAGACCTCTGCGAGCACTTGGCCCAGCGGTATAGCCCACGCGAAGCCCAAAACATAGCCAAGATAATTTTTGAAGATGCCCTAGGTATCAAACATCCAAAACATGTAGAACCTTTAGACGAGCAACAAGCACAACGCATCAATGCAATTGCCGAGCGCATGGCATCAGGTGAGCCAATGCAATATGTATTAGGCATGGCCGATTTTTACGGATTAAAGTTCAAGGTTAGCCCAGCTGTGCTCATCCCACGGCAAGAAACGGAGGAGTTAGTTGAATTGGTGTCGAAGCATTGTGCACAAGATTTTGTGCGGCAGTGGCAAGTGCTGGATATTGGCACCGGGAGTGGCTGCATTGCCATCAGTTTAAAGCACATGCTCCCTGAAATTAGCGTCACAGCCACCGATATTAGTCTAGAAGCCTTGGCCATTGCCCGGGAAAATGCCCAGATGAATGAAGCGGAAGTGACCTTTTTGCAACACGATATACTAACGGAAGCATTTCCAAGGCCAGGCGCAAAATTTGATGTCATCATATCAAACCCGCCATACATCCCGACGAGTGAGCGTGCAGTCATGCCAGAGCATGTATTGGCACATGAGCCAGCATTGGCTTTATTTACCCTAGATGATGAAGGGCAGGAATTTTACAAGGCCATAGCGGCATTTGGCCAAAAGCATTTGAAAGGTAGTGGAATGATGGCTTTAGAATTGAATGAATTCAGGGCTGAAGCTACAGCTGAGATATTCCGTTCAGCCGGGTTTGGTCGTGTGGATATACTTGAAGACCTGGCCGGTGCAAAAAGGATGTTGTACGTCAAATTCAGGTAGAATACCACAAGTCTTATTCGGTGTAATTCAGTACGGCTTTGCGCGCGAGGGATGGTAGCGGGCGCCGGAGGCGCTCCCAAAGGGACAAGCAACGCGCAGCCGCGTACAGCCCGACGGCCGTAGGCCGACGCGCCCAAAACAAAAAAAGGCCCACCCGAAGGTGAGCCTTTCATCATTTCTATAAATCAACTACTTAACGCACAATGACCAATTTCTGCGTTTTCTGAGACGTGTTGGATTGCAGGTGCAAGAGATAAACGCCTGCGGCCAACTCGTTGGTGTAGATATTAATTTGCTGACCGTTGGTAATTTCGCCCAGGGCCATAGACTGAACCAATTGGCCGTTCAAATCTGTGATGAAGAGTTTAGCATCAGCTAGCTTCTCTGTATAAACGGTCATGATGGTATGATCAGTAGTTACATTAGGATTCAGGGTGAAATTAATTGGGGCCTGGGTCATAGAAGTATTACCGATAAAAGTTACTTCCAGTTGACCAGAAGAAACATCTACTACATGATCAGGTAAGCCCGCAGCAGGCGAGAAGAATTCGAAATCAGTCATGCGGACATCAACGAACTCAGTACCATCATATTCAAAGCTATGAACATCTGGGGCTAGGCGAGATTGAGCTGTACCAGTAGAACAAGAAACAGGTGAAGACCAGAAGATACGGCCATCACATTCAACAAAGAAAGTGAATGTATATGTCATGTTGGATTGCAAGCCAACAAAGTTGAAGCTAGATACACCACCAGATGTAGTATAAGCGAGCATACTACTTTGGTTGTAACCTGCTTGACCTGTGAAGCTATACCGTGCGCCAATACGGACAGCGCCAGTAATTTCAGGCCAATTCAAGCTTATAGTAGTTGGAGTAGAGGCTGCACAAGTTGGCAGAGGCACAGAACAACCAGCAGAGGGAGCTGCAGTGGCCAAAGTTGCAATTGGAGAAGAGAATGAAGTTTGAGCGGTAGCACCACACCAGTTATTGACCCAGTAATCGTATGAGGTATTAGGCATAAGCATAGCACCAGCATTTGTAGAGAACGAGTTGGTATTCAGCGTACGGATCGCATAACCAGTACCTCCTGTAGGGCGCCAGTACAAACGGTAAGAATCTGGGTTTACAGCAGGCCAAGTAGCATCGATAACGCCAGTTGGATTCGATGAATTGTTGGTCAATGTAGGGGCAGCAGGTTCAACGCTGATGGTCAACTCGAAGTCGCCAACACTGGCAATATCAAAACCGGAAACCGCTACCCAGTAAGTGCGTCCTGCCTCTAGTTGGCCACCAGGTGTTGCATGAATAGTTGATGTAGTTGCGGATGGGCTTCCTACACAACCTGCTGTTGCTTTATCATCATTACAGTATACGCTAGTAAAAGTGCCGTTACAAGTATTATCAGAAGATTGGTACAAGGTGAGGCGCGTGTTGTAGTTGGTGCCAGGATTATCTGTAGAGAACTTAACATCAAAGGCAGAAAGGTTACCGCCAACAAAACAATCAGGCGTTGTAAACTGGTACCATACCGTACGAGCAGTACCTAGGCCACAAGAAGAGAACGAAGCTAGGTTTGCAGCGCTGTTGTTACCTGCAAGGGAGACACAGTTGATTGTAGAGCTACCCAATGGGAAACGCGAAGTTAATAATCGGTCGAATTCGATAGCGTTGCAAAGGTCGGTTAGATTAGGGGTTAAATCATCTGTAATGAAAGAACCGTTTGTGGTGGTTGATGAATAAATACCACAGATTTGAGTGATGTAAAAATCATACTCCGAGGATACAGACAAGCCTGTGATGTTGTAAGGGCTGGTAACATTAGGAACAGTTGTACCGGCGCCTGGGGTAAATCCAGCTGGGCCATATTCCAAGGTATAGGTACCTGGGCAGCTGTTACAAGACCAAGACACAAGGCCTTCGGTTTGCGAAGGATCAACTTGCACCGAAGTTACAGGGTCGCAGCCGGTAGTGGTGAAGGTACCGTTAGAAACGGTAGACGAAGTGCCAACGCAAGCTTGGGTGATGGTAAAATCGTAAACGGTTGATGGGGTAAGATTGGTTACTGTTATAGGGTTTGAAGCATTAGTAATTACAATACCTGTGCCTGGAGTAAAGCCATCTGGGCCATATTCAACTGTATAGGTGCCACTACAACCAGTACAAATCCAACCAATAATACTTTCAGTCAAACTAGGTGTTGTTTGTATATTTGACACAGGGTTACAAGCCGGAAATGGTGGAATGGGTGTACAAGAAGTAAAAAGTGTGAAAGTGCCTGTTTGAGTGTTATACCCGTGTACCATGATGTAGTATGTCCTACCTTGATAAGCATTAAAGGTTAATGAAGAACCAAGACCGCAAACCGCATCATCATTACCATTTTCGCAAACTAAGTTGCCACAAGAGCCAGAAAATACAGATATTTTTGTATCGTAGACTAGGTTTGTGCAAGTATTCAAGGTAACAGCAGAATTGTTTCCAATGAATCGGTACCAAACACCTCCTGTGGTAGTTGAAGTTACACAAGTAAAATTATCAATATTTGCACCAACAGTGGTTCCTGATGTATAATCTCCGCAAGCTACTACAGGTGCATTAATGCATAGATCATTAAAAGGTTGGGCATTAATCAGAGTGTTTGACAATAAAGTCAAAAAAGTGATTAGTGTAAAGACATTTCTCATATTAATGGGTTTTGGTTGATTTATGCAAGATAAACCAAAAAGTGCTTCACATAGGAAGTGTACATAAAATATTGTGACATATATTAATCGAATTTATGGAGATATTTTTTTCTTTCACACATCAATAAAATATGGGTAAACGTGATTAAAATCACATAAAATATCAGTGAAAATATGGTGAAATGCGACAAAATAAAAGGCCCATCCGTATCCAGATGGGCCTTAAAATCGGATTAGAATTCAAATACTAGCGGACAATAACCAATTTTTCGGTTTTCATCGTGTTGCCAGTGCGAACATTTACGTGGTAAACACCCGAGGCAAGTTTGCCGGTATTTACGGGAATTTGTTGTCCGTTGCTAACCTCTCCCAATGACATGCTATGAACCATTGCGCCATTTACATCATAGATTGTGATGATTGCATCGGTGGCTTTAGCTGTAAATACGGTTAAGGTAGTCAAATCGGTTGTCACGTTTGGTGTAAGGGTAAAACGAACTTCATTAGAAGCGGTTTCTCCGAGGAACAAAACCTCGAGGTTACCAGATGATACATCTACAATGTGATTAGGCAAACCAGCTGCAGGGGCAAAGAATTCGAAGTCAGTCATACGTACATCAACATATTCAGTACCTTCAAATTGGAAGCTGTGGATGTCAGCAGCTAGGCGAGGTGCAGGGATGCCTGTTGTACAGGTTATCGGTGCACTCCAGAATACCCGTCCATCACATTCAACAAACAAAGTAAAGGTATAAGCCACGTTGGATTGTAAGCCTACGAATTCGAAACTAGATACACCACCAGCAGTAGTGTAAGCGAGTGCACTACGCTGAGAGTAGCCTGCTTGACCAGCAAAGCTAAAACGTGCACCAATACGAACAGCGCCTGTAATTTCAGGCCAGTTCAAACTTATCGTAGTAGGAGTAGAAGCTGCACAAGTTGGCAGAGGTACAGAACATCCAGCTGATGGAGCTGCTGTAGCCAGTGTTGCAACAGGAGAAGCAAACGAAGTGCTGAAGTTAGCACCACACCAGTTGTTAACCCAGAAATCATAGGACGTGTTAGGCATCAACATACCGCCTGCATTTGTTGAGTAAGAGGTGGTATTCAGCGTGCGGATTGCATAACCAGTGCCACCAGTTGGGCGCCAGTACAAACGGTATGAAGCAGCATTGACATCAGGCCATGTTGCATCAACAACGCCTGTTGGATTAGTTGTGCTATTGGTCAACAATGGGGCAACCGGTTCAACGCTAATAGTCAACTCAAAGTCGCCAGAGCTAGCATTGTCAAAACCAGAAACAGCTACCCAGTAGTTGCGTCCTGCCTCTAGCATACCACCAGGTGTAGCAAGAATGGTTGATGTACTTGCGGACGGGCTTCCTACACAACCAGCAGACAACTTGTCATCATTACAGTACACGCTGGTGAAGTTTCCGTTACAAGTATTATCAGAAGATTCATATATGGTAATGCGTGTGTTGTAATTGGTACCAGGGTTATCTGTAGAGAACTTCATATCGAACGCAGAGAGATTACCGCCCACAAAACAATCGGGTGTGGTAAATTGATACCATACAGTAGGTGAGGTGCCTAGTCCACAAGTTGAGAAGGAAGCAAGGTTAGCTGCAATGGTGCTACCAGAAAGAGAGATACAGTTGATGGAAGAACTACCTATTGAATAACTCGAAGTTAATACACGATTGAATTCAATGGCATTGCAGATATCGTTTAAATTATTTGGCAAGTTACTAGTTACAAATGAACCATTAGATGATGCATATGAGGTACTACCACAAGCTTGTGTAATGGTAAAATCATATGAACTAGAAGGATTCAAACCTGTGATATTCAGAGGGGAACTGATATTGTTTAACGTAGTACCAGTTCCGGATGTAAACCCGCTGGGGCCATATTCAATGCTGAATGGCCCTGTACAAGCATTACATATCCAAGAAATCAAACTTCCAACTTGGTTTGGGGTTGTTTGTATTCCAGTAACAGCCGGACAATTTAAAGTAGTGAAAGTACCGCTTGAAGAAGTTGTAGATGTGCCTGTGCAAGCTTGGGTAATAGTAAAATCATAAACCGATGATGGTTGTAAGTTAGTCAAGGTTATAGGGCTGGAAATATTATTAATTACAGTCCCATTGCCTTGAGTAAAACCATCAGGGCCGTACTCAATCGAAAAAGTACCACTACAGCCAGTACAAATCCAAGAAATAATAGTTTCCGATATACCAGGGTTCGTTTGTACTGAATTTGGCTGAACACATGATTGAGACCACGACGTCACGCTGTGCACCATCGCAAAGAAAATTATTGGAATAACAGCTAACTTCATATTCTTGTTTATTTGACATACAAAGTAACGTAAAATGAGGTTTGAGCGAAAAATAAACAAAAAATATATTGTGACATGGTAAAAAAAGGATAAATTTTATATTAATCATTTTTATATACCAGAAAAAAGTATATAATATATAACTTATATCACATGATATTTTAAAAATTACTAGCTATATGCGACAAAAAAAAGGGCTCATCTGAGTACAGATGAGCCCTTAAAAAGGGATTAGAAATTAAAAACTAGCGCACGATAACCAGTTTTTCGGTAGTTGTTGTATTACCAGTGCGTAAATTTACGTAGTATACACCAGCAGCCAAATTGCTTGTATTTAATGATACTTGCTGACCATTGCTCACTTCGCCCATTGACATGGCTTGAACAAGCGCACCATTCATATCAAAGATGTTGATATTGGCGTCAGTTGCTTTACCTGTGTAGATAGTCAAAGTTGACAAGTCGGTAGTTACGTTAGGAGTAAGTGTGAAACGAACTTCGTTAGAAGCGGTTTCTCCGAGGAACAGAACTTCGAGGTTACCAGATGATACATCTACAATGTGATCAGGCAAACCAGCTGCAGGGGCAAAGAATTCGAAGTCAGTCATACGCACATCAACATATTCAGTACCTTCAAATTGGAAGCTGTGGATGTCAGCAGCTAGGCGAGGTGCAGGGATGCCTGTTGTACAGGTTATCGGTGCACTCCAGAATACCCGTCCATCACATTCAACAAACAAAGTAAAGGTATAAGCCACGTTGGATTGTAAGCCTACGAATTCGAAACTAGATACACCACCAGCAGTAGTGTAAGCGAGTGCACTACGCTGAGAGTAGCCTGCTTGACCAGCAAAGCTAAAACGTGCACCAATACGAACAGCGCCTGTAATTTCAGGCCAGTTCAAACTTATCGTAGTAGGAGTAGAGGCTGCACAGGTAGGCATAGGTACAGAACATCCAGCTGATGGAGCTGCAGTAGCTATTGTTGCAACAGGAGAAGCAAACGAAGTGCTGAGGGTAGCACCACACCAATTGTTAACCCAGAAATCATAGGAAGTATTAGGCATCAACATACCGCCTGCATTTGTTGAGTAAGAGGTAGTATTCAAAGTGCGGATTGCATAACCAGTGCCACCAGTTGGGCGCCAATACAAACGGTATGAAGCAGCATTGACATCTGGCCATGTTGCATCAACAACGCCTGTTGGATTAGTTGTGCTATTGGTCAACGTTGGGGCAAGCGGTTCAACGCTAATGGTCAACTCAAAGTCGCCAGCGCTGGTACCTGAAAATCCTGACACACGTACCCAGTAAGTTTGACCTGCAACAAGTACTGATCCACCAGGTGAAACAATAGTAGAGGACAAGCCATTAGTACCCCCAACACAGCCATTCACTCCACTGTCATCGTTACAATAGACATTCGTAAAGGTGCCATTACAAGTATTATCAGAAGACGAGAATACAGCGATTCGAGAATCGTAGTTAGTGCCTGGGTTACGAGTTGAGAACTTCACGTCGAACGCTGAAAGTGTACCACCGGTAAAACAAGCAGGGGCTGTAAATTGGTACCATACAGCACGAGAGTCGGTAGCACCACAGCCATTTACGGGGTCGTTCGTAGCGTTTGTGGTAGAACCGAGAATTGAAGAACAAGTCAAGGTGGTAGCACCAAGGCCAAAACGGCTGGTTTCAACACGGGTAAAAGGAATCGCATTACAAGCTTCATCGTTTGATGGAGGAAGTGCTAATGTAGTAATATTGACAGGTCCTACCCAAGTACCGGTATTCCCTACACAGGCATTACGAACCCAAATACTATAAGCAGTTGTTGGCATAAGGCCAGAAAGGGTGTAAGGATTCGTACCAACGGCAGCAGCAGTAGGTGTTGTCGTACTAGTAGGTGCTGTTGCTGGACTTGTAGCAGCATAAACATCCCAGCTCGTTGAGCCATTGGCTACCCAAGTAAGGTTTACAGCAGTAGCGGTTACTGCAGAACTAGTCAAAGTATTGATATCGGGGCAAGCATTTTCCCATACACAGATGCTAAAGGTACCAGCATCGGGTTGTGGGCCTAAAACTTGAACCAAATAAGTATTACCTACCGTAAGGCCACTAATGGTATTATTAGCTCCAGAGGTAGCAATGCCACAAGCCAATTGTGCTCCACCGCAGCCATCATAAACGGCATATGCTAAAGTCACGGCAGTGCCGTAAGTAATATTTAAATCATGATTAGCATCACTAGCGACGAATGAATACCAAACATCAGGCAGCGTCAAAAATTGATTCAAGCAAGATGGATTACCAACTGCAGCGCTTGCACAAGTATTGTTGCCAGAAGTAGGTGTACACGTACCTGAAACCGTAAGAGATTGAGCTGAAGCACAATCGTCGTTTGTTGGCAATGGCAAACAAAGTGGAGAACAAGTGTAGTTCAAGTTAAACGTACCTGTTGCACTTAATGCTGTACCAAATTGGTAACCGTGCACGAAAACATAATAGGTTGTACCCGCATAAGCATTGAAGCTTACTTCTGAACGGAAAGCGCCAGTTGCACAAGCAGGGAACATGTCGTCGTTTGCAACTACACAAGAAAGTGTATTGCAATCAGGGCCAGAATACACTGTAATACGACTGTCAAAACCAGCGCCTGAAGGGTCACAGGTTGTCATGGTTACGGCATTGTCATCGCCATTGTAAATGTACCAAACACCACGTTCAGTAGCAGTAGTACCCGCGGCACCACAATTGATATAGTTAGCATCAACCGTTGAACCAATGGTTGAACCAGCCTCAACTTGAGCACCACCGGTACAAGAGTTCAAGGTAATAGCATCCGCACAGAAATCGTTAGCCAAAGCCGTTTGGAAGTTAAACGGACCTTCAACCGTGCTGAAACCATCAACATCGCAGTTTTGGGTAATGTAAACATCTACAGATGCAGATGGCGGTAAACCAGTGAAGGAGTAAGATGTTCCAGCGATACCTGTAACTAAACCACCATTTCCTGGCGTAAAACCAGCAGGGCCGTATTCAATATCGTAAGTACCTACACAACCTGAACAAGTCCAAGCCATATCAGCACCTGAAGTAGTGATGTTTGTGAATACTATATTGGAAGGAGCAATACAAACAGGTGGTGGCGTAAGCGACCAAGCAAGTGTAAATGTTCCAAAATCCGTTGCACTGTTCCAGCCGTCTTGCACCCAGTAAACACGTTGGTCAACACCTGTGGTATTTTCCCAGGTGATGTTTTGAACATCAGGATCATCAAAACAAGCTATTTGGGTAGCACCCGGGCAAGTTCCGCCGTAAAACATGTTATTTTCGGAATCATAGCCATTCACGGTTTGTCCGATAACCAGTGTATAATTCACCGGAACATCGATGAAAAAAATCATGTCTGGGCTGGTATTACCACCCGCACAGCCATTGGCGAAATCATTAGTAAAGCCAGTTGTATTTCCGCTATAAGGGCTAGTTTGAGTGGCCAGGTCAATGGCATTCCCACAGTTGTCGCCAGGGCCCACAGGAGGAGGTGGCCCACAAGAAGTACACGAAATACTGGTTACATGGCATGCTTGATCGGTACCACAGGAAGAGTTCAGGAAAAAGTGCACACGATAGTTACCACTAGTGGCTGGTGTAAATGCCAATGGAGGAACGCCAGATGTAACTAAAGTATTTGTAGTTGTGGTAACCACAATCCAGCCAATACCAGTACCTGTTAACGAGTAGGTCGTACCTCCTACAGCACCTGTTAAGGGGGCAAACTCGCCTGCATAATTACAGGTAGAGAAGTTAATTGCAGTTGGTGTTGTAGGCGCCGCAGCTGAACCAAATTGAGCTGTCGCTACACAAAAAGCAGGAGCACTACAACTGGTACAAGTTACGGTGGTTGTATGGCATGAGTTATCGGTACCACAACCTGCACTTAAAGCATAGTGTACGCGAACATCACCGCTCACGGTTGCAGTCCAGGAGTGCGGCGCAGGGCCGTGCGACAAAACAGCGTTAGCGGTATTGGTTATGGTTATGTAACCAATGCCGACTCCAGCGAATGAATAGGCATTACCGGAAACGATAGCCGAGACTACGGCGTACTCGCCGGCAAAGTTACAGGTTGAAATCGTTACAGGACTTGAGCCTGTTGGCGCTGTAGCACTGCCAAAAGCAGCAGTATAGACACACTGTGCTGTTAAAGAAGTGAAGGATAGCGCTAGCACTATGGCGAGCGTTACCCATCGGGTAAAGTGTTTTGACATATTTTAAGGATTTTGTGAGTGAATTGTTGCAAATATAAACAATCATTACAGATTTATAATATAATTTTTACTTTTTACCATTTTTAAATCTTTTATTATTTATTTTATATATTTTATATAATATTATATTGAATTATTTATATTATACCAAATAATAAAAGTGTTCGACATATAAAAAAAGGCCTACCCCATATTTGGGGCAGGCCTAGTATTAAAAGTTAATAGCTGAATTAACGAACAATCACCAATTTCTCGGTAGTTGTAGTGTTACCAGTGCGCAAGTTTACGTAGTAAACACCTGCAGCCAATTTGCTTGTATTCAATGATACTTGCTGGCCGTTATTCACTTCGCCCATTGACATGGTTTGAACAAGTGCGCCATTCATATCAAAAATGTTGATATTGGCGTCAGTTGCTTTACCTGTGTAGATAGTCAAAGTTGACAAGTCGGTAGTTACGTTAGGAGTAAGTGTGAAACGAACTTCGTTTGAAGCTATTTCTTGATCAAATGTAACGAGTAATTTACCTGTTGATACATCAACCGTGTGATTTGGCAAGCCTGCAGCTGGAGCAAAGTATTCGAAGTCGGTCATGCGAACATCAACGAATTCGGTTCCATCATATTCAAAGCTATGTACATCCGCCGCCAAGCGAGGCAAAGCTGTACCCGTTGAACAAGTTACAGGAGCTGACCAGAAAATACGGCCATCACATTCAACAAAGAAAGTGAAGGTGTAAGCCATGTTAGCTTGTAATCCAACAAAGTTGAAGCTTGATACACCGCCAGTTGTAGCGTATGCAAGGCTAGAAACTTGTGAGTAACCAGCTTGACCAGTAAAGCTATAACGCACTCCAATACGAACTGCACCTGTAACTTCTGGCCAGTTCATCATGATGGTTGTTGGCGTTGAAGTACCACAAACTGGTACTGGAACACTACAACCAGCAGAAGGAGCAGCAGTTGACAAGGTAGCCACCGGAGAAGCAAATGAAGTAGCCAATGTTGCACCACACCAGTTGTTTACCCAGAAATCATAAGATGTATTTGGCATCAACATAGCACCTGCGTTCGTAGAGAAAGAGGTTGTACTCAATGTGCGGATTGCATAACCAGAGCCGCCAGTTGGGCGCCAGTACAAACGGTATGAAGCAGCATTTACATCAGTCCAAGAGGCATTAATAACACCGGTTGGGTTAGTTGTGCTATTGGTAAGGGTTGGTGCGTTTGGTTCAACGCTGATGGTCAACTCAAAGTTACCAGCATCTGCTGCACCAAATCCTGAAACGCGTACCCAATAAGTACGACCAGCTTCAAGTGTAGTACCAGCGGTTGCTTCAATGGTAGAGGTCAAGCCACTTAAGCTACCAACGCAACCATCAACGCCACTATCATCATTACAGTACAAGTTTGTAAATGTTCCATTACAAGTGTTGTCAGATGAAGCGTAAATAGCGATACGTGAATCGTAGTTTGTGCCAGCGTTGCGTGTAGAGAACTTCATGTTGAAGCCAGTCAAGTTGCCGCCGGTAAAGCAATCAGGTGTAGTAAATTGATACCATACTGCACGAGAGTCAGTGCCACCACAGCCATTAACTGGGTCATTCGTCGCATCGGTAGTAGAACCAAGTATTGAAGAACAGGTCAAGGTTGAAGCACCTAAACCAAAACGGCTTGTTTCAACACGTGAGAATGCAATAGCACCACAAGCATCGTCGTTAACTGGCGGAGCTGGCAATGTAGTAAATGAGTACGAAGACCAAGTACTAGTAGAGCCTGGGCCACAATTAGCACGGTAATAAACATTGTAAGTAGTAGCAGGCATTAAGCTAGATAAGGCTAAGTTTGTAGCTGTAAGGCCTGGGTTATTTGCAGCGCCACTAGGAGCAGCACCTGTAGTTACATGAACATCCCAAACGGTTTCAAAACAACCTGCAGTCCATGCAAGATCTGCCGAGTTAAAAGTAACGTTCGAGGCAGCCATAGCAAATGGAGCAGGGCAAGCAGGAGCAGGAGTTATGAACACGTCGTAATCTTCCGTTTCACCATAACCATAAGTTGCACATGGGTCAATCGTTGTATTGAAACCTGCAGTAGTACTCCATACAGTTCTTACACGCATGCGGTGCAAGCCAGATGGAGGGCTACAAGAAAGGGTAATGTTGAATGAAGCTGGTGCAAATGGGCCAGCGTTGGCTTGTCCAGGTGCAACAACAGTAGAACCAATAGATTCTGTTGACTCAAAAACACCGTTGTCGTTGTAGTCAATCCATGCGCGGATATGCTGGTTACCCCAAGTTCCAACAGTTACATTTACACTGTAAGATGTACCCGCTTGGAGCGTGGCCGTGTAGTTTGGTTGACCAGTGAAGTAGGTGTAAGCAGGGTTTACCTGTGCAGTACCAGTATTGTTTGAAAGCGTGGTACCCGTAATAGCGATATTAGAAATCAAGTCACCATCTGTTTTTCCAAAAGTATACGCAGGGATACAGTGACATGCAACTGAACCAGTAGTATAACTTTGTTCAGTACAGCCTGTTGCATTACCACCTAAGTTAAATGGTGTAACGGTCCAGTAGTAAGTTGTGTTGATATTTGGAGTCGCAAATGTGTATGACAAGGTATTACCAACACTCAACAAGTTCTGGATTTGAGTTCCACCAGGTGTTGTACCGATTGAGATACGGTAACCGGTTGCCGTTGGTGCAGCATCCCAAGAGAATACCAAGTTCTGGTTAGAACAAGATGGATTTGGAGTTGCAGTTTCATTTGAGCTACATCCTGGTGCCGGTGTTGGCGGGTTGATGGTCAAGGTATATGCTCCACAGTTTGGTGCTGGCCAGTGATCAACAACAAGGAAATAAGTACCTGGTACTGTAAAGTTGTATGTAGCTGTTGCTGTTGTGCCACTACCAGAGGTAGCATTGGCTAAACATGCAGCAGGCGTTGCACAACTAGAACCATCTTTCAAGAACCAACCAGTGTAAGTCGTTGGGCCAGAAACGGTAATTTCATAAGTTCCAGTAGTGGTAATATCTAATTGGTAAACAAAATCTTCACCCGCACCATACAAGCCACTACATTGAATACCGTAATCATTACCGGCACCACAGGTGGTTGTAGTATGTGTGAACGGGAATGCGTTGGCTACAAATGGTAATCCGCAGGTATAGCCAGGAACAGTACTAAATGTACTTGATGCAAATGTACTAGTGGCTGCACCGCAATCGGCCATAACTTGCCATTCATAATTTGCAGCGTTCAAGCCTGAAATACCCGCGTTAGTTGTAGTAACAGGGTTACCAGCAAAAGAAGTCCAAGTGCCTGCACCTACTTCGCGGTACTCAACAATGTATTGTGTAGCACCTGATACGGCATTCCAACCAACTCCAACGTCAGATGTAGTTAACACCAACGAGAATAAACCTGTAGGAGCCAAACAGCTCGGTGCTTCTTCAACCGTTACGTTATCAATCACGTTGGCGTAACCATAGTTATTACGGCCTTCAAAAGCAATTTGATAGGTAGCTGAAGGACTTGGTAAGATAATGGTCACTTCAGTCCAAGCAGATACATCAGCTGTGTAATCGTTAATCAAAACCCAAGGATCTGTAGGGCTTATGCGGTAGTATACGCCCAGCGTATTTTGATCGCCAGCCCAGTTTGGCTGTGCATACCAAAATTTAAGTTGTGGGGCAGTCAAAGATGTTAAATCGAACACAGGAGAAACAAACTTGGTTACTGGGTTGTTTGTACCTGATTGTGAAGCGAAACGAGCGTTCCGTGTACCTTGTTGTGCCGTGGTCACAACACCATTTGAACCTGTAGCATAGGTCCAGTTAAAGGTACCTGTCACAAAGCTGTTTGACCAACAACCAACAGAAGTGCTTGTAGTTTCAAACGATTCGTTGAAAGGGAAAGAGCTGAATGTATTACATGGTGTAGTGAACGAAACTGATCCGTAGTTGCTTGTTGGGCCACCACATGCTGACTGGATGAAAAAAGTATAAGCTGTATTGGCTGATAGTCCAGTTACGTTTACAGTAGTAGCAGTAAGACCAGTACCACTTGCCACTGCACCTGGAGTACCTTGTGGTGTACCTTGAGGTTGAACTTCCCAGTTGTAAGCAGTAGCACCCGAAGCTGCTGTCCAGCTTACAGTTGCGCCTGAAACAGTGACAGCGGAAGGCGTTAAACCACTCGGAGGCGAACAACTCGCTGGTGTCCATGTAAAGGTCAAACCAGATACTGGTGGTGTGTTTGTCGAACCATATGCTACTATGTTTGCAATAGCAGTACTAGCAGTTGTTGTATTGAAGTTTGAAGCACTGGTACGGCTGACGAAATCTGCTGCAGAAGCTCCTCTCAAACCTACAGTAGCATCATCAGCAATTGTAGCGTAAAAACAATCTCCATAAACAAACTGAATGACATTCGTTGTCTCATAAAGAATTACTTGGAAGTCAAGCGCTTCTGAGTTGGTACCAAACGAACTCATGTCGGTATACTGTATAACGAAAGTACGGTTTGGAGCAGTACCCAAAAGCTGTGACCTTACGCCACCGCCACTAAATACAAGGGTACCTGTACCTGACGATGTAGCGTTAGCGCTCAAGGTAAAACTATTAGCCGTTTTAGAAACTACTGTAACACCTGCAGGCATACCAGTCCCGTATACAATGTCACCAACATCTACACCAGCAGTACTAAAAGTTGTAGTGACGGTAGGGCTACCAGTTGTTCGTGTACAGCTAATCCGATAGCCAGACGACAAGTCGTCACCGAGGGGCGCTATAACGTTGTTGTCCGACCCGTTGATCCCTTCGTAACTGGTTGACGCAGTGCCGGAAAAAGAAATAACACCATTGTTACTAATTCCAACGGTGGTAAAAGTGGTTCCACCAAACACAAAACCGAAACCAATAGCAACGCTGTTCGCAACATTATCATCAGGACGCGTAGTGCTGGTAATACTCCAGTGCGATGTACCGCCGGTAATCGGGGTGTAAGTACTTGTCGACTGGCTGAAGTTATAACCTGCAACCTGAGCCGTTAAGTAATTGGTACACAATAACGCAATCAGCGCTATTAAGTACCGCGTTCGTAAAAGCAATTTCATAAATAGAGATTTAAGTGAAGAAATGAAACACAAATATAACGCGTTTTTAAAACTTTGTGAAATTATTGTTGCCTATTCATTAAAAGCACATTAAAAAACACTTGGATTTAACCGCATTAATACGTTTTTAAACTGCCAAACCAACAGTAAGGTGTAAAAGGTACCATCACAGGCGATTTAAACTTGCTGGCCAAGGCTAACCTGTTCTGCGGCATAGCCACCAATACCACTGGTTTTTGGGCCAATATCTTCTCTTGCACCGCCTGTATGTCTTTCAATCGTTTGGCTTCATCTGGCTCTGCCCTAATCCTGTCCAACAACTTGTCTACCTCGGCATCTCTTAGACCTACATAGTTATTCGCTGTTCCAATAGAACTTGAATGCCACAGCTGCTTCAAATCGCCACCATCCGGTGGATATACCCAAGACATTATATATAGGTCAAACTCCCTGTTGCGCACGATGTTGAAAAATATTGGGGTTTCCGATTTCTCCAGCACGATATCGATACCGATAGGCTTACAAGAGGCCTGATACATGTTACCCATTTCCACAATGGCCTTAGATGCCCCTGCCACGTGCAAACGCAAACGCAATGGCGTTTTCTTGCCGTTGATTACTTTATCTAGTACATTATCGCCATCCGTGTCCGACCAACCCGCTTCGTTTAGCAAAGCCGTAGCCTTTGCAGCATCGTACGGAATAATAGGCAGCTTGGGGTTGTAATACTTTTTCATCTCGCTCGGGAACAATGAACCCACCGGCTGGCTCAATCCTAGATATACCGTCTCGGCAATGGCTTTTTGATTCGTTGCGTACTGCAAGGCTTCGCGTACCTTAATATCCTGCAATATCGGGTGGTCTAGCTTCATACCGATATAATTCACTTGGTACATCGCCGGGCTAAGCAAATTAAACGATGCCTTGAAACTATCGGATTTGCCCAAATCGTTCACAAATTCCATCGCGGGAATTGAACGCATGTAGTCTTGCTCTTTGTTTTTGAGCGACATGATGGCCGTGCTGCTCTCCGTTATGATATTATACCGTATCTCTAATGGATATGCTTTAAACCAAATGCTCTCGTCTGTGTCATCCAGTTTATCGCCCCACCATTGGGCTTTGCGCTTGAATACTAACCCCTTGCCCGATTCCCAACTTTCCAACTGGTATGGCCCTGAACCGCCAATGAGCTTCGAGTTGAATTTTTCATCGTTGAACCGGAATGCAAAGGCTTGCAACACGGTATCTGCTTGGGCTGTATCTTTCAAGGTACCAAATCGCAGTTGCTCAAAGCTGTATTTAGATAGGTAATTATCAACGTCGTACACCTTGGAAGGGATAATCCATAAATCGGAGAGGGCACTCAGCGCCGACATGTATGGCTTCGACACCAAGGTGAACTTCCGCTCGTTCTCCGGGTCGGGTATAAACCCTATAATATGTTCCAGGTATGGCTTCAAGGCATCATTCGCAACGCCTGGGCAAAACAATGCCTTCAGCGAAAAGGCTACATCCTGCGCCAAGATGGGGCTTCCATCGTCCCAGGTCGCGGCTTCCCTGATTTCAAAAACCATGTGGAAAGTGCTATCGTTCACTTTTTTGGGTTCGGGTACCAATGTGGCCAATACGCCTACCAAGGCATCTTTACTAAAATCCATGCTCACCAGGGGTTGGTAAAGCAAGTGCCTGGCACCCAAGCCCTCCGAGTCGAACGTGTTCTGCGGGTGCAGCGATTTTGGCTCGATGGTTGACAGGTAACGGACCACATCTTGGCCAAAAGGCGGCTGCTTGGGTTTACAAGCAAAAGTGAACAATGCAATGCCAATCAGGAGAAAATTCAGGTGCTTCATGTTTCGTTATTTTTGTCTCGCAAGATATTTACATTTATTTAATTGTACCTTATAATTGTAATATTCTTTATGCTTTTTTGGGGCCTGCGGCTCCCTACGGTCGCCGCCGCACCCTTCCGGGGTTCGCGGTGCTCCGTGCTTACGCACCAGCGCCTGCGGCGCTGCCCTCCAGGCTGCTAGGCCAGATGTTAGCTATGAGAGCAGAGGGCTGAGAGCAGAGTGAGTAGATCAGAGTTTTAAACTATAACGCAGCCCAATCTTGTCAGTTATGGAAGATATGTAGCGACGCAATATTTGTCGCATGTCATAGGGGTATGAAATATATCCGTGATATAAAGTTGTTTATTCAAGTGCCGCACCGCAGCAAGATTGATTGGTTCTATTTCTCGTTGTGATTTACCACCCCGTCTGCGCTACGTGTCGTAAAACACCACCTGCACATCTACCCCTCCTTTGCATGGCTACGACTAGGAAACATCTTTGGTCCTGCCCGTTAGGGCAGGCCGTTTGGTAGCCCCGGGTCAGCGCAGCGCAACCCGGGGTTTAAAGCGCAACCCGGGGTTTAAAGCAACAAGCGAAAACCCGTGGCGGCAAGCCGTTTGAGCATGTATGGTTCAGGAATCGCCACGGAACGTTAGCCGTACCTGTTTTGCCTGTAAACTCGGAACCCTTGCGCGGCGGTGCAATCTCGTGGCCTTGTTTTTGTATTGCCGCCGCGCCCAAGGTTTGGGGGGCGCTATTACCCCGGGCTGCGCTACGCTTACCCGAGGCTATTGATTATTGCACCTTTGGTGCTTTTTCTGTTTGAGGAAAATGTGTCCTAATCGTAGCCATGCAAAGGAGGGGTGGATGCAAGCGGAACGCAACGCGTGTAGCACAGCAGACGGGGTGGTGCAACTAAAATAATCAATAATTCACAATCCATAATCAAATCGCGCCAGCGATGTGGAGCGGTGGCGCGTAGCGCCAGACCGAGCCGCCCATGTAGCGCGTTTTGGGAAACATCTACCGCTAGGCGGGGCGGCGAAGGGCCGAGCGGATAGCGAGCCGCGTAACGTAGCGACGGCGTAGCCGGGGCGCCCAAAAAAATCAAAGCCCCTCGGCAATTTTGAATTTTAGCTATATTCTTTTATCTTCGCGATTCTCAAATGCTGCTCAAAGCGCACCCATGATAAAGAAACTTGTACTCATCCCTACGTACAACGAACGGGAAAATATAAAGGACATTACCAAGGCCGTCATGGACCTGGCTGGCGATTTTAGCCTCCTGGTGATCGACGACGGCTCGCCTGATGGTACCGCCAGCCTCGTTAAGGACATGATGTTGGAGTACCCTGGCAGGCTCTTTATCGAGGAACGCAGCGGTAAACTTGGCCTCGGAACCGCTTATATCCACGGTTTTAAATGGGCCTTAAAACATGGCTACGACTATGTTTTCGAGATGGACGCCGATTTCTCGCACAACCCAAATGACCTAATCCGCTTGTTTGAAGCTTGTTCAGATGGCAAGCACAGCATGTCGGTTGGCTCGCGTTATACCCGTGGCGGCAAACTCGAAAACTGGCCTTGGAACCGGGTTTTGCTCTCGTACGGGGCCTCTTTGTACGTGCGTATTGTAACCTTTATGCCCGTTAAAGACCCTACTGCCGGGTTCGTTTGTTACAAACGCGAGGTACTTGAAAACCTGGATCTCGATAAAATCAAGTTTATCGGTTATGCTTTCCAGATCGAGATGAAATTTGCCACCCGCAGCCTCGGTTACAAAATCAAAGAAGTGCCCATCACCTTCAAAGACCGGGAAAAAGGTACCTCGAAAATGAGTACCAAAATCTTTAAAGAAGCCGTTATCGGCGTGCTCAAAATGCGCTGGAACAGCTTTTTCAACAGCTACCGCAAAAGTCTTACCTAACCAAAATAATCAAGATACAGATGAAAACAGTTTATATCGTAGCGGCGGTACGTACGCCTATTGGTAGTTTCGGTGGTTCATTGGCCGCCGTTTCAGCTACGCAACTTGGAGCAGCGGCCATCAAAGGCGCCTTGGCCAAAGCTGGCGTTCCTGCCAATCAGGTGAACGAAGTATTCATGGGCAATGTAGTTTCGGCTAACTTGGGTCAAGCGCCTGCCCGTCAAGCTGCTTTATTCGCAGGTTTGAGCAATAACGTGCCTTGTACCACCGTGAACAAAGTTTGTGCTTCCGGTATGAAATCTATCATGTTGGGTGCACAATCCATCATGTTGGGCCATAATGATCTGGTAGTTGCTGGTGGCATGGAAAACATGTCGTCTATTCCATATTACCTACCGGGCGGTCGCTACGGCATGAAATACGGCCACGGCGAAGTGGTTGACGGCTTGGTGAAAGACGGCCTAACCGACGTGTACAACCAATGTGCCATGGGCGTTTGCGCCGATGCCACCGCTGCTAAATATGAAATCAGTCGTGAATCACAAGATGCTTTCACGGTTGCTTCTTACCAACGCGCTGCGGCCGCATGGGAAGCCGGTATGTTCAACGACGAAGTGGTAGCCGTGGAAGTAGCCCAGAAAAAAGGCGACGCCCTGGTGATTAACCACGATGAAGAATACAAAAACGTTAAGTTTGATAAAATCCCAAGCCTTCGCCCGGTATTTACCAAAGACGGTACCGTAACTGCCGCTAACGCTTCGACCATCAACGATGGTGCAGCCGCGGTTATCTTGGCGAGCGAAGAAGCGGTTAAGCGCCTTGGCTTGAAACCAATTGCTAAAATCGTTTCTTTTGCCGATGCAGCGCACGAGCCTGAGTGGTTTACCACCGCTCCAGGCAAAGCGGCGCCAATCGCTTTGGAGCGTGCCGGCTTGAAAATTTCTGATATTGATTTTTTTGAGGTAAACGAGGCTTTTGCCGTTGTTACCCAGACTTTTATGCAAGAAATGGGTATCACGCACGAGCAAACCAACGTGTTTGGCGGTGCAGTAGCCTTGGGTCACCCACTGGGTGCCTCAGGTGCGCGTATCGTGGTTACACTCAACAACGTATTACAGCAAAAAGGAGCTCGCTACGGTCTAGCTGCCATCTGTAACGGCGGCGGCGGTGCTAGCGCCATGATTATTGAGCGCGTGTAGTGAAACTATAGTGCACCTAAAAGAGGTTCTACATTTTTTGTAGAACCTCTTTTTTTATGTCAGCAATTTAGATTATCATTGTCCGACATAATCCAAACTAATTTCCGATATGAGAATAATAGTCGCTTTAGTGCTGTTGTTTCAGTTGTGTAGCGTGCGTGCACAATTCCAAAGTTTCAGCCCGGAGCAGATGCAAAAAGACTTGGACTACTTGAACAAGTATCTGCGCAAGTGGCACCCTACATACTATCAGTATTATGGCAAACAGGACATGAATGCCTTGTACGATCGGCTGAAGGATAGTTGCTCCAACACCATGAATTACAACCAGTTTAGAACAACTTTACGACGCGCCATAAACAAGGTAGGTTGTGGCCACATGGG
>CAZDVQ010000019.1:0-70566 GCA_964508975.1 uncultured Saprospiraceae bacterium
ACTGTGCGTGGTATTTTTTTAATTTGTTGAGGTCGTGGCAACATTGTTGCAACTTCATGACGATAGAACGTAAAACCTGTTCCGTTTGTTCCTTGCTGAACTTGGTAAACACCGCGAAAATAATCACCTCGGGTACCTGTGAGGAAAGGAAGCGTTCAGGATCCAGCTCTTTCAGCGTGATGATGTCGTACTCGAAACTTGAACGATACCCAGTGAAGCGCCCAACCATACGATGTGGCTTAGTGCCTAGATAGATGACCATTTGTCGAACGGGCAGCTTGTATTTCTGACTAATCAGGCCAAAATAAAGCAGCATCCTATAGTGCATTTCAGGGTCGGGGCTGGCTTGGAATTCCATGTGGACTAGCATTCGTGTACCATCAGCATCTATCACCTCGTACAGCATGTCGAGTTCGCGTTCTAGAGTGCTTTGAAGCTTCCCCGGCAAAGGTTTTATTTGAACCCACGCAGTATCTGGGGTCAATACCTTGAACAACTCCAGTGCATTTTCCTTGATGATCTTGTCGTAGATGTTCCCGGTTTCGGGTACAGGGGGAATGGGTTTATTTTCCATGCCGCAAAGTTCTGACGGCTAGCTCGTTAAACCTATTCGACTGGGTTATACCTTATTCGGTTTGCTTATAATTTATTACCATTTAGGGCCTGTTTTGGAATATTACCCGCTGCCGAGCATTGCGCCAGGTGCCCGGCGGGCGCCCGCGAAGCACGAAGTGCTCCGCAAAGGAGCGTAGCGACTGCGCGAAGCGGGCGGTGCGCAACGCGCACTAAGCGAATAGCGCACCCAGAGGGGACCGACGGCGCGCAGCGCCGGGGCGCCCACAATAATAACTATGAATTATGAACGATTAAGAATGAACGATGAACAATGTTTTGGGCGCTAATGCTCGGGGGAGGTATGCACTAAAAACAGGGTTAAACATCATGTTGCGGCACGGGGGTCGAGCCAAGTGTAAAGGAGGTCGACCAGTAAATTGATGGTTACGAATACCAGCGCGATAAAGAGGGATATGCCCAAAACCACGGGTACATCGTACAGCAGGAGGTGGTCTATTAACGCGCTGCCAATGCCCTTGTAATCAAATACATATTCAACAAAAACGGCCCCGGCCAGCAGCGATGCAAACCAGCCTGACGCTGCGGTAACCACGGGATTCATGGCGTTGCGCAGGGCGTGCCGAAGCATGACTTGCCTAGGATTAAGGCCTTTAGCCCGGGCGGTTCGGATATATTCTTGCTGCATGACATCGAGCAAAGCGCTGCGGGTTAGCTGCGTGATGATGGCCACCGGCCGGATGCCTAAGGCTAGGGCTGGTAGCCATAGGTGGCTCCAGTACCAACGTTGCTCGCCTAAGTCGTTGTAGTCGATTAAAGAACCCGTGTAATCAAGCCCGGTGTAGGGCCAAAGTGCCACGCCGAATAAGTAAGCCAATAAAATACCAGCCACATAACTGGGTACCGATACGCCTAGCACGGAAAGGCTCAGGATGGTTTGTCCAAGCCATGTTTTATCGCGCAGGGCTGCCCAGATGCCTAGGCCTATGCCCAGGAACAAGGCGAAAATCATGGCAACTAAAGAAAGGACGACGGTTTGTGGTACGGCTCTGGCTAAAATATCGGCCACGGGCCTACCGGATTGGTAAGATTCCCGGAGGTAAGGCCACTTGATTACGAATACATTATGGCCCGTTTGGAGTAATTTGAGGTGTTTATACTGCCGCCAGTCGGTACCCTTTTCAGGGTGTACCGACAGCGGCGATATATCATTTAGGTAAGCTAGCACTTGAACCCATAGAGGTTGGTCTAGCTTTAAAGCTTTGCGTTTTTGCTCCAGTGACTCGGCGTCGGCCATTTGGCCAAACGTGAGTAAGCTTGGATCGACCGGCGAAACGAAAACGATGCCCGTTATCAAGCTGATAACCGCTACCAGTACGGCAATACTGTAGCCAAGTTTACGGGCTAATCGTTTGAACATGATTAACGGCGTGCCACGGAATCAACGGCGTAGCAAATCATCTCAAACACTTCCTCGATGCTGCCTTGGCCATCGATGTACTGCGATTTGTCGTATTGTTCGTAGTATTCAGCTACCGGTGTTGTTTGCTCTTTGTACACGCGGATACGGTTAGCAATGATGCTTTCGTCTTGGTCGTCGGCACGGCCAGATGAGGCACCACGGAGCAGGATGCGTTTAACGATTTCGTCGTCTTCAACCTCAAGGGCAACCAGCGCGGTCACGGCAGAGCCCAAGCTTTCGAGCAATTGGTCAAGGGCTTGTGCTTGAGGAATGGTGCGTGGAAAACCATCGAAAATAAAGCCGCTGGCGTCAGGGTGCATGTCCATCTTGTTTTTCAACATACCGATGGTAATTTCATCGGGAACGAGCTCGCCTTTTGAAGTATATTCTTTTGCTTTTAAGCCTAGTGGAGTATTATTGCCCATTTCGTAGCGGAACAGGTCGCCAGTTGAAATATGTACCAGGTTATACTTGGAGATTAATTTCTCGGCTTGTGTGCCTTTACCACTTCCTGGAGGGCCAAACAGAATTAAATTCAACATGATAATCGATATAATTGGTGATCAGAATTGTTCGACAATCAGCGCGAAAGCGACTCGAGCGGGGAGTCGTTTTACAGCATCGGAGGGCAAAAATACTAAATTTAACTGGAGCTTAATATATTTAATTATCTCTATATGAGTATTTCATTTATCGGGCTTAGGTGCGGGCATAAAAAAAGCAACCCTAGTATGTAAGGTTGCTTTTTTTGTACCAAGATATGCGTTAAGGCATACCGATGTATAAGCTCAGCAAGTTTTTGAACAAAGGTGTAATACCGTTAATGACGTATTGTACACCGATGGCCATGACGAAGAAGCCTAATATCCTTGAAATAGAATTGATACCTGAAGTGCCTAAAAGCTTCATCATGTATGGGGTGGCCCGCAAGATGAAAAAGGTAATGACACCTACTGCCATGACGGCGGCTACGGTAACCAAGTGCGAGGTTATGCCCGTATTTTGGGCGTTAAAGGCAATCAACATGGAGATGGAGCCTGGCCCTGAGAGCATCGGCATGGCCAATGGTGTCAAGGATATATCTTCGCGTTGGATAGCTTCCTGGGTTACTTTCTTGTCGATAGTCCTGCTTTTGGCAATATTGCCGCCCATCAAGGCTACACCCGAGCTGAAGATGACAAAGCCACCTGCAATCCGCATGGCTTCCAAGCTAATGCCAAAGAAGTTCATGATGGATGTACCGACGAAGTAAAACAAAATCAATATCAGTACAAAGTAAATACTCGCTTTTTTGGCTGTAGCATTGCGGTTATGATGGGTTTCATCGGCCGTTAATACAGCATACACCGGCATGGCGCCCAAGGGGTTTACCATCGAAAAAAGCGCAGCAAAAATGGTTAAAAAACTCGTGATCATTTTCTTCTGTTAGTTCAGCGTATAGAAACGCTTGTTGGTTTGTATTGGTTCCGTTTCTCAACAATATGTCGATGCAGCCAATACAGGCCTATAATCAAACCCCTTGCCAAACAGAATAATATTTGGTGTTTTATTTGTGTTTATTTAAAATAAGTATTTAATTCTGTTTTAAATGCTAAGTACTTGTTATTTGGTGCAATACTTTGCATATTTTTCAGTACTTAATTTGGCCTTTTGGCGTGTATACAAAAGCCAAGCGGTCAAAACATTGTGGTTTTGACCGCTTTAAGTATAAAAGCACTAAAATATTTTTGAAGCGGTAGGCTACAAGTCGGCTTTGCCATAAAAATAGCCTGCTGACTGGAACAGCTTGCCAACCACACGCTGTTGCATCACCATTACATTCTCGCCTTCGTTAACCAGCACGACAAAACGTTGTATTTGGCCGCGTACCGACACGATGCCATCATCGCGGATAGGGTCCATCTCCAAGGCGTTAAACTGTGCTGTTTTGAGCTTACCCTCGTGGTCAACCACGCTAATTTTACAAAATGGCTTGGAGCTCAACACCAAGGAGTCGCGGCGGAACTTATCGTCCACGATGGTCTCTGCCCCGATAGAACGGTATAGGGTGAAATAATCTTTAACCAGGAGCTCTTGGAAATCGGCCGCTGCAAAGTTGGCACTCGGGTTCAAGGGTTTCACGCTGTAGCTTTCGCCCTCGCGACTGGCCAATAATCCATATTGTTCTTGGCCTGGGAGCAAGTATTCCAGCTTGATTGATTTTGGGGTTTTCTTGTAGCGGAATAATTTTTTATCGCGCCAAGTACGCTCTAATGCCGAGAAACGCGGCATCAACTCGCCTGGCTCACCCGGGATAAAGCTAATGTACACGATTTCTTCGCCTTCTACCATGGTGTAACTACCAATATCGTTCACCGCGTTGCGGCCAACGTAGTAGGTGCGCAGCAGCTTGCCGCTGGTAGAATATACCTCGATTTTGGTACTCTCGCCCGACATTTCCCGAACGGCAGTTTGTTCTGCGTTGCGGGGTACTTTACTCCGGATTCTGATTTCGCTCAACGATTTTAAGAGCAAGCTGATACTTTCATCATTGGCTACAGATTCAAGCCCGTTGGCCTTGTTGGTGTACATCCACCCGTCGCCTTTGCGCTCCAGGATGGCTTGGTTACCGTAGCGGTCGGCCATGAACACTTTGCCAATGTCGTTGGTGTCTTTTACAGCTAGTTTTTCATACAAAGAGCTAAGCGGTTGGTTAGCCTGTTGGCGTTTACGGCCAATGATGATGCCTACAATCAACAAGGCTAACACGCCCAGCAAAATAAAATGGTTCTTTTTCATATTTTTTCTTTTGCTGCAAAAATAGAAAAAATTAAGTGCTGGGGCGAAATTACTTAGGGCAAAAAAGCCACGGGTTTTGCGCAAACACTACAACTTCAAGTGTCCTAGCGCCCCTTTGCTGCTGAACAACTGGTCAACCTTGGCGCTGACTTTAGCATCAGGGATGAGCGGCGGGGCATGGTGTTCCTTGATTCGGGCATCAATGATGAGCGGGCCGCGACAAGCCCAGTGCTTGTTTTCCACAAAGCTATCTACCCCGTGCACATCATGCGATGGGTTTGAGCGCGTAAACGTTACCCACAGGAAGTTATTCAAGGTCTCGGCGGTAAAGGCTGCATCATCGCACAGAACAATAAGCGGCAAAACCGCTAATTCTCCAGTTATGCCTTTCAGGCATTCATCCAGTGCTTGTATATCTTTCTTGGCGGTTTGGGCGCTGTACTTTGGTGCTTTTACCGCCACGATACCGGGCAAGCAAATATTGGGCGACTCAAACCCAGCAGGCAAGCGGAATGCCGAGGGCAGGCTTGTAGCCAGACTGCGCCTACTTGGGCCACAACAGGCTACCACGAGTTTGGAGCCTTCATTCCAGCCCGAACCTGAATAGTCAAGCGTGTCGATAGTGGTTTTGGTCTGGAAGTGCAAATCCCTCGTCCAGTCAACCCGCTCCAACACATGTTTGAAAAACGAAGGTATATCGTGCGTGTTCAAGGATGGCTCGTCGTTAGCCGCTGCGATGAACAAGTACTTGGCCAAGGAGGTTTGCCCCGAACCTAGAATACGGTTGGCAATGGTGAGTATTTCCTCTGGTTTTTGGTCGCGGAAAGGCATGTAGCGCTCTTTGCCCACTGCCAGCAACAAGGGGTGTACCCCAGCGGCATCCACGGCGTTGATTTCTTTCAGCCCTGGAAATTCTTGCGGTGCAAGCTTGGCAACCAACTCGTGTATGAGATAGCCAAAACTGGTATCTTCCTGCGGCGGCCTACCTACTACCGAGAAATGCCAAATGGGGTCTTTACGGTGAAATACCTTGTGTACACGCATCACGGGGAACTCGTGTTCCAAGCTGTAATAGCCTAGGTGATCGCCAAATGGGCCTTCGGGTAATTTTCGGTTTTTCTCGATGGTGCCCGTAATCACGAAGTCGGCATCGCTGGATAGCACGAAGCCCTCGTGGCGGGTGTATCTAAAACGGCGGTTGGCTAGCAAGCCGGCAAAGGTTAGTTCCGACAAGCCCTCGGGCAGCGGCATGATGGCCGAGAACGCGTGCGAGGGCGGCCCGCCCACGAAGATACTCGCCCTGAAATCTTTGCCCAGCTCGTTGTAACGGGTATGGTGCACCCCAATACCGCGGTGCAATTGGTAGTGTAGCCCAATCTCTTCGTCTGGTTTATACTGGTTGCCCGATAGTTGTATGCGGTACATGCCTAGGTTCGAGGCCATGATACTGGGCCGGTCGGGGTCCTCGGTAAATACTTGTGGTAAGGTGATAAATGCCCCACCATCCATAGGCCACGACTTAACTTGTGGCAGCTTGCTCACGCTCGTGGTGCCGTATAAAATAGGTTTCCTCAGCCGCGATTGCATAGGCAAGCCCGTGAGTGCGGTAAAGGGTGTTTTCAGATATCGGCCGGGGTTTTTGAGTATGGCCATCGGGTCAATTTTCAACTCGATGACCCGCTGCACAGGCTCCATGGTATGGCGGAACAAAAAACGGGTCCGCTCGATAGTGCCGTATATATTGGATACCGCTGCAAAAGGACTGCCCTTCACGTTCGAGAAATACAGGGCCGGGCCACCCGCGTCAAACACCCGGCGGTGTATCTCGGCCATTTCCAAGTTGGGGTCAACTTCAGCGTCAATCCGAACCAGCATGTTGTGCTTTTCGAGGTCGTTAACGCAATCGCGTAAGCTGCTGTACATCTTTTATAATTAGGAGTGAGGAGTTAGGAATGAGGAGTTGGAAGAGAGGAACTAGGAGATAGAAGAGAGGAGTGATTAAAAACGTCATTTTATCAAACGTCATTTTATCATTTGTTCATTCAGGGCACCCCGGCTCGCGTTGCTCGCCGTCGCTAGGTTTCGGCGCTCGCTGTTCGCTCGGCCCTGCGCCCTTCGGGCTTGGTCTGGCCTCCCTTTGGTCGGCCACGCCTGCACAGCGCTGGTGCGATTGGGGCTTGGCCTCCCTTTTGTTGCCTTGCCCTTGTTGGCGTCCCCGCCAACAAGCAGTAAAACAGGGCAGGTTATTGGCAAACTTGTACGGCCGTTGGCGGGGACGCCAACAGCGGCAATGTGTGTATTAGTTCTTAATACATTCCTGTATAGCAAAACCGCTTCGCTTATACAGCGCTGCTGCGATTGGGGCGCGCAAAGCTACAACTAAACACAGGGTTAAGGAATAGGTTTATATAGGAACTATGAATGATGAACTAGGAACTATGAACGGGGCAATTATTGATTATGTCTCGCAACGCTATCTTTACATATAATTATTGCGGTAAAATATAGTACGCATCTAGCGACAGTGCTCGCCCCTCCCCGCGAGGCAGTTTCACTGCCGAGCATTGCGCCAGCGATGTGGAGCGGTGGCGCAACGCGCCAGACCCGCAGGGGCCGAGCGAACAGCGAGCCGCGGAACGTAGCGACGGCGAAGCCGGGGCGCCCAAATTGATAAAATGAATAAATGATAAAATGAGTAACTGAGCCTATCGCTCATCGTTCATCGTTCATAGTTCATTGTTCATAGCTCATCGTTCCTTACGTCGTTTTCTAAATTTGGACGTAAATTTGTGGCTAATAACCCTTTTCCATCCTTATCCCGCGCAACACATGATGCTAAGCAGCAAAATACAGGCACTCGGCAACAAGATAAACCTGCAAAACAAGGTTCGCATTGCCATGCTGTCGGCTGCCTTTTTAGCCATCTCGTACTTGCTGCAATGGACCAGCAACAACTCAGGCCCAAAAGCAGCGCTCCATAGCCTGCAACGCGCTGTACAATCGGCTGAGGTAGCGCTGGAGAAAACCATGTCCGACACGGCGCAAATCAATAGTATCATCCGCCGCGACAACAACAACGCCGTGCTGGATGGGCTGGGCGATAAACCTTTCGTGCTGGCCATATATAAAATTGGTCGCTCCGACTACGACGAGACGCT
The DNA here is from genome assembly GCA_964508975.1 of uncultured Saprospiraceae bacterium. GTDB lineage: Bacteria > Bacteroidota > Bacteroidia > Chitinophagales > Saprospiraceae > CAZDVQ01. The sequence goes on from CAZDVQ010000019.1 coordinate 7,972, forward strand.
CATCGCTTGGTCGAACAATACCATCCTACCACCGGAAAGTGATATTACCTTCAGCGACTCGACCGTGCGGGGCGTGCAAAACCTGAAAGGTATCAAATACCTGCAAGTGGTGATGCCGTACCGTTACAAAGGCCAGAAATACGTCATCGCGGGAATTATTCCGCTGCATTTTGAATACTCTATCACCAACGATTACCTGCAAAGTGGCTTTGTACTTAGTCCTAACGCCGACCGCTACCTAACCTTCAGCCAAGTTGAGCTCGAAACGCCGATTAAAAGTAAATCGGGCGAGGTCTTGTTCCATGTAAAAGTTATTAAAAAAGGCCCATCGCAATTGGTTTCGGGCATCATATTGGTGCTGTTCCTGCTGGGTTGGTTAGGTTTGTTGTATGCCAGCACGCATCTTTGCGGCCGCGCAAAATTGGGCGAATCGGGTTTGATTAACACGCTCTGCCTAGCCCTTATTTTTATTGGATTACGGGCCATGGTGTATGTTTTGGGCCTGCCTAACGGCTTGGCCGAGTTGAGTGCCTTTATGCCTTACAACAACACCGATAGCCATTTCACGCGTTCGCTCGGCGATTTCTTGATTAACGCCATACTCATCTACTGGCTGGTACTTTTCCTGTATCAGCACCTACAGCTTGAAGTAAGCAATACCCTCAACCGCTTGCGCCGCAATATCAGGGGTACGGCCCTATACGCAGCCGTAGTTATTGGTTTGCTGCTGCTGCACAACGCTTTTTACCGAGTCATCTTGTACACCAACATCTCGCTGAATATCAACGAGATTATCACCTTGAAACCCGATAGCTTGCTGGGCTTGACTGGGTTAACCCTCTTGATGATAGCCTACTTTATACTGGCCAGTAAACTAATGGGCATTGCCAGCGCTTTGCGGGTGAGCAATCAGTACAAATTCAGCTTGCTCATGGCCTATTTAGGCGTTGGATTGGTGTTGGTGTTGAGTGGTTTAATTAGTGTCAAAACGGGTACTATATTATTATTTGCCGCTGCCTTTATTGCCATACACGAGCGCTTTAACCAGCAAAATATCAGCTCGGTGGTGTGGATTGCATCGTGGCTGGTGTTTTTCTCGGCATTTTCGGCTAGTTTGATGTACTCCTACAACCGCGAGGAAGAGCTTAGCTACCGCGAGAAACTAGCCAAGCGCATTGCTTTAGAACGCGATCCTATATTTGAAAAAGACTTCTTCGCCATAGAAGAAAACCTGCAAGAAGACAGGGCCTTGGGCGAGCTGTACTCGCTGGGTTTCCGCGATTTGAACTCCATCGCCGACCGTTTCAACTCGCAGTACCTCGACAACAGTTTCTTTGTACGATATGCCTACGAGTACATTTTGGTGCTCAACAACGAGTACGTATTACCGCAAGGCACTACCTCGTTCAGCATTGATCAGTTGAACCAATACATGAAAACAGGTACGCCAACGGCTAGTAACCGACTGGTGTTCCAATCCACGCCCGATGGCCGTTATTTCTACCTCGTGCGTATCTCGTACGCGAGTGGTGCGCGGGTGTTGTACATCATGTTTAAGCCTAAGCCCAGGCTTAATTCGAACGTGTACATCGACTTGCTGACGCAGCGCGAGCAAAAATTGAACACCCGGGCCTACGAGTACAACTTTACCCTGTACAAAAACCGCAAGGCAGTTTACCAAGAAGGCGAGAAACTGCCCGATACCCTGGGCACACCTTTTGACCAGGCACCCAGGAATGCATCGCGGAGCTTCCAGAAAAATGGCAATGATTACCTGGTATTCCACGCCGAGAACGATAATATAGCTATCATTTCGCGGGATAAAGACGATGCCCTTCGACCAGTATCGCTGTTCTCGTACATGTTCAGCTTTATTTTCTTGGTCTTGTTCGGCTTGATATTACTAACCCGCCGCTTCCCGGTATTCCCGCAGGGCATAATTGACGCGCACCCCTTCCGCAGCTCGTTGCGGGGTAGGGTACAAGTGGCCATGGTATCGTTGGTGTTGTTTGCCTTTGCTACCATCGCCACCATAACCATCATATATTACCAAAAGGTGATGTACACGGATTACCACCGCCTGCGCTTGGCCCGTAAAGTGGATCGACTGGTAGAAGATGCCCAACACCAAGTGGATATGGAAAACTATATCCTACAATCGCGCGATGCCCAGAAAAGGTTCTTGGACAACCTCGTTACCTCGCACGACTTGGTGGTGAACCTCTTTAACCAGGACGGTAGCTTCATGGAGTCATCGTATGCCGAGTTGTTCGAGCGTAAACTACAGGCCAAACAAATGCACCCCTTGGCCTTTGAGGATATGGTGTACAAACAGGGCAACATTTTCATCCAGCGGGAACGTATTGGTAACTACTCGTACCAGGCGGCCTATGCCCCCTTGAAAAACATATACGGCGAGCGGGTTGCCTTTTTGCACATCCCGTATGGCTCTAGCGATAGTATGCTCCGCAGGCAGGATGCCATCAGCTTCCTCACAACCCTGCTCAACGTGTACGTGCTTTTATTGATTATCGCGGGTTTGTTGGCCGTGTTGGTGAGTAGTTCGATTACCAGGCCCTTGGCCATCATTGCCGATAAACTGCGCACGGTGGCCATCAACAAACCGAATGAGCCGCTGAGTTGGGACCGTAACGACGAAATCGGTTCGCTCATCGAGCGCTACAACGAGATGATTGTAAAACTGGAAGCCAGTACCCGCGAGCTGGCCAACTCGCAAAAAGAGATGGCCTGGCGCGAGATGGCCAAGCAGGTAGCGCACGAGATTAAAAACCCGCTGACGCCCATGAAGCTGAACATTCAGCTACTGCAGCGGGCTTTCCAGAGCGATCCCGAGCGTGCCCGCGAGATGTCGGGTAGGGTTACACAATCCCTGATCGAGCAGATTGACAACCTCTCGCATATTGCGTCCGAGTTCTCGACTTTTGCCAAGATGCCCGAGGCTCAAAACGAAAAATTGTTGCTCAACGAGGTGGTCCGCTCCACTTTTACTTTGTTCCAGGAACAGGAAAGCCCGCAATTCATGCTCTCGCTGGATATTTGCGCCGAGGAGCTCATGGTTTGGGCCGACAAAGGTCAAATATCGCGGGTGCTTACCAACCTGCTCAAGAATGCCATGCAGGCTATTCCCAACGAGCAACAGGGCATCATCGAGTTATCGTTGCAGCGCAAGGGCAAGTACGCGTTGGTACGGGTAAAAGATAATGGCACGGGCATTCCCGACGACAAGAAAAACGAGATATTCGTCCCCAACTTCACCACCAAGAACTCGGGCATGGGCATCGGTTTATCCATGTCGAAAAACATCATAGAATCAATTGACGGGCATATATACTTCGAGTCGACCGTAGGGCAGGGCACTGTATTCTCGGTGGAGTTACCTTTGGTGTTGTAGTTGGTAGTTGGTCGTTGAAAGTTGATAGTATTTGGGCGCCACGGCCTACGGCCGTCGCTACGTTGCGCGGCTCGCTGTTCGCTCGGCCCTTCGCCCTACGGGCTTGGTCTGGCCCTGCGGGCCACCGCTCCACATCGCTGGCGCAGGAAACGGCGGCTTCGCCGCCGTTTTGTAGATATAAACGATGAACGATGAACCGAAGTCAGGCACATCATGGTTTTCCTCATTTTTGAAATTATAGTTGTATATTTGTAACCTAGGCCATGCGTAAGCACAAATAATCGTTGATAAATATAAAGGCAATGACTAAACAACATGAAATATACAATCAATTAAGCCAAACGCTTTCAGATGAGGAAATCGTGGTTGGTTACTTTTTGCCTGAAGTACTAAGCCCAACAGAACAAGCGCTAGCGGAGGAGGAATTGCTTGCATTGCGAGTTAGTGCTTTGAGGGCTATGAGCCCTGAACAAAAGATGCTTTCTGAGCTTTTTAGGATGAAACTTTTGTTGCAGGATTTTAGTGCTTGATTTTGCTATATCTGTCTCTTTTTGGTAGATTCCTTTTGGACAATCTCCCACCTAAAATTTGACCACAAACATACATACCAACCCCAGCCTATGCGCCAGGCATGCATGAACGAAGCGGTTTTGCGAAGCAAAAACAAATGTACTCAATGTACATTTGTAGCGAGTGAACCATTTGCTCCCGCAAATGGCTCGTGGCCGCATCTCACCCACCGAGCGTCCAGCGAGCGCGTAGCACGCCGACGGCGCAACGCGCCGGGGCGCCCAAAAAATTATATCATCCTGCTCTTGTGCTTGCTATTTGGGCATTTTGCCGCCGCGCAAGATACCCTACAACTGCAAGTTCACGGCTTGGATAAAGGCTTGGCCGCGAAATACAAAACAGCCTTCAAAACCAAACCCGAGCTTGACAAAGCCCTCAACAAACTGTACCAAAACCTGCTGCAACAAGGCTTTCTAGCCGCCAGCCTCGACTCCCTGCATCGGAAAGGCAACCAGTTTGACGCCTATTTTTACCAGGGGCCCGCCTACCGTTGGGCCAAACTCGACAATGGCAATGTTGAGCCCCTGCTGCTGGAAGAAGCGGGCTATCGCGAAAAATTGTTCTTCGGGCAGCCCCTACGCCCCGCCGAACTGGCCGATTTGCAAGAAAAACTACTGCAACAAGCTGAAAATAATGGCTACCCCTTTGCTGAAACCTGGCTGGCCGACATTGTGCTGCACGATAGCAGTATATCGGCTAAAATTTACCTCGACCGGCATGAATACTACCGTTTTGCTAAACCTGAATTCCCGGATATCGACAAAAAAGCCCGCATAAACGCTCGTTTCCTACAAAGCTACCTGGGTTATAAAACCGGTGAGGCTTACGATGAATCGAAAGTGCGTAAGTTCCAAACCCGACTTCGCGAGTTGCCCTACCTCGAAATTGCCTCGCCCACACAGATTATTTTCACGGGTAAGGAAGCCCGCAGCGTGTTTTTCTTGCGCAACCGCCGGGCGAGTCGCTTTGATTTTGTGGTTGGGGTACTGCCTACTACCGATAATATTACCGGCCGCAGCAAGCTGAACCTCACGGGCAACGTGAACATAGACCTGTACAACCCATTTGGCACGGGTAAACGCATGAAGCTAGAATGGCAACAGTTGCAACCTGGCACGCAAGACCTTAAACTGCTGTTTGTGTACCCCTACGTGCTGCACTTGCCCTTTGGCTTGGATGCCAGTTTTAACCTCTATAAACGCGATACCAGCTACCTCGACCTCAACAGCAGCGTGGGGGTGCAGTACCTGTTTAGCGGGAATAATTACCTGAAAGCTTACTGGGAAAACCGTGGTACCTCCATCCTGAACATCAACGAAGCGCAAATATTATCCAGCAAGCAACTGCCCGCCGTGTTGGATGTGCAAAACAACATATTTGGCCTAGAGTACAACAACATCAATTTTGATTATCGCTTTAATCCATTGAAAGGCTACGCCATATTTGCCAAGGCAGGCGCCGGTTTGCGGCAGGTCAAGCAAAACAACGATATACTGCAACTCCGCTCGGCCATTGATACCAGTTTTTCCTTCGCCCAACTGTACGATACCGTGCAGCTGAACAGCGTGCAAACTCGGCTGGAAACCAACCTGGTGTACCATATCAAATTAGCCAAGCGAAGTACCCTGCGGCTGGCTTTGAGTGCTGCATCATTGCTGGGGCAAGCCAAACCCTACCGCAACGAGTTATTCAGGATTGGTGGCAACAAGCTGTTACGCGGCTTTGACGAGGAGAGTATTTTTGCCTCAAGCTATGCCGTTGCCACCATAGAGGCACGTTATTTACTGAGCACCAACGCCTATGCTTTTGTGTTTGGTGATTTTGCCTACGTGGAGGAGATCAGCAGCCAAACCCGGCAGTTTGATCGCCCCATCGGGTTTGGCCTGGGCCTGGCCCTTGAAACCAAGGTGGGTATTTTTGGCTTGACCTATGCCTTGGGTACCCGGCAAGACCAAACCTTACAAATTAGAAATGCTAAAATACACTTTGGCTATGTAAATGTGTTTTAGTTATATCTTTACACCAAACCCGAGCATATGAAAGTAACGATAATTGGATGTGGCTGGCTAGGAAAAGCCTTGGGGAATGCCCTGGTAGAAGCGGGCCACGATGTGATTGGAACAAGTACCCGAGCTGAAAATATACCTGGCATCGAAGCCCTGGGCATCAGGGCATTTACCTTGAAAATTGGGGTAGAACTGCAAGGCAATTTTACCGACGAAGTGTTCAAATCGGATGTGTTTATCATCTCGTTCCCGCCCGACCGCCAGGAACAACTGGTAGAAGTGGCCTATTTCAACGCCATGCAAACCCTTTTGTCGGGTATTCGACGCGTAGCCGCACGGCCCAAATTGATATACCTGAGTAGCACGGGTGTTTATGGACAAGGAGCGGGTTTAACCAGCGAGTCGAAGCCGCCCAAACCCGATACCGCCAGCGCTCGCGCCGTTTGGATGGCCGAACAATACCTGCAAGGTATTGGTCTAGATAAATTGATTGTATTGCGTTTGGCTGGCTTACTGGGCGGCGATAGGCACCCAGTAAAATATTTGGCCGGGAAAACCGAGCTAGAAGGCGCACTGCACCCCGTGAACTTAGTACACCAGGACGATTGCGTGGCCATTATCCAGCAAATCATCAATAGCAAGGATGTTGAAGCAGGCGTATATAACGTGTGCGCCGATGAACACCCCAGCCGCGAACTATTTTATACCCACGCTGCACAGTTGAAAAACTTGCCCTTGCCGCTATTTGCCGACGATCAAAGCCAAGGCAAAACTATCGACAACCGTAAGCTGAAGGAAGCGCTGGATTACCAATACTTACAGCCCGACCCCATGCATTTTCCGGTTTAACGTAGGTATTTGGCTTAGTTTATAGCGAAAGTCAGCCTTTAACCTTGTGGGGCGTGTTCTAGGCTATCGTCTTTTTGGCGTTTGCGTTGCAAGGCCAGGTGGAGCAGTGAAACCAACAACAGCGCTAGGCCAAACTCTATGGTGAGTAAAAGCAATGCCCCAATGTTTTGCAGCCACAGCACCAGTAATATAAACAGGATATTAACCATGCCCAACACCATGGTGCCTTGCATGTGCGACAAGCCTAGGTCGAGCAACATGTGGTGAATATGCGTGCGGTCGGGGCTGAACGGCGATTTGCCCTTGGCCATGCGCATGGAAAAAACCCGTAGCGTATCAAACATGGGTACAATCATAACCCCGATAGCCACGGCGGGTACCGAGTAAATAGCCCAGCGGCTATCTGCCGCAATGTGCGCCTTATCGAGCTCTATGAACTCAATAGCGAAAATTGCACACATCATACCGATGAGCAAAGAGCCTGTATCGCCCATGAATATGCGGGCAGGCGTGATGTTGTAGTTCAAAAATGCGAGTAGAGCCCCGGTAACCGTAGCCGACAAGATGGCCATCTCAACGTGCCCAGCCAAGTAAAACCAAGTGCCAAAAGAGGCACAAATGATACTGCCAATAGTACCCGACAGGCCGTTGATACCGTCAATCAAGTTGACTGCATTGATGAGCACGATGAAGGTAAAAATGGAAATGGAATAGTATACAAAAGTAGGCGCCTGCTCGTAAATACCAAAAATACCGTAAAAACTGGTCAAGCGGATATCGGCGAAGAATACCAAAATGATGGCTGCCCCAAACTGGCCCAATATTTTTTTCGACCACTTGAGGTCCATAATGTCGTCCTTGGCGCCAATCATGAACAAAATAATCATGGCACAAAGGATATATTGCAACTTGCCCATCACCGAGAAGGGAATCCACATGGTAGCGGCAAACAGCATACCCGCGAAAATGGCAAAACCACCCAGCGTGGGAATGCGCGATGAATGCGAGGAGCGCTCGCCGGGTTCGTCAAATAGGTGTTTTACCTTGGCTACATTAATAATGGAGGGAATCGCGAAAAACGTGATGATAAATGATGTGATAAAGCCAAGTAGCACATCGTAAATGCCCATTAAGTTGGACTGCATAGCTAACGGTTAGGGTGTGAGTATCTTTGTTGGGGAGGGAGTGGACAGTTTAAACTACATACGCCGAATGACCCAAAAAGGTACAATAGCCCTTGCGGACACTTGTTGCTTGTCATAGGTTCGTGTTGTGGTTTTGCATACAAATATAGGGAAAATAAAGGACTCTCCCTACAATCGGGTGTAAAATTATCATTACTTTTAGTGACTGGCTAATCTGAAATCCTAGAATTTTAGGAAGTCAGGCATTTGTTTCACGAACCGCCGTAATTAATTGACGAATGGTTGATTTTGGGCGTGCCGGCTTGCCCTCCGGGCTGCGCCGTCGCTGTCCTCCAGGGGTCGCTGTGCTCCGTGCTTGCTAGCCGCCAAGCATGGCGGCTCTACTACGCACCAGCGGCTACGCCGCTGCCTTCCGGCCAGCTCACGCAACAACATCTACCGGTATTACATCCGTTTCTAGCTAAAATATACTTAAAGTACTTACCTTTGCTTGTAGACATAAACTTACAGCCATGCCTAAGATTTTAATCGTTGACGACGAACCCGCTATCCGCCGTTCCCTACGCGACATACTCGAGTTTGAAAAATATGAGGTAGACGACGCCAAAGACGGCTTCGAGGCCCTTTCTAAAATTAAAACGGCAAATTACGACGTGGTGCTTTGCGATATCAAAATGCCACAGATGGACGGTATGGACGTGCTGGAACGCGCAACCCTGCTCAATCCGGAAACGCCCGTTATCATGATTTCAGGTAACGCCGACGTGGACACCGCCGTGGAGGCCGTGCGCCGTGGTGCCTTCGATTTTATCTCCAAGCCACCTGATATCAACCGCTTGCTCATTACCATCCGCAATGCCTTAGACCGCGCGCAGTTGGTAACCGAGACCAAAGTGCTGAAAACCAAGATTAAACAAATCCAAACCCGCGACATCGTGGGCCAGTCGGAGGCCATTTCTAAAATCAAGGAAACCATTGAACGGGTAGCCCCAACCGATGCCCGCGTGATGATACTTGGCCCAAATGGTACAGGTAAAGAATTGGTGGCCAACTGGTTACATGAAAAAAGCAACCGTGCAGATAAACCATTCGTGGAAGTTAACTGTGCGGCTATCCCTTCGGAATTGATAGAGTCTGAGTTGTTTGGCCACGAGAAAGGTGCATTCACCTCGGCGGTAAAACAACGCATCGGTAAGTTTGAATCAGCTGATGGCGGTACCATCTTCCTCGATGAGATTGGCGACATGAGCCTCTCGGCCCAAGCCAAGGTGCTGCGCGCCCTCCAGGAAAATAAAATCACCCGCGTGGGTGGCGAAAAAGATATTAAAGTGGATGTTCGCGTAGTAGCCGCTACCAACAAGGACCTCCGCAAGGAAATTGAAGCCAAACGCTTCCGCGAGGACTTGTACCACCGCTTGGCCGTTATCATTATCCAAGTACCCGCACTCAACGAGCGCAAGGATGATATCCCGCTGCTGGTAGAGCACTTTATACAAATCATCTGCAAGGATTACGGCACAGCCCCCAAGAAAATCTCGGACAAAGCCCTCAAAGCTTTGCAACAGTTTGACTGGACCGGTAATATCCGCGAGCTGCGCAACGTGGTTGAACGCCTTATCATCCTCAGCAACCAAGAAATTAGCGAGCAAGATGTAATCAACTACGTGCAACCCACCATGGGCAGCGCTAACCCGCTACACGAGCTGTTCGCCCAATTCGACGACGTGGCGGAGCTGCAAGGCTACATCCGTGCGGAGTATGAAAGGTACCATAAGGGTTAGAAGCGCTAGCTGGCCGGAGGGCGCGGCGTAGCCGCGGTGCGTAGCACGGAGCGAATAGCGAACCCCGGAGGACAGCGGCGACGCAGATGTAGGGGCGTATGGCATACGCCCCACGTAGCGGCGCAGCGCCCCAAAAAACATTTAAAAAGTAAAGCCCAAGGTTGCTCGTACCGTAAATGGCACAGCGAAACGGTTTTGTAGGTAGTTGATACGCCAGAGCGCATCCACCCGGATAAACTTGAAGATATTCTCGATACCCACGCTGGCCTCCATGTAAGGCCCTTGGTTAAACGTGCCGTAAAAAACACCGTCGGTGGGTAAAATTGGCGCGTTGACGTCGTAGTTATTGACCGAGTTGATGCGCTTGTTGGCATCGGTCAGCGAGCCGTACACCATTTTGAAACTGCCTACTTCGCGCCATTTGAGCTTGCGCAACAAGGGGATGCGGTTCAGTAAAAACCCATCGAGGTGGTGCTCGAACATGAAATGGAAATACATATCGCTGGCAAACTCGTACTTGTTCAGGCCGTTGAAAGCGTTGTCTTGGTAAAAATACGTCTCGTTGCCGGGGTGTACTTCCATCAGCAAATAAGGCAACTCTCCGAATATTTTACCCAGCTTCAGGTTGTACTTCATCCAGCCAAAGGGCGGCACGTTAAACCAGTGGTAAATAGACAGCGTTAGCTTATGGTAGTTAAATTGCGAGCCCAAAATGCCCTTAATGCCCGCGGCGTACTGGAACTCTACAATCGGGTACCTGGAACCCATGCTGATGCGGCTAAAATTACCCTCCAGGAAGCGCTCTTTGTAAGCATAGCGGGTGGTAAAAAGTATCTCGGTGGTGCGGATGGCCGAGTCCTGCACCGTTAAATCGTTGGGGTTGGGGTAAAATTTAAAAGGGAAACCGTACTGCTCGTAGGGGTCCATGCGGCGGTGCAAGAGTACCACGCGGTTCGACCAGCCTTTGGGCCAGCCTTGCTCATAATACAGCTTACCTTCTTGTACGCGGAGTAGTTTTTGCGGCACTTTACGGCGGTAAAAACCCGAGAAAATGTTCTCCTCGCCCACGGCTTCAGAGTTCTCGTTACTCAGTTCAATATCGTTAACGTACTTGGCCCCGATGTAGGTCCAAGGCCGTTTGCTAAAGTTATACTGGGCATTTCCGCCGTACTTAAACTCCTTATCTTTTGTACCGTAGGCGGCGTAACCATAGGCCCAGAATTTTTTGCTTAGCTTGGCCGATGTACCAATCCCGAAGCGGAAACGGTTGCCTTCCACCACGTTGCGGGAGTAGAGATTAAACCAAGGCCCAACTTCCACGGGCCCAATGGCTATATATCCCGTGGTCAAGCTGTAAATAAGCCGGGTATAGGTTTTAAACATGGGTACCGACTGGATGCTATCAATCATGCTATAAATAGCTGCTTCGTTTTTGCTCAAAGTCTCGTGCCGGGCGGTATCCCAGAACTCGCTGCTGCGTTTCAGGCTCTCGGGGTCAATCATGAGCGGGTCAACGCGTAGGTATTTTTCGCGGGTAGAAGCATCGCCAATCTTGTAGTGCTCATAAGAGGCCGTTCGGCGACCAATAATACCGGGGCCTTTTTTAACCGAGTAAAAATCGAGCACCGTTTTTTTCTTGGAGGGCAGCCAGAGCGAATCGTTGTAAATATCAAACTCCGCGTAGATAATTACGCGTTCAATCAGGTTAATATTCACGTCGGGGCTCATGCGCATGTTCACCACTTCCAGCGCGAAGGTTTCCATGTCTACCCAAAAATCGCCGTAAAAAGTATTTTCTTGCTTGCGTTTGGGTTTAAATTTAAGCTTGTAGCTCCAGCGGCCCTTAATCATGGTACTATCCATGATGTAAAACTCGTAGTTGGCCAAGGCGGTATTGGAAAAAGGGCTTGCAAAAGGCTTGTCGATAATGGTTATCCAGTTATCGTACACGTTGTAATCTTGCTGTATGCTACCGATAAACTCAACCACCGATTGATTCTCAACGCCCGATACCCTTTGCGCCTTGGGTACATCCTTGAGCTCGCCGGCATCGCGCACAAAATAAATCTCCGAGAGGCGTTCCGACATGTACGCGGGCAGGAAAGGCTCCACGTCGGAGGTACTGTCCACGTTGTCGAAAATAAAATCAAAAGGCTTCATCACCTTGTTGTTCTTCATGCTGGGGTCTAAACCGTCCAGGTCGAGCTCGGTTTTCGAATACATATCGGCCTGCCACACATCGTAGCGGCTTAGGCTGTTGCGATCTTTATTTTTAATGATATTCCGGACAATAACGTTGGCGGGGTTCTCGCCCGCGAGGATGACAATTTCAGACAGTACAAATTGGTCGGACTTAAGCCTGAAATCAATTTTTTGCTCCAAGTCTTTGCCTAGTTTTTTCTTGGCGGTCACGTAGCCCAATGCCGATATCGCAATACTATCGGCCAGTTTTGCCGGGAACGTAATGCTATAAATACCGTCAAAATCAGCGGCAACCCCAATGGTTGTTTTCGGGATGTACACGTTGGCAAACGGTATGGGTTCGCCAGTGTCATCGTCTAGCACGGTGCCGCTCACCGTCATATCTTGCGCCTGCCCTAGCCGGGGTAACAGGAGCGTAAAAATGGAAACCAACACTGCAAAAGCGCAGTATTTGGGGCTAAATAACTTCATGGGACTTGTTTATTGTCGGATTTCAGGTGCAAGATAAGCATTTAACTAAATGAATTTACAAGTGGCTATTTATTTTGAATAACGTAACTTGCACCTCGGTAAATCAGTATCTTTAGATGTTGATTTGGGCGTGCCCCCGCGACGCGCGCGGGGTCGGTGTCCTACGGGGTTCGCTAAACGCTCCGTGCTACGCACCGCCGCTGCGCGGCGCCCTCTGGCCACCTCACGCGAATCGTTTTCAGGTTATACCCAAAAATACCATGAGAAAAACCCTTGTACTTTGTTTTTTGCTGCTGGCCGCGCTATTGCCTGCCCAGGAGTACTTCAGCATTGCCAACTACAACATTGATGTAAACCTCAGCAAAGAAGGCTACTTTGATGTAGTTGAAACCATCGACGTTGATTTTACCGAGGAACGCCACGGTATTTTCCGTACGCTACCTTTCCGCTACGAGGTAAACCCCCTGTTTAATCTCGCCGAGAATGGTTCTTATGTAGGTGGCCAACGCTACATCTATTATGAAGGCCTGCGCGTGGATAACTTTGCCCACTTGGTAGAGGAAGAAGGCCATTACAAAAAAATCCGTATCGGCTCGGCTGATACCTGGGTCAACGGCCGCCAACAGTACATCATCCGATACCGTGTTTGGGGGGCCTTTAACCGCTTTGCCAGCCACGACGAGTTTGCCTGGAACTTCGTCGGCGACGAATGGCCCGTGGATATCGCCAAAATTAATTTCAGCCTCAGCATCGACGGTGCGCCCAACTTGACCAAGGACGATATGATTGTTTTCACGGGTGTCAAGGGCAGTAAAAACCAAGATGCAACATACTCCTACAACAATGGCAAGGTCGTAGGCCAATCGACCAAGGCTTTTGCCAGTCGCGAAGGCTTGACCTTTTCCGTCAAACTGCCTAAAAACTATCTAGCCACCGTTGATGTACCACTCGAAAAGCTAGCACTCTACTACTATGTCGACCGCCACAAGGCCAACATCAAGGTCAATACCGATGCCTCCATCGAGGTAGAGGAGCGTTTTAGCCTAGTCACGGTTGGCTCTTTAACCAACTTTACGCGTATATTCTCCGATAACCTTAACCTCGGCAATGGCGAGTACAACCATTTTATCACCGAGGCGTATGTGGAGTTACTCAAGGATAAAGCACCTTTTAAAGCCTATGTGGCTGGTAAAGGCGAGGGCAAAAACCTAAGGATGAATAGTGAAGTTTACCTAGATGGTAAATTTGATATCATATTGCGCTACAAGGTTTGGGGTGCCATCAGCCAAACCGATACTGGGCACCTGCTACAATTTGATGTGTTGAGAACCGACCTGTCGGAGCCAGTCCGCTCTACCGAAGTCACGCTCACCCTGGCTAACGGCCTTAAAGCCTTGGGCATGAGCAATGTCGCCGCCGATGACAGAACCGCTTTTACCAGTTTTAGCCCTGATCTACGTACAGCCGTGCTTAAAGACAGTTTCCAGTTGAGTACTGGTTTTGGCCGAGAGGTTTTTCTGTCCTTCGCAGGTCAAGTTGATTATAGCAACATGCCCCCCGAAGTATTTATCCGTAAGTACCTAGTATCAAAAGCTACAAGCAAGTTCAAGGTTAATACCGACGGTAGCATAGATGCTGCATACCAGTGGCAAACCGAAAGCTATTCTAACTATACCGATAGCCCATTCGCTCAATTTAACCCTAAATTCTACCGCCATTTTGACCGTTACGGCGACAATATAGCCAAACAGCCCCTGAACCAGATTTCAGACTACAACATCATGTCCTATTTTAAGCAGTTTGTGGTTGCAAATGAAACCTTTGGGGAGAACGACTACGGTTATCTTTATCCAGATGGAGACGCTGAAACACTCGCGTTTAGCCCAGGTACTAATGACCTAATCACAAACCTTAATTTCAACTGTACTTACAAGGGTATTCTCAACAGCCATGGCAAAAATTGGGACCTCCTTTTCCCAATTAGCCTGCCCTTGAATGACCCAAGTTTATTACAGGAGTTTGAACTTGCTTTCCCCGCCAAATTTGACTGCCCAACTTGCGTAGCCTTGATTTGCGCTGGTAAACAAGTTTTAGATACCCTGCCTCTGCGCTGGGAAGGCAATAGCCTAGTAGGGGCAACCATCAAGCCCTTGCTCAATGGGCAATCAGTGGTGATCAAAGCATCTATTCCCAAATCTATCGTGGCGGGTCCATCTTTCTCCGATAACTTCCAACTGGTTAAGTTGCGTTACAAATGGCTTTTGGTACCGCTTTGGGCAGGTATACCACTCTTGGTACTTTGGCTATTGTTTGGCCGAGATAAAACCGACACGCTAGTGGTGCAATACGAAGCCCCCGAGGATATTACGCCTGCGGAAGCTGGCTTACTCTGGGACGATAAACTACACAACAAGGACCTACTCGCTTTAATTTATTACTGGGCAGGTTTGGGTTACATCAAAATTAAAGAAGAACCTAAAACTAAATCCAGTGCCGAGTATGAACTCATCAAGCTCAAAGACTTGTACAGCGATGCCAAGCCTTTTGAAAAAACCATGTTTAACGCCCTGTTTAGCGGTGGCAAAAGCAGCGTAAAGGTCAAAGATTTGCGCAATAGTTACTATACGAGCATACAAACTGCCGCCCAAGAGCTGGAGCAATACGGTAAACAGCACAATTTTTACATCCCTGGCACCAGGGGCTTTGGCCGTATACTTCGTATCATTGGCCTAGGTATCTGGATCATGGGCAGCATTTTTTTCCTGGCCGATATCATTGCCAATAGTAGGTTCCAGGGCCTAGACTTCCTCTTTGGCTTTGGTGTAGGCGGGGCGCTGTTCTACTTTTTTGGCAAAGTCATGCCGCGCAAAGGCCACTTGGGTACACAGCAATACAACAAACTGCTCGGTTTCCGCGAGTTTATCAAAACGGCTGAAGGAGATAGACTCAAACAGTTGCTTGATGAAAACCCACACTACTACGAAAAAACCATCAGCTTTGCCATCGTGTTTGGCCTGGGCGATGCCTGGGCCCGTAAGTTTGAAGGTTTACTCACCGCACCTCCAAGTTTTTACGAGGGCTACCACTCGAATCATTTTAGCAATACCGCCTTCATGCAACACGCCATTGGTTCATTGAACCGCATGGGTACTGATATGAACTACATCTACGTGCCACCAAGTTCTTCGTCTAGCAGCGGCGGCTCCTCTTGGTCGGGTGGCGGCGGATCTAGTTTTGGTGGCGGTGGCTCCAGCGGTGGGGGGTTTGGCGGCGGCGGCGGCGGAAGTTGGTAAACTAAACGTTACTTTTTTCCATTTCTACGTATTAAGCTTGATTTTCTCAAACTTCAATCGATTGTGACGGTGTTTAACTCAACAATTGTGCGTATTTTTGAGAGAACTTTTAAAAATCCAACCTAAAAATTACTACTCATGGGTCTTTTATCTTTCGTTAAAGAAGCTGGTGCAAAATTATCAGGCGCACCACACTCTATTACTTCTAGCACTTCAGAAGAAATGCAAGCCGGTATCTTGACTGATCTTATCAAGGGCATGAATTTCAACGTGACCGACTTGATCATCAGCGTATCTGGTACTACAGCTGTAGTTTCTGGTGTAGCTGCCGACCAAGCCACACGCGAGAAAATCGTTTTGACTATCGGCAACGTAAACGGTATTACCGAGGTTGACGACAAATTGGTTGTAACCGCTGCCGCTGAAGTAGAAGCAAAATTCTACACCGTGGTTAAAGGCGATACCTTGTCTAAAATCGCTAAAGAATTCTACGGCAACGCCATGAAATACCCCGTTATCTTCGAAGCCAACAAACCTATGTTGACCGATGCCGACTTGATCTACCCTGGCCAAGTATTGCGCATCCCCGCTTTGGAAGCATAATTATAACCGCTTACCACAAAGTAAAAGGCTGTTCATCGAAAGGTGAGCAGCTTTTTTGTTTTGGGGGCGTTGCACTGCTTCGCGGGGGCGTATGTCATACGCCCCTCCTTGCGCGCCGCCGGGCTATGCGTGGCTGAACAGGGCTTGTCCCTTGGGCCGCCCGCTAGCATCCCTCACACGGGCACTGGCTTGCACCTTGTGTAGATCCGGTTTGTTTTAAAAGCCCATAAAACCACTTTTTTTGACTACTTTTGCAGCCTTAAACTGTACCCATGAGGATTGATATTCTAAGCGCTGTACCAGATTTACTGCACAGCCCATTTTCGCACTCTATCTTGAAACGTGCAGCCGATAAAGGCTTGCTCGAAATTCATGTGCATAATATCCGCGATTGGGCCGACAATAAACACAAGCAAATAGACGATTACCAGTTTGGCGGTGGTGCCGGTATGGTCATGATGATTGAACCTATCGCCAAAGCATACGAAACCCTCAGCGCGGAGCGCCACTATGATGAGTTTATCTACCTCACCCCCGATGGTGAGCGCCTCGGCCAAAAAAGGGTTAACCAACTCTCGCTGAAAGGCAACTTGCTCATGCTTTGTGGCCATTATAAAGGCGTGGACGAAAGAGTCCGCGAGAAATTTATCACCATGGAGCTCTCCATCGGCGATTATGTCCTCTCTGGCGGTGAACTAGCTGCTGCTGTGCTTGTTGATAGTATTGGCCGTTTGATTCCAGGCGTACTCGGCGATGAAACCTCTGCCCTCTTGGATTCTTTCCAGGATAACCTCCTGGCCCCGCCCGTGTACACGCGCCCAGCAGAGTACCACGGCATGAAAGTACCCGACGTGCTCATGTCGGGCAACGCGGCCAAAATCGAGGAATGGCGCGACGAGCAAGCATACCAACGCACCCTTCAACGCCGCCCCGATTTGTTGGAAGAGTAATTTTTACCTGGCCTAGCACTCCATCTAGGCAAACCCAAAACAACCATGGCTAAGATTAGCATCAATATCAATAAAGGAACTGTTGAGCAGGCTGGGCCAAAGCCCGAGCAGAAACCCCTCATCGTGGGTATCGACCTCGGTACCACCAACAGCTTGGTGGCCTATATGCTCGATGCCCAACCGGTTTGTGTCAACGACCCTAACGGCAAGAACACGCTCGTGCCCTCGGTTATACACTTCCAGCCCGACCAATCGGTACTGGTAGGCGATGCGGCCAAGGCAAAACTTGTGTCCGATCCTGCCAATACCATCTACTCTGTCAAACGCCTCATGGGTAAATCTTTCAAGGACCTCGCCCGGGTATCTGATTATTTTGGGTATAAAATTATTGATGAAGATCAAGATAAATTGGTCAAAATCAGGGTTCAAGATAAATTTTTCACCCCTGTCGAGCTGTCTAGCTTTATCCTTGCCGAGCTGAAATTACGCATCGAGGCTCGCTTGGGCCGTAGCGTCGAGAAAGCAGTTATCACCGTGCCCGCCTATTTTAACGATGCCCAACGCCAAGCCACCCGCGATGCTGGCAAACTCGCTGGCCTCGATGTGCTCCGCATTGTCAACGAGCCTACTGCAGCCAGTCTCGCCTACGGTATCGGTCTAGATCTCGACGAAACGAAAACAGTAGCCGTTTACGACCTCGGCGGTGGCACATTCGACATTTCCATTCTCCGCATTGAGCAAGGTATATTTGAAGTATTGGCCACCAACGGCGATACTTTCCTAGGTGGCGATGATTTTGACCAGGCCATTATTGAACACTGGGTGAAAACCCTAGGCATCGACCCAGAAAGCTTGGCCAAGGACAAAAGCCTTATGCAGGGCCTCCGCCTCGAAGCAGAACAAGCCAAAAAAACACTGTCTAGCCAAGACACTTTCTCGTCGGATAAACTCAGCAGCCTACCGCAGCTTACCCTCAGCCGAGAAACCTTCGAGCAGCTTATCCAAGGCTTCGTGCAAAAAACATTAGATTGCAGCAAGGCCGCCCTCCGCGATGCCCAAGTCCAAACTACCGATATCGATGAAATCATCATGGTAGGTGGTTCAACCCGCACGCCGCTGGTCAAAAATAGCGTTCAAGCATTTTTCGGTAAAGCCGTCAACGATAGCCTCAATCCCGACGAGGTAGTGGCCCTCGGCGCGGCTGTTCAAGCCGATATTCTGGCCGGTAACAACAAGAATTTCTTGCTGCTCGACATCACCCCGCTGTCGCTCGGCATCGAGACCGTTGGTGGCTTGATGGATGTTATCATCGCCCGGAACAGCAAAGTACCCACCGCTGTTGGCCGCAATTATACCACCTCGGTGGATGGGCAAACCAAGCTGAAGGTGGCGGTTTTCCAAGGCGAACGCGACTTGGTTAAAGACAACCGCAAACTCGGCGAGTTTATCCTGAATGGCATTCCGCCCATGCCAGCGGGTATTCCCAAAATCGAAATCCAGTTCATCCTCGATGCCGACGGCATCCTCAAGGTGAAGGCTTCTGAGTTGCGCTCCAACACGGTGCAAACCGTTGAAATGCGGGCGCAGTACGGCCTCAGCGAGGAAGATATGGCCAAGATGCTGCTCGATTCTATCGCACATGCCCAAGACGATATGAAAACCCGAGCTTTAATCGAGGCACAAACAGAGGCTAAAACCATTATCCTGGCGGCGCATAAATTTATCCAGCAGAATAGCGCTATCATGTCGGAGGAGGAAATTGCTGAAACACAGCAATTGACAAGCCTGCTAGAGCAAGCTACCACCGACACCGACAAAGATGCTATCCAGGTGGCCATGGATAACCTCAATGCTTTCACGGCGCCCATTGCCCACCGCGCCCTCGACGTGAATATCGCCGATGCGATGAAAGGGAAGGTAGTTTTGGAGGATTAGAGGATGTGGGGATTAGAGGATGTGTGGATTAGGGGATTGATTTTTTGGGCGCCCCGCCGCTACGCGTCGGCGGTCCCCTACAGGCGCGCTGTCGCTTGGCGCTACGCGCTGCCGCCTTTGGCGGCCCCTTCCGGGCACCTGGCGCAGGGCTAAGGGCCGCAAAGCGGCCTTAGCTTAACGATGAACGATGAAGGATGAATGGGCACAGCCTTGCCCCGCTCCACTAGGAGCGGTATGTTAATAGAACCGAGCGGTTACAGGGTATTTTAGCTCCGCTAGTAGCGACACCCATGCTCGGCTGCTGCGCAGCCTCGCGATTAGAGGATGTGGGGATTATTGCAGCACCAATACCTGGTAAGCCCGAAAAACTATCAGGGTGGGGGCGGGGCAACTCATAACTTCTAACTCATAACTTTTTTTGTCGTTTGCCGGACAACGCGTATGTTTGTAGCCACTATGAAAGCATAGTGGTATCGGCTACCGATTACTTTCCGTTTGGCTGGGAGATGCCGGGACGCTCGGTGAACAAGGCTGGGTAAAGGTTTGGGTTTAATGGTGTTGAGCGTAGCCCCGAGATTGGGGATGGCCACAACACGACCTTCTTCCGCGAGCAGGATACCCGCATAGCGAGGTGGTGGCAGGTGAATCCCAAAATACGTGACTTTGAAAGCCCCTACGTGATGATGGGCAATAACCCTGTGCTGTTTAGTGATGTGCTAGGGGATACAACTAGGATTTATGACACTTACGGTACACTTTTGAGAACCTACGATGATAACTTCTCTGATAATCAAGAACATTTTTTTAATCCTGGTGAATATGAGAGGTTTGTTGGCTTGTATCAAAAGCACATAAACAAAGAGGGTAAATTCGATGAAAATTTTGAGGCAGGTGTTTTCCGCACGCTCTCTAAGTTTTATATTGGCAATAATACTCGAAACGGATTAAAAGAATTGGCAATTGCTGGAGAGGCAGAAGGTTACGAACAGTATGCGGTATTAACCATTTCGAACACTAAGGAACTTGAAGTTATCAATCTTTCTAGTAGAATACCTACCACAAATATTTACGGTAATAAATACGGATCAAATATTCAGGAAGATGGTACTCGAAGTCCTGCTGGCGTAAAGCTTTCGGTGGGAAATGCACAGGGTTTTTTACACGAGTTTAAGAACATCGCAACCGACGCTCACACTCATGGGCTTTACTCTATAAAAACGGAAAATTCAGGTAAGCGAGCCAACCTATTAATTGCAAGTGGCTCGGATGAAGGCGGCTCTACTCTACAGAATTATTCAGCTGATTATGGTCAACAATTTAATTTTTCCATAATAGCAACTACAAAAGGATATAATATTTATTCAATTTTTGACTTCCAACGAGAGTATGAAGAAAGATTATACAACTTTAAAGGCCAGTATAAAGGAACTCCAGTCAATAAAAAACCAGGCACGTATGAGCAAAAGAATTAATTACATCATAGGTATAATAATAATTATATTTTTATCCGCCTGCGAACCAACAACTTCAGTATCAAAGCAGAATGATACAATCGTTAGCGTGCCTGATACTGTTCATTCATTAAAAAGGAGTGAATTATTAATTTATAAAAAACTGCTGCCAGGGGAATTGCACCCTAGTCGAGACAGCTCAAATTTAATTAGAATATATAAAACAACAGCATTTGATAAAACTACAGTACATATTATTAGCTATTTAAATGGAGTGTTTCGCTGTAAATTTGCTGTCCTTTGGGGAGGCTATTATGAGATAGAGATTTTAAAAAAAATGAACGATGAAACATTGAATAGCATAAAAAATATTGAAAGAAAAATTGAAAATGATACACTATTAGAGGTGTACAATGCCATAGATGAAAAACTTGGAAATGCAATGACGATAATAGAGTATAAAAATTTGGAGCGGAATCAATTGAAGTTACTCTACTTTTTAAATTCAGATGACTATAGCGGAGACCTTGAT
Organism: uncultured Saprospiraceae bacterium; assembly: GCA_964508975.1. Lineage (GTDB taxonomy): Bacteria > Bacteroidota > Bacteroidia > Chitinophagales > Saprospiraceae > CAZDVQ01. The sequence goes on from CAZDVQ010000019.1 coordinate 29,172, forward strand.
CAGAGGACTGAGCAGTTACTGGGCATGGTGAAAGCGCTCTTTAAAGAGCAATGTTCTTGTGAATATAATAGATGGAATTAGTTCAGCAACGTAATTTTAAACAGACTCATATTCAGAATTCCTACCTAATTTTAGGGCACTACCTATAATAAAGAACGAAGTGGTATCTTCACAAACCAAATCATTTCAAAATGAGGGGCAAGTAGAGCCGCTTTATACATCAAGGATAAACGCACGGCAGAAAAGGGCTCGGCCTTGCATAATAATGTGAGGTGCGGATTAGCCCTACTTATTGTGTTGTTTCTTTGGGCGCCCCGCCGCTTCGCATCGGCGGTAAGCCATTTGCAGGAGCAAATGGTGCGCTTGCTACAAATGTGCATTTAGCACATTTGTTTTTGCTTCGCAAAACCGCTTCGCTTATCCTCTGGGCTCCCTAGACGGTCGGTGCTTTGCACCTGCGCCTGGCGGCGCAGCCCGCCGGGCACCTGGCGCAGGGCCAAGGCCGTAAAGCGGCATTTTGTCTGAACTGTGATTTGTGTGATTATTATGATTAATATGATAGGCAAACTCGGTGTGTGCCATCACAAAAATCAAATAAATCAAAGGAATCATAGTTCAGACAAAAACGTAGGGGCGACCCTTATGGTCGCCCAGGGTTAGGCACGCCAGAACACTACCCGGCCTAGCAGCCTGGAGGGCAGCCGCCTTGGCGGCTGGTGCGAAGCACCGAGGCGAACAGCCGAGCCCGGAAGGGTGCGGCGGCGCACCGCGCCGCAGGCCCCAAAAAGAATAAAATATTTTTGTTTTGCGTTTTTGTTTGTAGGGGCGCACCTACGTGTGCGCCCGGGGTAAGCCCAGCAGTAAAACGCCCCCCGTACAGTCGCAATATTTTACATCCGCACCAAGGGGTGGCGATCGTTATAGATTAATAAAATCCGGAATAAATATTTCTCTTGGTTGTCATGCGGCAACATATCCAGGGCCTTGAGCAAATCTGGGTCGTTTTTCATGATTTCGCGGAAAGTCTCCACCGAAAAATCTAGAATTTCACCAGTTTCGGGTAGTAGTACTTTTTGCAATTGAGCGGGTTCTCGCACCATCGTTTGGCGCTTAGTCACCAATAAGCCTGTTTGTGGGTGGTACACACTATACACGTGGGGCATATACACGTAGCCATCGTAGTAGAAATAACTGATTCTGCCCGTTACATGTAGGTGAACGTAAATATATTCCTTTGGCGATTTAGGGTCACGGCTCACGCGGATATAAGGCTGCCCTTGCCAGCATAAACCCCAGAGGCTATCCAAGGAGGGGAAACCATCTATTTTGGTATCACCGGTTGAGTATGACACGTGGAGCACGTTTTTTTCCTGGTCCAACATGATTTCAAGCGTAGGCATGTCCTCGAAACGCATGTGCGGTTTGTTGTTGGCAAACTGCTCCGCATCTAGGTAAACGCCCTCGGCATAACGGAAACCATTGCCCAAAGCCGTTGGCTGAGCCGATAAGCCCATGCTCAAACACAGGCCAAGGAATAGTAAATAACGCATGTAATTGCTTTAAAGATTAAACGCTGTATGCAGCCTTATCGTTTGCAAATGTATTACTTTTGCCTAAGATGCAAGTAAGAGATCAATATCTGTCGAAATTCCGCGAGGTCATCGCGGGCCTTAACGAGGCGCAACGCGAAGCCGTGGAGCAACTCGATGGTCCTATGTTGGCCATTGCTGGACCAGGCACGGGCAAAACCCGCATTTTGGCGGCCCGCATTGGTCAAATTTTGCTCGAAACCGATACGGCAGCACACAACATACTTTGCTTAACTTTTACCGATGCCGCCGTGGTGGCCATGCGCGAACGCTTGCTGGATTTTATTGGTCCGGAAGCTTACCGTGTGCCTATTTTTACGTTCCACGCGTTCTGCAACACGGTTATACAGGAAAACCTGGAATATTTTGGCCGGGCTGAACTGGAGCCCCTGACCGACTTAGAACGCATTGCCCTTATACGCGGCATGTTGCTCGATTTGCCGCCCGACCACCCACTGCGGGCATTTAAGCGCGATAACCTGTTTTACGAGCAGAACCTCATCAACCTGTTCCGCACCATGAAATCGGAAGGTTGGGATGTGGCCCATATGCTCCACAGCATTGATACCTACCTGGAAGACCTACCCAACCGCGAGGAATACGTCTACAAAAAGAAAACAGGCAATGCCGAGAAAGGCTCTTTGAAGTTCGTGCAGCTTCAGGAAGAGAGCTTCAAAATGGAAAAGCTGAAAGCGGCCGTGCTGCTCTTCGAAGATTATAACGAGGCACTCAAAAAGCAAAAACGCTACGACTACGAGGACATGGTGCTCTGGGTCATAGATGCTTTTTCTCGAAACCCTTTCTTGCTGCGCAATTACCAAGAACGCTACCTCTATGTGCTGGTTGACGAGTTTCAAGACACGAACGGTGCCCAAAACGATGTGCTCAAATACCTCATCAGCTTTTGGGATAACCCCAACGTTTTTGTAGTCGGCGACGACGATCAGGCCATTTACGAGTTCCAAGGGGCCAGGCTCGACAACATCGTTCGGTTTTACCAAAGCTACCAGGATAGTATTGCCCTGGTGGTACTGAGCGAGAATTACCGCTCCTCCCAAAAAATTCTCGATGCTTCTACCGGGCTGATTGACCGCAATGCCTTGCGCTTGATTAAGCAACTGCAAGGTCTGGCACTCAGCAAAAACTTGCTGGCCCAACACACTGACTATGCTCAACTCGAGTTTGATCCGCAAATTCTTTCGTTTGAACACCCACTGGCTGAAGAAGTAGCCATCTGGAAACAAATACAAGCTTGGGCTGAGGCGGGCATCCCCTACAACGAGATGGCCGTTATCTACCGGAAACATGAACAAGCCGAACGCCTACAACTACTCCTAGAACGCAGCGGGATAGCTGTTGATACTAAAAAACAAGTCAACGCCCTAGATAGTCTGCCCGTGCAGCGCCTGCGCAGGATACTAGAATTTATCTGGCTGGAACACAACAAGGCCCAAAGCGGCGAGCCGATGTTGTACGAAATACTCCATGATGAATGTTGGGGCATTGCCTTGGCTGACTTGCGCCGACTATCTTTCTACATGGCCAAGTTTAGCCTGCAAGAAGAACAACTCAACTGGCTTGATGTACTGCAAGACACCGAACGCTTGCAACTGGCGGGTATCCGCCAACCCGAACGCTTTGTACAAGCGGGCAGCTCGCTGTATTTTTGGATCAGCAAGATTCAACAATGGGGCTTGCTTAAGTTGCTTGAATCTGTGCTGAATCGCTCTGGCATGTTGCAACTCAGTGCAGACGGTGATGATAAAATTTGGGACTTGAAAATGTTGTACAGCTTTTTCGAGTTTGTACGGCAAGAGTCGCAACGCGATGCCAAGTTTAACCTGCACAAGTTGTTGGAAACCATCAAGAATATGGAGCGCAACCGCTTGAGCTTACCGGTGTTTTACAACGAATCGGCCAAGCGGGGCGTACACTTTGTAACGGCCCACGGGGCCAAGGGCCTAGAGTTTAGGCGGGTTTGGATCATGGCCTGCAACGAGAAAGCCTGGAATAAAAAAGGCGGTAACCATAATCGCTTTAAATTACCCGATACGCTCATCCTATCGCAGGTAGAACAAGATGCCGAAGAATCGGCTCGCCGCTTGTTTTACGTGGGCATGACCCGTGCGCAAGAACAACTATACATCAGTTACGCACTGAACGACGAAGCGGATAAACCACAAAACGCCGCCATTTTTGTACACGAGTTGATAGAAAGTACCGGGCTAAGTGTACAACATCAACAAGTATCTAGTGCCGATGTGCTGTCGGCCAGACAATACCTGCTCACCGAAACCAGCAGTCCTAGCCTGGAGCTACCGCCAAAAGAAATTTTGGATAGCTTGCTCGAAAACCTGAGTATCAGTGCCACGGCGCTCGACCGTTATTTGCGTTGCCCGCTGGAGTTTTACTACCTCAACGTGTTGCGTGTGCCCACGGGTAGCAGTGAGTTTGCAGCTTACGGCTCGGCTGTACACGAGGCCATCGAAAAGCTTTTCCGGAAGGCCAAGGTGCAAAAGAAAAAGGGTTTCCCCAGCGAGAAGTACTTCATGCAAGCCTTTGAATCTGGTTTGCGCAAGCAAGGTACACACCTCTCGCGGGAAAGTTATGCCGAGTGGTTCAAAATTGGCCAAGCCGTGTTGCCACGGTATTATCGCGAAAGGGTGAACCAGTGGGAGCTAGAATCGTTCCCAGAACAGCGCTTGGCCCGTGTGGAATGTGACGGTGTGCCCATCACGGGCATCATCGACAAGGTGGAGATGAGCAGCGGTGATAGTGTTCGCTTGATTGATTATAAAACAGGTAGCCAAGATCCTAAAAACTTGGCGAGGCCTAGTGATAAATCGCCGTACGGGGGTAAATATTGGCGGCAAATGGCTTTTTACCGAATCTTGTACAGCTTGTCGAAGTATAATTACTACTACATTGACGGTACGTTCATAGATTACGTAACGCCGGACGACCAAGGTGTATTTCCCCTTATGGAGGTAAAGCATAGCCCGGACGATATCCAACTGGTGCGGGGTTTAATCAAGGAAACTTGGGGCAAAATAATGGCCCATGAGTTTACAAACGGTTGTGGCAAAGATGACTGCAACTGGTGTAAACTAGCCCGAATACAAAGCCGTGAGTCGTCCTTGCGGCACCCCGACGAGGAAGCGCTTGATGAGATGGCATAAGCGTATATTTGGACTTTAGCTTCCGGCGAAAAACAGCTCTTTTCCGATGATTTTTGCTTTAAAAAATAGTTACGTAGCCCCACTATGCGCCCATTTTTTAAAGCAACCTCATCAAAAAATAGCTCATTTTTCCCTCGAAACCCAAAATCCAAACATACTCTAAAGCGGCAGCGATGCGGAGCTGTCCAAAAATAATTTATAAAAGCGCTTACAGATTTAGATAAATCGAATGGCTAATCTAGCTTGGCAAGCTATCCAAATAGGAAACTATTTTTCAGAAAAAAACATTATCTTCGTAATCCTAAGTACAAGAATAGACTTAAGTTTCTTCTTTCCTATTTTAAACAAGCATACAATGACATTGCTCTTAGACCTGAAAAAGCAAAAAAATGCCTCCATTTTACTAGGCGAAAAGCTAAAACAACCCGTTAAAAAGGGCAAGCTTGCTAAACATTTTGGCAAGCTGAAAAGAAACATTGATGGATTAAGCTATCAACAAAAAATAAGGGAAAATGAAGATTGATTTTATTGCAGCAACTTCTTTATATCTCGGTGTCCCGTTAATTACGGCCGATAAAGGTTTTTCCAAGATTACAACACTTGACCTTATTTTGCTAGAAGTGTAGTGGTTTAATCCAAGAAATAACCATTTACTTCCTACAATTCGACACCTCGAAGGTTATCTCTACTTGGCGGCCTTGCTTATGGTAGCAAACGCCGTCGGATAGCTCGCGGATGAGGAAAACGCCCCTACCTCCGGGTTTGAGTAGGTTCTCGGGCATGGTGGGGTCGGGTACTTGTTCGGGGTCGAAGCCGCAGCCCTCGTCCTCCACGATGAAGCGGATATCGCCGCTGTTGTCAACCAGTTTTACCTTAACGGTTTTGTCCTCTACCGATGCGTTACCATGCACGATGGCGTTGGTTACGGCCTCGGTGAGTACGACCAGTAGTTTCCCTTTAGCTTCGTCGCAGAAATGGTAATGGCTTACCACCCTTTGAACATAAGGCTCCAAGAGCGAAATGCTTGAAGGTGTTGATTTGAGTTCCAGCGAAAGGGTACGCTTGATGCCCATTTTGGTTGTTTGTCCTATGGTAAATTACTTTAATGATTCGAAATACTCCTCTACCAAATTTTTGTAGTAAGGTTTGAGGTTTGGCGAGGTGGTTTTGAACAAGTCGATTTGCGCTTGACGCTTGCGGAGGTACTCCTCCATGGCTGCCGGCATCTTGCGGTCTTGGTCTAACGCTGATTTAGACTCTCTTTTTTCATCTTTGTCACGTTCGCGCTCGGCTTTTTCTGATTCGAGCAAACGGGTCAAGATATCTTGCTGGCGTTTGAGGGTCTCATTCGAGAGTTTTTTGTTCACCAGTTCGGTTTCGGTTTTGTCCATCTGTTCCATCAGTTGTTGCAATTCCTTGCTGCCTTTGCCTTGTTCTTGCTTGGCCTTTTGCATATCTTGCAACATCTTGCGGATAGCGGCTTGCTGGGCGGCCATCTTCGCAAATTCTTTGCTCATCTGGTTGCCCGGCATGTTGCCGTCCTTCATTTTTTGCATTTGCTCGTTGAGGTCTTTTTGCAACTCACCCATGCCTTTTTTAGGCTTTTTGCCGCCTTTGCCCTTGCCGGGGTTCTGGCACATCTGATCGCCTTCCATTTGCTGGGCTTGTTGCTGTTGCATTTGTTCCAGGGCTTCGTTGAGCATGAGCGCCAGGTCGTTGACGTAGGTCATGGTGTACTGTTGGTTCACCGCTGCACCTGGTTTGTTGCGGTCTTCGAGATCTTTGAGCGACTTGGTCATGTGCTTCTTGATATCGCTGACCTTCTCGGTAATGAACGATTGCAGCTGGAATACCCTTTTACTGAGGGCTTGCAGGCTATCTTCCACCACTTTGAAATCATCCTTCAACTTGAACTGTTGCTGTACCGCTTGCACGTATGCAGGCGTGGTCGGGTCGAGGGTTTGCACGCGTTTAACCAAGCGTTCTTGGTCGAACGAGATGTCGACGAGGTTCTCGAGTAGTTGGCGGAGGGCCTTCATGTCTTCCTCGTTTTGCTCCGACTCGTTGGCGTTCATCATGGAGTTGAGCTTGTCCGACAGCTTTTTCATTTTCTCCGCGGCGTTCTTTTGCGATTGCTGCGAAGGTTTTTTCTTATTTTGCTGGAGTTGCTCCGAGGAGTTCTCCATGTCTTCTTTAATATCTTCTTGCTGTTCCTTGGTGTCTTCCATGTCGTTGGGTTTCTCCAATTCTTGGTTTTTCTCCTCGGCTTTTTTCAGCTGTTCTTCAACTTTTTTGAACTCCTCGTTGAGCTTGTCTTGCTCTTTCTTGAGTTCTTCGCTGCTCATTTTGTTTTCTTCGTTTTGTTTGGCCAGGTCTTCTTGTTTCTGGGCCAGCGAATCCAGCTTGTCGGCAGCGTCTTTGATTTCTTTTTCAAATTCCAACTGCTTAAACATCTCGAGCATGCGATCGAGTTCCTTCTCGAGTTCATTTTCGTTGAAATTCATGTCTTCGAGTTGTTCCATGATTTTATCACGGTCCATCTCTTCGAGCATTTCTTCCATTTTCTTGAACAGCTCTTTCATCTCGGGGTCCATCAACTCGTTGAACATCTCCTCGATTTTGGCTTGTTTCTCGAGGATTTCTTCGCGAGGTGTTTGGAGTTGTTCTTGGTTCTGGAGGTTTTCCAAGAAGTCTTCCTTGGCTTTTTCTATGCTTTGTTCAACTTCTTTTTGTTGTTCCAGCAGGTTCTCGATTTTCTTGCGTTCTTGCCAGCCAAGTTCTTTTTTCTGCAAGAGTTCTTCTTGTAGTTTTTTGGCTTGGTCCTTCATTTTTTTCAGGTCTTTCATGGCATCGGCCAGATTGTCCTTCACGCTTTGATCGTTGGCATCGGCTTGTTTTTCAAGTTGCTCGATGCTGGGCAATTCGTACGAGAACACCTCGGTTTTGCTCGACTTGCTGCCGTTCACGGCATCGTTGTCAAACACTTCGAAGTAATAGGTCAATTTATCGCCGGGCTTCAACTCAATGCTGTTCAGGTCCCAGGTATACTCGTAAGGGGTTTGTCTACCCAATATACGCAGCGGGTTGCTTTGTATTTCGCCTGCTTTGCCGTCGCGCTCAATGCGGTATTTGAAGGCCAAGTTGCGGATACCGTAGTCGTCGCTAGCTTCACCGGCGAAGAACAACATTTTCGGGTTTAGGCTATCCTTAAAGCTTTCAACGTTGATAGAAGGGTGTAAATCAGGCACAATGGTGAGAGAATACACCATCGAGTCGGCTTTCTCGATAAATTTATTCGACACGAATACCTTGTACAGGACATCCGATTTAATTTGCTTGCGCATGGTAAAGCGGTTCTCGCCGGTGCGCTCGGTAGATTCCACTTTGTTGTCGCCAAAACGCATGGCCAACTGGTCGGTATGCTCGGCGGTAAAAATCCACGACATGGTGGTACCGATGGGCACCACGAGGTCGCCAACGTTGCTCAACAGCTCGTCCTTGCGGCCGGTGTAGTCGGGGTAATCCAGTTTAATATCAAAGCGGGCGATGTTGGGTTTTTCCAACACGTCGAGGGTATAGCTTTTCGACTCCACGCCGCCGCCTTTAAAACGGAATTCGGCGTCCTTGGCCACTTTGCTAAAGGTATACGAAAATTGCTTGGCCGATATTTTATTTAGCTTGTAGCTATAATTATCTACCACGATAAAGGCTTCGGCAGGAATTTCTGGGCCTTCCACGTTCACCAGCAGCTCAAAATCGCTGTATTGCTGCACCTTGGGGTCGGGGTTATCCAACACGAAAGCAAATGGTGCGGGTGGTTCGTACTCGCGGTTATTGTTGAACAATCGCGAGGTTGATTCGGTGATCAAGCCTGGCGAGGCTACCAGTAAAAACAGGAGCAAGAGCAGCGGCGGCAACGCGTAGCGCAGGTACTTGCGGTTTTTTTGAAGGTCGATGGCCTTTTTGAAAGGCACCGGTTTAAGGTCTTCAATTTTCTGGTCGATACTGGCCACCAAGAGGGCGGCATTACCGTTGGTTTCCGACTGGCGTTTAAGTTGTAAAACGTTGAGCAGCTTATCTTTAACCTCGGTGAAATGCGTGCCGATAATCTGTGCAGCTTGATCGTGCGATATAATTTTGCCTAGTTTAAAATAACGTACGGCTGGTAAAATCAAAAAATTAACCAAGGAGGCCACGCTGATGGCCGCAAATCCAAAAAACAGCACTTTGCGCGGCGTAACGGCACCCGATGGGCTCATGTTGTTGAACACTAAGTTCTCGAGCAGGGCCGTCAACACGAATAAACCAATCACGATACCCGTGAAATACAAACTACCCCGAATGATTTGATTCAGGTAGTATTTGCGCGTAAACTCGTCGAGCTTGCGCAGCAATACATGGTAATTCGAGCTATTGTTAGTATGTTCCATACAGCATTTTCTTTCGACTAAAACGGGCTAAAAATATAGCGCACCTGATAAAAGATGCAAAAAAGACAAAGTTAGTTGGTAAAAGTAGCAAATTAAGTGCAAATGCCAAAAAAAGCGACTTTTTTCATTTTTTGGGGGCCTCCCCTCGCGTTGCTCGGGGCGCTACGCTACGCAGCTCGCTGTTCGCTCGGCCCTTGTTAGCCGCCCAAGTTGGGCGGCTCTACTGCGGTCTGGCGCGTTGCGCCACTGCTTCGCATCGCTAGGCCGATTTTTGAGTTGGTAGTCCGTAAACAACAGGTCCAACTATGCCGACATAAAACGATACGGCACGACCTGCCAACACGGAGCTATCAACTGCTGAATTAAACGCAGTACCATTGCCATAAGTTTTGTGGCGATAGTTAAAATATAAACTAATTTTACCCGAGTACTTAAACCATTTTAAATTACCTTTGTAGGCCTACGCATCCAATACAGCGTAAAACCAAGTGTAAAGTAATTAACTATGTCGACAGGAAATGCACACCGGATTCTTGTGGTTGATGATGAAGTGAACATCGTCATCGCTATTGAGCATTTGCTTCAAAAAGCCGGATTTATCACGGAAAAAGCCTACAACGCTGAGGAAGCCCTCGCGCAGTTCAGCCGTTTTGAACCACAACTCGTGCTACTCGACGTGATGATGCCGGGTATGAATGGTTTTGACCTCGCTTTATCCTTGCGCAAGGCTAGTGATAACCCAGGGCTGAAAATTATTTTCCTGACCGCCCTCGGCACCGACAAAGACAAGCTAGAGGCCTATAGCAAAGGAGGGGATAGCTATGTAACTAAACCCTTCGACAACGAAGCCCTATTAGAATTGGTTAAAGAAACCTTGATATACGGTTAAAAGTATGCCTGGGCTTTTGCCCTGCTATTTACCAGCTTCAATCCATTTTTTCAAGCCGTACAACGTGTTGTAAGGATTATCAACCACAGCTGAATTGGCCAACCAAGCTGGGATAGCACCACCTGGCTCGGCATGTACTTGCTGGGTTACCTTGATCACATTGTAGCCCAAGTGCTCAAATTTCCAAAATCCTTTCATTTGCTTGATGCGTACCACACCAGCTACTTCCGGAATAATGGTTGGGGCTGCGCTCATTTCAATTACAATCTCGTTAGCCGATTTGCGCTTGACCACCATGTGGGTCACGTTGTCTCGGTTTGATACAGGCCAAGGGGCCTCATTCACGGCATAGGTATAGAAATCGTCGTCCGACACTTTTTTCACGAGCTTTGAGCCACTGGTGTTGTACATCCAGCTGTTGTGGTGTTCGGCTTTACGGATGGTAGAAACCAGGTGCTCCAAGTTCGACTTCACGAAGACCACGCCTTTAAATTCTTTCATTTTCGAACCGCTCACCGCCCGGGTGTAAACGGATACATCGTTCTTGTTAAGTTGCATTTCCCAGTCATCTGCCCATTTATCCATGGACAAAAAAGAAACCGCGATAAGGGTAAGCAGCAGTATGCGTGTCATAAGCAAAACGATATTAGGTAAAACGAATACGGGTCGAAATATATTTTCGGCCCGTACTATGTTTTGCAAAGATAATATGAAATAAGTACTTATTTGCTCTTTGACTCGGTATATTTTTTCTCGTACTGGTCCCAAGGGGTGTTCAAGTAAAAATCACCAGAGAAGTAAGAGGCAATCATATTAAACTGGCCAGGCTCTAAATAGCCAGAAACCGTTTGGATGCGTTCAAATTTTTCGTCGAGGAAAACGGAACTAGGGTAGCCCATTTTGCCATCGAGGAGTTTCACGGCAAGTTCGTGCGCGCCTTTGCGGCCGTAAGAGCTGTTGTAGGTCATCACGGTTTTGTCGTCGTATTGAATGTCTACATTGCGTTCAGCGTTCAGTTTTACCATGTAGAAATTTTCGTTCATGTATTGAATCACAGCAGCATCACCAAAAGTGTTGGCATCCATGCGTTTGCACCAGCCACACCAGTCGGTGTAAACATCTACATAAACCTTCTTGGGTTTAAGGCCAGCCTGCGCGTCTTTTTTAGACTGCGCGCGGGCTTCTTCCCAAGTGAGCCACTTGATGGTATTAAACGTTTTGCTTGGGGCTTTGTCGAAAGTTTGGGCTGTCACGTTTAAAAAAATGAGTGCCACCAAAGCCAATCCTAGAAAGAGCGATATTTTTTTGAACATTTCAATCATAATTTACCAATTAATATATAGTTAAAAATCCATGTAAAGCTTGGGGGTGAAAAGAGCGGAAGGAATATGCGCCAAATCCTAGGCGCTCATTTTATCCTAATCTAAGCATAGATTTTCAATCATGTACTTAGACGATAAAATCTTGCTTCGCGGTTGTATCGCAAAGGTAAAATTTTTTACAAGAAGCTACATCCGTAATTTTATTTTGGATGTGCTGATTGAATACTAGGGAAACTGGAAGGAAATATGGCTAGTCTCTAACTGGAAAAGCATTGCTTTTAGGTTTAGGTTGCGCCACGGTGCGCTGCTGTTCCATAAAGTCTTTTTGGTATTCAACCCAAGGTGTTTTGCCGTACTCCTCGCTGGTCATATAGCTGATGATGGGGTACATGGTCGTGATATCGAGGTAACCGGGCACGCGTTGCATCAACTTCATGTTGTGGTCGAGGAAAACAGTAGACGGGAAGCGCATCTCGCCGTCGAGTAGGGCGTAGGCCAGCGCGTGAAAGCCAGTGCCTTTGCGCTCGTTAAGCACCACAAAGTTAAAGGACTGGCCTTTGATGCGTATGGTTTTGCGGTATTCAGCGTTGAAACGTACCGCGTAAAAGTTTTCGTTGATAAAGCTTACAATCTTGGGGTCGGAATAGGTCAATTCATCCATGTGTTTGCACCACACGCACCAGTCGGTGTAAACATCTACCAGGATTTTTTTTGGTTTAAGGCCCAGGAGTTCGGCACGTTCAATGCTTTGCATGGCTTCTTCCCAGCTTACCCATTTGATTTGTTCCTGGGCATGGAGCGCAGGGCCAAAGAGGCAAATTTGAAACAAAGTAAAATATGAAAGCAATTTGAGGTTCATATGTGGCGAAACAGGATCAAACAGGATATGGGTGAAAAAGTGGGTGTGGCCCGAGAAGTTGTAATGATAATGCCAAAATACATTCCAAAGTTACGTGAGGGGCAAACTTTAGCTTTTTATTAACGAAAAATTAAGCGAATTCAAGTCGTAAAATATGGCTTGAAAAGTTTTTACCCAGGGTGTCCATGCGCATGGAAGCAGATGCGCCACCGTCGAGGGCTTCATGGCAAACAAAGTTGAGACACTCTATGGCGTCCCATTCATGGCGCTCAACTTGGCCCTGGATTAGAGGGCCAAAATGGGCTTTTACCATGGCTGCGCTGAGGTTTTCCTTGAGAAAAGCATATGCGGCAGCATCTTTGGCGATGATACCAATATTACAAATATTGCCCTTGTCGCCGGAGCGGGCTGCTGCTATATCGATAAGTTTCACGGCCATATAGAGGGTTTGAGTATGAAGTATCTACGCTATTCGCAAAACAAAGTTAGCATTTTTCTAACTGTTGCCAAAAAACTTTCGAGACCGTAAACGTATCTGCGGTAGCGATGTGGAGCGGTGGCGGCGCAGCCGCCAGACCGAGCCCGCAGGGCGAAGGGCCGAGCGAATAGCGAGCCGCGCAACGTAGCGACCCGAGGCCGAAGGCCGAGGGAACCGCCCAAAATAATTCCTATGATAAAAAAGTACCTTGTCTAAAAAATGCATAAAAAAAGCCTAGGAAGTAAAACTCCCTAGGCCGTATCACCATTCTTTCACTTAATGTACTAAGGTACCAACACGCGTGTTTGTGCGCTATGTTTGCCAGATGAGGCTTGGATGATGTACAAGCCAGAAGGCAAGTTGCTCATGTTCAGCTGGTGTGTAGCGTTGTTGTTGGTTTGAATTACTTCGCGGATACAACTTACGCCAGCAGTGTTGAATACTTGGATGCTTGCTTCGTCATCGCCAAAGGCTTTGAGTTGAACATTCAAGATACCGTCGGCGCTGATTGGGTTCGGGAAAGCAGTCATTTCAGCAGCAACATCGGCTGACGTGGTGGTAACTGACGTTACTGGGGAGATAACGTTGAGGGTAAAGCCAGTTACACCACGCATCATGATAGCACCGGTGCTGTCGATACCGAGAGAATCGCAGAAAGTGCTGGTACAGCCTGAAAGTGTATCAAAAACAGTCAAGCAAATATTGAACAAGCCAGTAGTGGCATATTGGTGTGTTGGATAGGCATCGGTAGAAGTGGAGCCGTCGCCGAAGTCCCAAGCGTAAAGCAAAGGCATATTAGGGAATGATCCGGTAGATGCGTTGATGAGGGTCAACACGAAAGGCGTTGCAGCAGCGCTATCGATATATGGGAAGAAGAACGCGTTACAAGACTGCTGACCGTTGTAAAACACTGTAGACGTCATGGTTGAGCTGCACTGGCCATCTTGGATGGTCAAGGTAACGTTGTAAACGCCTTGTTGCGCATAGCAGTGTGTAGGGTTTTCGAGGGTGCTGGTTATACCGTCGCCGAAATCGTAGAAGAAACTTGTGCCAGGGGCCGATGGGTACGAAGTGTTGATGAAGTCGAAGCAGCCTGGAGTACTGTTAGACGGCATAAAGATGAAGTCAGCGTAGCAAGAAACCACTCCGTTAGTGTCAACCACGATAGGCTCGCAGTAAGTATCACTGCAACCAGCCAAGCTATCGGTAATGGTTAAGCAAACGGAATAAGTACCAGGTGCGCTGAAAGGGAATGAGAAACCAAACAGGTCGGTTGAAACGATTTGATTATCAATAACCCACATGGCATGGGTGGCATTGCCTTGAGAAAGGTTTAAGAACTCGTACGTAAATGGATTGAGCGTATCTGGGCGAGCAAAGAAATACGCTTGGCAACTACCACCACCACCGCCGCCAATTACTATGGTTTGGCAGTAAGTATCAACGCAGCCACCACCGGTAACGGTTAAGCATACATCGTAGAAACCAGGTGCGTTGTAGCTGTGGGTTTCGATAGAGTCGCCACTCACCACTGGAGAGCCATCGCCGAAGTCCCAAGAATAAGTAGCGCCACCAGAGTTTGCCGCAAAGAACTCGGTCAAGCCCGTTGCTGGGTCGGTGTAGGTGTAGAAGTTAGCATCGCAAGGCAATACTTGTGGACAGTAATCGCCAGAGATTACAATTACAGTTTGAGATGGTGTAGCAGCATAGTGCATAAGCACCAAAACGCCGTTGCAATCGGTGTATGAAACCTCGAAGTAACCACCAAACATGCTTAGGTTATACGACATGGTACCTTGAACATTACCAGCATTGTCGGTTAAAAATGTGTTTGAGGTATTGTTCAACGAGTCCATGTACGTCACTGTAATAGCTACAGGTGATGTTACATTGCTCAAGCCGCCAGAAATGACGGCCACGTGTTGTGCCATAGCAACCGCAGCGGTCAACAAAAGGCTAAAGGATAGAAGTATCTTTTTCATGATACGTTGGTTTAAATTTAAGAATTGGTTAGTAGAATCAAATTTGATGTTGACTCTATTCACGCGTTGGCTTGTAAAGAGGTTGGGTAAGCTTGAAAAAAAATTATTCTTTTACCTTTAATTTGATCTTTTCCTCGGTTTTCCCTACTTTGAATACCAGCTCGTAAGTGCCTGGACGAAGGTAAACGTGCGGGTGTTTCTTGGTGTCGAAGCTGATGGGCTCGGCATCTTTTTCAAGGTTTTTGTTCAAGGCTTTTTGGTAATCTGCCACGGCCGAAGGCTGTACCTTCAAGTTGTAGGGCAGGTAGTTTAGGCCTTTGTTGAGGATAAAATCTTGGTTCGACAATACTAGGCCATCGCTGGTTTTAACCTTGAGGTTGAGCTGGCCAGCCTCTGCGAGGTAGCATGGTATTTGAACGCTTGGGGTATCGGCTTCAAACCATTTCGACCAGTTTTGGCCCCAGCTCTCGCGGTACTGTACATCATCGAGGCTAAATAAGTGCAGGGTTTTGGCCATGATGGTCTCGTCGATAGCCTGCAGGTGTTTTACGCTGGCCTTATAGATGGAGCGACCATGCGTACCCACGATGATGTCTTTATCTCGGGGATGGATGACCAAATCGTGAACCGAGACATCGGGGATGCCCTGGCCCATCACGCTGAAGGTCTTGCCGCGATCAAGCGATACGTACAGCTGGTGGTCGGTTCCAACGTACAAGATATTCGGGTTGATTGGGTCTTCTTTAATCACGTTCACCGCCTCGTGGGGCAGGTTCGTGCCGATGGCAGTCCAAGTTTGGCCGTAATCTTCTGAGGCAAAAACATATGGCGTAAAATCATCCCAACGGTAGCCGTTCAAGCTGCAATACACGCGGCTTTCCACGTGTGCTGAAGCTTGCACACGGCTTACCCACATTTTTTCGGGGAGGTTATCGGTAATTTGCGTCCAGCTGTAACCACCATCTTTTGATACATGGATGAGGCCATCATCAGAGCCTGCGTACAAGAGACCAAAGCGCAAGCTCGATTCGTGCAGTGCGCTCAGCGTGCCGTAGGGTACATTGCCCTTCATGCCGCCAGTGGTCAAGTCGTCGGAAATAGCGGTCCACTTGTTGCCCTGGTTCATGGAGCGGTGGACTTTATTCGAGCCGAGGTAAATAATATCGGGGTTGTGTACCGATAAGTGAATAGGTGTTTGCCAATTAAAGCGCAGCGGGCGCTCGCCCAACTCGTGCTGTGGTTGTATATAAGTGCTGGCACCGGTATTTTTGTTCAAACGGTAGTAGCTACCAAATTGGTAGCCGGTGTACACGGTTGTGTTGTCGCGGGGGTCTATGGCAATTTGCATACCGTCGCCACCCATGATGCTTTTATAGGGGTACTCGCCTGTTTGCTGCCACTCGGGCGAGGCTTTGTACTTGCTGCTACCAACCCACACGCCGTTGTCTTGCAGGCCACCATATATATTGTAGGGTTGGGCCATATCCACGGCCACGGCGTAGAACTGCCCCACGGGAATAGAGTTGCACTTGCTCCAGTTTTTGCCGTTGTTGTAGCTGATATTGATACCGCCATCGTTGCCTAGAATCAAGTGGCCGGGGCGTTCAGGGTTTATCCACAGGGCGTGATGATCCACGTGCACGTTGTCGGCATTCATGGGGATAAAGGTTTTACCACCATCTTCCGAGCGCAGCAGGGGCACGCCGTACAGGTAAATATGTTGATCGTTGTGGGCGGCTACCCTGATTTGGCCAAAATAATAACCATACGAGTAGTACACGTCGTCTAGGTAACCCTCGTGGGTTTTTGCCCAGCTTTTGCCTTGGTCTGCCGAGCGGTAAATCTCGGTGCCAACAACTTCGGTTTCAAATAGCAGTGTATTGGCATCTTCTAGGTATTCTACCAGGGTGCTAGGGCTAATCGAGTCTTTTTCAATTTTGCGCTTAACGGCCTCGTAGCTGTATTTATCGGGGAAGCCGTTGTCTGTCAAAAAGGCTTTAACCTTTTTTTCGTCCAGTTTCAGGAAGGCTTCCTTGCTCATGCCGCGCAAGTCGTCCTTGCGCAGTTCATTTTTGTTGGTTTTCTCTTCCTTTGGTTTGCGGGCGTTATTGTCCACAATGGCATACAGCGTGCCGTTGGGGTGCATGGCTAGGCCTATCCTGCCTGCGGCATCGCCTTGTGGGAAGCTGCTGCCATTGGTTACCGATGCCCAGGTACTACCGCCGTTGGTGCTTTTATAAATGCCCGAGTTGTTGCCGCTGCCGGTAAAATTCCAGGCGCGGCGTTCGCGATGCCAGAGGGCGGCATACAGCACATCGGGGTTTTGTGGGTCCAGCACCATGTCTATGGCGCCGCTGTTTTCGTCCATGTACAGCGTGCGTTCCCAGTTGGTACCCGCGTTCGAAGTTTTGTACACGCCACGCTCGGCGTTGGGCGAGTAGAGGTGGCCCAGGGCGGCTACCCACACGGTATTGGTATCGCGGGGGTGCAGTATAATGCGGCCAATATGGTGCGATTCGCTCAGGCCCTTGTGTTTCCAGGTTTTACCGCCGTCGTTTGAGCGGTACATGCCCACGCCTGCGTAAGAAGAACGCGAGGAGTTATTCTCGCCGGTGCCAATCCAGATCACGCGGCCTTGGGTATTGGCCCAATCAACGGCAATATCGCCGATGGTCATCACGGCTTGCTGGTCGAACAAGGGGGTAAACGAGATGCCGTTATCTTGGGTAACCCATAGGCCACCGCTGGCATAAGCCACGAAGAAATGGCTGGCGTCGCTGGGGTTCACCTCGATATCCACCACGCGGCCGCTCATGATACTTGGACCAACCGACACGAAGGGTATGCCCGCCGCTGGAGCATTTTCACGCAGTAAGTTACGTTGTTGGAAAGCCTTGATCCGTTCAATAGCAGGACTGGCATTCGGGAAATCGATACGGGGGTCTTGTGCTTGCAGTTGGGTACACAAAAGGGCCAAAAGCAGGCTGGTCAGTAGCATTTTACGCATAGGATAGCAGATTAGCCTGCAAAAATGCCTATAAATATTCAATTTTGAATATTTAGGGGCATTTGGGTAAAAATGGGTAAAATTTGCTTAAGGCTAAAGCTTGGTAAAAATGGGTAAGTATTGTTTAGGATAAAGTAGCTTAACACTTGAAAAATAACCTTTAACCCATGTTTACCAAATTTCACCCCTTCACCCATTTTTAGCAATTTGATTTGGGCGTTGCGCCGCTTCGCATGGGGGCGTATGCTATACGCCCCTGCGGGCGCGTCGCCGCTGTCCTTCGGGGTTCGCTACTCGCTCCGTGCTGCGCACCGCGGCTTGCGCCGCGCCCTCCGGCCAGCTAACGCTGGAAAACGATAGCAAAGCCGCCGTCGCGTTAGCGATGTGAAGCGGTGGCCCGCAGGGCCAGACCAAGCCCGCAGGGCGAAGGGCCGAGCGATTAGCGAGCCGCGCAACGTAGCGACGGCGCATCGCGCCGGAACGCCCAAAAAAAAGGTTAAAATGGGTTAATGGGTAAAAATAGGTAAAATCAAGTGCGTTTAGCTATTTTTAGCCTTTACCCATCCTTACCTAATTCCACTTTTAGTCTTTCTGGAAAACAACAAAATAACTGTAAAATGGAACTTAAGCCTTATCTTTCGAGCTCCAATTAACACATCATCAAACGCGCTGCCGTGAAGACTGAATTTATCAAAAATTTCATCGATGGCCAGGCCATCCCGCCCGTGGGCAAAGAGCACTTTGCCAATTACCAACCTGCCACGGGTAAGCCCTACTCCATGATTCCCGATAGCGACGAACGCGATGTTGAACTGGCCGTGGCCGCCGCCAAGAAGGCTTTCCCCAGCTGGTCAACCCTTACCCCGCAGCTCCGTTTCAGGATGTTGAACCGCTTGGCCGACATTATTGAGCAGAACCACGAAAAATTTGCCCTGGCTGAATCTATCGACACGGGCAAGCCGCTCAGCGTGGCCAGCAACGTGGATATTGAACGGGCACAAGCCAATTTTAGGTTTTTTGCCACGGCTACCGTACACTTTGCCTCCGAATCGCACTTCATGGAAGACGGTGCCATTAATTATACCCTGCGCCAACCGCTTGGCGTGGTGGGTTGTATTTCGCCCTGGAACCTGCCGCTGTACCTCCTTACCTGGAAAATAGCCCCAGCCGTGGCGGCGGGCAACTGCGTGGTGGCCAAACCATCGGAAGTTACGCCCATGACCGCATACCTTTTGGGCGAGGCCATTGCCGAGGCGGGCATCCCGCCAGGCGTGATTAACCTCGTACACGGTTATGGCCACAAAGCAGGCTCGGCCATCGTGAAACACCCCGACGTGAAGGCCATATCTTTCACCGGTGGCACCAGCACGGGCCGCGAAATTGCCCGGGTAGCCGCACCCATGTTCAAAAAACTATCGCTTGAACTGGGCGGTAAAAACCCCAACATCGTTTTCAACGATTGCGATTTTGATACCGCTGTGAGTACCTCGGTACGGGCAGCTTTCTCGAACCAAGGCCAAATTTGCCTCTGCGGTTCGCGTATTTTTGTACAATCGGGCATCTACGAGGCTTTCCGCGATGCCTTCGTGCGGCAGGTACAACTGTTGCGTGTGGGTGATCCCGCCGACCCCGAGACGCATATCGGCGCATTGGTATCAAAAGCACACCTCGAAAAAATTGAAAGCTACATTGAACTGGCCGAATCTGAACGGGGCAAACTCCTGTACGGCGGCCAACGCATCAACTTGGGCGGTGCATTGAGCGAAGGCTATTTCCTGCAACCCACCGTGCTAGAAGGCCTGAGCTATAACTGTAGAACCAACCAGGAAGAAATCTTTGGTCCGGTGGTTACCCTAACGCCATTTGATACCGAAGAACAGGTGCTCGGCTATGCCAACAGCACCGAGTACGGCCTCGCCGCAATGGTTTGGACACAAGATATTTCGCGGGCGCACCGTGTGGCTGAACGCTTGCAATCTGGCATCGTTTGGATTAACTGTTGGATGCTCCGCGATCTAAGAACACCCTTTGGCGGTGTGAAAAACTCAGGCGTTGGCCGCGAAGGTGGCTGGGAAGTGTTCCGCTTTTTCACCGAGCCTAAAAACGTTTGTGTAAAATACCGATAATACTTGAATACCGAACTCCAACATATTCTAGATAGCTTCAACGGCCGCTACGTGCTGATTGTAGGCGACGTGATGATTGACCGCTACCTGAACGGCTCGGTCAACCGCATCTCGCCGGAGGCGCCTGTGCCCGTGCTACTACAGGAAAACCAGGACGACCGGCTGGGCGGTGCCGCCAACGTGGCGTTGAACATCCAAGCCCTAGGTGGTGTGCCCTTGCTATGCTCGGTATTGGGCAACGATAACGAAGCCGAGGTACTTAAAAACCTGCTCGAACAAAAGCAACTATACACCGCTGGCTTGATTCAAGCCCAACGCTTTACCACCGTTAAAACCCGCGTCATGGCCCGCAACCAACAGTTGCTGCGCATTGATCGCGAGACCGATGAAGATATTGATTCCTTAACGGAGCAGGCCCTTATACAGCAGGTATACGCCATACTCGATACCTTCGAGGTTCAAGCCATCGTGTTCCAAGATTACAACAAGGGCGTGCTAACCGAAAGCGTTATTGGCGCTATCATGTTGGAGGCTCAACAAAGAGGTATTCCCACCGTGGTTGATCCAAAAAAACAACGTTTTTTCGATTACCAACGCTGTACGCTGTTCAAGCCAAACTTACGCGAGATAAATGATGCCCTGGTGGGGCAAAAGATTCAAGCCAATAGTCCTGATTTAAACCGAGCGGTAGAGCTGCTCTACGCCCAACTCGGACAAGCCAGCACACTAATTACCCTCGGCGATAAAGGTATGTTCCTGCACGATGGTACTCAGGCACACATTATTCCAGCCCAAACCCGAGCCATTGCCGATGTATGCGGCGCCGGCGATACCGTGGTGAGCGTGATGGCGCTTGGCCTCGCTGCCAATGCATCGCTGCTACATACAGCCCAGCTGGCCAACCTGGCTGGTGGACTAGTATGCGAGCAAGCAGGTGTGGTGGCCGTTGATAAAAAACTGATGTACAAGGAGTTGGATTAATTAGATTGTGCATCACCCCGCAGCTTTACAGTTATTGATGGTATTGCTTTATATGTCAAGCAAGCCGTTTAACCCTCTCCGCCAGCGAGTGTAACGAGCGGTAAGGGGAGAGGGTCGCCCGTGAGCGTAGCGAAACGGGCGGGGTGAGGCGCCCCTAACTTATCCTCCCCCACCTTTTAGCCCCTACGCTTAGCTTAAGGAAACGGCCCAAAGGTTCGTTTGCTGGTTTTTCGAGTTTTGGATCATCTTCCAAGAGCTGTTCGGCGCTCATGCGTGCGGCACGGAGGATTTTATCGTCCTTGACCAAATCGGCAATTTTAAACTGCAGAAGCCCCGATTGTTGCGTGCCTTCTATATTTCCAGGGCCACGCAGGCGCATATCCGCGTCGGCAATTTCAAAGCCGTTTTGGGTGCGGCACATGGTATCAATGCGTTCGCGACCATCGGCCGAGAGTTTGTAGCCCGTCATGAGGATACAGTATGATTCGTCGGCACCACGACCAACCCTACCCCGCAACTGGTGTAATTGTGCCAAGCCAAAACGCTCGGCATTTTCAATCACCATCACCGAGGCGTTGGGTACGTTTACACCTACTTCAATCACGGTGGTGGCCACCATGATTTGCGTTTCATTGCGGATAAAACGCTGCATCTCGTATTCTTTGTCGGCAGCTTTCATCTGGCCGTGAACAATACTTAACTGGTACTGCGGCTTGGGGAATTCTCGCTCGATAGACTCAAAACCTTCCATCAGGTTCTTGATATCGGCCATGGTCTCGGCACCCGATTCCTCGATGAGCGGGTACACCACGTATACTTGTCGGCCTTTAGCAATCTCATCCCGCATGAAACCGAACACCCGCAAGCGGTTCGAGTCGTACTTGTGCATGGTAACGATGGGCTTTCGACCCGGCGGCAACTCGTCGATCACCGACACGTCGAGGTCGCCGTAGATGGTCATGGCCAATGTTCTGGGTATTGGCGTGGCCGACATCACCAGCACGTGTGGTGGGCAAACACCACTTTTGCGCCACATCTTAGCGCGTTGTTCAACCCCAAAACGGTGTTGTTCATCCACTACCAGCATCCCGAACTGTTTAAACTGCACGGGGTCTTCAATCAAAGCATGTGTACCGATGAGTATGTGAATGTCGCCCGACTGTAAATCGGCCAGCAGTTTCCGTCTTTTAGCGGCGGTCACGCTGCCGGTCAGCAGTTCAACCCGTATATCCATGCCCTCCACCAGTGCGGCGATGCCGTTATAGTGTTGTTGGGCCAATATTTCGGTAGGAGCCATGAGGGCAGCTTGGTAGCCATTGTCCAGGCCAATGAGCATGGTCATGAGGGCCACGATCGTTTTACCGCTACCCACATCGCCTTGCAGCAAGCGGTTCATTTGTTTGCCGCTGCCCATGTCTTGCCTAATCTCTCGGAGCACCCTTTTTTGGGCGTTGGTCAGTTCAAAGGGCAATTTTTCGGCGTAAAATTGTTTGGTATAATCGCCTACGGTGCCAAATACGTAGCCCCGCACTACCTGGTGGCGGTTGGTACGGCTTTGCAGGATGCGCATTTGCATGAGGAAAAGCTCCTCGAACTTGAGGCGTTTAATGGCTAGGTCAAGTTCCTGCTGGTTGCGCGGGAAATGGATGCGCATCAGGGCCTCGTAGCGGTTGGGCAGTTTGTACTGCGCCACCAGCGGGTCTGGCAGCATATCGGTAATGTGCTCGCGATGTGGGTGAATGTCGCGAAACAGAGCCTTCATCAATAGGCCTATACCTTTTGAATCTAGTTTCTTGGTTTTAAGTTTCTCCGTTGTAGGGTAAACGGCCTGGAGCAAGGGCGCTTTGGCGGCCTCGGCCATGGGCTCCATTTCCGGGTGTGTAATTTGCGGTTTACCGTTAAAAAACGTGGGTTTCCCGTAAACGATATACTCTTTGCCGCGCTCGATAACCTTTTCGAGGTAGTGTACGCCGGTGAACCAAACCAGCTCGATGGCACCTGTTTCATCGCGGAAAACCCCGGTCATGCGGCGGCGGCGACCTTCGCCAAGCACCTCGCAGCGCATCAGCACGCCACGCAACTGCACAGCTTGGCCATCTTCCTGGATATCGGCAATACGGTGGAAGGTCGTTCGGTCAATATGCCGGAACGGAAAATGGTACAGCAAGTCGCCAAAGGTAAATATCCCGAGTTCTTTTTTCAGGGTATCAGCCTTCAGCGGGCCCACGCCCTTGAGGTATTCAATATTGGTAGATAAAATTCCTGACACAAGGTTGCACTTTACATTTGGCGGGCATATTGCTCGCCTCGATGCCCAAAGATAAGCAGATTATAGTTCATAGTTAATAGTTTATAGGTATAATTGGGGCGTTGCGCCGCATGCGCGTCGCCGCTGTCCTCCAGGGTTCGCTTTGCTCCGTGCTTCGCACCGCGGCTTCGCCGCGCCTTCCGGCCAGCTAACGCAAGCACGGCGGCGTAGCCGCCGTGCTTAGGGCAGGGGTAGTTTTTGAACCATCCAACACGAGCTAAGTACATGGCTCGCCGCAGTCGCAATGCGGTTGTGAACAAAAAAAACAGCCCTTGCATCAATCTGACACAAGGGCTGTTTTATAGTAAAATTAATGCTATAATTCAGGGCGCATTTGAGGGAAGAACAATACTTCCTGGATGCTGCGCTGGTTGGTAAACAACATGGCGAGGCGGTCCATACCAATACCTAGGCCCGATGTAGGCGGCATACCGTACTCGATAGAGCGGAGGAAATCCTCGTCGAGGACCATGGCTTCTTCGTCGCCCCTTTTGGCTAATTCTAGCTGATCCTCGAAGCGTTCGCGCTGGTCGAGCGGGTCGTTGAGCTCCGAGTAGGCATTGGCCAATTCCTTGCCGTTGACAAACAGCTCAAAGCGCTCGACAAGCCCTTCTTTGCTGCGGTGTTTTTTGGCCAGCGGGGTCATCTCGATCGGGTAATCGGTGATGAAGGTAGGCTGGATGAGCAGGGCTTCAACTTTCTCGCCGAAAATCTCGTCGATGAGTTTGCCTTTGCCCATGCTAGGGTCAACCCCGATATGCATTGATTTACACACCTCGCGGAGGGCCGCCTCGTCCATACCTTCAATGTCTACACCGGTGTAGTGTTTAATCGACTCGGCCATCGACATTTTGGTGAAGGGGCCTTTGAACGATATGATATGCTCGCCCACGGTGAGGTCGGTTGAGCCATTTACTTCCATGGCTAGGGTTTCAAACAGCTCTTCAACCATTTCCATCATCCAGATGTAGTCTTTGTAGGCTACATAAATTTCCATGCTGGTAAATTCTGGGTTGTGGGTACGGTCCATGCCCTCGTTGCGGAACATTTTGCCAATTTCGTATACACCGTCAAAGCCACCAACGATCAATCGTTTGAGGTATAGCTCGTTAGCGATACGCATGTACAAAGGCATATCGAGGGTGTTGTGATGGGTGGCGAAAGGGCGTGCGGCAGCACCTCCGTGGATAGGTTGGAGCACTGGGGTCTCGACCTCAAGCCAGCCTTGAGCATCAAAGTAGCGACGCATGGCGCTGATGATGCGCGAGCGTTTGTAAAAAATTTGCTTAACCTCGGGGTTCACGGTAAGGTCAACATAACGTTGGCGGTAGCGCAGTTCGGGGTCGGTAAATGCATCGTAGATATGGCCTTCCTCATCGCGTTTAACGATGGGGAGCGGGCGGAGCGATTTGCTCAAAACTTTCAATTCAGTAACGTGAACGGTTATCTCGCCGGTTTGGGTGAGGAAAACGTGGCCACGTACACCAATAAAATCACCGATGTCGAGTAATTTTTTGAAAACGGTGTTGTATAGTTCTTTATCCTCGCCGGGACAAATTTCGTCGCGGTTTACGTAAATCTGTATACGGCCTTCGCTATCTTGGATTTCGGCGAAGGACGCTTTACCCATGACGCGTACCGACATGAGTCGGCCAGCGATGTAAACATCTGCAAAGGCTTCTGGCGTTTGCTCAAAGGTTGCTTTTATGCTAGCCGAACGAGCGTTAACGGGGAATTGCTCGGCAGGGTAAGGATTGATACCTGCGGCTTGGATTTTGCGTAAATTTTCGCGGCGTACGAGCTCTTGTTCGCTCAGTTCGTGATGCTGACTCATGCTAGTTTTAATAGTAAATGAACCGCGAAGGTAAGTATTTTAGCGTTGATGTTTACATCGAAATACAGTGCTTAAATCAAGTCCATCGCTTTAGCTTCTTGAATAACCTGCTCTACTTTATCAATATCGACCTCGAGTGTTTCGGCAATAGCCTTGATGTCAAGACCTTTTTTATACGCTTTGATAATTTCAAGGGCTATTTTGGTGCCTTTATCTTCACCTTCAAGTTTGCCTTCAAGTTTGCCTTTGTTGTAAAGGTAATCTGTTTCGATGTCTTCAAGTTCGATATAGATAGGCATGGTGTTGATTTTTTCGATTAAAAGATGGTCAAATTTACGCAATCGCGCTAAGTTGAGCAATTGTACGTGATATTTTTTTAATTTGTAATAAGTCCTCAAAACCTAGCTGTAATGAACTAGTTACAGCATGTGAAATCCAGTTCGCTAATCCGCACAAGGGATTGGAGGGGCACGAGCGTAGCGAGTGGTGCCGTAGGCACTGGAACCCCGCAAAGCCCGGTGCTGCGCATCGCGCAGCATGTGCCCAAAAAATAAAAAAATAAGAAACTATATCCCTAGGTAATCGGCTTGTTTGCTGGCCAAACTATAATAATTCTCGGGGCAGATACTTGGATTCAAAATTAATTTATACCTTGGGCTACCAAAACAATTAGACGGCCATGAGTTCTGTACAATTCAAAGATATAAACTTCAAAATCTCGGTAATGGGTGCCTTACATGACCTCGGTCATTATGTGGAGGAGGTGAAGGCTATCCATGAAAAACATTATAACCCCAGCGATTTTTCGTACAAACCTATCCCCGAGGTATTGGCATTTTACCAGCAGGTGCATATTGAACAAGCGCTGCTGGATAAAATTGAGCACTTGATTCCCGATGGTGGCGACCACTGCTACGCGTACTTGATGAACAACTGGGATGGCGAAGACGACCAGTTTGATATCCAGTCGATCGAGGGGATTGAACTTTTGCGCAACCTGCAATCCTTTGACCCCATCAGCATGATAACCATGGATGGTATTGATTACAGCCCTTTGCTGGCCTGTAAAAAACTAGAATCCGTAAACCCAGAATTTGCTGCCGAAGGTCCAGAAAACGATAAAGTATTGGCCGAGCTGGAAGCCCGCGGCGTGGAAGTTTTTTAAATTCGACCAAGTATTTATTTGCGCCGAATGGGCGTAATGGCGAACAACATGAACACCCCCGCAATGAGTATGCACATGCGCGATAGGTAGTCGCCGTGTTTGGCATAAAAAGTCAGGCCATTTTCAGGGTTTACGGTACCTTTTACCACGGCAGCCTCGTTGTAGTTACTGGCTTGGCGTATATCGCCGCGGCTGTTGACGAAGCAAGAGGTGCCCGAGTTGGCCGCACGCACCACTGGCCGACGATTCTCGATAGCCCGTAGACTAGCAAACTGAGCATGTTGGATATAGCCAGGGGTATCGTCCCACCAGCCATCGTTGGTGACAACCATGATGATGTTGGCACCGTTGCGCACGTACTCGGTGAGGTACTCGCCATAAACCGATTCATAGCAAATAACCGGGGCAACTTTTAAGCCGTCAGCACGGGAAAATACCTCGCGCTCGGGCTGTGGGGTTAAACCTGCTGGCGTGCCACCAAGCTGCTCGATGAGCGGTTTGAGGAAAACGAATATCTTGCGGAAAGGGAAAATCTCAGGGCCTGGGACAAATCTAGACTTGAGGTAATACGGTATGTCATTGCTGCCGGCGCTGAGTTGCAAGGCCGAGTTATGATCCTCGTAGCGTAGTTTCATGCCGCCGGCGCGGGTATAATCGATGGTGTAAGGGCCGCTTGGCTCGTTTTCAGGTAGAATTCGGTGTGCATCAATACCGCTGACAAGGGTAAGGCCAGGATATTTATCAACCAGTTGTTTAACCCTCAAAATATCGGTGTTAACCAAAAGCTCGGAGGCTTCAACGCCCACGATGCTGGTCTCGGGCATCACTACATAATCGGTTTTGCTATCCACATTGGCCTCAATTTGCGCCATGATGCGGTTAACCTGCTCGAAGGGCGGAACATAATTGGTCAAGGATTTCGAGTTGCGCCATTTTACGTAGTGCGGCTCGAAGTTAGGCTGTATGGCCACGATGTTGATTTGTTGCTCGCTTGGTTTCCAGCTAAAGTACATAGCCAATGACATCAACATTGGGATTACAGCTAGGGCCAATGGTTTGTACCAGAATGCCCAGCCTTTCCAGTTGCTGTAGCCCGTTTTTTGCCATTGCCTGAAAATGAGCAAATTAACGGCTAAAATCCAGAAACTTCCGCCCGTGTGACCCGCGATACTGTACCACTGGATTAAACTAGGCCAGTTGGCCAAGCCATTGCCCAGGGTGAGCCAAGGCCAGGAAGCGTCCCAGCGGAGGTGTAAGTATTCCCAGCTCATCCACAAGGCAATGAACAAGATGTAACCTTGCACATCACCCAGTTTTTTGCGGCCGTAATGGAACAAAACGAAAGGCAGCGACATTAAAAAACTGTTGGCCAGTATAGCAAATACACCGGCCAGCAAAAGCGAGTTGCTGACCCAGTAGGTGGTTAAAATATTCCAGGTGAAAAAGGTAGTAAAGGCATAACGGAAAACCTTTCGGCCTGCTTTAGGCTCGTGGCGGCATTGGTCTTCAATCCACAACAAGGGCACAAAGCCTATGAACAATGCGGGCAGCATGATGCCAGGAGCAAAACCAACCGACAAGAGTACGCCGGAAAACACCGCGTTCCAACGGTAACGGCTATGTTGTTCGGTCTTGGCAAAATACTCACGTAACAGCAGGTAGGCCAACCAAAACCCAAGGAACAGGTACAAGGGCCTATGTCCCCAAAGTTGTGCAGCTTGATCGAGGCGGTACATATCGTAGCCCACGCCAATAAAGGCGAGCAGCATGAAGATGGCACCTGCGAGCGCCCAAGAGGGTTTGGTGGAGGGTTGTTGTTGCATCTTATGCAGTAAATTGACTACGATCCAGCTTAAATGGTTCCATAAGGCTTTCAAAATATACCACAAATATAGAAAAACTTGTTTAGGTACTTATGTTGGATTACTTAACTTTGCAAAAACTCAACCTAAAATACACATGCGCTATATCTTATTAATATTGCTCGTCGTGGCTAGCTTTAAGCCTGTATCCGCAAACGACGACTGGGATAACTTCCTACAACAACTTGACGATAACCAAGTGATGGCCGATGCTTACCTCGTGCTGTACGCCGATATCGCTGTAGCCGAAATGGAGCGAACCGGTATTCCGGCCAGTATAAAGCTAGCCCAGGGCATGTTAGAATCGTACTTTGGCCGTAGCGATTTAGCCATGAACGCCAATAATCACTTCGGGATTAAATGTGGCTCTAACTGGACTGGCCAAACCATGTACAAACAAGACGATGATCCTCAACCTTCTTGCTTCCGCAAATACAACAGCCCTGAGAACTCATTCTACGACCACTCGGCCTTCCTTCAACGTGACCGTTACAAAGAACTGTTTACATACCCCCGGACCGATTACAAGAGCTGGGCTAACGGGCTCAAACGCCTGGGTTATGCCACCGACCCTAAATATCCAGAAAAACTTATCTCTACCATCGAGAAGTATAATTTGCACCGCTACGATTACGGCATGCAACAACCGATGGCCGGTGGCAAACCTGCACCTATCGCCGTTTCACCAGGCCAGAACAACGCCCAACTCGACAACCGCATTTGGTATAGCGTTAACGGTGTGCCTTTCGTAGTGGCTCGCGTTGATGATAACGCCGAGCGCATCGCCCAACGCAGCGGCGTAAACGTTAAGCGTATCCGCCAGTACAACGAGCTTGATGCACACCGTATCGAGGCTGGACAAAGGGTTTACCTCCATTTCAAAAAACGCCGCTACAAGGGTAATGAGAAATTCCACGTGGTTAAAGCGGGCGACGATATGTACAGCATTTCGCAAACATACGGCATGACCCTTAAACACCTATACAAGAAAAACCGCATGCTGGTAGGCCAAGAACCCGCTATCGGAGAGCGTATCTCTCTTAAGAAAAAAATGAAGAAAACACCTCGCCTGCGCAACAACAGCGATATTGGCAACGTGGTGCCAGCACGGCCAACTGAACCCGCAAGGCCTACCGAGCCCGCTCGGCCTACACCAACGCCGCCTGCACCTACACAACCTACCACGCCCGTTAACCCTCCTTCTACAGGCAGTAGCCAAAAACACGTGGTTCAACGTGGCGAAACACTGTATAGCATTTCTAAAAAATACGGCATCACCGTTGATGAACTCAAACGCCTCAACCGCTTGAACTCGAATGAAATCAAAGTAGGCCAAGAATTAAAAATACGCTAATGAAATCCATGCTCATCGTGCTGGCCATTCCAGTTTTTTTCGTTCTTATCGCTTTGGAGTGGTATTATGGCAGACGCACGGGCAAGGCTTCATACCGTTTTAACGATACCATCGCCAATCTCAACATCGGCATTGGTAACCAAGTGTTCGGTTTGCTGTACAAGGGCTTGCTATTGGGTATGTTTTTCTGGGTATCGAAAAACTGGGGCTTGTTTCAAATTCCGAGTAATGTTTTTACTTGGATATTGTGCCTTGTGCTCTGGGATTTTCTCTACTATTGGGCCCACCGCTGGGGCCACGAGGTTAATTTTTTCTGGGCCGCCCACGTGGTACACCATTCCAGCGAGGACTATAACCTGGGCGTTGCCCTGCGTCAAAGTTGGTTTCACAACCTGCTGGCCGGTGTCATCTTCTTGCCGGTACCTTTGCTCGGTTTCGATACTTTAACCATCATTTCGGTAGCAGGTGTGGTAACCTTATACCAGTTCTGGATTCATACCGAGGCCATCGAGCGTATGCCCCGATGGTTTGAGTACGTTTTCAATGCTCCGGCGCACCACCGCGTGCATCATGCCCGCGACCCGAAGTATATCGATAAAAACTATGCGGCTGTCTTCATCGTTTGGGATAGGCTTTTCGGTACCTATATGGATGAAGATGAGCGCCCACATTACGGCATCACCAGCAACATCAATTCCTGGGACCCTACCTGGGCTAACTTCCACTATTATGCCGAGATGTGGCACAACGCCCGCCGCATGACCAGCTGGGCCGACCGCCTTAAACTCATTTTTGCTCGACCAGGTTGGCTGCCCGAGTACCTCGGGGGCTATCAAGCGCCTCCTCCAGTGCCCGCGGTACTGCATAAATACAATGCCGATAGCCGCCCAACGCACTGGTACATAGCATTCCAGTTTACCATTGTCAGCGTTGGGCTAGTGCTTTACATGGTTCATTTTGATAGCCTTAGCCTGGCCTTTCAATGGGGTTTTGCTGCGTACATTATTGCAACAACGGCCATTTGCTCGGCGCTGTTCGAGCATAAAACCTGGGTGCGTTGGGCTCAATACCCCGTACTTTTGGCAGGTTTTGCCCTGCTAAATTTGCTGTTTTATAGTACCTATCCTGAGTCGTTCAGCCTGGTTTTGGCATTGTCGGGTGCATTGCTCTTGGCGCAATTGCTATGGTTTAAGCTTTTAATGCGTACGAGTAATTGACATTCAATAGGTCTGAGTACATAAAATATCCTAAAGCCCCGAAAAAGGTCATTTAATCATTTTATCTTTTTTCATGTAGTCTTTTTTGGGCGCCCCGCCGCTGCGCGGCGGCGGTCCCCTCTGGGCTTCGCGTTGCTCGGTGCTGCGCACCCGCACCTCCGGTGCGGCCCGACGGGCACCTGGCGCGATAGCCTTAGAGTATGTTTGGATTTTGGGTTTCGAGGGAAAAACGAGCTACTTTTTGATGAGGTTGCTTTAAAAAATGGGCGCATAGTGGGGCTACGTAACTATTTTTTAAAGCAAAAATCATCGGAAAAGAGCTGTTTTTCGCCGGAAGCTAAAGTCCAAACATACTCTTACACCCTCGCCTTGTAATATAATGCCGAGCAATTCTCGGGGCGCAGTACGTATTGGGCTACCCGCTGAATATCTTCCGCTTGGATGGCTTGGTAAATATCGCCTTCCGAGTTGATGAGGTCCAAGTTGCCCAAAGCTTCAAACTGGGCAAGGTTCATGGCCTTGCTCATCAGGCTAATTTCCGAGAACACGATATTGCTCTCTACCCTGTTTTTCTGTTTTTGCAGCTCATCAACAGATACCGAGGCTTGTTTTACAGCATCCAACATACGCCAGATGGCGGCCTCGGCCTGCTCAAAGCTGGTGTCGTCGCCCAGGCGACCTTCAACCACGATAAGCCCGTGGTCCTGTGTTTCCGTCACGTAGGTATCGATATCTGAGAAAAGGTTGCTTTCGCGTACCAGTTCGTGGTACATGCGCGACGATTTGCCATAGGCCAGCACATCGGTCAGCAAATCGCAGGCGTAATAGTCTGGGTGCGTGCGATCAGGCATGTGGAAGGCCATGTAAATAGCATTCAAGGGAACATCGGCGGCATGTTCTAGGAAACGGCGTTCGAGTTGTGGGGGTTCTGGCGCAATCGCCGGGATGTCGTAGCCCTCGTCAGGAATATCGCCGAAGTAGCGTTCAACCAGTTCTAAGCCTTCTTGTTCGCTGAATGGGCCGGCCAATACCAGCACCGCGTTGGATGGGCGGTAAAAACGCTTGTAAAAACTCGATACATCCTCGAGGGTGGCTTGTTTGATGTGTTCGGGTACTAGGCCAATCACCGGCCAGCGGTACGGGTGCTGCTTGTAGGCCAAGGCCGAAAGGTGATGCCATACATCGCCGTAAGGCTCGTTGATGCAGGTTTCTTTAAACTCTTCCACCACTACTTTGCGCTGGGTATCCAGTGCTTTTTTGTTGAGGATGAGGTTGTGCATACGGTCGCTCTCCAGCCACAGGGCCGTCTCGATGTTGACGGCGGGCAACGATTCGTAAAAACTGGTGATATCATTGTTGGTAAAAGCGTTGGCATCGCCACCGGCCACTTGTATATGGTCGTCGAAAGATTTAGCATTGAGCGAGCCACCAAACATCAGGTGTTCAAAGAGGTGGGCAAAGCCTGTGCGTTCAGCACTTTCGTTGCGGGAGCCAACCTTGTACAAAACATTCAGTGCGGCCATGGGCGTTTGGCGGTCTTCATGTAGAATGACCGTTAAACCGTTTTTCAATGTATGGCGTGCGTATGGAATCATAACTTAGGTACTTGCGCTTGCAAAGGTAGTATTAAAGTTGGGCTTATCAAACTGACTAAATTTACGTGAATTTAGTCAGTACGTTGACTGTTTTTACGTAAATTTAGTCAGTTGGCTAGCCTCAACTACAAGCATTCCCCTGCGTTAGCTGGCCGGAGGGCGCGGCGCAAGCCGCGGTGCGCAGCACGGAGCGAGTAGCGAACCCCGAAGGACAGCGGCGACGCGCCCGCAGGGGCGTATCGCATACGCCTCCATGCGAAGCGGCGCAACGCCCAAATCAATCCTCGAATAATATTATTACCTAAAAAAACAACCCTATCTGCGCTTTTCTCGTATTTTGCGTAAAAATGACGCAGAACTATGCCCGTACAACAAAATATTAAACTCGCCGTAGATGCTATCGTGTTTGGTTACAGTGATAACCAGCTCCACGTGTTGCTCGTGCAACAAAAATTTGGCTTGCTCAAAGGCCAGTGGGCGCTGGTAGGTGGCTTTGTGCACGACAATGAGCCGCTGCAAACGGCCGTGCAACGCGAACTCAAAGAAGAAGCCGGCATCAATGTCGATTACCTCGAACAGTTATACACCTTTGGCGATCAGCTAGACCGCGACCCCCGCGCCCGTGTGGTTTCGGTGGCATATTTCGCGCTGGTCAATACCAACCAGTATAAACTCATTGCCAACTCCGATGCGCAAGATGCCCGCTGGTACCCCATCAATGCATTGCCGCCGCTAGCCTTCGACCACGACAATATCATCGCCAAGGCATACCAACGCCTGCAAAGCAAGCTCGGCTATCAACCCGTTGGCTTTAACCTGCTGCCAGAACTCTTCCTTTTTTCCGACCTCGAGAACCTGTATTGCACCATTTTAAACAAGGAAATTGACCGCCGGAACTTCCGCAAGAAAATGCTCAGCTTCGGTATCCTCGAAGAAACCAACTTCGTGAAGCCTAAAAAAAGTGGTCGACCCGGAAAATTATTCAAGTTCAATACCCTGAAATACAATCAATTAGAACAAGAAGGCTTTCATTTTGATATTAATTTTGCGTAATTTATACGCAAATTGAAACCTACAAACTAATTTTGCGTAAATATTACACAAACACTACTCCATGATACTCAACCTCGATCCAAATTTCAAACCCAAAGCAGGTGAAGAAATTGCATTTGAAAGTTTTACCTTCAGCGGTGGCGAACCACACCTTAAAATCAACCCAAATTTTGATACCAAGTCGCCCGTTTTCATTACGCACCGCATCCGTTCCTTCAACGATATTGGCCTAATCTGCCTTGCCGTAGATGCCCTCCAACGCATGGGCGTATCGCATATCGAGCTGTTTATCCCCTACTTTCCGGCTGCCCGCCAAGACCGTTTGATGCAAGCCGGCGAGCCCCTCAGCGTAAAGGTAAACGCCGATATTTTCAATGCCCTCAAGCTACAGAAAGTGCTGGTATTCGACCCGCACTCGGAGGTAACGCCCGCCCTGCTCAACCAATGCGAGGTGGTTTACAACCATACTTTTGTACAAGACGTGTTGAAAAACCTGAATACCGACTGCGTCCTCATTTCGCCCGATGGCGGTGCCCTCAAAAAAATATACAAGGTTGCAACGGCCTGCGGCGGTGTTCCCGTGGTGGAATGCAGCAAGGTGCGCGACGTGAAAACCGGGCAATTATCCAGCTTTAAGGTTTATGTCGACGACCTGGAGGGCCGCGATTGCCTTATCGTCGACGATATCTGCGATGCCGGTGGCACTTTCATGGGCCTGGCAACAGCCTTGAAAGCCAAAAACGCTGGCCGATTATTCCTGGCTGTTAGCCACGGTATATTCAGCAAGGGCACCGAACAACTGGCCCAGCATTTCGATGGCATGTATTGCACCAATTCATTCTCCGACCTCAACAGTGTAGGATTAACTCAAGTACCCATTAAATTATAATTCGCTATGAATCCATTACTCCTGACCGATGGCTACAAACTCGATCACCGCCGCCAATACCCCGACGGTACAACCTTGGTTTACTCGAACTGGACTCCCCGCAAAAGCCGCATCGCCGGGATCGACGAGGTGGTGTTTTTCGGCTTGCAATATTTCCTGAAAAAATACGTCATCGAGGATTTTGAAACCTATTTCTTCCAACAGCCTAAAGAAAAAGTGCTGGCAGAATACCAGCGCCGCATCAATAACTACCTCGGCCCTAACCAGGTAGGTATCCAACATATCGCCGACCTGCACGACCTTGGCTACATCCCCATGGTGTTCAAGGCCATCCCCGAGGGCCACAGCGTGCCCGTTCGCGTGCCCATGTTTACCATGTACAACACCAAGCCCGAGTTTTTCTGGCTGACCAACTATTTTGAAACCCTGCTGTCGGCGGTGGTTTGGCTGCCTTGCAACTCGGCTACCATTGCCAAACAGTACCGCAAGTTACTCGATTTTTACGCCGCAGAGACCTCTAGCACGCCCGAGTTTGTGACTTGGCAAGGCCACGATTTCTCGATGCGCGGCATGGGTGGCATTGAAGCCTCTTTGATTTCAAGTGCGGGCCACTTGCTCAGTTTCACCGGCACCGATACCATCCCGGCCATCGACCTGTTGGAACGGTACTATGAGGCCAACTCCGATACCGAGCTGGTGGGTGGCTCCGTGGCCGCCACCGAGCACTCGGTCATGTGCATGGGCACTGCCGAGGGCGAATTTGAAACCTTCCGCCGCCTCATCTGCGACGTTTACCCCAGCGGCATCCTCTCCATCGTGTCGGATACCTGGAACCTCTGGCAAGTGCTCACCGAGTTTCTGCCCCAACTCAAGGACGAAATCAGCAGCCGCGAGGGCAAGGTGGTTATCCGCCCGGATAGCGGCGACCCCGTGCTGATTATCTGTGGCGACCCCAACGGCAGCAGTCCCGAAGTGCAAAAAGGTGTCATCGAGTTGCTTTGGGATGTGTTCGGCGGCCAGGTCAACAGCAAGGGCTACAAAGAATTACCACCGTACATCGGCGCCATTTACGGCGATAGCATTACCCTAGAGCGGGCCAAAAACATTTGCGAAGGCTTGAAAGCCAAGGGTTTTGCCTCTACCAACGTGGTGCTGGGCATCGGCTCGTTCACCTACCAGTACAACACCCGCGACACCTTCGGTTTTGCCATGAAGGCCACTTACGGCGAGGTAAACGGCGAGGGCCGCGCTATTTTCAAGGACCCCATCACCGACGACGGCACGAAAAAATCGGCCAAGGGCCTCATGCTGGTTAGCCGCGAAAACGGCCAGTACCAGTTGCAGGACAACGTTGATTGGGCCACCGAGCAAACAGGCGCCCTACAAGAGGTTTTCCGCGACGGCAAGATGTTGAAAACATGGAGCCTGGCTGAAATCCGGGCTAATATCATGGCGTAGATGTTGATTTTTGGGGCGTGCCCCTCTCTAATGCGGAGCGTATGAAAATACGCCCCGCATTTTTCGTTCGGGTCGCTACGCTACGGGGCTCGCTAAACGCTCGGCCCGCTTCGCGGTCTGGGCTTCGCCCACCCCTTCGCATCGCTCACGCGGGAATGGCGGCCGAAGGCCGACGCACCCAAAAAAGATAAAATGATAAAAGAAAAATTGAATAAAGGACGAGGTCCCTTGAGTTAAGCGTATGCCTTAAATTTGGCATTTCACTAAAATCAAAACATCGCTACCTTTGCTGTATGTCAACACAACAAGAAACCGCCCTGATTCGCCTAAAAGCCTTGTACGATGCGCATTGCAAGAGCCCGATGCGCAGCCTAGAAGCCTTGCCAGCAGCAGGCTCCGATCGGCAATATTACCGATTTTGGGCCGAAGATGGTCAAACATTCATCGGCACCTACCATACAGATAGCGCCGAAAACCGCAATTTTGTACACTTTGCCAAGCATTTTTCGGCCTTAGGCCTGGCTGTCCCGGCCGTGCTTGCCGAAGACTTAGCGCATGGCGTTTACTTGCAAGCCGACCTCGGGAACCAATCTCTGCTCGATTTGCTGGAAGCCGACAAAAAAGCCCTGGGCAGCATCAGCGAAACCACCATCGAGTTATACCGCAGCAGCTTACGCGCCCTGGCCAAACTACAGGTTAAAGGTATGGAAGGCCTTGATTTGAGCCAGGCTATCAATGGCCCCAAAATGGAGTATAGGCAGTACCTGGCCGACCTCAACTACTTTAAATACTACTTCGCCAAGGCCAACAAACTAGCCTTCGACGAGCATGATTTGGATAAAGATTTTGAACAGTTAGCTAGCTTGCTGGACCTAGCGCCTAAGCACTTTTTTCTATTCCGCGATTTTCAAGCCCGAAACATCATGGTACACGAGGGCAAGCCTTGGTTTATCGATTTTCAAGGCGGCAAGGCGGGCGCACTGCCCTACGATGTGGTTTCCTTGCTGTTTCAGGCTAAAGCAGGTTTATCGCCAGCCTTGCGAGATGAGCTGCTGGATGTTTACCTCGACGAATTAGCCTTGTACACCCCTGTTGACCGAGAACAATTCAGGCGCGAGTACCCTGCTTTTGTATTATCGAGAATGCTACAAGTATTGGGTTCATATGGTTTTAGAGGTCTGTTCGAGCGTCGGCCACATTTTTTGGCCAGCATACCCGGTGGCTTGGAAAATTTGAGCTGGTTTGTACAATCGATGCGCTTGCCCATTGCGTTACCGAGTTTAGAAGGCTTATTGGAAAAGCTTATCGAACCAGCCTTCAAGGCCAAATACACCCAAATTATAGCCGAGGAAAATGCCCCGCTAGAAGTGCAGGTTTGCAGCTTCTCTTACCTGCGTCGTGGCGTGCCCGTCGATGAGTCGCAGCATCGGGGCGGATTTGTTTTCGACTGCCGTTCTATACACAACCCTGGCCGCTATGAACCTTATAAAGCCCTTACAGGCAAGGATTTAGCGGTAGTAAACTTCTTGAAAACCAACTCCGACATGGATGCCTTCCTCAAGGATGTTTTCAGCATGGTTGACCGTGCCGTGGAGGTGTATTTGCAGCGCAAATTTGACCACCTGAGCATTAGTTTTGGCTGTACCGGTGGCCAGCACCGCTCGGTTTATGCCGCCGAACAAACGGCCAAGCACCTGCGCGAGCGCTAC
Source organism: uncultured Saprospiraceae bacterium (assembly GCA_964508975.1). Classification (GTDB taxonomy): domain Bacteria; phylum Bacteroidota; class Bacteroidia; order Chitinophagales; family Saprospiraceae; genus CAZDVQ01. The sequence goes on from CAZDVQ010000019.1 coordinate 66,458, forward strand.
GGCTTAAAGCTCCAACTACAACATTTAGAACAAGATCATTGGCCTTCAAAAGCATAAAATCATGAAAAAAATCCTACTCTTAGCCTGTTTAGCCTTAGGCGTGCTGGCTTGTAAAAGCACCGAAAAATCAAGCGCCAAAGCCGTACCACAAGTGGCGGTAACTGCGGCCCTCGATACCCCAAAACAGTTCAAATTCCCCGACGATTGGTACGGCGAATACAAGGGCGAGCTCGAAATCTGGTCGGGTAGGGGCAAAATACAAAGCCTGCCCATGGAGTTGATCATCGCACCAACCGACACGCTGGGGCTGTACCGCTGGGTCATCATTTACCACCAAAATGGCACGCCCATGCCACGCGATTATAGGCTAAAAACCATCGATGCCAACAAAGGCGAATACCTAACCGACGAGCAAAACAGCATCTACATGCACGCCTACCTCATGGGCAACAAAATGTACGAGCGCTTCATGGTCATGGGCAACGACCTCATGGCCACCCACGAGCTCTTGCCCGGCGGCATGATACAAACCGAAATCATCGTGAGCAGCAGCGACTCCCTGAGCGTTACTGGCGGCACCAGCGAGGACGTACCGCCCGTGCACGATTACCGCATCATGGCTACACAAAGAGCCTTGTTGAAACGCGTTAAATAGTTGATTTTTTGGGCGTTGCGCCGCATGCGCGTCGCCGCTCCCTTTCGGGGTTCGCTTCGCTCCGTGCTTCGCACCCGCGCCGAAGGCGCGGCCCTACAGGCAGCTAACGCAGAAGACTATTGGCTTCATGTGGAGGTAAAATTGCACCCAAAATACTAGGATAAAATTGTTGTAGATGTTTGGCCGTACGAAGCAATTGTCGTAATTTTAAGATAGATTTTTACCCGAGCAGTTGCCCGGGGATTTATCCCAAAACAGCTATACACCTATGCCATCCAACAACGTTATCCCCGACCGGATTCAAGATTTCTTGAAGCATTACCCGCCGTTTAACCTGATCCATGCACAGGCCTTGTCCAAGTTATCGGAACGGGTTTTCATCGAGTACCACGAGAAGGATAGCATCATTTTTAAGCAAGGCGACACCCTGAAAGACCAGATTTTCGTGGTGCGCCAAGGTGCCGTTGAGATTATACGCCACCAAGATGGCCAAGACTCCCTGCTAGATGTATGCGATGAAGGCGAGATGTTTGGCGTGCGCCCACTCTTGGCCGATGAGCCTTACTTGGCCTCGGCTATCGTTCGGGAAGATGCGATACTATACGCCATCAAGCTCGATGAAATGCGGGCCTTGATTGAGCAAAACCCCAACTTGGCGGTTTACCTAGCCTCGATTTTTGCGGCCAACGTGGGCCGGGCCATCAGCCAGTCGTACAGCACCAACATGAAACCCGCTGAAAACCATGCTTTGATTGAGCTGGTCAGCGCCCGAAATACTAAAGCCCCGGTTACTTGTAGGCCAGATAGCAGCGTACAAGCAGCGGCTACGCAGATGCGGCAACATCGGGTAGGTTCAATCATCGTGGTCGACGAGCAGCTGTGCCCACTCGGCATTTTAACCGATACCGACCTGCGGAATAAAATCGCTACGGGTGATACGGATATCCAAAGCCCCGTGGCCGATATCATGAGCCGACCCGTCATTACCGTGGCCAAACAAGTAACCTTGGCCGAAAGCTTGCTGCAAATGCTGCGCTACAAGGTACACCACCTCTGTGTAACCGAGGATGGCAGCGTGAATACTGCCGTTCTTGGCGTGGTATCAGAACACGACCTTATGCTGTTGCAAGGCTCTAGCCCGGCTTTAATCCTGCGCGAAATGCTATCCTGCACACGCCGCGACGAATTGGCCAGCCTGCGTGCCCGTGCCGAAAAACTGGTGATGGGCTACATTGAACAAGAAGTATCGATAGAATTTGTGGCAGGCGTGATCTCCGAAATCAACGACGCCATGATACACAAAGCCATTGAACTGGCACAAGACTACCTCGTTCAAGAACTTGACCTAAGCCAACCCGAGGTGGCTTTTTGCTGGTTATCCCTAGGCAGCGAGGGTCGGGAAGAACAACTACTCCGCACCGACCAGGACAATGCTCTACTCTACGCCGATGTGCCCGAAGCCGAGGCGGCCAGTGTGAAACAATACTTCCTACAACTGGCACAACACGTAAACGATACCTTGCATGCTTGCGGCTTTGTGTATTGTCCTGCCGACATGATGGCCCGAAACCCCAATTGGTGCTTGTCGCTCAGCGAGTGGCAACAACAATTCAAGCGTTGGATCCAAACCCCTGATGAGAAAGCCGTGCTGTACAGTACCATATTTTTTGATTATCGCCCGGTATATGGCGATTACAGCCTAGCAGAAGCCCTAACCACTTCCATTTACCAACACCTGCAAGTCGAGGGGCTGTTCCTGCCCATATTGGCCAAAAACGCATTGACAAACCCAGCACCATTGAGTTTTTTCAGGAGTTTCGTGGTAGAGCGCAGCGGTGAGCACAAAAACGAGTTCGATATCAAATCGCGCGCTATGATGCCCTTGGCCGATGCCGCCAGGGTTTTATCCTTGCACCACAAGTTATCGGGCTTGAATAGTACCATCAAGCGATACAAAAAACTGGCGCTACTGGAGCCCAACAATGCAGCCTTGTTTGAAGAGGCCGCCATGGCCTACGAAATTTTGATGCGTTTCAGGGCAACCGACGGTTTTAAGCACCAGGATTCGGGGCGTTTTATCCAGCCAGAAGCCCTGAACAAGATTGAACGCTTATCGCTGAAAAGCGCTTTTAAACCCATTGAAGACCTGCAAGCATTGCTCAAGACACGCTTCCAATTAAGTTATTTGCGATAAATTTAAGCTACGGAGTTAATTTTTGCTTAACTTTCGCCGTGTTAACCAAATCAATTAGCCCATGGAAGGCGACCATACGTGGTATATTATCGTAAATCCAGCCGCCGGGAGCGGCCGTACAGCTAAGCGCTGGCCTAAAATGAAAGCCGAACTCGAGATGCAAGGCATTGCGTTTGAGACGGCTTTCACCGAGGATAAATTACATGCTATTGAACTTGTGCGCGTGGCCGTTGAAAACGGTTACCGCAAGTTTATTTCCGTGGGCGGCGACGGCACGGCCAACGAGGTCATCAACGGTATTTTCCAGCAATATGAGGTAGATACCCGAGAATGTACCTTTGCCGTTATACCCGATGGCACTGGTAACGACTGGATTAAAACCCACAGTATACCCAACGATTTCAAAAAGGCCATTGCCTTGATTAAAGCAGGGCATACCGTGGCACATGATATTGGTGTGGCTCAATACCACAAAAAAGGCGTGGAGTTAAATCGCTATTTCATCAACGTGGCGGGCATGGGCTACGATGCTTTCGTGACGAAAGCGTCGAACGAAATGACCAATTTCGTGAGCAACAAGCTGTTCTATTTTTGGCTCATTTTTAAATGCCTTGGTCGATATAAACCAGCACGGGCTAGAGTAACCATTGATGGTGTGGTACACGAAGATTTGTTTTACACCATGAATGCCGGTATATGTATTTACAATGGTGGCGGTGCACAGTTTACACCACACGCTGTGTCGGACGATGGCCTGTTGGCATTCACCGGTGTTCGGAATGTGTCCAAGCTAGAAGTGGTGCTCAATACCGCCAAGATATACTCGGGTAAAATTATAAACCACCCCAAGGCTTTTACGGCACAAGCCAAGCACATCAAACTTGAATCAACTGGAGGGCTGCCCACCTTGTTGGAAGTAGATGGCGAATACCTGGGCGAAACGCCTATCGAGCTTTCCGTCATAGAGAAAGCCATTCAAGTTATTAAGCCGAAATAAGCCAAGAGCGCCTTAACCCTATGAAATATATTGCCCTAGCAACCTGCTTGGTGCTTGTTGCTGCCTGTAAGCCCGGAACCGACCAACTCAGCAGGTCGCACAACCGTTTTTTCAACAAGCTGCTGGGTACCTGGAAACTGGACGGTGCCGACTTTTACGAGGTGTGGTCGCAATACGACTGCCTGTACCATGCCAACGCCTACGCCATGGAACAAGGCCGAAAAGAACCCATGGAGCGGATTGAAATAAAATCGGACGGCGAG
>CAZDVQ010000020.1:0-70464 GCA_964508975.1 uncultured Saprospiraceae bacterium
ACATCAACGTCGTAAAAAATTCTAAAAAAGCCTTGGTCAAACCATAAGAATCGCGACGCGACGCTCAGCTGGGCAAGCTTATTTCTGGTTTTTCGGGATCAACACCTTGTACATCTTTTTAGATTTGTTGGTGAGTTTCCAGCCAACGATCCAAGGGTTGTAAAATTTGAAGGTACTGTACGAAACGCCGTACTTGGTGGCATAATCCACCCAACTCGGAACAGCATCTTCTACTTGCATCACGTAGAAATCGTCGAGTACGGGGTATTTCACATCATCTTCTAGATATATGCCGTATTTTTCAGGGTTGGCCATCAATTCCTTACAAGCTACCACGCGGGGTACATAGCGCGAGGTCTCGTTGTTGAGCACCCAGTCGTAATAGTTGGTCGAGAGTTGGTCTTTGGCAGAACTTGCTACACGGCCGGGACCCATGTTGTAGGCGGCAGCGGCACAAGCCCATGAACCGCAGCGTGCTTTTGCTGCAAGGAGATATTTACAAGCAGCCTCGGTCGATTTTTCGATGTCCTGGCGCTCATCTATTTCGTCGTTTACTTCAAGGCCGTATTCCAGTGCAGTGGCGGGCATGAATTGCCAGAAACCCTTGGCACCTGCGGTCGATAAAGCGTTGGTGCGCAACCCACTTTCAATCACGGCCAGGTATTTAAAATCGTCGGGAACACCGTTACGGGCTAAGATTGGCTCGATGATAGGGAAGTATCGACCTGATAACTTCATGGCATGCAAGGTGCTCGCGTGGCCATATATAAAGGTCAGCAACTCGCGGTCAACCCGTTCGCGTACTTCATAACGGTCGAGCGGAACTTCCTCACCGGCAAAGGTTAAACGTTCAGGTAGCTTGGGCGCACGCACCATTTGCACGTCGGAGTAGCCGCCAGTAGGCGAGTTTGGCCCGAATGCCGAAGCCACGAAAAAGAGGCCTGCAATGGCAGCGCCCGAAAGAAATGCAACACTTGTTTTCATATAGCGGTGTAATTTTATGTAAGGCTAAAGCGCCAGGGATGGTAGCGGGCGGCGAAGCCGCTCCCGAAGGGACAAGCAACGCGAAGCCGCGCACAGCCCGGCGGTGGCCCCTGGCCACCGAGGCGCCCCAAAAAAAGAATAAATGTAGATTGAATAAATGAGTAAACGACTTGTAATCAGGATACAGCACAAGTACATTTATTTTGTGTGCTACAAATGAACGCATAATTTTTTAACCATGGGGCACAGGCAAGCGATTATTTTTAACTTTAGCCCTACTTTAACGTTTTATTAGTACTGTGCGAGACTTATTATTCAAATATACTACCAACGATTCACGCTTCCTCGTGGTTGACCATACCTTGATCCATTACCGTGATCAAGGCACGGGACCTGTTATCGTGATGCTCCACGGGGCCTTCTCGTCCTTGCACACGTTCAACGATTGGGCCCGGATGCTCAAGAAAAGTTACCGTATTATACGCCTCGACCTGATTGGTTTTGGCCTTACTGGGCCTAACCACGAAGGCGTTTACGATATGAACACGCACATGCGTTACTTGAAATCATTTCTTGAAATACTTGATATTCAAGAGTTTGTGCTGGTTGGTAACTCGTTGGGCGGTTGGTTGTCGTGGGAGTTTACGCTCCGCTACCCACAACGGGTTAAAAAACTCGTGCTCATTGACGCCGCTGGGTTTTTGGATGAAAGCAACATGCCTTTGCCTTTCAAACTGGCCCGTGCTCCGCTGTTTGGGCGGGTGGCCAAGTACATCGTGCAACGCAATATCCTGGAGCAGTTTGTAAAACAAGTGTATTACAACCGCGACAAGGTTACGCCCGAGCTGATTGACCGCTACCACGATTTATTTAACCGCGAGGGCAACACCGATGCTTTTGTGGCGCTGGTAAATGCCCGCTACAAGGATAATACCCGCAAGTTGAAGGATATTGGCTGCCCAACCCTGATTATGTGGGGCAAGCAGGACAACTGGATTCCGCTGGATAACGCTTACTTGTTCCACCGTGCTATACCGATATCTGACCTGGTGATTTACGACGAGTGCGGGCACCTGCCGATGGAAGAAATCCCCGACCGCTCGATGGTTGATTTACTACATTTCTTGGAGTCTGATGGGCTTCATTCACACGATATATCTAATGCCAACAACGCCCATGTTTCGTAATGTAATACTCCTGTGCTGCTTGTTGACCAGCTTGGCTAGTCAAGCGCAGCAGGCTCAAGTATATTGGTTGTGGTTTACCGCAAAAGCCCCGCAAGCCTTTGACGCAGGCCAGTTTTTCCATCCAAAGGCCATTGAACGCCGTTTGGCCTTGGGTCTCGACCCGGCTCATCACAGCGAGTGGCCCATTTGTCCGCAACGCCAACAATTGGTGAGCGAAAACTGCACCGAGCTGTTGGGTACCTCCCGCTGGCTCAACGCCGCAGAGTTACTGGCCACACCGCAACAGCTAGAGCAATTAAAAAAGCTGCCTTTTGTACAATCTATCGAGCTGGCAGAACCCATGCTGCTACAAGCTTGCGTGTTTGACGATAGTTTGAGTTGTTCCGATTTAGCCTCGGCGCGGTACCAAACCGAGCGCATGCAAGGGCATTTGTTTAACCAGGCGGGCTTTGACGGGACGGGCGTTACGGTGGCTATCCTTGATGCTGGTTTCCCAGGCGTCGACGAGTCGCCATATTTTGAGCATATCCGCAAACGGGGTGGCATCAAGGCTACCAAGGATTTTACCCGAAGAGGACGCGAAAATGCTTATCGCGGCAACGAGCACGGTACCATGGTCTTGTCGTGCATTGCGGGGATTGACCCCTTGAGCGGGCAAAAAATGGGCGTGGCCACGGGCGCTGACTTCCTGTTGGCTATCACCGAGATGAACTACTCGGAAGGACCTGCCGAGCAAATACACTGGATCAAGGCCATTGAATGGGCCGACCAACAGGGCGCCGACATCGCGAACTCATCTTTGGGTTATACCTTACAATCGTTTTACCCAGAAGACATGACGGGCAAGTTTGCCAAAATATCGCGGGCGGCCACGGCGGCCAGCGAGCGTGGCTTGCTGATTGTATCGGCAGCGGGCAACGAGTACGATAAGTCGGGTTGGAAAATCATCGCCGCTCCTGGCGATGCCCCGGGCGTATTGACCGTGGGTGCTACCAATCCTTACACCGATTTGCACGCCAGTTACAGCTCGGTAGGCCCAACTGCCGACGGGCGTTTAAAACCAGAGGTTTGCAACGTGGGTACGGCCTTGTTGGTGGGTAAAAACGGTATTGGCACCGCTTCGGGGACCTCTTTTGCCTCGCCTTTAACGGCAGGTTTCGCGGCTTGCTTAAAGCAGATGCACCCCGAATGGAGCTCGAAAATACTATACGAAAGCATCTGTGAATCAGCACATTTGCACCCTTATTATGATTATGCGCATGGCTATGGCATACCTCAGGCAGGCCATTTCTTGGGTGTAAAACCCGATTCGATTGATTTTCCATTGCCTAAATTGAGCCTTACCTTAGATAGTATCATCGTGGTGTTTGACTCGGCCAGCATCGTACATTCGGTGCGCAAAGATGGCGACAAGACCATCACGGAACCTAATAACTGCTACCTTCAACTGCTAGATGAGCAGGGGCGGGTGTTGCGGTACTGGGCCATCCGGCCTAGCGAGCCCGAGCTCAGGGTATATCATGGCTTTCCCAACGAGGTAGAAAACCAGCGTTGTTCTGTGCGCTTGTTTTTCGAGGGCCTGATGATTGAGGAGTAATTTTTTGGTTTTTTGGGCGCCCCGGCCTACGGCCGTCGGGCTGTGCGCGGCTGCGCGTTGCTTGTCCCTGCGGGAGCGGCTGCGCCGCCCGCTACCATCCCTGGCGCGGGGGCAGGTAAAGTTGCAGGGATGTTGCACGGTACAGGGTAAGTGTGCCTGAAAAAAAATATACCGTCAGAAAACGCCACTAACTGCAAGTATAAATATTTATATCGTCAGTTAACGGCTTAAGTGAAAGTATAAATATTTATATTTGCACTTAAAGGCTTAAGTGAAAGTATAAATCATCGACATGGACGGTATGGATATAGCGCAGTTTACGGCGGGGACTTGGGTTCAACAGTTTGAATACCGCAGTTTCAGCCCTACTTTGGTTAATACTCCCTGGGTTATCAGTGATCCAGACCTGAATGTGTTGCTTAGTGAAGCCAACCTCAAGGTGGGAGAACTCAACGCTTTTTCACAGTTGATACCCAACATCGAGTATTTCATTAAAATGCACGTAACCAAGGAGGGAACACAAAGTACCCGTATAGAAGGTACCCAGACCAATATTGACGAGGCTTTGCAGAAATTGGCCTACGTTAAACCCGAGTTGAAGGATGACTGGCACGAGGTTCAAAACTACATAAATGCCATGAACTATGCCATTGAACAGTTGGAAAATCTGCCCATTTCAAGTCGTTTGTTGAAGCAAGCGCATTATCATTTATTACAAGATGTACGTGGAAAACACAAATTGCCCGGCGAATACCGCAAGAGCCAAAACTGGATAGGTGGAAGCAGCCTGGCTAACGCAGTGTTTGTACCGCCCCATTGTACCGAGATTGATGCTTTGATGGGAGACCTAGAGCATTTTATCCACGATGAAACGAATCCAATACCACACCTGGTAAAGATAGCAATAGCCCACTATCAATTTGAAACCATTCACCCATTCCTTGACGGTAACGGCAGGGTAGGAAGGCTGTTGATTACACTATACCTCGTAGAAAAAGGGATTTTGGCTAAACCAACACTATACTTGTCGGATTTTTTTGAAAAACACCGTATGCATTACTACGATAAGTTGATGGCAGTACGGACCAATAACGACATGAAACAATGGCTACGTTTTTTCCTTGAGGGTGTGCGGGTAACTGCCGAAAACTCCATACAAACCTTCCGCCGTATTATTGAACTCAGGGAACATGCAGAACAGCAGATTAGTAAACTTGGGAAACGCACGTCGCATGGAAAGCAATTATTACAATTGTTGTACAGTAACCCTATTGTCGACTCCACTGATGTGGCTGCACACCTGAAAATAAGCCACTCAACAGCATTGAGGCTCATAGAGGGCTTGGTGGCCTTGGGTATTCTGGTTGAAAAAACAGGCTTTAAGCGAAATAGAATTTTTGCCTTTGAAGCTTATATCCAGTTGTTTAGGTAGCCATGATGTGGGGATATTTGCCCCCACTTTTACCATCTGCCCACATCTATCTGGCGGTTTAAACGTTATAGAATGAGGCGTTCATCGTTAAAAAAGTACTAGGTGTATAAATAGTCATCCATGATGACGTGTGACTTAAGTATTTGGACATCATTAATTGATGTTTAAAACTTACATATTTCGAGACATACTTCGTTGTAAAAAGTTCGTTGTAGAACCACTACAGCTCATTTTTACGCCTAGTCTGCCCCGAAATCTGCGGCGTTTTTATCCATCATCAATTATGTCCAAATACTTACTATATTTGTACTTGCAATGGTGTAAGCCCGTACGCATATCTGCGTGAGGTGGGTGGAGCGCAGCGCCCGTAGGGCGCTGGCCACGAAGTGGCTGAGCGAACAGCGAACGCGGAACACACCGACCCCGGCACGCGTTGCCGGGGACACGCCCAAAATCTCTAAAAAGAAACAACCTTGAAGCATTTATTGAAAAACAGGAAATTGGTGTTTGGTATTGGTGCAGCCTTGCTTGTGCTGCTGTTGAGTACCGATGTAAACCGATTTTACAAGCTGGCCCGCAACCTCGAAATTTTCTCGGATGTGTACCGTGTGGTGAATGAAGACCACGTGGAAGGTACCGACCCGGCGCGTTTGATGCGCATTGCCATCGACTCGATGCTGGCCTCGATTGACCCTTACACCAACTACATCTCGGAGGCCGATATGGAGCGCTACCGCTTTATCGATAACCCGACGAAGGTTGGCTCGATTGGCGGTAAACTGATTAAACACAGCAATGGCTCGATTGTACTGGGCGAGTTGTTGGAAGGTTTTGCTGCGCACAAGGCTGGGCTACGCGTGGGCGACGTGCTGCTGTCAATCGACGGTAAAAGCGTGAAAACCCGCTCGCTAGAGGAAATTGAAATGTTTATCAAAGGCTCAATCGGTAGTAGTATAGACCTGGAGTTTAAACGCCCAGGGGCTAGCAAAACCATGGAGGTTTCGTTGAAACTTGACGTGACCGAACCAAAGAATGTGCCTTACTCGGGTATGCTCGACGAACATACGGCCTACGTGGTGCTGACTGTGTTCACGCAAGAAGCCTCGAAGAATATTAAAGAAGCGCTGAAGGATTTGGCTGCCAAACACGAGGTAAAACGAGTGGTTATCGACATGCGCGATAACCCCGGTGGTTTGCTGTTTGAAGCCGTTGATATCGTGAATATTTTTACCCCAAAAGCCACCGAGGTGGTGACTACCAAGGCCAAGGTGGCCGATTGGGATAAATCGTACAAAACCAATTACGAGCCTTGGGATATCAATATCCCGCTGGTGGTACTGGTGAATAAAAAATCGGCCTCTGCCTCCGAAATCGTGTCAGGCAGTATCCAGGATTTAGACCGGGGTATAATCGTCGGGCAAAAATCGTACGGCAAAGGTTTGGTGCAAAACGTGTACGACATCGGCTACAACTCGAAGCTGAAAATTACCACCGCCAAGTATTACATCCCTAGTGGTCGTTGTATTCAAGCCATCAGCTACGACCGCTATGGCGAGCCGAAGGAGGTACCTGACTCGCTGAAAAAAGCCTTTAAAACAAGGGGAGGCCGCACCGTATTTGACGGCGGTGGGGTAGTGCCCGACGTTTTGATCCCGGCACAGCCTAACCCCGCCATTTTGCAGGCATTGCTGGATAAACACATGGTATTTGATTTTGCGACCGACTACCAAACCAAGTTTGACAGCATTGCTGGTCCGCAACAATTTGCCTTGACCGAAAAAGACTGGCAAGATTTTGTGCAGTTTTTAAAGACCCGCAACTTCGTGTACGAAACGGCCAGCCAACAAGCCCTCAACAAGTTGCAAGCTAGTGCGCAAAAGGAAGGTTATTTATCGGCCATACAAACGCAGATAAATCAATTGAAGCAGCGTTTCGAGACAGAAAAGCAACAAGATTTAAGTCGGTATCGTTCTATCATAGTACGTGCTTTGGAAACCGAGATTGTATCGAGGTATTACTTTGAGAGCGGTAAAGCCCAGATTAACTTGCGCCGCGATCCCGAGGTGATTGAATCCTTGAAAATACTGGCAGACCCTGCCCGTTATGCCCAAATTTTATCCAAGCGCTAGTATGAACCTCCGCAAAATCTTGATATTCCCGTTTATCGTTTTAATACGTATTTATCAATGGGTTATCTCGCCTTGGCTACCCCGTGCCTGTAGATACCAGCCCACTTGTTCACATTATGCTGTTGAAGCCTTACAAAAACATGGTCCTATCAAGGGGGCTTGGCTTGCAGCAAAGCGCATTTTGAGCTGTCACCCTTGGGGAGGCTCCGGTTACGACCCTGTGCCGTAAGCCGAACATTATACACATCCTCGTCGTATTATAATTAACTGTACCAAATATTCGAGCATATGAAATCGATGAAACATATCAATAAGTACAAGTACGTGTTTGTACTGCTAGTTGTAGCCTTTGGGATTTTCGGTGTATCGACCAACAACACGGGCGATAACGGCCGGTATTTTGAGATAACCAAGAACCTCGAGATATTTACCAACCTATACAAGGAGTTGAACACCTACTACGTGGATGAACTCGACCCTGAGAAGTTGATGAAAACTGGTATGAACGCCATGTTGAGCTCGCTCGACCCATATACCGTCTATATCCCAGAAGAGGAAGTAGCTAAATTCCAGACACAGCTCACCGGCAAATACGGTGGTATTGGTGCCGTGGTGCGCTCGGCCAACGGCAAGGTGGTGATTATTCAACCATACCCCGGTAGCCCAGCAGAGCAAGCTGGTTTAAAATCTGGTGATGTGATTACCAGCATTGATGGACAAAAAACCGTTGGCTTCACCAGCGGCAATCCAAGCGAGCGCTTAAAAGGCAATCCTGGTAGCGAAGCGGTGTTGACCATCAAGCGATATGGCGAAAATAAAGAACGTACCGTTAGGGTAGTGCGTGGCGAAATTAACTTGCCCAATGTGCCTTACAGCAAGTTGCTGGATAACGGCGTAGCATACATTGCCTTGGAAACCTTTACCGAAAAAGCCGGTCAAAATGTGGCCAATGCCTTAAAAGCATTGCGTGGCCAAGGCGTGGTAAACAGCATTATCCTCGATTTACGTGGTAACGGAGGTGGCTTGCTCAACGAAGCCGTTAACTTGACCAACGTATTTGTTGAAAAGGGCTTGCCCGTGGTTGAAACCAAGGGCAAGTTGAAAGATTGGGACAGGGTTTTTAAAACACTCAACGTACCGGTAGAAACTGAATTGCCCTTGGTGGTATTAATCGACGAGAACTCTGCATCTGCTTCCGAAATCGTTGCGGGTGCTATCCAAGATCTTGACAGGGGTATCGTGCTGGGCCGTAAGTCGTTTGGCAAAGGCCTGGTCCAAAATACCCGCGATATTGGCTACAACTCGAAGGTTAAACTGACTACGGCAAAGTATTACATACCAAGTGGCCGCTGTATTCAAGCCATTGACTACAAAGATGGCAAACCCGTGGTTATTGCCGATTCATTGCGCCAAGCCTATAAAACTAAAGCGGGTAGAACGGTATTTAATGGTGGCGGTATTGTACCCGACGTGGTGGTTGATGTACCTGCTACCGCTCCTGTGCTGGAAGCATTGCACCGAGAAAACTTGTTTTTTGAATACTCCTTGTTCTACCGACAGAATAACCCGGCTATTCCCGCTGACGGCTCGTTCCGCTTGGGCCAAGCAGGTTTTGATGATTTCGTGAAATTCTTGAAAGATAAAACATATAGCTACGAGACCTCAAGCGATGTTGCCCTCAAAGATCTTGAGGCACAAGCCAAGGAGGAAGGTTATTACGAGCGTGTAAAAGCTGATTTAGATGCCTTGCGTAGCCGTTTTGCCACTGATAAAACACAGGATATTTACAAGTACCAAAGCTATATCACCAAGGTGCTCGAACGCGAAATTGTAACCCGTTACCATTCGCACCGAGGAGCTTTTGAACAAATGCTGAACAACGACGACGACATTAAATCGGCCGTGGACCTCTTGCAGCAAAAAGCCCGCTACAACAGCTTGTTAGGCCGATAGGCATTATCCCCTAAAGGCTTTTATCTTCGCGGTACAATTACCATTCAGCAACATGAACCTATTAGACACCCCGATTACTTTAGTACTGATTGCCGTTACTTGTTTTGTATCGTATCAGGCTTTCTTGAATACTGAAATGAAAATGAAGATGCTGTTCAGGCCATATCTAGTCCAGCATAGCGGAGAGTGGTACCGTTTTATTTCGCATGGCCTAATCCACGCCGATTGGAATCACCTCATTTTCAACATGATAACCCTGTACTTCTTTGGTAGCATGGTTGAAATTATATTCAGCCATCATTTTGGTACGGTTGGATTATTGCTTTATGTTGCCTTGTATATATTGGGTATGATAGCCGCGGCCATGCCAGCCTATATCAAACATCGCGATCACAGTTACTATGCTTCCTTAGGTGCATCTGGAGCTACATCGGCGGTATTGTTCGCTTCAATATTATTTGCTCCTTGGAACGGTATCATGTTGTTGTTCATTCCTATTCCAATCCCGGCTTTTATTTTTGGGGTACTTTACTTGGGTATATCCTCGTACTTGTCGCGCTTAGGCAACGATAATATTGCCCACGACGCCCACTTTTACGGTGCGGTTTTTGGCTTTTTCTTCCCTGCGATATTTGACTGGCGCTTGCTCCAATATTTCGTCGAGCAAATTGCACAAGGTGCTCCGGGCGGCTTTGGTTTTTAGTGTTTAGTATTTGTGCTAAACACCCAAATCAGACTACAGGGACTTAGTCAAAATACTCGTAGCCAAACTCCACCTTACTGATTGTTTTTCCGTTCTCTTTTACCAGCTCTAGAGTACGGTTATTATATTTATCGTATTCGGTGATCGTTTCTTCTACAAGTTTTTCGGCTTCAAAGGTCCGGGTTGTTTTGATAAGGTTCCGGTTATCGTCGTATTCAAAATTATACACGCTCACCACAGAGCCGCTCTTGTTGTATTTCTCCGCGCGCAGTGGTTTTCCTTCATCATCGGTCTGAGCGTCTAGTGACCAGATTACCTCGTAATTTTCATTACGGATAAGCTCTTCTTGCATTGGTATAGGGGCTTCGAGCTCAGAGTTAAAGTTGCGTACATCTTTATTGGAGAAATGGCTCACAAGGCGACCATCTTGGTACTTGGTCCATTCCTTCACGAAGTTATTTTCAAACACCCTGATCTCCTTGAAGGTAGAGTTCCCATTTTCTTGGGTATAGATAGAACGGGCCAAGGCGCCATTTTTATCGAGCTCGTTTTCAATGGTACTTTTAACCTTAGTGGTTTTTTTACCGTTTTCTTGCAGCTCCCAAGCTTGGTTTAAAATCACGTCACCTATATCGTTGTAGCTCCAAGTTACTTCTTTAGCTAAAATACCTTTTGCGTTGTAGTACGAGTAGCGTACCTTGTTGCCGTTGGTGTCATAACTATAGGTTGCGTAGGCATTTTTACCTTTAGGCGCTTGTGTATAATCGTGGTATTCTACCCGGATTAAAAAGCCTAAGGCATCATAAAAGTATTCCTCCTCCCACTCAAGTGTGTTGGCATTATTAAACCTTGATACAGACGTAAGGATATTGTTGCTCGAGTAGTTATAGATGACTTGCCTCGATTTTTTGGCAACGCCCAAACTGTCAACAGCAAAGAAAATCCGCTTGGTAACCAGGCCTGCCTCGTTGAAAGAGGTTGAGCTTTGGTTATGGAGTTTAAACGACTCTTGGTTGGCCACAAAGGCGCGTACCTGCAAGCTTTTAACCTGAGGTTGGCTCTTTTGAGCTTGTACTAAAAAAGAAAGGCAGCACAAAGTGGCTGCCCCTAATATGCGATAAAACATACTCAATGAATTATTGATTATGGTACTCGTATTTAAAGATTTGCTCCACTAAAACCTCGCCGTTTAGCATAGTTGCTTTACGGACGATGTTGTTGTATTCGTCGTAGGTTACGATGTCTTCTTCCGTACGCTCCGTACCATCAGCTTGGTAAAATACCTTGCGTGTAGAGGTTAGGTTTGTATTGTCGTCGTAACTGTAATAGTTAACTTGAGTTGTTTTACCGTTTTCTAGGTAAGTTGTTTTGACCTTGTTGCCAAAGTCATCATACTCAGTATCGGTGGCCCATTCGCCGTAGTCAAAAGATGCTTCAACATTCAGCGGTTTAGCGCCCTGTTGACTGCCTCTAACGTAGTGGCTGGTCAATGTTCCGTTGCTGTATTTCATCCATTCGGCTATCATATTTTGTTCAAATTTGATAACTTCCCTGAAAACAGAGGCACCTTCTTTCACTACGCTCACGGTTTGCGTCAATGCTCCACTTTCGTCGTAAACGGTCTCTTTCTCTGATTCAACTTTCAAACCAGATTGTAAATTTTTATACTTCCAGGACTTGGCATAAACTTCTTCGCCATGCTCGTTGTACTTGCGGCTCTCACGACCGACCACTTCATTCGCAAAGTTGAAGATAGTCGTTTTATGGTTTTTGCCTTGTTTGTTGTATTCAAAAGTAGAATAAAAAGACACACCATCATCATCCGTTTTGGAACTGTAGTGACTACGTACCTTGCGGCCTGTCTTGTCAAAGGTCAACAATTCTTCCGAAAGCAACACGCCAAGCGAGTCATATGACAGCACCAGCTGAAAATCTTGTTTCTTGCTTTCTCTAAACTGAATTGACTTTTGGCGTATCAATTGCCCAATACCATTCTTCTCATAGAACTCTTGCTTAATCATCTTGCCAAAGCGGTTATACTCTGTATAAACGCGCTTCTGCAACGATAGTGCATGGTCTTTCTGTTGGAAATCCTTGTGGTCAACAGATTTCAAAACAGGCTTCTGTGCACTCAGGGTTGTGGCAGACCCAAATGCAGCTAATAAGCCTAGAATGATAGTTTTTTTGATTAAGCGGTTCATGTTTCGATGGTTTAACGGTAAGACCAATCAAACTGTTTGTAAGAGACCAAACGGAGGTTTACATCTCTTTTAATCTCCAAAGTTACGTCTTTAGAACTATTTCTTTGGTATTCTATGTAAAATTTAGAATTTTTATTTTCAACAGTGCTGCTGATGATAAAGCTGTTGGTTTCATCATACGTATAAGTGTACACCGTTTTAGACGTTGTTTTGTCTTGGATTATTGTTTCATCCAGCAAAATGTCGCCGTTTTCGTTATACGTCTGCAGTTTTGTCACAAATGGCTTCTCTTCTCTAAATTCTACATTCTTCAACGCAGATAGTCTTCCATTCGTATTATACGTGCGTTCTTCCAAAAGGTTTAGCTTTTTATCTTTATACAGTGTTCTCTTTAATGGCAAAGTATCCTGATAGGTTACCTCTTGGCGTATAGTTTCTACATTATTTTTTGTAGTTACACTTTTTACTAGCTTACCTCCCACGTATGCTTCGGTGGTCAACAGGGTGCTCCACTGTGTTTTTTTAGTTTCTTTATCCTTCGTTTTAGTTTTTACTTGCTCTGTTTTTGACAGCAACAAGCCTTTTGAATCGTATTTATATTTTTCAAGCCGATAACTGTCATAGTAACGGCCTTTTACTTTCACTACTTTACCTCGACCATTATAGCTGTATTTATAATCTCTGCGCTTCGATTTTTTTAACTTGATTTCGCCCTTGGCAGTCACGGTATTCCAACGGCTAAACATAAACCAGCGCTTCATTTGGCCCTTGCGGTTGTACTTGTAAGCATCGCATAGCAACGAGGTGCTAGCCCTGAAACTATAGGCACAACGTTCAGCAATCCGGCCCGCTGCATCATAAGTCAAGGTATCAACCTTCGTTATCTCTCCGTTGCTGTCGTATATTTGCTCCCATTGTATTTTGGCCAAGGCTGGGTTAGGGTTATATTGGATGTAGTAAACTTTGTTCGATACATTATTTCGGTACTTGTTGTCGTACTGTTGCTCGCCACTAATCCCTATTTGTGTGTTGGGGTCGTATTTGAAATAACGCTCCATACTCTTCACCACACCTCCTTCACTACGAACATATTGCGAAGTAATCTCCTCCGCCACTAGCCCATCCGGAAGGTATTTTCGCACTTGGTCCGCTACCAAAAAGGTATCTCCTTTGGTGCTCATGTTGTACTCCGTCATGGTCATTTCCAGCACATCCTTGCGGAGTTGTTGGGCACTCAGTTGTCCAACACAAAGTAATAATAAGAGTAGTTGTTTCATGTTTAATGTTTTCTGGTCTCGTGATAGCGCTTCGCAAATACTTTATGGGTTTTGAAGGTCTTCGAAAAGTCATGTAAACCCGACCCATCGCCTCTACCACAGAAGTAATAATAATCGTGCCGTTCTGCTTTCAACACTTGCTCCAAGGTATTCAGGCTTGGCATAGCTATAGGCCCAGGGGGCAATCCGGCGTATCTATAGGTATTGTACGGCGAGTCTATAGCTCTTAACGAATCATTCAGCTCTTTTATGCTAAAATCTTGTGCCGCAAATATAACCGTTGGGTTCGATTGTAATTTGCCGCCTTCTTTTCTCAATCGGTTTAAAAACACACCGGCCATCTTGGATTTTTCATGGTCAAAACGGGCTTCTTTTTCCACAATAGAGGCCAAAATATACACCTCCTTGGTGTCTAGCCCCAATGCTCGAGCCTGCTTTAACCTATCTTCGCTCCAAAACTGTCTCGCCTCAAATATCAAACGTCGGATAAACTTTTCCGGGTCTGTGTTCCAGTCAAAATGATAGGTATTCGGAATAACCGCACAAAGTATATTGTCGGGCGTGTAGCCATACTTTTGCAAAAATACCTTATCGTTCAACAGGCTGAGCACCGTCGCCGAGTCGGCCTGCAAGTGCTGCCCAGCTAGACTGGCTAAGCTCTCCTTGCTGCGTTTGTACGTCACGTGTAGCTTTACAATTTCAGGCTTCGACCGGAACAAAGAGTCGGCCAACAAGCGCATATCTTCCAGCTTAGGCCAAGGGTACTTCCCCGCTGGAGGTAACATCGTGTCGAGTTTGAGCTCCCGGACGGCTTGTGCAAATGCAGCGGTATCGGCCACATATCCCCTGTAATGCAATATATTCAGCAGGTTTTTAAAGTTGTAGTTGTTCGGTAAATACAAGTATTTATGTTCCTTTACCGTTGGCGTTGCAATACCCTTATCGCTCGGTGCCATTAGGTCAGCTACCCAATACAAACCAAGGCTGGCGCATGCTATTAGTATGGCTAAAAATGTGTGCCGCAAACTGCTCTCCGTTCTACTTGTTTACAATGCAAAATCATCTTTGAGCCCTTTGGATAATGTTTTTTTGGGCGCCTCGGTGCCCCTCGGGCACCGCCGCTACGCTCCAGGGCTCGCTATTCGCTCGGCTTTTGGGGCTGGGCTTCGCCGCCCCAAAATCTGGCCTTCACTTCGTTCGGCCACCCTTGCGCATCGCTGGCGCAGGGGCACAAAGCAAAACCGCTGTGCCCTCTTTCAAGAACACAGCGGTTAGGAATTTATGTCCATTAACGCTTGTCGAGCGTTTGTTTTACTTCAATGATTTCGTAACCTTCAATTACGTCACCTTGCTGAATGTCGTTGAAATTAGTCGTGATACCACACTCGTAGCCTTCACGTACTTCTTTCATATCATCTTTGAAACGTTTCAAAGTACTAATTTCACCACGTTGGCCTTCTTTCACAGGGAACACCACGATACCATCGCGAATTACCCTGATGTAAGTGTTGCGGGTTACTTTACCATCGGTTACATAGCAACCAGCAACGGTGCCCACTTTACCAATTTTGAATACTTCGCGTACTTCGATATTACAGATAACTTTTTCTTCTTTCGTCGGTTCAAGCATACCTTCAATCGCAGAGCGGATTTCATCCAACGCGTCGTAGATAACCGAGTAGGTTTCAATCTCTACACCTTCTTGCTCGGCCAATCGCTTGGCATTGGGTGAAGGACGTACCTGGAAGCCCACGATAATCGCATCAGAAGCTGATGCCAACAACACGTCCGACTCGGTGATTTGACCAACCGCCTTGTGCACGATGTGCGTCGCTACCGTCTCGGTTGATAATTTCAAAATCGAGTCAGAAAGCGCCTCAACCGAACCGTCCACGTCACCTTTAACGATGATGTTCAACTGCTTGAACGAACCTAATGCTAGGCGGCGTCCGATATCCTTGAGGGTAATACGTTTTTTCGAACGGATTTCCATCTCGCGCTGTATTTGGGCCCGTTTGTTGGCCAATTGACGCGCTTCTTGGTCGCTTGCACAAACTTTTACTTTCTCACCGGCTTGCGGTGCACCATCCAAGCCAACAATCATCACAGGGCGTGATGGGCCAGCTTCTTTGATGCGCACGCCACGGTCGTTGTACATGGCTTTTACCTTGCCCGAGTGTGAACCCGAAACAATGGAATCTCCAATGTGCAAGGTACCGGCTTGAATCAAGGCTTTGGCCACGTAGCCTTTACCTTTTTCCAACGATGCCTCGATAACTGTTGCTACCGCAGGGCGATTCGGGTTAGCCGAGAGTTCAAGCATTTCGGCTTGTATCAATATTTTCTCCAGGAGGAGATCTACGTTCATACCTTTCTTGGCAGAGATGTCCTGGCTTTGGTATTCACCACCCCAGTCTTCTACCAAGATATTCATCTGTGCTAATTGTTCCTTGATTTTTTCAGGTTGAGCACCTTCTTTATCAATTTTGTTGATGGCAAATACCATCGGAACACCAGCAGCTTGCGCGTGGCTAATCGCTTCACGGGTTTGTGGCATGATGCTGTCGTCGGCCGCTACCACGATAACCGCGATGTCGGTTACTTTAGCACCACGGGCACGCATGGCGGTAAACGCTTCGTGACCAGGGGTATCGAGAAAGGTAATCTTACCGTGATCGCCAACCGATACCTCGTAGGCACCGATGTGCTGCGTGATACCACCGGCCTCGCCACCCATTACGTTGGCTTTACGGATAAAGTCAAGCAACGATGTTTTACCGTGGTCAACGTGACCCATAACGGTTACGATTGGGGCACGTGGACGCAAATCAGCTGGATCGTCTACAATTTCTTGTTCAACCTCGCGGTCGTCTTCTGCTGAAACGAATTCAACTTCATGGCCAAATTCACCTGCAATCAGCTCTATTACATCGGCTTCAAGGCGCTGGTTGATAGATACCATCAAGCCTACGCTCATACAGGTTGAAATAACCTCACCCACGGTGATGTCAAGCAAGCCTGCCAGTTCTGAAACCGAAACGAATTCGGTTACTTTCAATACTGGTATGCCGCCATCTTCGCCTTCTGATTGACGCAATTGTTCCTTACGCTCGTCACGTGAACGACGGTCTTGACCGAATTTCTTCTTCTTTTTACCCTTAGATGCCAAATCTAGGGTCTTGCTGATTTTAGCATCAATCTCGGCTTGGGTAAGCTCTTTGTAATCGCCTTTGTCTTTCTCGCCTTTCTTGCCTTTACCGTGACTTGGAGCATTATTATTGCTGTTGTTGTTGGTATTGGGGCTAGCGGCTGGCTTGTCCTTTGGCGTATCGTTGCCTGAAGTAGCCGGTGTGTTGCCGGGTTTCGGGGCATCTTTTGGCGCTTCGCCGGTGCTGATTTTCTTGCGTTTGCGGCGTTTGCGGCTTTCCTCGTCCGATTCTTTCGATCCACCTTTAACGGGCTCTTCTTTTTTCTTCTTAACCTCTTTAACGGGGAGGTTAATTTTGCCTAAAATTTTCAAGCCTTTCAGTTGCGGTGTTTCTGCACGCATCATGTTCGACTCTGGGTCGGCAATGTCGATCGGCAGCTCAACCACTGGGGCGATGATTTCAGGCGCCACAACTTGCTCAACCACAGGAACCTCTTCCACTTTCTGCTCGACCACAGGCGGTGCCACGGGGGCTTCCTCTTTTTTGGCCTCTACTTTCGGTGCAGGAGCTTCCTGTTTTTTCGGTTTTGGTTTGTTCAGGGCGTCCAAGTCTATTTTGCCGAGCTGTTTGAGGCCGCGAAGTTTTGAGGCGTCTTCCTCAACGGCGGGTTTCTCCACAACAGGCTTAGGGGCTTTAGGCGCTTCTTGTTCTACAACAGGAGGCGCTACAACTTCAACTTTTGGTGTTTCAACCTTGGCCACGGGTGTTTCAACCACGGGCGGAGGGCTTACTTCAACTACCGGTGGTGTTTCCACCACGGGCGTTTTAACTTCCACCACTGGAGGTGTTTCAACCACGGGGGCTTTTACTACCGGCGGTGTTTCAACCACTGGCGGAGCCACTTCAACCTTGGGTTCTTCTTTCTCGTCGCTATTTTGGCGATGCCCGATGGTGATGGCGTCGGCTTGTTCTTTAATTGCCTTTGACTTAGAGAATTCCTTATTCAGGATGTCGTACATTTCGGGCAAGACCTTAGCGTTGGGCTTGTTCTCGAGTGTAAATCCCTTGCTTTGCAGGAATTCTACAATCGTTGTGTGGCCCAGGTTAAGTTCTGTCGCAACTTTGGCTAATGCTATGGGTTTATCCATTCGTTTTTGAATCAGTTTTGGCGGTTCTCGCCTGAAAAAGGGTAAAAAAAATCAATAGGCAGGCTTAAATAAGCTACAAAGGTAAGTTAATCGTTCGTAACTATTTAAATATGGTGATTGAAATTGGTTTTTTGGTGCTTAAATTTAATGTGAAGATAAGATTGTTTTAGGTTGCTTTGGGCAGCCCCCAGCCCTTGGCTGGGGCGCTACGCTGCGCGGCTCGCTGTTCGCTCGGCCCTTCGCCCTTCGGGCTTGGTCTGGCCCTGCGGGCCACCGCTCCGCATCGCTGCTGCGATTGACTCGTGCTTTGCTGCGGGTTTCAGCCTTGCTGCGTTAGCTGCCCGGAAGGCAGCCACGCCAGTGGCTGGTGCCGTAGGCACCGAGCGTATAGCGAGCCTGGAGGGGAGCGACCCCGAAGGGGGAACGCCCCAAAAAAATCAAGCGGAAACGTGCTTGCGCTTGGCTAGAAACCCAGGAAAGGGCCCTAAAGTTCCTAGTTTTTGAACTCTTCTTCGAGGATGCGGATAACCTCGTAGATGGTTTCTTCTTCTAGGTCGGTGCGGCGGATCAGTTCTTGCGGGCTCAGGGTGAGCACCGAACGGGCGGTATCGCAGCCGATGGCCTTGAACTCGTCGAGGATCCAGCCTTCGATTTCGTCTGAGAATTCGTCGAGGTCTACGTCAAAGTCAACATTTTCGTCGCCTTCGCGGTAAACGTCGATGGTATAATCCGATAATTTTTGGGCAAGGTTGATGTTGATACCGTTTTTACCGATGGCCTTGGATACTTCCTCGGGGCGGAGGTAAACGGAAGCGCGTTTGTCCTCGTTGTTCAACTCGATTGAGCTGATCTTGGCGGGGGTCAGGGCGCGCTGGATGAAGAGGCTCACGTTGGAGGTGTAGTTGATGATATCGATATTCTCGTTGCGGAGTTCGCGAACGATACCGTGGATACGCGAGCCTTTAACGCCCACGCAAGCACCAACTGGGTCGATACGATCGTCGTACGACTCGACAGCTACCTTGGCGCGTTCGCCTGGGTTACGCACTACTTTCTTGATGACGATGAGGCCATCTTCGATTTCGGGAACTTCAGCTTCGAGGAGTTTTTCGAGGAATAAACTATCGGTGCGCGAGAGGATAACCACGGGGTTATTGTTGCGCATGTCTACTTTTTTGATGACCGAGCGCACAACTTCGCCTTTGCGGTAGAAATCGCCACGAATCATTTCTGATTTAGGCAACATCAGTTCTTTGCCGGTGGCATCGTCCATGATGAGGATTTCCTTTTTGAGTACAGAGCTCACCTCGCCGATAACGACTTCGCCAACGCGGTCGATGTAGCGGCGGTAGATTTCGTCTTTTTCGAGTTCGAGGATACGGGAGATGAGGGTTTGGCGGGCAGCTTGGATAGAGCGGCGGCCGAAATCCTCGACCATGATTTGCTCGTAGCAATCTTCGCCAACTTCGTAATCGGCGTCAATTTTAAGGGCGTCGGTGATGCCGATTTGAGTATTTTCGTCTTCTACGGTACCATCTTCCACGATGGCACGTTCGCGCCAGATTTCGAGGTCACCTTTATCTGTGTTCACGATAACGTTAAAGTTCACGTCGTCGCCAAATTTTTTCTTGATAAGGGTTCTGAAAACGTCTTCTAGGACACGCACCATGGTTGGGCGGTCGATATTTTTAATATCTTTAAACTCACTGAAAGTTTCAACGAGGTTGAGGTTCAAACTCATGGCAAAGTATTTTAAAATTGAATTTTAACTTTAGCTTCTTTAATGTCGGAAAAAAGTATCGTTTGGGGTAAAATGGTTCTGTCTTTCTTTTTTTTGCCTTCAGTGCCGGGCACGGGGCTATCGACGAGCAGGGTGATGCTGTCGGTGTCAACGGTTTCGAGTTGGCCTTCGGTGGGTTTATCTTGTCCGTTGACTTTAACTTCTAGGGTACGGCCGATGTGTTGGGGGTATTGCCTAGGGAAGATCAGGGGTTTTGATGCGCCTGGGGAAGATACTTCGAGGTAATACTTTTCGGGAAGCCATTGGTTGGTTTCAATGAGTTCCTCGAGGTAACGGCTAATCCTGGCGCAGCGATTGATTTCGAGGCCTTTGTCGCCATCGATAAAGACATATACCTTGGCGGCGTTCTCCGTGATTTCAACGGGGAACAAATCGGCAAAGTTGGGGTCTTTAAATTTTTCGAGCAGGGCTTGCTCGATGTTTGCAACGACAGACGACATGGTGGTGAACTAGTGATTAGGTTGAATAGAAAGAGGGAACCGTGGCCCCCTCTTTTAATAAGCAAACGCGAAGGTAAGGATTTGTATGGATATTATACTAAAGTACAATGCAATAATTATTTAGCATGCAGGTTTAGAGGGATTGGGTAATGGTTAAACGCTAGTTATACATGGATGCAAAGCGTGTTATGCGGTATGGGTCCGTGAAAATATCATTTTAAGTTAATTTTAATGTGCGCAGAACTTAGTACCTTTGTGTTTTGGGTTAAATGCCCAGAAAACCTTTGTTTGTGCCTAATTATTAGCGATTTATTAGAACATATTGCCAATTTTTTCGTAGGCTAAACGACCCAAGCAAGAAGAGTAGAAGCCCTTAGTTCCCAATTTAAAACTACGCCCGATGTTTTTTTCTAAATCGTTTACCCCCAACAGCATCATACGGTTGGCAGGAGTATCCATATTTATGTTGTCCGGTATTTCCACAACGATTGTAGCGCAATCAGGCACAATTGTATGGCCTACGGCTTGTAGCACGAATGACTGTCCAACGACATATACCGATCCTAACGGTGTTTCGGTAACGGTTAGTGGTGTATATGGTACGGGTACTGGAGCGGTACAAAACCAAACGGCGTTGATTGGTTCAACGGCATCTGCTTTAGGTATTAATGTATCATCATCTGCCACGGGAACTACACAAGGCTTGGGTATTACGTTGAACTATACTGCTGGAGATGCAGATGCGACGGTTGGAAATAGGTACAATGTACAGTTTAACCGATTATTAGGGAACTTAAGTTTTCCGGTGTATGATTTGACCAGCTTGGTTTTAGCCTGTAATTTTCCTGGTTCCACGCAAGCAATATACAATGATAACGTTGTCATTTATGGGATAGATGAACAAAATGCCGTTGTTTTTCCTACGATTACAGAATTAGCTAGAGGGTCTTGGAACGGTACGGCATATGATACTACCAACAACCCTTCAAGAATAATAAATGATCAGTATGTAATATCGGGTAACCAAGTTTACACAACAGGAGGTCACCTTTGTACAACAGGCGGTGCGACGCCATGTACTAGTGGTAGTTATGCTTCAAGTATGGACATAACCGTGGCTTTTGCAGTACCGGTTAAATCGGTACACATTACGTATAAAAATTTTAATGGGGGATTGCTTGGTGGTTACTCAACCTCCAACAACTGTAATAATTATGTAACCACTGGTGGAAATTATGGTGCCCAAACCGTTATGGTTGGTAATTTCTCGTACAATGGAGTACAGGATACTTGTACATTCACAACATCCATAAGTGGTACAGATTCTATATGTCCGGGTGCTACTAGTACTTTTACAGCAACTGGTGGTGGCACGTACTCTTGGAGTACCTCAGCAACGACAGCAGCCATTACGGTTTCTAATGCAGGGGTTTACACAGTAACAGTGACTAGTCCCAATGGATGCTCTGCAACCGCAACCCGTACCTTGGTACTTCGTTCAAGCCCAACAGCCCTCATTACGGGGATTGACACGATATGTGCAGGTGACACAAGTATATTTACAGCCAGTGGAGGGGGATTGTATAGCTGGAGTACTTCAGCTACAACAGCCTCCATTAATGTATTTAATGCCGGTACTTATGCTGTAACGGTTACAAATATGTTTGGCTGTACTGATATAGCCTTACGTAGTTTGGTTTATGGTAATCCAGCAGTGATAATATCAGGTTCCGATAGTATTTGTATAGGAGCAACCAGTACACTCACGGCTAGTGGTGGTGCTTCATATTTATGGAGCACTTCGGATATGACATCTTCTATAGTTGCTTCCACGGCAGGCACTTATTCCGTTACAATAACCAGTGCTAATGGTTGTACAGCTGCTGATTCGTTGAACTTAGTTGTTTCTGCTAATCCTACGGCTAATATTACTGGCGTAGACACGATTTGTGCGGGTGGGACAAGTATTTTCACGGCTAGTGGAGGTACATCTTACCTTTGGAGTACAGGAGCCTTGACAAATACAGTTGTTGTTTCGGCGGCAGGAATTTATTCCGTAACTGTTACGAATGCCAATGGCTGTACCGCTACGGCTGCTCGTGCCTTAGTTGTTGAATCAATCCCGGTTGTTTCCATATCAGGAATAGATACGATTTGTGTAGGTGACAGCAGCACCTTTTCGGCTACTGGAGGGGGAACTTACTTGTGGAATACCTCTAATACGGCTGCCGCTATCACAGTTTCTACAGCGGGTACCTATACGGTTACCGTAACCAACACAAATGGCTGTACGGCAACGGCTAGTCGTAGTTTAGTAGTCAATGCTAATCCTACGGCTTTGATCACTGGCATGGATACCATTTGCAGCGGGGCTTCAAGCACTTTTACTGCAAGTGGGGGAACTAGCTATACATGGAGTACCGCTGCTACTACAGCCGCTTTAACTGTAACCGTTGCTGGTACTTATACAGTGACTGTAACGAACGTAAGTGGCTGCACCGCAACAGCAAGTAGGATATTGGTCGTAAATGCAAACCCTACAGCATCTATCACTGGTATAGATACGATTTGTGCTGGGGCAACAAGTAGCTTTACTGCAAGTGGTGGTGGGGACTACCTGTGGAGCACGGGTGCAACAACTGCAACTATTACAGTAAGTACACCTGGAACATATACTGTTACGGTGACGAATGCTAATGGCTGTACGGCAAGTACAAGCCGTAACCTAGTGGTTCATGCAATCCCTACGGTAGATATTACAGGTATTGATTCGATATGCGCAGGATCGAGTAGTACCTTTACCGCAAGTGGTGGTGGTACTTATTTATGGAGTACAGGTTTGACTACAGCCTCTGTTTCGATTAACAGCACCGGAATATATTCCGTAACTGTAACGAATGCGAATGGTTGTACGGCAAGTGCTAGCCGTAATTTCGTAGTCAATACTAATCCTACTGCTTCCATTAACGGCGTTGATACCATCTGCCTTGGCTCAACGAGTACATTAACGGCGACAGGTGCTGCTCTTTTCAGTTGGAGTACTGGTGCCACAACTGCTGCTATAACTGTAGCAACTGCGGGTAACTATTATGTGATGATAACAGATGTGAACGGCTGTACTGCTACAGATTCGTTGAACCTTGTGGTTAATCCCGTGCCAACAGTGTCAATCTCTGGTCCATTAAGTGCTTGTCCTGGTTTGGATGTAACTCTATCAGCTAGTGGCCCGAGTGGTTTCATATGGAGCACTGGCGCTACTGGTTTTCTCATAGATGTGCCTTGTGGCACGATGTATTCAGTGACCGGTAGTAATGCCTTTGGATGTACCGCTAGTGCTTCACACATGGTAGCTTGCGCAATAGCACCCAACTTGGCAATTACTGGCGATACGACTTCTTGCTCAGGGATTGATGCTAATTTAGTCGCCACTGGCGCCATTAGTTATGTTTGGAATACGGGTTCAGCCAGTGCAAGTATTGACGTGCCTTGTGGATCGACTTATACCGTAACAGGTACTAGTAGTGCTGGTTGTACAGCTAGTTTATCGCAATATGTAGATTGTTTTTCAAATGCATCAGTCGCCATATTGGGAGATAGTTCTATATGTACAGGTGATTCTACATTATTTGTGGTAAATGCTGGGGCTACTTTTCTTTGGAGTACAGGAGCTACCACATCAAGCATTGTAGTGAGTGTAGCAGGATTATATGCTGTAACGATTACGGACGTGAATGGATGTACTGCAGTCGCTTCTAAAACACTGATTGTAAATATTAATCCAAGTGTTTCTATTACTGGTCAGGATAGTATTTGCAGTGGCAATTCCTCCATCCTTACAGCAACGGGAACTGGTTCGTTTATTTGGAGTACAGGAGCTACTAGTTCAAATATAACCGTAAATTCCACGGGTATCTATAGGGTAACCTTGACCAACGCCTCTGGTTGTACAGCTGTAGATAGTTTTGAATTGGTGGTATTGGCCAATCCTACACTGAGCATTACAGGCGTAGATACCATATGTGCTGGCAATACTGCAACATTTACCGCAAGTGGAACAAGTGGTTCTTATCTTTGGAGTAATGGTGCGACAATAAGCACTATTACGATATCAGCATCAGGTACATACAGCCTTACCCTTACGGACATTTATGGATGCACTACAACTAGAAGCAAAAGCCTTGTGATAAATTCTAATCCGATAGTATCAATATCAGGCAATGATACCATATGCGCAGGGGCATCAAGTTTGTTTACAGCCAGCGGAGGAGGAACATATTTATGGAGTAATGGTGCTGCTACAAACACCATAACAGTAACAAGTGCTGGAATGTATACTGTAACAGTTACGAATAGCACAGGTTGCAGCGCTACCTCAAGTATTAGTTTGGTGGTAAATAGCAACCCAATAGCCCTGGTTAACGGTGTTGATACAATATGCTCTGGTAACAGTAGCACATTTACAGCATCTGGAGGGACTGAATATTTGTGGAATACCGGTGCTACAACGAATACCATTACGGTTTCGGTTGCTGGTACTTATACGGTAACTGTAACGAACGCTAATTCTTGTACGGCTACAGCAAATCGTATATTGGTAGTCAATGCATTACCAGTGGTTAATATTGTTGGGACCAATACGATTTGTGCGGGAACTATTACATCATTTACCGCATCAGGGGGGGGCTCTTATGTATGGAGTACTGGAGCAACTACCGCTTCTATTGCACCAAGTACCGCGGGAGTATACACGGTTACGGCAACTAACGCCTCAGGGTGTACTTCGACTGGATCCCGTACACTTGTCGTAAACGCTAATCCATCGGCAGCTATCGTTGGTAATAATGTAGTTTGTTTTGGTAATACGAGTACGTTTACCGCTTCTGGAGGTACACAATACAGTTGGAGCACGGGCGCCACTACCGCTTCAATAGTAGTTTCGGCTACAGGCACATATACAGTTACCGTTACAAATGCAGCTGGTTGTACAGCAACCACTAGCCGTTTATTCACCGTCAATGCCAATCCAACGGCAGGTATCACAGGGACCACAAGTGTATGTGTAGGTAGTTCATCTACATTCACAGCGACGGGTGGGGGAACATATCTATGGAATACCGGTGCCACAACCGCTGCGATTACTGTTTCGGCAGCAGGTACTTATTCCGTGACGGTGACTAATGCGTTTAACTGTACGGCAACGGCTGCTACATCATTAACGTTAATTGCAAATCCAGTTGCAAGCATCAGTGGAAATAACGTTGTATGTAGTGGAACCAGCTCGGTTTTCACGGCAACGGGAGGAGGAACTTATTTATGGAATACAGGAGCAATTACGGCCGCAATAACTGTGACGACAGCTGGTACATATACAGTAACCGTTACAAATGCGGGTGGCTGTACAGCAACCGCTAGTAGAGCGTTCACCGTTAATGCGAACCCAGTGGTAACCATATCAGGTAATAATACTATTTGTAATGGTAATGCAAGTACATTTACGGCAACAGGCGGAGGCACATACTTATGGAATACAGGAGCTACTACGGCATCCATAACGGTTTCAACTGCAGCGGCCTATACCGTAACTGTAACTAATGCTACAGGGTGTACTGCAAGCTCAACGAGAAGTTTAGTGGTTAATCCCAATCCAAGTGCCAGTATCACAGGAACAAATACGATTTGTGCCGGCGGCACCAGTATGTTTACGGCATCAGGTGGTGGAACATATTTATGGAGCACCGGAGCTACTACAGCGGCAATAAATGTATCAACAGCAGGTATATACACCGTTACGGTTACGAATGCAAGCGGTTGTACAGCCACTTCCACAAGAACGCTTACCGTTAATGCAAACCCAGTAGCTGCGATCACAGGTACGAACGTTATTTGTTCGGGAACATCTACAACGTTTACAGCTTCAGGTGGTGGAACATATTTATGGAATACGGGAGCAACTACGGCCTCCATTAATATCTCTGCTGCAGGAACATTTACCGTCACCGTGACCAATGCAAATGGCTGTACGGCTTCTGCTTCTAGGGTATTAACTCTTAATGCTAATCCAACGGCTAGCATTACAGGAACGAATACGATTTGTGCGGGAAGCTCTAGTGTATTTACTGCGTCAGGAGGAGGAACCTACTTATGGAGTACCGCCGCTACCACAGCTGCTATTACCGTGAACACAGCTGGTACATATTCGGTAACTGTTACTAATGCTAATGGATGTACGGCTACTGCAAACAGGTTGTTGACGGTGAATGCCAATCCGGTGGCGGGTATTACAGGCACTACTGTCATTTGTTCTGGTGCTACATCTGTATTTACAGCTACTGGAGGTGGGACTTACCTGTGGAATACAGCTGCAACTTCAGCTTCAATTACCGTTTCAACTGCAGGTAATTATACGGTAACGGTTACAAATGCTAATGGCTGTACAGCAACTGCTACCGCATCGTTAACGGTCAATACAAACCCTACGGCCACAATATCTGGTACAAATACGATTTGTGCTGGTGCATCGAGCGTCTTTACGGCTGCAGGAGGAAATACATATGTATGGAATACAGGAGCAACTACAGCAGCCATTACCGTAGCTACGGCAGGAATTTATACCGTTACCGTGACTAACACTAGTGGCTGTACAGCTACTGCTAGCCGAACTTTAACTGTCAATACAAACCCAACGGCTAGCATTTCTGGAAACAATACAATATGTGCTGGTGCTTCTAGTGTTTTCACTGCCTCAGGTGGAGGAACGTACCTATGGAATACAAGTGCAACTACTGCAACCCTAAACGTGACCATCGCGGGTAATTATACTGTTACAGTTACCAATGCAAACGGCTGTACAGCAACAGCGACTCGCAGCTTAACCGTAAACGCTAACCCGGTTGCTTCAATCTCGGGGAATAATGTCATTTGCGCTGGAACGAGTACTACATTTACAGCTGCCGGTGTAGGTACTTATCTGTGGAATACTGGGGCAACAACTTCAGTCATTACAGTGTCGACCGCTGGCCCTTATAGTATTACCGTAACTAATGCAAGTGGCTGTACGGCAACGGCTAGTAGTACCCTAACTGTAAATACGAACCCAATTGCTACGATTACAGGCACCACGCAGATATGTGCTGGTACCAGTACAACCTTTAACGCTACGGGGGGATCTAGTTACCTCTGGAGTAACGGAGCAACAACAAGCTCCATTGTAGTGACGACTGCAGGAACGTATTTAGTAACAGTAACGGATGCTAATACTTGTACAGCATCCGCTAACAGGACTTTAACGGTAAACCCCAACCCAATAGCATCAATATCGGGAATCAATAGCATATGTGCTGGAGAAACAAGTAGCTTTATAGCTAGTGGTGGAAGTAGTTATTTATGGAGTACTGGCGCCACCACCGCTTCAATAGCAGTTTCGATTGCCGGTAGTTACCAAGTAACCGTAATTGATGCTAATGGATGTTCCGCTACGAGCGCTCGCGCCTTAACCGTAAATATCAATCCTACGGCATCTATAACCGGCACTGATACCGTTTGTGCAGGTAATAGCAGTACATTTACAGCATCAGGCGGTGGTCTATACTTATGGAATACAGGCGCTACGACAAGTTCTATTAATGTCAATACGCCAGGATTATATGCCGTAACGGTTACCAACCAGTTTGGCTGTACGGCTACTGCCACTCGAACACTTATCGTGAATCCAAATCCTGTTGTCACCATATCAGGTTCACAGGTTATATGTGACGGGAACTCTAGTACGTTTACCGCAGGCGTAGCAACAAGTTATATATGGAATACCGCTGCTACAACCGCTTCTATTACCGTTTCGACTGCTGGAACCTATACCGTTACCGTGACCAATACTTTTGGATGTACCGCATCAGGTTCACGTACTTTAACCGTGAATGCAAATCCGGTAGCTTCAATTACTGGGATTGATTCAATTTGTGCAGGCAACACAAGTTCATTCTCTGCATTTGGAGGCAATGCTTATTTGTGGAGTACAGGAGCCACGACAGCGTCCATTTCAGTCACAGCAGAAGGTGTATACACCGTTTCCGTAACCGATATTAATGGTTGTACTGCATCAACAAGCAGAAGTTTGGTTTACTTTACGAATCCTGTTGCCACTATAACTGGCACCAATGTGATTTGCGCCGGAACTTCAACACTATTTACCGCGTCAGGTGGAATTGGTTATTTGTGGAATACAGGAGCTACTACTGCTGCATTGACACTTACCTCTTCAGGTACATATACAGTAACTGTAACTGACCTTAATGGCTGTACAGCGTCGGCTAACCGTGTGCTCACCATCAACACAAACCCTACGGTTACTACTTCGGGTACAAGCTTTATATGCTCGGGGAGTGCCAGTACCTTCTGTGCAACGGGTGGCGTAGGCTATCTTTGGAGTAATGGTGCCACAACAGCATGTACAAGTGTGAACACTGCGGGAGCATATACTGTAACGGTAACAGGTGCTAATGGCTGTACTGCTACAGGCTCGAGAATGCTAATAGTCAATCCTGCTCCAACTGCCGCTATTACAGGTAATAATCAAATTTGTGTTGGCGGCTCAACCACATTCTGTGCATCAGGTGGTATTTCATATGCATGGGGCAATGGTTCTAATGCAACTTGTATTACCGTTAGTGCACCCGGTACTTATACCGTAACGGCAACTGCATCTAATAATTGTACTGCAGTTGCGAGTACCGTTTTGATCGTGAACCAATTACCAACCCCTAGTATTAATGCACCTGTCAACTTATGTATTGGAGAAAGTGCGCTAATTTCTGTATCTGGTGGAAGCTCATACTTGTGGAGTACTGGAGCTACAACTTCTGCCATAACCATTAGCCCAACTGCTACATCAACATATAGCGTTACGGCTTCTAACCTTGCAGGCTGTACAGCGTCTACGTCAAGGTCTGTTCAAGTAAATCCCCTTCCTGTTTTAAATATTGCAGGTTCAAATACGCTTTGCGAAAACAACCCGTCTACTTTGGTTGTATCGGGTGCATCAACATATGTCTGGTCGACAGGCTTTATGGGTAATGTGCTATCACTTACTCCTGATTCCTTGTATACTTACTGTGTAACAGGGACAACTACATTTGGCTGTACGGCAACCCAATGTGCAACTGTTTCACCTTCTCCCAATCCAAGTATTACGGTAAGTGATACTGCATTGTGTTCGGGCCAGAGTACCACATTGAGTACAAACGGAGGTGCCTTGTATCTATGGAGTACAGGTGCTACTACAACTACCATCACGCAAACGCCTTTGGTATCTACAGTTTATACCGTTACCGTTACAGCGTTAAATGGATGTTCTGCCACGGCCACGCAAAGTGTACTTGTCCGACAAACGCCTATTATCGATAATGTTCTTGTACTTAATCCTACAACCTGTAATATTAATAATGGCTCGATTACCATCTTTGCCTCAGGCAATTCAGGCACATTAGAGTATAGTATCGATGGAGCTCTATGGCAAACAAATAATGAATTTTTAGGGCTAGCACCTAATACCTATGTCGCACTTGTACGCTATAGTGGTAACTACTGTCCTGTAAGTTATGGCTCTAACGTGGTGCTTTCTGCGCCCATTAACCCAATTATTGCCGTTTCTGGGCAATCTGGTTTCTGCTCAGATGGCCAATCAATATTAACGGCATCTGGTGGTCAAACATATTTGTGGAGTACAAGTGCTACCACAACTTCGATCATCATTAATACCGCAGGTACTTACACCGTTACAGGTACTGCTGCTAATGGATGTACCGCAAGTGCATCAATACTAATAGCTGTTGAACCAGTACCAAACGTTGTAATTACTGGGCAGGATACGATTTGCTCGGGAACTGCAACCAATTTAACTGCAACTGGAGGCGTTAGCTATGTTTGGTCCAATGGTTCGACTACGGCTACTATTTTTACATCAAGCCCTGGTACGTATACAGTTACCGTTATTGGTTCTAATGGTTGTACCGCAACATCCACCAGTACCATAGTAATAGCTGGCTTGCCAAATCTTCAAATTAATGGCCCCGCTACTATTTGTCAAGGTGCTTCATCTACCTTGACCGCTACTGGTGGAGCTACATATATTTGGTCAACTGGCCAAACCACTGCCAGTATTACAATCACCCCTGGCGCCACCATCAATTACTGTGTCACTGCAAGTAATGCATTTGGGTGCACTGCCACAACCTGCCGCACTGTATCGCCCGCACCAACACCTTCTATTGCCGCTTTATCCAACAGCCTTTGTGCTGGTGCCAGTACTAATATTTCGGCCAATGGTGCGAGTTCTTATGTCTGGAGCACCGGAGCAACAAGCCCAACGATTACCGTTACTCCGTTGTCTACAACTACTTATACCGTTACGGCTACTGCTTCAAATGGCTGTACCGCTGCGGTTAGCACGGTAGTAACAGTTACGGCTTTACCTGTGATTGATAGTGTTGCTACAACGAATCCATCACTTTGTAATTTGAGCAATGGCTCTATTGTGGTACACGCGCATGCTGTTTCAGGCTCTTTACAGTACCGGTTAAACGGAGGTATTTGGCAAGCCTCAAATATATTTAATGGTTTGGGTGCAGGAACATATTCAGCTGAAGTTCGCTACGTTGGAGGGGCATGCCCAGTTGTGTTCAATAACTTGATCAATCTTGTAGCACCTTCTTCTCCTTCTATCACGGTGACTGGACCTCCTTCAATTTGTGAAGGTGCTTGTGGTACACTAAATGTTTCTGGTGCTGCTACATATATTTGGAACACAGGTTCAACAACTACCTCTATAAACGTATGCCTCACAACAACTACAACCTACTTGGTTACGGCTACTGCTGCCAATGGCTGTACCGCGACGTCTTCATACACTCTTCAAGTTAGGCCAAAACCGCTTGCAAATATTGTTGCACCAGCTGCGGCATGTATTGGCGAAGCAACTAGCTTATCTGCTAGCGATGCTGGCGCATCGGCTACTTATGCCTGGACCTTCAGCAACAATGTGACCCCTAATACAAGTACCTTAATCAACCCTTCAGTTCAGTTTACTACCCAGGGGCCAGAGTCCATTTATCTGTCTGTTACTCAAAACGGATGTACAGCATTTGACACTGCTATCGTAAACGTTAACGCAGCCTTGTTTGCCAATGCAGGCCCCGACGCAAACTTATGTGCAGGCTCCAGCATAATATTGGGTGGTACAAGCTCTAACCCAACGGGCCCAACTGGTGCAACTTATCAATGGGTACCCGCAGCCGGCCTGAATAATTTAAGTGTTTCTAATCCCGTAGCAAGCCCAAGCGACACAACGGTATACATCGTTTATGTAACTTTGGGGACCTGCGTAACTTCCGATACCGTTGTTGTCAATGTTGATGCAATTTCTACACCTTTTGCCGACGCTGGACCTAACCGTACCGTATGCTCGGGTAGTTCTGTAGTATTGGGAGGTAGCCCTTCTGGTGTTGCCGGTTCTACATTTAGCTGGTCTCCTACATTTGGCTTAGACAACCCTAATATTGCAAATCCATCGGCTTCTCCCAATGCGAATACTACGTATACATTGACGGTTAGCCGTAACGGTTGCTCGCGCCAAGACCAAGTGTTGGTTGAAGTACTCAATAGCCCATTTGTAAGTGCGGGCCTTGACCGGGTTTATTGTGGTGCTGGTCCTGGCGTTATGATTGGTGGTACGCCTGCGGTGCCATCGGGTGCTATCTTCTTCTGGACACCCACCACAGGGCTCAATAACCCGCTGTCATCCAATCCGATAGCCGCTCCATCTGCTACGACAACTTATGTATTAAGCGTTTCGCAGAATGGTTGCATCTCTACCGACGCCGTTACAGTCACTGTCAACCCAAATGCCTCAACGTGTAATTACAAGCCTTTGGCTATAAATGACATCAATGCTACTTTTGTAAATACTCCCGTTGCTGGTAATGTATTGACCAATGATTTTGACCCTGATAATAGCCTACCCTTTGTATTGACTACCACGCCTGTTGTAGCACCTAGCTCTGGTACCCTCAATCTCCAAAGTAGTGGTGCTTACCTCTTCACCCCGGCCAACAACTTCCAGGGTACGGTTACGTTTAGCTACCGCATCTGTGATAATGGCTTGCCTGTTGGTTGCGATACTGCTGTCGTTTCTATTGAGGTCACGCCTCGTGTAGCTAACCTTAACCTTGCCCCCTTGGCTAATGATGATGCCGATGTAACCATGGTTGGTATCCCTGTTACCGGCAACCTTTTGGCTAACGATAAAGATCCCGAAGCCCAAGCCATTGTGTTGAACGTCATTTTGCTTTCAAACCCTACCTTAGGTACACTTGCCCTCGCTGTAAATGGTAACTACACCTACACGCCAACTAGTACGTTCCCTGGTACGGATATAATGAGCTATGTGGTATGTGATCAAGGCGTTCCTGTACGATGCGATACCGCCTCGCTCTACGTTCATATTGCCTCTAGCACTTCGGGCAACCACCATCCATTTGCTGGCGACGACTACAACAGTGGCTTCGTCAATACCCCTCAAACGGGTAACCTGCTAGCCAACGACGGCGATTTAGATGGCAATGCCATAATCATTAATACTAGCCCAATTGTTCAGCCGCTCCACGGTACCGTGAGTATCTCGACAAACGGAAATTATACTTATACGCCTTTGTCTAACTACATGGGCCCCGATCGGTTTGTGTACCAAATTTGCGACAATGGCGCACCTGTCCTTTGTGTTCAGGCTACCGCTTATATCTTGGTTAACCCACTCCGCCAGGCTTGCTTTACCACTAAAGTATTCCTCGAGGGCGCTTATAGTGTTGCCGATAGCTTGCACATGTACAACAAACTCAAAAACTGTAGCTTGCTCAATGGCTCTAGCGTTATCCCTGTAGCTCATCCTTATAACGCTCAGCCGTTTAACTACACAGGGAATGAAGCCTTTGCATCTGCGGCGAACATGCCCAATAATATGGTCGACTGGGTGCTGGTTTCCTTCCTCAATGGCGCTTGCCTTGATTCAGTTGTGTATCGCGAAGCCGCTATCTTGCTACGCGACGGCTCCGTTCGCCGTGTCAATGGCGACTCGGTGTTCTGCGTTCCTTTTGTCAATGGTCAGCAACTCCGCTTAGCCATTGAACACCGCAACCACGTTGGCGTCATGTGGGCTAATGCCCTTAGTCCTGTACCCGGACAAGTGTATACAAACGACTTCCGCTATACGCAATCTTACACAGCCATGGGCTCTAGCGCTCAAAAAGTCATCGGAACCAACTCTGCTGTGCTGGGTATGTACGCTGGCGATGGTTACAAGTACAACGCCATAAGCGGTAGTGCGCTATCCAACCACAGGGTCGATGTAGGCGATTTAACCCCCGTTCTCCTTGATAATGGTAACTTTGGTGCTTATATCCAAGGCGACTATAATATGAACTGCGATTGTAGTTCGGAGGATGTGATCTGGCTCGCTCCAAATATTAACGTTGAATCGGCCATCGATGACTGCCCTTAGAGTATGTTTGGATTTTGGGGTTCGAGGGAAAAACAAGCTATTTTTTGATGAGCTTGCTTTAAAAAATGGGCGCATAGTGGGGCTACGTAACTATTTTTTAAAGCAAAAATCATCGGAAAAGAGCTGTTTTTCGCCGGAAGCTAAAGTCCAAACATACTCTTAAGCATACCCTCATCTAGCATAAAAGCCCAACCTGATTTTTTCAAGTTGGGCTTTTCTTTTTTGATGTTTATTTTGGGCGCCCCGGCGCTGCGCGCCGTCGGCGTGCTACGTACTCGCTGTTCGCTCGGTGCCTTCGGCACCGCCTCCCTTCGGTCGGCGCACTCCGCATGCCTGGCGCAGGACGGCGGCAGGCATTATTAGTTGCCGCTAGCTAAAGTCCAAACATACGCTTAGCTACTTACTGGTTAAACTTTGGAATACATCCTCGATTTTTGAAGCTTCTTGGTGTAATTCTAATATGATTTTTTGTTGCTCCACGGCCAGGTTAAACAGTGCCGGGCGGATGTCGATGCTCTTGTCGGAACGGATATGGTACAATGGCGCTTCCTCCCCGTTTTCAACTGTGAAGTCAATCACACCGTTGATTCGTTTCAACACCGACGGGTTGTCGAGCTTGGGCGAGAAGGCAACCACCACGCGGTTTTCAGCTTTCAAGTTGCGTTGTAGGTTGCCAATATTGTCGTCGGCTACAATTTGCCCGCGGTTTATAATCACCACACGGTCACATAGCGCTTCTACTTCTTGCATGATGTGCGAAGAGAAAATAACGGTTTTCTGCTCGCCCAACTTACGGATAATGCCCCTGATTTCAATCAACTGGTTAGGGTCCAAGCCTGAGGTAGGCTCATCCAAAATTAATACCTCTGGGTCGTGAATCATGGCTTGGGCAAGTCCAACCCGCTGGCGGTAACCTTTCGACAATGCGCCAATTTGCTTGTGTGCCTCGCGGTTTAAGCCCGTCACTTCAATCATTTCATCCACACGGGCCTTCGGTTTAGCAATGCGGTGTAAACCTGCCGTGAAGCTCAAGTACTCGCGCACGTACATGCTCTTGTACAAGGGGTTATGCTCGGGCAAGTAACCAATGCGTTCCCGCACTTCAATCGGGTTTTTATCCACGTCGAAGCCACACACGCTGGCCTCGCCCGAGGTTTTGGGTATAAAACAGGTC
The DNA here is from genome assembly GCA_964508975.1 of uncultured Saprospiraceae bacterium. Taxonomy (GTDB): domain Bacteria; phylum Bacteroidota; class Bacteroidia; order Chitinophagales; family Saprospiraceae; genus CAZDVQ01. The sequence continues at coordinate 34,722 of CAZDVQ010000020.1, forward strand.
AGTACCTTCATGGTGGTGGTTTTACCCGCACCGTTAGGACCTAGAAAACCCAGGATTTCACCTTTTTTTACCTCGAAGCTAATATGGTCAACAGCGTTTTGGGCGCCGTATGTTTTCGTTAAGTTTTTGACAGAGACAGACATGTTGTTTCATTTTGGAAGCAACAAAAATAATGCGAATAAATGATAAGTGCATGTTCGGACTTTAGCTTACAGCGAAAAACCTTTTTCTCCCAGTACTTTTACATAAAAATATACTTACAACGGCTACAATCCCCAATCATTAGGCGCTACACCTAAGCTAGCAGTCAAATATGTAAATCAGTGCAATCAAATTTAGGATGAACCGTCCGCATCATACTAAGCAATTTGATTAACTTTGGCCTTGCGCCAGGTGCCCGTAAGGCCGCGCCGTAGGCGCGGGTGCGCACCGCGCACCGACCGTCCAGGGAGCCTGGAGGGGACCGACGGCGCGCTAGCGCCGGGGCGCCCAAAATAAGATATAAACTATGAGATGTAAGTTGTAAGCTATAAACTCACATCTCACCGCTCACATCTTACCACTCACATCTTACAACTCACCGCTAATGTATACCCGCGATATAAAACCTGCCCCAACCCAACTCGTTGTAAATGGTAAACCCCAGTTCGGTTGCTACAACACGCCCGTTCAGCAGGCCAACCTCATCGATACCCAAGGGGCGTTCCTGCTGCCTGGCCGTGCCATCCGCAACTTTCAACTACGCGAGTGGCAGGCTTTCCAGATGAATACCGAGCAGTGGTTCGTGATGGCCGCCATTTACAATACCAAGAAAATATCGCTGGTGCAATGGATTGTTTACGACAAACAAAAAGGCACCAAAACGCGCTACGAACGCAAGGTGCCAGGCTGGCATCTGCAAGTACCTAGCACCCTTTACGGCAGCAAGGCAGGCTATGATCGCAATGGTTTTAGGATTGAAGTAGAGCACGACCTAGGTAAACATGCCCTTGATATTGAGGTAGATATAAAGTCCCAGCAGGGTTTACCCGCCGTACAGGCCACGCTCCACGCCATGCACGATCCCACCCGTTTTGAGCCTATGGTGGTATGCTTGCCCTTCTCCGAGCGCCGCGCTTTATACTCGCACAAATGCGTCATGCCGCTAGAGGGTTTCATGCAGCTCGGCGAGCAACGCATCGAGTTCCTGCCCGGTAAATCGCAGCTGATTATCGACGATCACAAAGGTTTTTACCCCTACGTTACCCAGTACGACTGGGTGACGGGCATCGGGGCCGATGCCCAAGGCACGCCAATGGGCTTTAACCTGACTCGCAACCAATGTATCCAACAGGAGCAATTCAACGAGAACGGCCTGTGGATGGACGGCAAATTACACCCCCTGCCGCCGCTACAATTTGAACGCCCCAATGGCCCCAAAGGCGACTGGCTGATTAAAGATAATTACGGCATGGTAGATTTAGTGTTTACGCCTAAATCGCACACCTCCCTGAGAATCAACGCCTTGGTGATTGAAAGTCGCTACGAGGGCCCTTATGGTTACATCTCAGGGACCATCAAGCCAAACGGTTTGCCCAGCGTTGAAATTGACCATATGTTTGGCATGGGCGAGGATTTTTACTTGCGCTCGTAAAAATTGTATATTTTCGCACGTCAGAAACCAACACGAGCGATGAACATTCCCGTTAAAATAGTCAACACCTCGCCATTCGAGCTGCCCAAGTACGAGACCTCGGGTAGCGCGGGCATGGACCTACGCGCCAACATCAGCGAGCCAATTACCTTGCAATCGTTGGAGCGCCGCCTGGTGCCAACCGGCCTGTTTATCCAATTGCCCGAGGGCTACGAGGCCCAAATTAGGCCCCGCAGCGGCATGGCCTTGAAAAAAGGCATCTCGCTGCCGAACACGCCAGGCACCATCGACAGTGATTACCGCGGTGAGATTGGCGTTATCGTCATCAACCTCTCTAGTCAAGCCGTTAGCATCGAGCCAGGCGAACGCATCGCCCAGATGGTGATTGCCCGTTACGAACGTGCCGAGTGGCAGCCCGTTGAGTCACTCGACGAGAGCGATCGCGGCGCTGGCGGATTCGGCAGTACCGGTACCAAATAAAAGCTTATCCCAAACCACGCACATACCATGTGGAGTATATTCAAAAAAGAAGTCAACTCATTTTTTAGCTCACTGATCGGCTACATCGCCATCGGGGTTTTCCTGCTGGTCATGGGCTTGTTCCTCTGGGTTTTCCCGGCCTTCAACATCATCGATTACGGCTACGCCACCCTCGACCTCATGTTCCGCTTTGCCCCATCGGTGCTACTGGTTTTGATACCCGCCATCACCATGCGCAGCTTTGCCGAGGAAACCAACCTGGGCACCATCGAGTTGCTGGCCACGCGCCCAATCACCGACATGCAAATCATCATGGGCAAGTATTTCGCTAGCTTGTTCCTCGTGTTTTTCGCCATTTTACCCACGCTTATTTACTATTATTCGGTGTACCAACTCGGCTCGCCGGTAGGTAATATCGACACCGGAGCCTTCTGGGGCTCTTTCCTGGGCTTGATGCTCATCGCTGGGGCTTTCGTGGCCATCGGTATTTTTGCATCATCGCTCACGCGCGACCAAATCGTGGCCTTCATCGTGGCCGTGCTGCTCAGCGCACTGTTCTACCTCGGCTTTTACTACCTCAGCTCGCTACCCATTTTCTTCGGCAAAACCGACACGCTGGTCGAGTCGATCGGTATGGATTACCATTACCAATCGGTAAGCCGCGGCTTGGTCGATAGCCGCAACATGGTTTATTTCATCAGCTTCATCGCCGCGTTTATCCTCATGACCCGCACGGTTTTGGAAAAACGCAAGTGGTAAAAGCCAATTAATCGAACCTCAACGCCCTTTGACTAGGCGATAGTCGTTTACTCGTTTATTCACTTAGTCATTTTTTCTTTTTGGGCGTTCCCCCGCCGCTTCGCGTCGGGGTCAGGCTGCTGCGGGGTTCGCTTTGCTCCGTGCTTCGCACCCGCGCTACGCGCGGCCCTCCGCATCCTTAACGCGGATAGCCGTGCTGCCGAGGCCCTAACCTAACCTATCCTTCATACTCTAACCGATTGTCATGGCTCGCATTGAACCATTTGTTGCCACCGTGCCCGTGCTGGAAAAAATTTCCCAACCGAATGATTTTTTCCGGGATGTAAAGACCGAGTTCCGCAAGTTCGTGAAAAAAGGTTTCTACAAAACCGATGCGCACGAGGCATTTTGGATTCATCGCGTACAAACCAAGTACCGCAGTTATACCGGTATTGTGGTATATATTCATATTGAGGAATACCTGAGCGGGGCTATCCGCCGCCACGAGCATACTATCAGGGCCAAGGAAGACAAGGTACAGGAGATTTACGAGGAGCGCCAAGGCCTGATTAAGCCCGTGTTGTTGACCTACCCCAACGTGATGGACATTGATGCCCTCACCAACCGCCTCACCTTCTCGCTCAAACCTGCCTACGAATTTGACTTCAACGACGAGCACCATACCTACTGGCGCATCGACCAGCCCGTGTACGTGGAGCATTACAAGTTGGCCTTCCGCAATAAACTGCCTTTTACTTACATAGCCGATGGGCACCACCGCTCGCACACCTCGGCCGAGTTGTACAAGCGCATGAAAACGGAAAATCCTACGCATCACGGAAACGAGCCTTATAACTACCTGCTAGCTGAGCTTTTCCCCGTGAGCGAGATAGAAATACACAACTATAACCGCATATTAACCAGCTTGAACGGCGTTGACCATGAAACCTTTTTGAGCCGCTTGGAAGCCTTCTTTGAGCTAGAAACCTCCAAGACCTCGTTCAAGCCGACCTTGCCGCACCAAATTGGGATGTACTTCGATAAAACCTGGTATCACCTGACCGTTAAACCACAATACCTGGTAAAACTCGACGGCATCGTTGACCGCCTAGATGTGCAAATATTCAATGAAACCGTGCTTCGGCAGGCATTAGGCATTCACGACGTGCGCACTTACTCAGGTATCGAGTACATGGAAGGGCCTAGGGGTACTCACGAGCTGGTTGGCGTGGTTGATAACGGCGATGCTATCGCCTCGTTCAACTTGCACCCACTCGCCTTGGAAGACATGGTTCGCATTGCAGATCAGGGTGGGGTGCTACCACCAAAATCAACCTGGTTTTTCCCGCGTTTGCGCAATGGCTTCATCGCACAGTTATTTAAATAACCATGCGACAAGTCCCTGCTATCGGATGGTTAATCCTGGTGTTTAATGCCTTGGTTTGGGGCTCATCTTATGTGCTCATCAAGAAAGGGCTCGTAGCATTTGACTATATGCAGGTGGCTTCTGTGCGCATCACGGTAGCGGGTTTGGTCATGCTGCCGGTGTTCCTGTACAATATCCGTAAAATCAAAGCCAATGACTGGCCATCTCTGATTATTGTAGGCTTGCTGGGTAATGGGATTACTGCCATATTATTTCCTATGGCCCAAACGCAGATATCTAGTGCCTTGGCCGGAACACTAAACTCCTTGACACCACTGTTTGTATTGTTGGTAGGGGCATTGCTGTTTGGCCAAAGGCTAACCACCTACAAGGTATTGGGCATTATTACGGGCTTGATAGGCACTTGTTTACTGGTTGTGGTAGGGGCCGATTTTAGTCAAGGGCAGGACAATCGCTATGCCTTATTTATTGTACTAGCCACCATTTCGTATGGCTATAGCTCGAATGTCATTAAAACATCCTTGCAGCATATGCCGGCACATATTATTACAGCAGGGGCATTTATGTTTTTATTACCTTTTTCTATATCAGGTTTGTTTTTGTTCGATGTGCAATCGGTAGTTTTGGAGCATGAATACGCCTACAAATCGTTAATGGCCATTGCTAGCCTGGCCGTGATGAGCACGGTTATAGCCTCTATACTATATATCAAGCTGATACAAATGACTGATGCGGTGTTTGCCTCCACGATAAGCTATGTGGCGCCGTTTGTAGCCTTGACTTGGGGTTTGTTGGATAAAGAGTCGTTAGGATTGATTCATGTACTAGGTTTAGCCGTTATTTTACTGGGGGTACGCCTGACAAGCAAGGGATAATTACAGTATACTCAATGAATACTACAGTATACTCAATAGTGCGGTAACGTTTCGGCTGATTGGGGCATATATTCGTATATTATAATGTACGAAAGCCTTAACCCAAGCCCAAACGCAAGAATTATCTCACCAAATCAATACAGTCATGCGACTCATTTTTTTACCCCTACTTTTACTCTTTGTAAACTTCGTCAATGCACAGCAATTAATGGACAACGGCCGTATGGCAACCACTACAGACCAGGCAGAAGGAACAACCCCGGCGGTTGTACTTTCATTAAGCGACAACAGCGTGTGCGACGGTGAAACCGTGACGGCCCTCGCTGAAATTACAGCGAAACAGCTGGCCGTTTCTTCCGCTGCCGGAAATAGCAACGCTGGTATCATGTTCGATGTAACAGCGCTTCTCCCTGGCAAAATAAAAGGTTTTCAAGTTAATCTAGTTAGTGGTCCCGCTAACTTTGAAGTGTATTACAAAACGGGGACGCACGTTGGTTTTGAAACGAACTCGGCCGCTTGGACCTTGGCAGGCTCGTCTACAGGAATCGCTATGGGGAATCCTGTAGATATTGGCGTAAACTTGAACTTGGATATTGTAGCAGGTCAAACATTGGCCTTTTACGTTACATGCTCCTCTCCTAACGTTATAGCTTATTCTAACGGTTCGGCTACAGGAACCGTTTCAGCAGCCGACGATTATCTCCAAGTTAAAGAAGGCACTGGCAAGGCTTATCCTTTTGGTACCAGCAATGCCAATAGAATTTTCAATGGTACAGTTTATTATGAGCCAGGTGTTTCCAGTATTACTTGGTCAAATGGGGCCACAGGCTTTTCAACCAACATTACGCCAACGGAAGGTACTGTTGTTGCCGCTGATATCACATTTGCTAACGGTAGCACGTTTTCTGCTTACCGCGCCATAAACCATGTAGATCCCTCGGTAGTGGCTACCGCTACACCTGCTAGTATTAATCCTGGTCAATCAAGTGCTTTAAGTGCCACGGCTTCAGTTCGCCGGAGTTTAATCAGTGTTTTCGATGCGGGTAACGGCCAAGATGGGGCGATGTTTGACCTTGATGCCACAAGCGCTTTGACGATTAAAGATTTTAGCTTGAGCATAGAAGGTGATCCTGCCAACTTGGAAATTTATTACAAAACAGGTACGCACGTTGGTTTTGAAACCAACGCGGGTGCTTGGACACTCTTGGCCAGCTCTAGCAACCGCCCGGTAGGTAAGTGTGTGCCAGCCAATTTTAACCTGAGCTTGAACATGGTAGCGGGCCAAACCATGGCTTTTTATATTACCCGTTCTGATGGTTTGGGTGCTTTGAGCTACACCAACGGCTTTACTTTGGGTGCTGCATTGTTTAGCGACCAGCATTTGAGTATTAAAGAGGGTCAAGGCAAGGAATATCCATTTGGAATCACATTTACACCACGCAACTTGAACACTATTGTTCACTACGAAGTAGCCAGTCCAACGTATGCTACATTTGCATGGTCGGCAGGTGGTGCTAGTGCAAACATCAACGTGAGCCCAGCAGTTACTTCTAGCTACAACGTAACCAGCACCATGTTGGGTTGTCCTGCTACTGCAACCGTTACGGTTACGGTAGTACCCGCTGTTGGTGTTGAGGTATTTGATGCAGCGTATGCATTAAAAGTATTCCCTAACCCTGCCAGCGATATGTTGTTCGTGAACATGGACCAACTAGAAGGCCAAGACATTGTACTTAACCTGATGGATGTAAACGGTAGGGTAGTGGCCAGCCAAGTGTACCAGAATCAGCAAGGAGCATTGAACAGCAGCTTCGAGTTGGCTAACTTGAGCAACGGTACATACATGTTGAACATCACCGATGGTCAGCAAAGCAACAGCTACCGTGTGGTAGTGATGAAATAAGGCATTCCAAACAAGTGTATATATGGCCAGCTCCTTGAAAAGGGGGCTGGCTTTTTTTATTGGGTAAGGCAGAACACTGTTTTGCGCTAGGGATGGTAGCGGCCGTGCGAAGCACGGGTGTGACGTAGAGCCGCGATGTTTCGCGGCTTCGGAACACGGAGCAACGCGACCCCGCGCACAGCCCGGCGACCGCAACGCGGGCGCAGCGCCCAAAAAAGAAAAAATTACAAGCTGAAACTCAGGTTCAAGGATGCGTATTCGGCCGTGACCATGTGCGATTTTAAATATAATCCAATGGCCATGTTGGGTGCGTGTAGCATAGGGTTGCGCAGGTAATAGCGTATGCCCAGCCGGCTGTAAAAACCATAGGGCAGTAGATAGCTTTGTGGAGCATAAACACCGACGTGGCCCGTTAGGCTAATGCGACCGAAAAATACCTCGTCGCTGATAAACCAAGAGAAACGGCTTGCTTGGTAAACGGCCTGGCTGGCCTCGAACTGGTTGGTGTGCAAAATGAACGCCTTGACGCTGCTGTTGTACTCGTAGCTGAAGCCCAGCCCCAGCCGGTTAGTACGGCCTGTGCGCCAACCGCCCTCTGCCATTACACCGTACACGGGGTACTTGGGGCCTCCAGGTGCGGGCCGCTCGGTACTACCCCAGAACAATTGAAGCGTAGTATACCAAGGTCGGAGTTTGGGGGGCAGTTGCTCCTTACTATATATATAGTCGTTAGGGCGTAGTGGGGTAGGGGTGTAACGCAAGCCCAACTGCCCCGATACCACGTTGATGCCCAAGTTGGGTGATTGAGACGAAGCGTTGGAGTAATGGGTGAATGCACCAGCTGCAGTCCAGCTCCAATTTGGGCTAATTGGGCCGTTGAAGCCAAGTCTAAGGGCCGTTACATTGTTTAGTGTTGAACCAATCACGTTGTTACTCGGATTGTTCTGCGGGTTGTAATGCTTCGTTACAGCTGCGAATCCTGCGCCAACACGTAGGTGTATATTAAACCTTTTTCGTTGGATTAGGTCAAAGGTCAAGTGAGGAAAAAGTGCCACGCTTTGCCCAAATACCTTCGGGTTGGCATAGTTCATGTATAGCAAGCTAGCGCCTACCTTGGGAAAGCGTTGTAAGGCCTGCCAAGGCTCTCGGCCGTAAGTTTGTTTGAGGTACACCAGCTCGAGGCCGCTTGTCAGGCCACCAGGATCAGGCAAAAACTTGGGGGTATGTTTTACAATTACACCCAGGTGGAGGTTAGGTTCCAAGATTACCCCTTTCCAAGCAACGCTATCAAGCTGGCCAAACAGTGGCTGTTGGCAAAACAATACAAGGGAAAACAACGTAAATAATAAAGACTTGTGCATGACGTTTAATTACCAACGTGACGGTTTTAATTTGCGTTTAACTGGGAAACCCTGCCAAAAATAAACAAAACCTTGGCAGCGCCGTCAAAAAAATGCATATCACCAAATCACTTTTATACTATGAAGACTAAACTTTTTTTCATTGGAACAGCATTCGCCTTGATATTCATGGCTAGTTGTGACCGTTTCAGAGACTTGCAGGACCTAACCGGTGGCTGGGGTGCAACACAAGACCTTACCTTGGCCCGTACCATGTTTGACGATATTTATCGTCAGGTAAGCGATGAGGCCAGAAATAACGATACCATACGTACAGGTACTTGTGCCGATGTTGACGTTCAGTTTACCACAGGCACCACGTTCCCAGCCGTGATTACCATTACTTTTGATAGCACCGCCACCTGCGATGACCTCCGTCGTAGAAGTGGTCAAATACGCGCAACGTTCAGCGGTCGCTGGAGGGACGCTGGCACTACTGTCGATATCGAGTTGATCAACTACTACGTGAATGGTAACCGCGTTGAAGGCACCAAACGAATCACGAACTTGGGTCAAGTAAATGGCCACACACGCTTCCAGGACGTGGTAACAGGTGGTCGAGTAATAGATGCTAACGGTCGCGAAATCAGCTATGATGCTACCGTGTTTTACGATTGGATAGCCGGTGAAGCTTCTATGCTTGTTTGGGAAGATGATATCTACGAGATTACTGGCGACGGTGATGGACTAGACGGTGACGGTAATGCCTTCACGATGGAAATTACCTCGCCCTTGCGTTTTGAAGCTGCTTGTCTGCCTTGGCGTGTAACCCGTGGTATAATCGAGATTACCCCAACAGGCTATGCAACGCGTTCCGTTGATTTCGGTAGCGGTACCTGCGACGGTAACGTGGTGGCCTCGGTGGGTTCATACTCTATCAATATCACCATTCCTTAAAGTTGCAGCATTGCTGAACTTTTTGCTCCTATAAACATTCTCCATAGGTAAAGTTGTGCCATGCGCAACTTTACCTATTATAATTATCCAAAGCATTATGATGTTGCAATCCATTTTGTTGAGCACTGTGTTCCTATTCAATAGCCTGGCCCTGCCAACCGCTCAGCCCCCTAAGAAAACTAAGTACAAAAACAACGATTTTGGTATCGAGGTGACCTTTCCTGCCAAATTTAACGAGCAGGCCATTGTACATGAACTGGGCTCTAGTATCGAGGTAACCAGCGAGTATGAAGGTGTAAAGTTTATATTACATTGCACCAAACATACCAAAAAGTTGCGCACGGAAGATGCTGCTGACTTGGCCTTGGTTGGCTTTGAAAGCTTTTTGAAAGCATCCGGTGGCAAGCAACTCAAGTTGAAATCAGAGGATCTGGATGGTGTGAAAGGCCATTCCGCTGTCATCAAAACTGAGGATGCCATGTGGTACTATCGCAGTTACGTCAACAAACAGGTACAGTATCAAATTATGGTATCTATCCCCGACCCCAACGAAGCAGATGCCTTGCGGGATGAATTCTTTAGTTCCCTGAAGATAAAGCTTTAAGCGTATTTGATCCTTTTTAGCCCAAAGTAGTTTTTTATTTGGGCGTGACGGCGTGCTATGGCAGCACCACCACGGGTGGTCTGCCGCAGCACGCCGTCGCCGTGTTCGCGCGGTCGCGTTGTTTCTTTGTGGAGCCCTTTGGGTTTAACGGCTCGTCAGTGCTATTCACCTGCGGACGTAAGGGCCATAGCCCTACACATGGCTCACACAACGATGGAGCTTCAATCTATTTTAAAAGGAGCTTCAACTTAATTATGGTCACGATTATTAATTTTTTATTATTTTTTGGGCGTGCCGGCGTGCTAGCCAAACCACAAAAGTGGCTTGGCTAGCACGCCGTCGCCGTGTTCCGGGCTCGCCTAACGGCTCGGTGCTGCGCACCAGCGGCCACGAGGGCCGCTGCCCTGCACATGGCTCACGCAATTGCGTGTAACTCGAAGCCAGAATTAACGTATTTATTAAACACAGTTAACGGAATAAAATTTTTCCAGCCACGTCAAAATCCCCCAAAAACAGTTTTACATAGGTTTTTAATGGCCTAGCGATGCGGAGGGGTGGCCAAAGGCCAGACCCGCGCAGCGGGGCCGAGCGAACAGCGAGCCCCGTAGCGTAGCGCCCAGGCCCGGGTGAAACAGGGCCTGGGAGGCCCCAAAATAATGTCAGATTAGCATAAAATACGGCAGTATAGACAAATTTCAGGCGCTTGTAATTGAGATTAAATACATTGCATGGCGTTACATATGTATTTTTTGAAAATGTATATTGCGTCACAAAATGCCATTAAAATCTTAAAAAAAGATTTTTTTTCAATACTTTTTTTAAAAAAATATACACGATAAGATTTTTGCATTACCTTTGTACCATGATGTACCATCTCCCCTGATGATATAATCACCCACAAAAACAATTAGCGGCGCTTTCTCTTTGAAAAACTGAAAAGTTTTTTGGGGAGAATTATTTTTATTTTTTTAACTGTAGAGAATCAGCAACCCCCTTGCTTATGAAAGCTCAAATCTTACTCAACAAGATTATTTTAAGCCTTGCTTTACTGCTCCCGCAGTTAGCATTTGCGCAACCTAATCCATCTTCGGCGGGATCTATATCCTGCTATTATTCTGGCGGTTATGCTCACTTCAACGTAACATCTGCGCCTACGTGCCCTTGGGGCACTGTGCAGTGGATGTGGTATGGTTGGAATACTGCCAGCAACACAGGCTGGACGAATCAGTACTCTCGTTCCGTACCTATTTCGGCTGGTCAGACGGTACAGTATACCATCTGTGCACGCTGCGTTGATCAATATGGCAATGCGGGGAACATTTACGAGAGTTCCTCTTGTTCCGTTACTGGGCCATGTTGCAACTTGAGTGCATCTGTTGGCAATATCAACCTGTGTAACAACAACACCATGTGTGCTTCATTAAGCGGTGGTACAGGACCTTATACTTATCAATGGAGTGGTGGAGGGAATTCTAGTTGTAAGACAATTACCTCAGCTGGTACCTATTATTTGACAGTGACTGACGCTCAAGGCTGTCAGGCCTATGCCTCAGGGACTGCTTCTGGTTCTGGTACAATCTCTACGTCTATATCTAATACTGCAACAACTATATGTGCAGGAAGTAGCTCAACGCTTACTGCTAACCCAAGTGGATATTCCTATAGTTGGTCAAATGGTTCAAACAGTAGGTCAATTACGGTGAGCCCAGGTTCGACCACAACCTATACTGTTACCGTATCTAACGGCACTGGGTGTTCAGGGGTTAGTTCAAGTACAGTGACGGTAAATCCACAAGTTACTGCCAGTATTACACCTAACGGTTCAATATGTACTGGAGGTAGCCGTACGATTGCTGTTACGCCGTCAGGCTGTACTAGTTATACCTACAATTGGTCGAATGGTGCCAATACCTCATCCATTTCAGTAAGTCCTAGCAGTACGACGACCTATTCTGTAACGGTTACGCCAAACTCAGGTTGCAACCGTTGCCCACGCGTGTTGAGCAGTACAGTAACGGTTAACCCGACACCAACGGTTTTTGTATCAGGAACAACGTATGTGTGCCAGGGCAATTCAACGGTATTATCCGCTATTGCCACGAATGCGTCAAGTTATAGCTGGTCAAATGGTGCTACGACATCCTCAATTACGGTGTCTCCCAACAACAATACAACTTATGCTGTTACAGTGACAGGAGCTGGTGGTTGCCAGTCAAATGCCTCAACAGTGGTTACTGTAAATAATTGTACAACCCCAATTTCATGGCAATTTAACTGTACCCAGAATAAAAGAGTTGAGGTAGTAGGTCGTGGAACAAATAACGCAGGTACTACCACCTTGAACTTTACGAATACAGGTAATATAGATAGTATTGTAGTTTATGCAGTAGCTAAAAATAACCCGCTGCCATCAACGGTAACTTTTGCATCTGCATCACAAAGCTTTACAGTTGGAGGCACTCCGCCATCGTTTACCACGAATGGCTGGGGTAACGGTAACGTAAGGTTTTTCAGGGCTAAATTTGATCCAACAGGATCTATTACCCTGACAACCCCACAGCCTAGCTCAACGTGGTCCTTTACGGCTTATGTATTCCGTAATGATCCAAACGGAATTGCATCAACAGGCTATTACGAGAATGCTTTCATTTACCAAGGTTCTAGGACAGTAACGCTACCTATTCCAGCAGCTCCAGGCCCAAGGAATATTACCTTGACCGTTCCTATTACAGAAATGTCAAACGATGGTAGGATTGCCACCGTTACAGCTACCGCTGGTGGCGTTACGAATTCATATACCATCAATAACTGGAACTTAGGCCGTTCTTTAAATATCACTCCATTGACCTTGACCAATGTACCAGGCAATGCAACGAGTGTAACAATTACAATAACGTCACCTAACAGTAATGGAGACTCCTTTACGATTGGAGGCTCGGTATTCGTGGATGCAGAATGTGGTTGTCCGAGTACAACGGTAAACATCACTGGCCCTAATACATTGTGTGTAGGTTCATCAACTAACCTATCTGCTCCCGCTGGCTTGAGGTCTTATTTGTGGAGTACAGGTGCAACAACAAGTTCAATTACCGTTAGCCCTAATACAACATCAACCTACAGTGTAACTACTGAGGATGGTTTTGGATGTGTTGCTTCAGGGACTAAAGTATTGACTGTTAACCCGCTTCCTAACGTAAATATTTCAGGTAATACTACTATTTGCCAAGGCACTTCAACTTCGTTGACGGCCACTGGTGGTAGTACTTACTTGTGGTCAAATGGTGCTACGTCGGCCACTATAACTGTATCGCCTTCGGTGTCTACACAATATTGTGTAACGGCGACAACTGCAGGATGTTCGGCCAGCACATGTGCTACGGTCACAGTAAACTCAATTGGTACGGCTTCAATTACCGGACCGAGTGCACTTTGCCAAGGTAGTTCTGCAAACCTTTCGGCCAACATGAACGTAGGTGGTACATATAGCTATAACTGGTCAAATGGAGCTACTGCAGCAACCATTACCGTTTATCCTTCGGCCACTACAAACTATTGCGTTACAATAACAGACGCCAATGGTTGTACAACCTCAGCTTGTAGAACAATTAGTATTAACCCAAGACCATCGGTGGTTATTAATGGTAATACCTTTGTTTGTCCTGGTCAAAACCTTGTTTTGTCAGCGGCAGCTTCAGGTGGTACAGGTTTCTCTTATTCATGGTCTAACGGTGCTACGACTTCTAGTATTACAGTAAGTCCTACTGGCCCGACTACTTTTGAGGTAACAGTTACCAACAGCTTAGGCTGCTCAGGGGTAGATAACCAGGGTGTTGGTGTAGAGTTTGTACCTAACTTCACCCTAAATGGTGATAGTGTGATTTGCCAAGGCGGCCAAGCAACGTTGAGTACAAATATCAACGGTGGTGGTTCAGGCTTTACACACCAATGGTCAACAGGTTCTACAGCTTCAAGTATTACGGTTTCACCGGCAAGTACAACAACTTATACCGTAACCGTGAGCAACTCTTCGGGTTGTTCGACTATCCGTTCAAGGACAGTTACAGTTAATCCAAATATCAACGTATCTATTGTTGGAACAGGTCAGCTTTGTGCTGGGGCTTCTGTAACGCTTACAGCTAACCCTGTAGGTGGTTCAGGATTTACCTACCTATGGTCAAACGCTGCAACAACTAGTTCAATTACGGTTACTCCTGCAAGTACGAATACTTTCCAAGTAACAGTTACCAACAGTGGTGGCTGTGTTGGAACTGCAACAAGAACGGTTATCATTAATCCTAACCCAGTACTAACCTTAGCAAATATACCTGGACCAATCTGTAACGGTCAGTCATTAACTTTGACGACTTCAGTTACAGGAGGCACTCCAGCGTTCAATTATATGTGGAGTAATAATACAGCAGGCGGCAATCAATCAACGACTACTGCTGTTGCTACTGGTTCAAGTCAAACCTACAGTGTTACAGTTTCAGATGTAAACAACTGTACCTCTACTTCTAGTCGTTCTATTACAGTTAATAACTGTCAAGTAGTAGCCAACTGTAGTTCTACGAATCCAAGTGTTTGTGGAGGAAGTAATGGTACTGCAACAGTCGCTGCAGCTGGTGGCTTAGCTCCTTACGCTTACCTTTGGTCATCAGGCGCCACAACATCAGCCTCAACAGGTTTGGTAGCTGGAATCTATACAGTTACAGTAACTGATGCGATTGGTAATACAGCAACTTGTCAGGTTAACTTAACTAACCCACCAGCACCTGTAGTTACAGTTACAGGTACAAACGTGATTTGTTCTGGAATTTCGACTACCTTGGTTGCATCTGCAACTGGCGGTAGCAGTTTCACCTATTTGTGGTCAACTGGAGCAACAACTAGTAGTATTGCAGTTTCTCCGGCTAACTCTACTAACTACACCGTAACAGTAACCAATAACCTGAACTGTAGTACCGTAGCTAACCGAACCGTAACGGTGAATGCTAGCCCTGTAATCACTATAAATGCCCCTGCTGGCGTTTGTGAAGGTAGCGCAATCACTTTCTCAACAACCTCACTTAACTGTTCAGGCTGTACATACCAATGGTCATGTTCAACAAGTAATGCTTCTACTATCACATTTATCCCTACGGCGTCTGGAACATGTTCAGTTACTGTAACCAACAGTAACGGTTGTACTGGTACAGCGTCAATTAGCTACGCTGTTTATCCAGCAGTATCTGTAAACGTGACTGGCTCAAATAATATTTGTTTGGGTACAAATACAACATTGACAGCCACACCAAGTGGTGGCTCTGGTTTTGTTTATGCTTGGTCAACAGGTGCAACAACGTCGTCAATTACCGTGGCCCCTACATCTACAATAAACTACGCGGTAACGGTAACCAATGCTAACGGCTGTAATACAGTTGGTAGTCGTTTAGTAGTAGTAAACCCTGCGGTATCTGCAGCAGTTACAGGTGATAATATCGTTTGTGCTGGTGGTTCTGCTACCTTAACGGTATCTGCTAGTGGTGGCTCATCGTTTACTTATTTGTGGTCAAATGGTGCTACAACGAATTCAACTACAGTAAGCCCGTCGGCTACTCAAGCATATAGCGTAACAGTTACAAATAATACAGGCTGTACAACAACGGCAAGTAGAACAGTAACTGTAAACACTAATCCTGTTGTCACTGTATCTGGTAATAATACATTGTGTGCTGGTTTCTCAACTAACTTAAGTGCTTCAGCCTCTGGTGGTTCGGTGTTCAGTTATAACTGGTCAAATGGTTCAACAGCATCTACCATTACAGTATCCCCTGCGGCAACTACATCATATACCGTAACTGTGACCAACGAATTTGGCTGTACTACAACTGGTAGCCGTTTGGTTACGGTAAATTCTAACCCAAATGTTTCCGTTATATCTTCACCGTTACAGGCTTGTCCAAACCAAGTGGTTAACTTGTCTGCGACTGCATCTGGCGGAAGTGGTAGCTATACTTATTCTTGGAGTTCAAACACCAATGGTGGAACAACTTCATCTACAACAGCTGTTTTTGCAGGAAATAGCCAAACATACCGTGTAACGGCTACTGATGCCAATGGTTGTACCGCTTTCAATACTACGGTTATTACTCGTTTTGCAAACTGTAATGTTGTTGTAAACTGTTCAAAAATTGATCCTTCAACTTGTGGGGGTACCAATGGTTCTGCTAGTGTTGCGACTTCAGGAGGCGTTTTGCCTTACAGCTATGCTTGGTCAAACGGTGCTAATACCAGTTCTGTTTCAGGTTTGGCTGCAGGCAGCTACGATGTAACAGTTACCGATGCTGTTGGCGTAACGGCTACTTGTGGAGTCGTATTGCAAAATCCCCCTGCACCAAGTGCAGTAATTGCTGGTAATGATATTCTTTGTAATGGAGTTTCTACTACATTGACAGTTGCTGCTTCGGGTGGCTCTTCATTTACTTACTTATGGTCAACTGGAGCAACAACTGCTTCGATAACAGTTGTGCCAAATACAACCACTACTTATAGCGTAACAGTGACTAATAACGTTAACTGTAGCGCAGTTGTAAGCAGAACGGTAACTGTAAATGCGGTACCAAACGTATCGTTAACAGGAACGAATACTTTGTGTGTTGGTCAATCTACTTCGCTATTAGCTACGGCTACTGGTGGAACTGGATTTAACTATGCTTGGTCAAATGGGTCTACAACAGCCTCTATTTCAATAAGCCCAACATCAACTACTAACTATACAGTTACCGTTACAAACGCTAACGGTTGTACAGGCACTGCTGCTTCTTTAGTAACAGTTAACCCTGTACCTGTGGTAACGGTTTCTGGTAATAATGTTATATGTGTAGGTAATTCTACTACGTTTACTGCTACTGCTGCTGGCGGCTCTGGCTTTACTTATGTATGGTCAAATGGTGCTACTACACCTTCTATCACGGTTAGCCCTACAGCTTCAACAAGCTATAATGTTACCGTGACTAACAGCTTTGGTTGTGTTGGTACTGGCTCAACAACCTTAACGGTTAATCCTCTGCCAGTAGCTAATATCGGTGGCACAGATGTGATTTGTTTAAATACAAATACCACATTAACTGCTTTTGCTTCTGTCGGTTCTAGCTTTACGTATGTATGGTCAAACGGATCGAACGGCGTTTCAATTACAGTAAGTCCAGCATCTACAACTAACTACACAGTAACGGTTACCAACAATAACGGTTGTACAACTACCGCTAGCCGCACAGTAACCGTTAACGCAGTGCCAAACGTGCTTGTAACTGGTACAAACGTTATCTGCGAAGGCAACAGTACAACCATTTCAGCTACGGCAAATGGTGGTTCAGGCTTTGCTTACCTTTGGTCTAATGGTGCCACAACCTCAAGTATCCTAGTAACTCCAACATCTAGCACAATCTATAGTGTGACAGTAACTAATGCAAATGGTTGTACAGGAACTCAATCTAGGGCAGTGACCGTTAATCCAACGCCTGACGTTACGACTAGTGGTACTAATGTAGTTTGTCGTGGCACTACCACTACAATCTCTGCTAACGTTGTTGGTGGTACTGGCTTCACTTATAACTGGTCAAACGGTGCAACAACACCATCGATTACAGTTACCCCAATTGCAACAACTCAATATCAAGTTACTGTAACTAATAATAATGGCTGTACGGGCACCTCTTCACGTACAGTAACCGTTAATGATTTCCCTGTAGTTACATTATCTGGAACAAACGTGATTTGCCTAGGCAACTCAACTACGCTAAGTACTAGCGTAACAGGTGGTACTGGTTTTAACTACAGCTGGTCTAATGGTGCTATTACTAGTGCAATTACAGTTAGCCCTACAGCTTCAACAACCTATTTTGTCACTGTAACGAATGCAAATGGTTGTACTGGTACTGCTAGCTATGCAGTAACTGTTAATCCTGTTCCAAACGTTATCATTTCTGGTCAAGATGTGATTTGTAATGGAAATTCAACAACACTTGTAACTTCGGTTGTTGGTGGTTCTGGATTCTTATATACTTGGTCAACAGGAGCCAATACACCTAACATTACGGTTTCTCCGTCTACCACAACATCTTATACAGTTACGGTTACCAATGCCAATGGTTGTACAGGAACGGCTACTCGTCAAGTAACCGTAAATATTACTCCAACACTATCTATCTCTGGTAATGACGTGATTTGCTTAGGTCAAAGTACAACACTTGATGCTAATGGTTCTGGTGGCGTTAGTTTAGTATACAACTGGTCTACAGGTGCTACCGGGTTCTCCCAGACATTTGCCCCACTAGTTACCACTACTTACACAGCTACAGTAACGAACAGTAATGGTTGTTCTGCTACTGCTTCACGTACAGTAACCGTTAATCCTGTTCCAAATCCTGTAATTTCAGGTCAGAATAGCATTTGTGTCGGAAACAGCACTACACTCTCAACTAGTGTAACTGGTGGTTCAGGATTTACCTTTAACTGGTCAACTGGTGCTACGACAAGTGCAATTACAGTTTCACCAATAGCCTCTACTACCTACACTGTAACCGTTACCAATAGCAACGGTTGTACTGGTACCGATGATTACCAAGTTTTGGTAAATCAACTTCCAACCCCATCTATCAACGTATCAGGTGGTGCTACATCAGTTTGTCTAGGTAGCTCTGCGGTATTGTCTGCTAGTGGTGGTTCAAGCTATTTATGGTCAAACGGCGCTACTACAGCTACGATTAGCGTTAGCCCTACTGCTACAACTACATACTCTGTCACTGTAACGAATGTCTTTGGTTGTTCTGCAACTACAAGCCAGACTATTACAGTTGACAATAACCCAGTAGTTACCATAAGTGGTAACGACGAAATTTGTGTGGGCTTCTCTACTGTATTAACCGCAACAGGTGGTAATGCCTTCTTGTGGAACACAGGTGAAACTACACAGTCTATTACAGTTAACCCTGGTGCATCTAGTACATTCTATGTATCAGTTACGAATGCCGCTGGTTGTACCGCAACTGGTTCTCAATTTGTAACGGTTTTCCCAACACCTACTTTAACCATTAGCGGTGCTACAGGCTTGTGTGAAGGTTCTTCTTCTACACTTGTAGCAAATGGCGCCGCAAGTTATGTATGGTCAACTGGTGCTAATACGGCATCAATCACGGTTGTTCCGGTTACAATCACCACTTACTGTGTTACTGGAACAGATGCCAATGGCTGTACCGCTTCACAATGCGTTACAGTTGCCCCTGCGCCTAACCCGATAATCGTTGCTGCAGTTAGTGATCTTTGCGTAGGTCAGTCAACTACCTTAACGGCTAGTGGCGGTATTGCTTATATCTGGAGTACTGGCCAAACAACAAATGTGATTACGGTAAGCCCAACGGTTACTACTGTTTACAACGTCACGGCCACTGCCTCCAACGGATGTACAGCTACCACTTCGGTTACCATTTTAGTGCGCCAGCTACCAGTCATCACTAGTATCCAAAGCAATAACCCAACTACTTGTAATACGGTCGATGGCAACATCACGGTGTTTGCTGCTGGTGCATCTGGCTCACTTGAGTACAGACTCAATGGTGGTGCATGGCAAGCATCTAACTCTTTCACTGGCCTCGGAGCTGGTTCTTACACGGTTGAGGTTAGGTATGTAGGTGGTTTCTGTACCACTGTGAATAGCAGCCCAATCGTACTCTCCGTACCTTTGGCCCCAACAATTACTATTAACGGTGTACTTGCATTCTGTACAGGTGGTTCTTCTACCTTGACTGCAAGCGGTGGCCTTACTTACATTTGGAGTACAGGAGCTACAACCCCAAGCATTACTGCAACTGCTGGTGGTGTTTACTCGGTTACTTCAACTGCTTCAAATGGTTGTTCTGGTACAGCATCTGTAAATATCGCACAACAACCTGCTCCTTCAGTCGCTATTGCCGGCAATACATCAATATGTGCAGGTTCTGTAGCTTCATTGACTGCAACTGGCGGTGCTAGTTACATTTGGAGCAATGGTTCTACTAGTGCAACAATTACGGTAAGTACTAACGGTACTTATCAGGTTACTGCTATCGGAGGCAATGGTTGTACTGCAACTGCAAGCCGTACGGTAACGGTAAATGCGGCACCTAATGTTCAAATTTCTGGCCCTTCAGTACTTTGCTTAGGTACCCAATCAACACTTACTGCCTCTGGTGCTTCTAGCTACCTTTGGTCAAATGGTGCAAATACGCTTTCAATCACTGTTACGCCTTCAGCTATCACAACCTACTGTGTAACGGGTACTGATGCAAACGGATGTACAGCTTCACGTTGTATCACTGTTTCTCCAGCTCCTAACCCAAGTATTGTTGCCGCTTCTGGCGAACTTTGCCAAGGAGAAAGCACAACGTTAACCGCTTCTGGTGGTGCATCTTATGCATGGAGTACCAGTGCTTCAACGCCTGTGATTTCAGCTGCTCCTACAACTTCAACAAACTATACAGTAACCGTTACTTCTTCAAATGGATGTACGGCTACCATCAGCACGCTCGTAATGGTGCGCCCACTACCAGTTATTGATAGCATCCACGCTACTGATCCTACATCTTGTAATGTGTCTAATGGTTCTATAGTTGTCTTTGCACAAGGAACTTGGGCTCCATTAGAATACAGGCTTAATGGTGGTACTTGGCAAGCTGGTAGCGTTTTCGCTAACCTTGCAGCTGGTTCTTATACTATTGAAGTTCGTTATGTAGGCGGTTTCTGCCCTGTTGTTTACACCAACACGGTTACCTTAAATGCCGTTAACGCTCCAAGTATTGTAATTAGCGCCCCTGCTAGTATCTGTAATGGATCTTGTAACAATATCTCTGCGATACTTAATCCTTCTGTATCTCAGCCTGGTGTTACCCTTTTGGCTTACACTTGGAATACCGGTTCGACTACTGCTACAATTAACGTTTGTCCGACGACAACTACTACTTATCTGGTTACTACAACCGATGCTAATGGTTGTAGCTCTGCAGCTGCCTCAACAGTAATCGTTAATCCTACTCCTACGGCTAATATAGTACCACCTGCTGGTGCTTGTGTTGGTGAATCTGCAGCTTTCTCTGCATTCAACGTTGGTCCTGGTGCTACTTACACTTGGGCATTTACGCCGAACGCAACTCCTGCAACAGCTACTGGTCTTAGCGCTTCTGTAGTATTTGCAAATCCAGGCAATGCTACAGCTATCTTAACGGTTTCTCAGAATGGTTGTACAAGCCGTGACACTGTGGGTGTATCTGTTGACCAGGCTGTTTTCGCAAATGCTGGTGCTGATGTGATGATTTGCCAAGGAACTTCAACAATCCTCGGTGGTAACGGTGGTTCTCCTACTGGCCCGAACGGTGCAGTATTCCAATGGGTTCCTTCTACAGGCCTTAATGACCCTACCGTTTCTAACCCAGTAGCTTCTCCAACTGATTCTACCGTTTATACAGTGTATGTAACTTACGGCGCTTGCGTTAGTACCGCATTCGTTTCTGTAGATGTTGATGTAAACTCTGTTCCTTATGCCGACGCTGGTCCTAACCGCCTTATCTGCTCTGGAACATCAGTTACCATCGGTGGTACTCCAACCGGTGAACCCGGCTCTACTTATGCATGGACTCCTTCATTAGGTTTAAGCAACGCTACCAGCCCTAACCCAACTGCAAACCCAACAGTAAACACTACTTACACGGTGACAGTTACACGCAATGGCTGCCAAATGACCGACAACGTTTTCGTTGAAGTTATCAATAGCCCATTCGTAAACGCTGGTGTTGATAAAGTTTACTGCGGTTTCGGTACTGGCGTTATGATTGGTGGTACTCCCGCTGGTTCGCCAACTGCAGTGTTTAGCTGGTCTCCAACTACAGGCTTAAGCAACCCAAATATTGCTAACCCAATTGCTACGCCTTCCGTTACAACCAACTACGTACTGTCAGTTACCCAAAACGGTTGTACTAGTACTGATACTGTTCGTGTTGTTGTAAATCCTGCTGCTGCTGGCTGTAACTTACCACCAGTTGCTATCAACGATATCAACAATACTTTGATTAATACCCCAGTTATGGGCAATGTAAGTACGAATGATTTCGATCCTGAGGGAGGCCTCTTGACATTCACCGTATTGACTAACCCAACTAACGGAACGTTGACGTCATTCAACCCGAATACTGGTGTTTATGTGTTCAACCCTGCCCCTGGTTTTGTAGGTCAATCACAATTTACTTACTATACTTGCGATGCCGGTACACCTACACTTTGTGATACCGCAACCGTTACCATCGTGATTCGTGACCGTGATGGAAACAATACGCCTCCTGTAGCTAACGATGACGTAACTTCTACCTTGGTAGGTATTCCAGTTGATGGCGACCTATTGACAAACGACTTTGATCCTGATGGTGACGTTATTACCGTGAATACTACCCCGGTTTCTAACCCATCTAACGGTACTGTGACCATTAACCCTGATGGTACATTCACTTACACGCCAAACCCTGGCTTCGAAGGTAACGACCAATTCGTTTATCAAATTTGTGATCCGTTTAATGCTTGCGATAATGCTACCGTAACCATTATCGTTACAGATGGTGACCCTGTAAACAATCCTCCTTTCGCAGGTGACGACGCAACCTCAACTTTCATGAATGTTCCTGTAAATGGCAACATGTCTCCTAACGACTACGATGTTGATGGTGATGTACTTGTATACAATGTAAACCCTGTTGCTGACCCAATGAACGGTACTGTAACCATTAACCAAAATGGTACTTACCAATATGTTCCTAACCCAGGTTATGTTGGTCCAGATAACTTCGTTTACGAAGTTTGCGAAAGTGGTACGCCTCAAATGTACTGTACTCAAGCTACTGTTTACATCACGGTGTTTACCCGCAATATCCCACCTGTTGCCATCAACGACATCAATGCAACTTTCGTAGATGTCCCTGTTTCTGGTAGCGTTATGACCAATGATTACGATCCAGATAACTCTGTTCCATTAACTGTTTCAATGGTCGGAACTCCAACTTCTGGTACTGTATTCTTACAACCTAATGGTGATTACGTTTTCATACCAGCCGCTGGCTCAGTTGATGATGTTCAGTTCACTTACGTTCTTTGTGATGCAGGCCTACCTGTAGCTTGCGATACAGCAATCGTTACTATCTCGGTATCTGATCTGCCAGGTTCTAGCAACCTGCCACCAGTAGCCAACGATGATAATAATGTTACAATGGTAGGTGTTCCTACAACTGGTAACATCTTGGTTAACGACGCTGATCCTGAAGATCAACCACTTACCTTGAACACTACTCCGTTGACCGGACCAAGCTTAGGTACTATTACCATTAATCCTAATGGTTCTTATGTCTACACGCCTACAACTACAAACCCAGGTGTTGACGAAGTTACTTACTCTATCTGTGACCAAGGTATTCCTGTTCTTTGTGATACTGCTACCCTCTATATCAATATCTTCGAACCTACTACTGGTAATCACCCACCATTCGCTGGTGACGACTTCGGTAGCGGCTTCATGAATGATGATATCTTAGGCAATATCTTGCCGAATGATGGCGATGTTGATGGTGATTTGATTATTGTGAACCCTGTTCCAGTAATTATGCCTGCTAACGGTTCAGTTAGTGTAGATGTGAATGGTAATTATACCTATACACCAAACAACAACTTTATCGGTACTGACCAGTTTGTTTACCAAATCTGCGATAACGCTATTCCTTCATTGTGCGCTGAAGCTACCGTATACCTCTTGGTTTACCCATTGCGTCAAGCTTGCTTCACTACTAAAGTATTCCTTGAAGGCTCTTACAACGTAACCGCTGATAGCTTGCACATGTATAACGACCTGCGCGCTTGTAGCCAAATCCCTGGATTGAACGTAATCCCAACAACTCAGCCATATGCTATCCAGCCTTATGCTTACAATGGTACAGAGTCATTCGCAAATGCTGCTGCAATGCCTTCTGATATGGTTGATTGGGTCCTCGTTTCATTCGTGAATGGTGCTTGTCTTGACTCACTCGTTTACCGTGAAGCCGCTGTACTCCTCCGTGACGGTTCCGTGGTTCGTGCCAACGGCGATACTACCTTCTGTGTACCGTTCCAAAACGGTGACCAACTCCGTATCGTTATCGAACATCGCAACCACATCGGCGTAATGTCAGCTAATGCGATTACTCCTCAACCTGGTGTATTGTACAATGAAGACTTCCGCTTCAACCAATCTTACATCGACGCCGGTTCTAGTGGCCAAAAAGCTGTAGGTACTAATGGTGCTTATGTAATGTTCGCAGGCGACGGTTACAAGTACAACTTCTTCACGAATACGGCCCAATCTAAAGATCGTATCGATATTCGTGACCTTTCTCCTGTACTTATCGACCAAGGTATCTTCGGCCAATACATGCAAGGTGACTACAACATGAACTGCGACTGTAACGCTGACGATATGGACATACTCACTCCTAACTCTGGTGCTGACTCTGCCATCAACGACTGTCCTTAGTCTACCATAAGCATTCATTAAAGAATGTTTGCTTATCTTTGAAATACTTTTTTGGGCGTGCCGGCTCGCTAAACCACACCACTAGTGGCGTGGTTTAGCGTCCCGTCGCTGTTTTCCAGGCTCGCCTATCGGCTCGGTGCTACGCACCAACGCTTGGCGTTGCCTTTCATCCAGCTCACGCTCCCCCCAGACTCCCCCCCCACTCCAGAATCAAACTGTTAAATTTATCTTACATGAAAAAGCTAATTTCAGCCTTAGCTACAACCCTCATCCTGCTTGTGCTTGCAACAGGCTTGTCTGCCCAAACGGGCAAACTCGCGGGTGTTCGCTTCTATGACGTGAGCACCGATTGCTACACCAACACGCTGCGGGTTAAAATTCAAGCAACCTCTGAGCAAGCAACTGCTTTTCAGACGGCCTCTTGGACTTTCCGCTTTACCTTCAACCGGAACATGCTGCAAAACCCACGCAAGGTTACGCCAGTGCCCGTTTCGTTGGATGGTAACCACACCCTAACTCAACAGTATAGCCCTACCGATAACGATACAATCGTTTCTTACGGTATCGTATCCCTCTTCCCTGTGGCTACATTGCAACCAGGTGTTTGGACGACCATGGCAGAACTTGAGTTCGATATCATTAGCTATAATGCTGGTGCTGTTGCCAACTGTATCAACTTCGTTTGGCAAGAAGATACTGACGTCGTTCCAACCGTTGGCCAGGAATATATTAGCTTGTTCAGTCAACCTTCTTTGAATATCGTTACTTATGGTAACGAGTTTACCTGTATTTCACCAAACTGTGCACCGATTGCTGTAAATGATATCAATGCAACTTTCGTAGGTATCCCGGTTTCTGGTGACGTAAGCACTAACGATTATGACCCAAATGGCGACCCGCTTACTTTCACACTTTTGACGCCTCCTTCTGCAGGTACGCTTACTTCATTTAACCCCGATGGTAGCTACGTATTTAACCCACCAACTACACCAGGTGAAGTAACCTTTACTTATGTGGCTTGCGATAATGGAACTCCAGCACTTTGCGATACAGCTGATGTCGTAATTCAAGTGTTGAATCTTCCAGATGATACTAAAAACGAGCCGCCCACGGCTAACGATGACTACAACATCACGCTGATGGATACACCAATCGATGGTAACGTACTAAACAACGACCAAGATATCGATGGTGATAATATCGTGTTGAACACAACCCCTATCGACCAGCCTAACCATGGTACAGTTACTATTTCACCAAACGGTGATTACACGTACACGCCAGCTACTGGTTACCTCGGCCAAGACACTTTTGTTTACTCTATCTGCGATGACGGTTTCCCCGTGCTTTGCGATACAGCTACTGTAGTTATCTTAGTTTTACCTGACAATGGCGACAACTATCCTCCATTTGCTGGTGACGACTTCGGTATTGGTGAAATTAACGAGCCAATTACCTTGAATATCCTACCTAACGATGGCGATCCTAACGGTGACCCAATTACGGTGAACACTACTCCGATTGATCAGCCTAATCACGGTACGGTAACTATCTTGCCTAACGGTGATATTATCTACACACCGTTTGGCGGTTATTTTGGTCCAGATGAGTTCGTTTATGAAATTTGCGATAACGGTACACCAGCACTTTGTGCTCAAGCTACTGTTTACTTGCTCGTTGCTCCAGCTAACCAACCTCCTGTAGCCATAAACGATATTAATGCAACTTTGGTAAATACACAAGTATTTATTAATGTATTGACGAACGATTTTGACCCAGATGGTGACCCTATTACGGTTAATCCACTCTTGGTCTCAGGCCCAGTTAATGGTAGCCTTATCAACGGTACAATTAACGGCCAATACATGTACATGCCTAATACTGACTACGTAGGTCAAGATAGCTTTGTATATGTAATCTGCGATAACGCTGCGATAGCGCTTTGTGATACTGCAACGGTTTACATCACTATAGTTGATTTGCCTACCAGCAACAACAATCCACCAATAGCCAACAACGACGCGTTCGTCACAGTGCTTAACACAGGCTTTAACAGTACTGTAATCAATAACGATAGCGACCCTGACGGTGATGCCATTGCCGTTACAACTACTTTGTTGGGCTTGCCTTTAAACGGTACAGTAACTAACTTGACATCAGCGGGTACTTTTACTTACACCCCTGACAACGGCTTTACTGGCTCGGATCAGTTTACCTATATCCTTTGCGATAACGGTTCACCAGTACTTTGTGATACAGCCTTAGTTGAAGTAATCATCCTTCCTGGTGATGTTGACAACAACCCACCATTTGCTGCTGACGACTTTGGTACAGGCGAAATCAATACCAACATAGTAGGTAATGTATTGCCAAACGATTACGATGTTGACGGTGACCCAATTACCTTGAACACAACTCCAATCGAAGCTCCATTTAACGGTACTGTAGTTGTATTGCCTAACGGTACTTACACTTATACACCAAACACTGGATATATTGGACCCGACCAATTCGTTTACGAAATCTGCGACAACGGCACTCCTGCACTTTGTGCTCAAGCAACTGTATACTTGTTGGTGTTCCCGAACAACCAACCACCAGTTGCCGTTAACGACATCAACGCAACTTATGTAGACGTACCTGTTGGTGGTAATGTAATTACAAACGATTACGACTTAGACGGAGGTACTTTGACCGCCAATACTACCCCTATCGTCCTTCCAATGACAGGTGCTAACGTTATTATCAATGCTAATGGTGATTACTCGTATCAACCAGCAGCTGGCTTCGTGGGCACAGATGAATTCCAATACGCAATCTGTGATAATGGTGTGCCTAGCCTTTGCGATACGGCTACTGTATTCATCACCATCATTGCAGAACCAGGTAGCGGCAACAATCCTCCTGTAGCACACAATGACTACAACGTTACTTTAGTAAACACTCCAGTTTCGGCTAATGCATTGAATAACGATGCTGACCCTGACGGTGATGCTATTACAGCAACAACTACATTAATCGTTGGCCCAGCACATGGTACTGCTACAATAACAGCTCCAGGTGTTTATACTTATACGCCGAGTACAGGCTACGAAGGTATGGACCAATTTACTTATCGCATCTGCGATAACGGTACTCCTGTACTTTGTGATACAGCAATCGTTTTCATTGAAATCACAACTTCAGGTAGTGGCAACAACCCACCTTTTGCTGGTGATGATTTTGAAATTACCGAAATGAACACTCCTGTAACTGGCAACGTATTACCTAACGACGGCGATCCAGACGGTAACGCCATTAACGTGGTGACTTTGCCAATAGAGAACCCTGCAAACGGTACTGTAGTTATTTCAGCTAACGGTAACTTCACATACACACCAAACACCGGTTTCACTGGTCCTGACCAATTCGTTTATGAAATTTGTGACAACGGCGTACCTTCTTTGTGTGCCGAGGCTACTGTTTACATCTTGGTTAATCCAGCTACACAAATCTGTGTTTCTCCAAAAGTATTCTTACAAGGTTCTTACAACTCAACTGCCGACTCATTGCGCATGTACAACCGCATCCGTGTTTGTCCAAGTGCTGGCGGTACAACTGTAATTCCTAATGCTCAGCCATTCAACGTAGCACCTTACAACTACGCTGGTACTGAAACTTTAACTTCACAGCGTACCGATATGGTTGACTGGGTATTGGTAGAATTGAGAAGCTCTTCATGTGATGGCGATGTTGTTTTGAAAGCTCCTGGTATCTTGACCCGTAGCGGTAATATCTACAACACAAGTGGCGATACCGTATTCTGCTTGCCTTATGTACCGGGTGATACTATCTGGGTGGCTATTCACCACAGAAACCACTTGGCTGCTTTGTACCCAGTTGGCTTTACAAATCCAGCTGCTGTAAATGTTGCTGACTTCCGTCGTACAAATGGTTACCAATTAGGTTCTGGTGCTACAGCAACCCTTGGTCAACGTCAAATTGGTACTAATGGTGGTACTGTATACGGTTTAGCTGCAGGTAATGCGGTTCAATTCAATGGTGGTACAGCTATTGGTCACCAGTACGATATTAACGCGATTGACTTGATTCCGCTTTCACAACAGTTTAGTTTGTTTGCTGCCTATATGTTAGGTGACTACAACATGGACTGTGACTGTAACGCTGCTGATACAGGCGTATTTGCTCCTAACTTTAACCAGTTCTCGGCTGCGGACGGTTGTAACTAATTGAATATCACAGAAAATTTATGGAGGGGATATGTGCAAACATATCCCCTCCTTTTTGTATAAGCCTTTACCTCTCATTGCGCCAGCGCTGCGAAGCAGTGGCCGAAGGCCAGACCGAAGCGTAGCGAGGGCCGAGCGAATAGCGAGCTGCGTAGCATAGCGGCGGCATCTTAACGCAAAATGTGCGTTAAGATGCCGGGCGCCCGCAAAAAAAATAAAAAATGTGACATAGTTAAACTTACTAAGGATTAATTTTTCTTATGCTTGCTTCGCTATTATTATCGTCATGCTAAGATTCTAATTGAGGTTATGGCAACAAGCTAAGACTTAGAAGGAGGGTTGTATTAAGTTAAAATTAAGTAATTTAATTTATTGCTAATGTCTTAAGTGTGCGTATTGCTGTAAGCCGTAATAATTCATTTTTTGAAAAATTGCTGCATTTACATGCCTATAAATACAGAAGAAAGGCATACATTTGCAGTTGAATTAGTTTTTTAGGATAATTGACTTGTAAAAGTGACAAAATTGAATTATCCGAGAATGCTAGTTCTAAGAGATTTTTACTCCCTCCGACTCAGAATTCATCCTAATTATTACCACAATGAGGAACACGGTACTTAAATTCCTACTATTATTTGTTGCCTTTACGGTCGTTTCGACTGGCTTAAGTGCCCAAGGCAAGGACGTCGGTGTACGTTTCACGATGGACACTATCATTTGTCAAACCAATACCTTGCGGGTACATATCCAAGCAAGGAACTTGGAAGGCACAGCTTACAACCTTGCGTCAGGCTCTTTCCGTTTTCAATACAACGGCAACCAGCTTGCAAACCCAACGGTTTTTAACCCAACTCCTACTGGAGGTTCGCATACCATCCAGCAGCAAACCTCTGGCTGTACCGGTGACTTGATCACATCTTATGGTATTTTGGCCTTTGGGTTTCCTTTAGTTGCATTACCTGCAAATGCGAACTGGGTTACTTTGGGTACTATTCAATTCGACATCGTATCGTACATTGATTTAACCAACCCTAATTGTCTCGACCTTGTTTGGGAAGTTGGTGCTGGTGTTTCTTGTACACCGACCGTTATGCAAGAGTACGTGAGTCTTTTTGACCAACCAGGTTTGAATATCATTGAATTTGGTAACTATTTCCCATGTATTCCTTATGCTTGTCAGTTGCCACAACTTGACACTGTTTACGTTACGATTCCACAAAACCCAGCTACTACTCCAGTATGTTTAGATGGTTCAGTGATTGAACTTCAGTCTGTAGGAAGTGTAAGTTTCTGTGATGCAGGTAATAATGTAGTTGGTACTGTCGGTTCTGTTGACACCTGTATTAATTTATCTCCAGTTCCTAGTTTCTTCGGTAATGATACCATGTGCGTTATCCACTGTGATACTGCATTTGGTGTTTGTGACACTACAATTATCATATCTACGGTAAACCCAGTGTTGACCCTTGATACCATTCCAGTTACAATTCCCCAAGATGTACCCACAACCTTCTGTTATCCAAGTGTGGTAGACGTGCCGACCGTTGGCTCAGGTACGCTTTGTGCACAAGGTACAGATGTAACAGGTACACCATCTACCAACTCGGGGTGTATTACTTTAGACCCTACTGATGGCTTTACTGGCTACGACACTATTTGTGTCATTAACTGTCAGCAAGGATCAACAACATTATGTGATACAACAATCATCTTAATTACGGTTGTGCCGACACCGGATACTTTAGTCGTTACAACGCCTCCAGGAACTCCTATTGATACTTGTTTGACTAGCTTATTAGCTTTGCCAAATGGTGCTGGCGACGTAACTGTTTGCCAACAAGGTACCAACGCAACCGTTACAACTACAAACGGTGATCCTTGTGTTTCTATCGCACCAGGCTCAGTGGTAGGTGTTGATTCACTTTGTGTGATCGTTTGTGATGCCGTTTTAACGGATATTTGTGATACATCAATCATCGTGGTAATTGTGACGCCTCCTGTTGATACTATTCCAGTTACTATTCCAAATGGCAGTGACTCTTTGGTTTGTATCAACAGTTTATTACAATTGCCTAACGGTGCTGGTCAATTCAGCATCTGTGGCCAAGGCCCACAAATTACCGTTGCAGGTACAAACAACAACAGTTGTGTAACCGTAGCCGCTCCTCAAGGGTTTGTTGGTACTCAGGAAGTTTGTGTTGTATTCTGTGATACGGACCCTGTATTAGCTTCTTTAATATGTGATACCACCATATTGGTTGTCACTTCTACACCTGACATTGATACCATTCACCTGACTACTACGCCAGGTACTCCAGTTGACTCTTGTTTAGTAGGGCCAATCGTTATCGAATTGCCTTCAACTGTGGGTACTGCAAGTGTGTGTAGCCAAGGTACACAGAGCACTGTAACGACTGCGAACGGTTCTAACTGTATCGAAGTTACTCCTGGCCCTGGTTTTGCGGGTGGTTCAGATACATTGTGCGTAATTTTCTGCGATGCAACACAAACAACCATTTGTGATACAACTGTAGTAATCGTTACGATTACAGTTCCTACGTACCCAGTAGATACAGTATATGTGTACACGACACAAGGTGTTCCCACCGATACTTGTTTGACCTCTGCAACAGTACAGTTGCCAACCGTAACAGGTGCTACCGTAATCCAGAACGGAACGGATGTAACTGCAACAATCGGTGCTCCAAATAACTGTATTGATTTAGTACCTACACCTGGTTTTGTAGGTGTTGATACTATTGTTGTAGTACACAACAATGGCCCATTCATCGCCGATACAACTATTATTATTGTGGTTGTAACGCCGCCAGTTGATACTGTTCCAGTTACAATTCCTAACGGTACAGATTCTGTACTTTGCTTGAATAGCATACTTCAGTTGCCAAATGGCACTGGAACCTTCTCTGTCTGTGGTCAAGGAACTGACGTTACGGTTGCTGGTACGAATGCCGACCCATGTGTAACTATTTCTGCTCCTCAAGGCTTTGTTGGTACACAAACCGTTTGTGTAATCCTTTGCGATAGCGACCCAGTGCTTTCAACCATCATTTGTGATACTACATTCATCGTAGTTACATCTACGCCTGATGTTGACACTATTCCATTGGTTACCACTCCTGGTACTCCAGTTGATACTTGTTTAACGGCTCCTGTTACTGTAGAATTACCTAACGGTGTTGGTAGTGCAACTGTTTGTGGCCAAGGAGCAAACAGCACTGTAACTGTAACCAATAACTCTAACTGTATCACGGTTACGCCTAACCCTGGTTTTGTTGGTGGTCCAGACATTTTATGTGTAGTATTCTGCGACTCCGTAGAAACTGCTATCTGTGATACTACCTATATTACCCTGACAGTATTGATTCCAGTTGATGTTGACACTGTTTACATCCCAATGGATAGCACCGCCAATTACTGCTATGGTGACTTAATCCAAATCACAGGTGTAATCAGTACAACCGTATTCCAGAATGGTACAAACGTAACGGCTACTACAACCGATACTTGTATGACCATTACTTCTACGCCTGGTTTTGTTGGTGTAGAGACTATCGTAATCGTTTCAAATAACGGTACGAACAACGATACTTCTATCATCGTGGTAGTTTACTACCCACCAGTTGATACATTCCCTGTAACTTTCCCTGCTGGTACTCCTTCTAACCCATGTTTACCAAGCACTGTTTTACAGTTGCCAAATATCGGGGACGTAGTAATTTGTGACCCAGGTACAAATGTTACCTTGACCGCTAATGACGGTGATCCTTGCTTGACCATTACACCTAACCCTGGTTTTGCTGGAAATGATACACTTTGCGTGATTTTCTGTGATACAATCAGTGGTGTAATTATCTGTGATACGACAATTATTCCTGTAACTGTAGTTCCAGTGGTTGATACCATCGTTATTACAGTTCCTCCTGGAACTCCAATCGACACTTGCTTGACTAGCCCATTGGTTACCTTAAGTGGCCCTGCTGATACTTTGTTCTTCTGTGAGCCGGTTTCTGGCAACCTTAATGTAGTAGTGACTAGCACTAGCTGTCTGACCGTTACGCCTGATTCTACATTCTTAGGCTCGGATACACTTTGTGTAATTATCTGCGACGGTAACGTTCCTCCAGTATGTGATACTACAATTATCATTGTAAACAGTGTGTTGGATCCTCCAACAGCTGTAGATGACCTAGATACAACGGATGTCAATACACCAGTTATTGTAAGCGTTTTGGGTAATGATATTGTACCAGGTACTTTGGATACTATTTATGTATCTAATAATCCAGGTAATGGTACGGCTACTGTCAATCCTAATGGAACGATTACATACAACCCTAATCTTGACTTCTGTGGTACAGATGAGTTTGAGTATGTAATTTGTAACTTGGCTGGTTGTGATACAGCTACCGTAACCATCTCGATTACTTGTCCTCCACCGCCGACGATTATCATTTACAATGCATTCTCGCCAAACGGTGATGGCAATAACGAAACATTTACGGTTGAGAACATTGAGTTCTACCCAGATAACGAGTTGCGTATTTTCAACCGTTGGGGTAGCTTGGTTTACGAAACCGAAGGTTACTTGAATACTTGGGATGGTCAGTGGGAAGGCAAGGATCTTCCAGATGGTACTTACTACTACATCTTGAAAGTAGCAGCCTTGAATGAAACGTTTACTGGCTACGTTCAAATTGCCCGATAGTTCTCACTCCATTAAATTAGTCTATTAAAGGTTATACTATGAAAAACCTATTTATAAGCTGCGTATTCATCCTGGCATTTGTTGCTCAGGGCTTTGCTCAGCAAGATCCAATGAGTACCAAGTATTTCTTCAATACGCTTGCTTACAACCCTGCTTATGCAGGTAGCAAAGGTGCTTTGAGTGCAGTATTGCACCACCGTAGCCAATGGTGGGGTGTTAACGGTGGCCCAACCACCCAAACATTCACGATTCACTCACCACTTCGTGGCGACCGCGTTGGTCTTGGTCTTGGTATCATCAACGATAATCTTGGCCCAACCAACTCGTTCCATATCCAAACTGATTACTCATACCGTATTCCAATTGGTAAAAAGAGTCACTTGGCCGTGGGTTTGCAAGCTAGCATCATGAATTTCCGCTTGAACCGCGACAAGTTGAATCCACAAAATGCCAATGACTTGGCGTTTTATAACGCATCTAATCCTAGCCTTTGGTTGCCTAACTTTGGTGCTGGTATTATGTACATGCATGAAAAATGGTACTTAGGTATATCTGCACCTAAGTTGTTGAACGGTGACCTTCGTAAAGGTGAAGTAAGCCCTAACGGCTTTATCGCTAGCCAATATCGTCACTATTTCATCGCTGGTGGATTGGCTTTGCCGATTAACTCAAATTTGGTATTTAAACCTTCTGCATTAGTTAAAATGGTTGACCTTTTTGAAGGTGATCGTGATAATGGTCTCAATGTAAATGCTCCTGCTGAATTTGATATTGATCTTTCTTTGTTGATCAATAAATCGCTTTGGGTTGGTACTGCATTCCGTTCAGCTTTTGCTGCGGTTAACCGTACAAGTTCTACAGATTCATGGGATATTTGGGCATCTTACTTGTTCAAAAATGGCCTACGTGTAGGTGCTGCATTCGACATGCCTGTTAACGGCGTTATGCCTTACTACGGTGCTTCTTATGAATTGATGCTTGGTTACGACTTCTACTACCAACGCTCACGCATCATTACACCTCGTTACCTCTACCTATAGTAGAGCTTAGTTATACGATGAAAGGCAAGTATCGCAAGGTACTTGCCTTTTTTGTTTTTGTGGGCGCCTGCTGTGCCCTTCGAGCACAGCACCGGGCTATGCGCGGCTGCGCAAGCTTGTCCCTCGCTAACGCTTCGGGAGCGCCTCCGGCGCCCGCTACTATCCCTGGCGCTTAGATACGTGTTCTCTAGTAAAATATGCTTGTCACAGATTGTGTAATTTTCAAAAAAACATGATGGATTATTTTTTGCAAATCTTGGACTAGATGAATAATAATTATATAAAACTTTGGTTTAGTGTGCCTTGGTGTTCCAAAAAACATTATTTTTGTAGCCTAGTATGTAATCCCAATTGAATTATTTATCGTCCCCGACTATGAAAAAATTATTTTTACTCGCCTTTGTTCTAGTGGCATTCACCCTGGAATCATTCGCTGCTAACCGTGTAGCCCTGCGTTTCCTCCCTCTTTCTGCTAATGCCAACACCGCGAAAGTAAGGGTTGCCATCCAGGCTAAAAACATGGAAGGCGTTGACTTTAACGCTTCTTCATGGACGGTACGCTTCACTTATAACGATGATGTATTGGACAATCCTCAAGTGCTTAATGCCGCTCCAGGCCACAGCATCATGCGTCAACCAGATGCTCAAGGTCGTATCATTACATCTTACGGTATTTTCTCTTTCCATGCGCCATCGGCTGCATTGCAAGCTACTGCTCAATGGACTACTATCGGGGTTGTTGAGTTTGACCTTGTAAACTACGTATCAGGTGTGTCTCAGTTGGATTTGGTTTTCCAACGCCAAACTGACGTTGTACCATCTGTGAGTACTGAGTTTGTACAGATTGACAACCAGCCTTTGTTGGACATTGTTGATTTCCAAGATTATAACGCTGGTCTTGACCATATCATGTTTACTGGTGTAAATGAGATTGATCAAAATGTTGCTATTAGCTTGACCCCGAATCCTGCAACAAGTTTTGTAGTTATTGATATCAATGTAGTAACGCCAACTTCTGACACTTATGTTGTAGAATTCATGGACATCACAGGCCGTAAAGTTATGGCTAAGACCAATGTGACCGAGGGTAACAACACCATCAACTTGTCGAAAATGAACTTGGCTGCAGGTGTTTACCTCGTTCAGGTTAGCAATGAAAAAGGACAAGCTTTGTCTCAAGAGAAATTAGTAGTTCAATAGTGTTTGGCCTACCGCGCTAGGTCAATGCCATTAAGCGTTAATTCACGCACAGTACTTGTGGTTTGTACTATACCAGC
>CAZDVQ010000021.1:0-62592 GCA_964508975.1 uncultured Saprospiraceae bacterium
GTTGAAGGCGTAATCGTCAAAACCAAGGTTTCGGTATTACAACCCGTTACCGAGGTATAAGTACCTGACTGTGTATATGTCTGACCGTTCACAGGCCATGTGTATGAATCACAAGCCGACTGTGTAGTTGTGTTGTTGGTTGAAGGCGTGATGGTCAAAACCAAGGTCTCTGTATTACAACCCGTCACAGAGGTATAAGTACCTGACTGTGTATATGTCTGACCGTTTACAGGCCAAGTGTATGAATCACAAGCCGACTGTGTAGTTGTGTTGTTGGTTGGAGCAGTTACGGTTACAGCAATACTTGTTGTGGCTGTACAGCCTAAAGCATTGGTTACCGTTACGACATAAGTACCAGAACTGGTAAAGGTATTCATAGCACTGTTTTGACTTGAGCCACCGTTCCATGCATAAGCCGAGCCACCGTTAGCAGTAAGCGTTACAGAACCGCAACCCGAGGGTGTTCCGCTAAAACCTGCAACTGGGTTATTATTAACCGTTACGTTGGCACTGGTTGTCGCAGTACAGCCTGATGCGTTGGTTACCGTTACGGTATAGATGCCTGAACTGGTAAAGGTATTCATAGCAGCGCTGGGGCTTGAACCACCACTCCAAGCATAAGACGTGCCACCGTTAGCGGTAAGGGTAACAGAGCCACAACCTGTGGTTATTCCGCTAATGCCAGCCGTAGGGTTACTATTGACTGTCAAGGTACGGCTATCAGAGGCCGTACACCCCGCTGCACTCGTTGCTGTTACAGTGTAAGTGGTCGCTGCACTTACAGAAATTGCAGAAGTATTCGCCCCTGTTGACCAGAGATATGTGCTTCCACCTGTAGCGGTAAAGGTACTTGAAGTGCCAGCACAGATAGTGTTTGTACCGGAGATACTAGGCGTAGGATTAAGATTAACCGTTACGTTGGCACTGGTTGTCGCAGTACAGCCTGATGCGTTGGTTACCGTTACGGTATAGATGCCTGAACTGGTAAAGGTATTCATAGCAGCGCTGGGGCTTGAACCACCACTCCAAGCATAAGACGTGCCACCGTTAGCTGTAAGGGTAACAGAACCACAACCCGTGGTTATTCCGCTAAAGCCAGCCGTAGGAGCTGCGTTAACCGCAATGGTAACACTACCTATCATGGTACTAGTACAGCCACCTGAAGTACGGGTAGCCACAACGTTGTAAGTACCTGCAGCAGTTTGGTTGCCGAAGCTAACCGGGCTACCAGTACTACCATTAGCGGGAGTACCTACGTTTCCTCCATTGAGGACAAGTTGGTAGGTAACGCCAGTTTCAGAGTTGGCTACACCTACTGGCGTGCCCACTGAGCCTGCACAGATTGTACCACCACCCGTAACGTTGTATGCAGTTGGGTTGGTACACGTACTGGTATAAGGGTTATTGATGAGCTCAAAGTCACTGGCATTATTGTCTGTATCAATACCACTGGCAACTATGTTGGTTTTTCTACGGCGAGATTGGGTGACTGCAGTAGCAGGAGCAGAGCCGGTGCCTTCAAAACAGAAAGAGTTTGTTTGAGATGTTGTGCCTATATACCCAACTAAGTCAAATAACTGCCCTCCAGAAGGGCAGGCATTCCCAGCGGTAGTAGCAGCAACCGTTGTACCAGAAACAGGACCAAATAAAGCAACCTGCCAAGAATTGGTGTTGCTAAACTGGATTAGGTTACCCGACATCTGTGGTGTAAATGGAATATTACCACTGGCAGAGGGGACCGTTTGAAACCTGAAAACACCATTGGCATCGGCGTTACCTGTGAGTGCCCTAGAGGTCCAGGTGGTTGACCCCCTATACTGGAGCGACCAGCCAGCCACGTTTTGGTTTGGCGCAAAACCGTTTAGAATAATGTAGTCAGCATCCCAAGTTGCACCAGCATTGCCTGCTGCTGAGTAAATCTCAAAAATCTTTTGGGCACTTACTTGCTGTAAAAAGGCAAGCGAAAAAAGGAAAAGATAAATTTTTTTCATAAATTAAGGGGGTATGGTTAATAAAACAACAAACACCTCAAACCCAAATGAATGGGTTTGAAGTGTCTATCCAATAGTATGGAATACCTTATTGACGAGAAGGGTAAATACCTTGCAATGCAATACAGTAGTTTAATGCCAAGTAAGGTGATTGAATGCTGAATGGCATATTTGAACCAACGATGCCAGATGTTATACCGCCATATGAACCATTGCCTTCATTAACGGCGCCGTATATTGCAGTACCGCCGTTGGCCAAGATAGTACCATTTGGGTCATCCGTACCAGCAGGGCTATCGGTAGTTGGTACATTAACGGGGTGCGTGTGCGCTGGCATATTAGCTAGAGTCAAGGTAGTCGTTTCTGCACCACCTCTTTCGCCCAGGTCATATTGGCTCAAGCCAGGGCTTTGACCAAATTGAACAGCCGCGCGGCCGCGCAAATCGGGCAAGCCAAAAGTAGTAACACCGTCACCGCCGTAGGTGGTACCCAATAGGGAGAATAAGGCAGTGTTTTGAGCGATTGAAAGGAGTTGTCCATTACAAAAAGCCCAGCCTCTAGGGGCGAAGTTAAATCCAAAGAGGCAAATTTGTCCAAGAATTGGTTCCATGTGATGTTAAGTTTTAATTTTAAACAATATAATTAGTCCCTTGGAGGAAAGATTCCCTCTACACAGATACAGTAGTTCAAGGCCAAGAAAGGCGATTGAATGCTAAAGGGCGTATTTGAGCCAACAATTCCAGATGTAACACCGCCGTATGAACCATTACCTTCATTAACGGGGCCGTATATCGTAGTACCGCCGTTGGCCAAGATAGTACCATTCGGGTCATCCGTGCCAGCGGGGCTATCGGTAGTGGGTACAATAACGGGGTGCGTGTGCGCCGGCAAGTTACCCTGGGTTAAAGTTACCTGCTCAGAACCACCTTGTTCACCAATTTGGAAAAAGCTAAGCCCTGGGCCTTGTCCAAATTGTACCGCTGAACGGCCCTGTAAATTTGGCAAGGCAAAAGTAGTGACGCCATCACCGCCGTAAGTAGTACCCAGGAGGGCAAACAAAGCTTGGTACTGGGCAATAGGCAAGAGTTGACCATTACAAAACATCCAACCCTGCGGGGCAAAGTTGAAGCCGAATAGACAGATTTGTCCAATGAAAAATTCCATAAAAACTATTTTTAAGGTTAACAATAAATCCACTGTTTAAATGTAGTATGTGTAGACGGAGGCTTCCCCTAAGAAACATTACTGCTTTACACTACCACTTAAAATTCGTACGCAAGATATAGGAGCAGTTTCAATAAAGGCAACAATTTTTAAACACAATTACATATTTTGTGACGCAGCAAACAAAAATACGGGCAAATTGAACAATAATACACTGATATACAATAATTTGTATTGTGTAAAATTTATAATAATAAAATATTTCTGCCTAATAATCCCATAAAAGGCAGCATATAAAGGTGTAATATGGCAAAAAAACATCGTTAACTGTTCATAGTTCATTGTTCATAGTTCATAGTTATATTGTATGGCACCCCGGCGCTACGCGCCGTCGGCGTGTTGCGCGCTCGCTATACGCTCGGTGCCTACGGCACCACCGCCCTACGGTCGGTGCGCTCCACATGCCTGGTGCGGGAAACGGCTGCGAAGCAGCCGTTTTTAATGGTTAATGATAAATGGTTAATTATTAATTGATTAAGCAAATTATCATACTAGTTTCGGCTTCGTACTGGGTTTAGGGCAGGGCTCACCACTGCGCCCGAGGCAGTGCAACTGCCGACGCATGCGGTAGCGATGTGCAGCGGTGGCCCAAAGGGCCAGACCGCAACGCGGGCCGAGCGACCAGCGAGCCGCGGAACATAAACGCAGCGGTTTTGCGTAGCAAAAACAAATGTACTTAATGTACATTTGTAGCAAGCACACCATTTGCTCCTGCAAATGGCTCCCCGCCCCGAGGACGAAGGCCGAGGGGACCGCCCACAATAACGATGAACAATGAACGATGAACTATGAACTATGAACGATGAACTTTAAAAGAATATTAATGCCTAGCTTAAAAAAAACTATGTTTGGCTGAACCTGCCGTGAAATACACCGTATAATAAAGATACAAGAGAGAAATAAAGATTAATCCTTGGGGGCTTGATAGAAATAAACGAATTTCGCGGCAACGTTTTTGCAGTTTTGTGCATCTAGTACTATGACTGCGTAAATTGGTACGATTCCTGCAAACGCCCGAGTGACAAATTAAATCTAAAGCACAATGCTTCAGAACATCAACATAAAATACTTCAAATACCTAGCTATCTTGCTGGCCTTCTTCCTCGTTATTGACGACGCTGAAGCACAACGCCGCAAGAAGAAGGACAATGAATGCGGAGAGCTGGAAATCGTGAAAACGCTTCCTGACTTCTTCGTGAACGACAATTTCTTGCCCATGCCTTTGCGCCGCGTGTATCGCCAAGATGCTGCGCGTTTAGCCCTGCGCTTGATTTATAAGGAGCAACGCCCTTCATGCCAAACCGTAGAAATACCAGAGGAGTTGGTACAATCAATCTACAATGCGCTTGTTGCCGTTCGGGTGAGTGATTTCGCCGTGATTGACACCATCGCTGAAAAATACTATGTACGCTCGTTCCCGACGCCTAACGTACAGTACCTTACCTTGATTTTCGAGCACAACGCCGCTTGGGCCAAGCCCTTGAAGATGCGTTCTGACACAACCGCCAGCGTGTCAATCAACAATATCATGCGCAAGTATAACCTCCAGGTAACCAAGATGGTGTACATGGACGAAGAACGTGCAGGTTTGGTATTGCGTGCCCGCGAACCCATTAACGTTTCGGCCTTGGCCCGTAAGTTCTTCATGGACGAAGGCGTAGGTTCTATCGAAGAAATTTTACCCTTTGGCGATGGCAACGACATCGACATCGCACTGGATGCTGAAGGTTGGCTCATCACGTACAGCGTTCGTTTTGGCAACTGCATCAAAGAGTGCAACAAACGCTACGATTGGACTTTCCGCGTGAGCACGGGTGGTAAAGTAAGCTATCTCGGCGGCAAAGGCGACCAGATTCCACCTTGGATTGGTACCGAAAAACAACGTATCGAGGTTCCAGACAAAATCAACAAACCTAAAAAAGACGATAAATACTACAACCGTCCCGAGGTGAAAAGTCAAATAGAGAAAAAGGAAGATTAATTTCCTGGAAAAAGACGCAGCAAGCTGCGTCTTTTTTTATGCCCTTTGGTGAAGAGAATTCTTATTATTAATTTCAAAGGTAAAAAGCATATCTTTGCGTCCGGTAAAAAAACAAATACACAGATGGAAGGAATTGAACGCCAGCCGGCTATTTTATTATTGGCAGATGGCACGGTATTCCACGGTAAAACCGCTGGAGCATTGGGTACAACAACAGGTGAAATCTGTTTCAATACAGGCATGACTGGGTACCAAGAAATTTTCACCGACCCTTCTTATACTGGTCAAATCATTGTGATGACCAATGCCCATATTGGCAATTATGGCATCAAGGACGACGAGGTAGAATCTGATTCTATCAAAATCTCGGGTATGATTTGCAAAAATTTCACCAACGAGTTTTCGCGCCCGATTGCCGGTACGGAGCCTATACAAGACTACTTGTCGCGCAACAACCTCGTGTCGATCTCGGATGTTGACACCCGTGCTATTGTTCGCCATATCCGCGACAAAGGTGCCATGAACTGCATCATTTCATCGGAGATACTTGACGTGGCCGAGTTGGCCAAGATGCTAGAGCAAATTCCATCGATGGAAGGCCTCGAATTGGCATCTGCCGTGAGTACACCTGAGCCTTATTTTGTAGGGAATGAAGAAGCCAACCTACGCGTGGCTGTATTGGATTTCGGTATCAAGAAAAATATCCTGCGTTGTTTTGACGGCCGCAACTGCTACGTGAAAGTATTCCCCGCCAAAACACCCTTTGAAGAGATTCAAGCTTGGGACCCCGATGGGTACTTTTTATCGAATGGCCCTGGCGACCCCTCGACTATGGATTATGCCGTTGATATTACCCGCCAAATCCTAGAAGCCAACAAACCATTGTTTGGCATCTGCTTGGGCCACCAAATTTTAGCTCAAGCCATGGGCGTGCCCACTTATAAAATGCATAACGGTCACCGTGGGATAAACCACCCGGTGAAAAATCTTATCACCGGACGCGCTGAAATAACCAGCCAAAACCACGGCTTTGCGGTGGATGCTGAAGTGTTGAAGCAAAAAAGCGACGAGATCGAAATCACCCACGTGAACCTCAACGACCAAACGATAGAAGGTATCCGCCTGCGCAACAAACCAGCGTTCTCGGTACAATACCACCCAGAAGCTGCACCAGGTCCACATGATTCGCGCTACTTGTTCGACGATTTCGTGCGGATGATGAGCCTATAACTCGTCTAAGAGTATGTTTGGACATACTCTAAAAAGTCATCAATCAAATCCATATACTATGAGTCTTATCCTAGATGTTCAAGCCCGCGAGGTTCTTGATTCGCGTGGCAACCCAACCGTCGAGGTTGAAGTGGTAACGGAAAGTGGTGTAATCGGATCGGCCATTGTGCCATCTGGTGCTTCAACTGGAAAACATGAGGCTGTAGAGCTTCGCGATGGCGACAAAGCCCGTTACGCAGGTAAAGGTGTGTTGAAAGCTGTTGACAACGTGAATAAGTTAATCGCAGAGGAATTAATCGGGTTCAGCGTATTTGACCAACGCGACATCGACTATACCATGATTGACCTCGATGGTACTGAGAATAAGGCACGCTTAGGCGCTAACGCGATGCTGGCCGTTTCATTGGCTTGTGCTAAAGCTGCGGCCATCGAACTTGACCAATCTTTATACCGCTATATCGGTGGTGTGAATGCACACATCTTGCCGGTTCCACTGATGAACATCCTCAACGGT
Organism: uncultured Saprospiraceae bacterium; assembly: GCA_964508975.1. Taxonomy (GTDB): domain Bacteria; phylum Bacteroidota; class Bacteroidia; order Chitinophagales; family Saprospiraceae; genus CAZDVQ01. Next base: position 6,941 of record CAZDVQ010000021.1, read on the forward strand.
GGTTCACACGCCGACAACTCTATCGACTTCCAGGAGTTCATGATTATGCCCCTAGGTGCTGATACCTTCGCTGAAGCACTCCGCATGGGCGTTGAAGTTTTCCACAACCTGAAAGGTGTGTTGAAATCAAAAGGTTACAGCACAAACGTAGGCGACGAAGGTGGTTTTGCACCGAATATTCGTTCAAACGAAGAAGCCATCGAAACCGTTTTGGAAGCCATCCACAAATCTGGCCTCAAGCCAGGTGAAGATATCTTCCTAGCCATGGATGCTGCTGCTTCGGAATTCTACGACGAGCAGAAAAAATTATACACCTTCCACAAGTCGAATGGCCCTTCGCTCACTTCTGACCAAATGGTTGAATACTGGGCTAAATGGGTTAAACAATACCCTATTCTTTCTATCGAAGATGGTTTACACGAAGACGACTGGGATGGTTGGTTAAACCTCACCAACACCATTGGTGATAAAGTTCAACTAGTGGGCGACGACCTTTTCGTAACCAATACCAATCGCCTCGGCGAAGGTATTGAACGCGGTATCGCCAACTCTATCTTGATTAAAGTAAACCAAATCGGTACTTTAACCGAAACCATCGAGGCCGTTCAAATGGCTACCCGTAACTCATACTCTAGCATCATGAGCCACCGCTCTGGCGAAAGTGAAGATACGACCATCGCCGACTTGGCCGTGGCCCTGAACTGTGGTCAAATCAAAACTGGTTCTGCTTCGCGTTCTGATAGGATTGCCAAGTATAACCAATTGCTCCGTATCGAAGAAGAACTCGGTGCAGCAGGTATTTACCCAGGCAAAAGCTGGTTCGGACTAGAATAAAAAAGTTAAAAAGCTCATCCAGTTTCCTGGATGAGCTTTTTTAGTTTGTTGTTGGTAGTTTATAGATGGGCGTATATCCCAATGTTTATAATTTATAGTTCATCCACGCCGTTTGAAAGCAAAAATTGACCGTGCGGTACATTATACCCGATTTTACCGCAAGCTACATAAATGGATAGCAGTGCCCCTGTTCGTTTTCCTCACCTTGATTGGTGCCACAGGACTGCTACTCGGTATCAAAAAACAAACGGGGATTTTACCCAGCACCCAACAAGGCAGCAACTTGGACCAGGCAGATTGGATGTCAATCGATGCCCTCCTCCTACAAGCCCAAAGTTTTATTCAAGACTCTTTAAAACTGTCCAATAAAATCGACCGTTTAGATATCCGCCCAGCGAAAGGTGTGGCCAAAGTAGTTTTCAAGGAGCATTTTACTGAGTTGCAACTTGACCTAGCCACTGGGAAAGTATTAGCCATCAATACCCGCAGTTCGGATTTTATCGAAAAACTCCACGATGGCTCTATCCTAGACTTCCTCTTCAAGACCAATAACGATGGCTTCAAGCTGTTTTATACCATTTGCTTATCGCTCGGGCTCATGCTGCTGAGTTTTTCCGGCTTCTGGCTCTGGTACAACCCCAAGCGAATTAGGAACTGGAAGCACGAAGGTTAAATCAAATACAACATATACTATACGAATCATATCGAATACCGATAGTATTGGTCGATAGATATAACCAATTTGGCAAAGCACTTCCGTATATTTAATCCCCTAATAATTAATCACTTATAATTAATACCTAAAAAAGCGCCAGGCATGTGGAGGGCAGCGCCGTAGGCGCTGGTGCGTAGCACGGAGCGATTAGCGAACCCCGGAACACGCCGACGGCGCATCGCGCCGGGGCGCCCAAAAAAATATTCGCTCATAAGTGAGCACATGTATCGAAAGTGGGAAGTTTGTTTTAATGCTTGAATTTAAAAACAATCCCTTATCTTAGGGCTCCATACCCAAACAAACCGAACATGAAACAACTCATTTTACTGTGCCTCTGTTTGGCACAAATTCAGCTGTATGCTGGTGGAGAACTCCTAGATTACAAATTAGTACGCGATTTTTCGGAAGCCGACTTACAGGCCATGTGGAAAAGCCAGGGCATTCCCAAAGTGGTATCCCCCATTAAAAATGGCGTGCAGGTATACGATATAACCTACACCACCCACTGGCACGATGGCAGCGTGATTAAAGCTACCGGCCTGTATTTTGTACCCAAGGCGCCTAAACAAGCCCTACCCCGTTTGGTGTACCACCACGGCACCGTGGTAATGCCCGCCCGCGATATTGACTATAACGGTGAAAGCACCATCTGCCTCGTTTTTGCCGCAGACGGTTATGCCGTACACTTCCCGGATTACATCGGTTTGGGCCGTGGCGATAAATTCCACCTCTACCAACACGCCGATTCCGAAGGACAAGCTTCTGTTGATATGCTCCTGGCTATCGAACAACTCAACAAGATCATTGCGGTTGAGGTGACAGAACAGCTTTTCCTCACCGGCTACTCGCAAGGCGGCCACGCCACCATGGCCACGCACAAGATGATTCAGGAACAACATGCCGACCGTTGGACGGTCACGGCATCCTCGCCCATGTCGGGCGCATACCACATGAGTGGCCCGCAAAGCGAAACCATGTTCCGCGAATATACCCAACCGCACTACCTACCCTATTTACTCCGTGCTTTTGACGAGGTATACCAAGTAGTTGATGGCGACTTTTACAAGCAAACCTTCAAGCCACCTTACGACGAGATGGTGCCACAGCTCTTCGATGGCCAGCATTCCATCGGTCAAATCAACGACGCCCTGCCCAAAATACCCAAGGATATGGTCCGCGACTCGCTCGTAAACCTATACTTGACCGACCCTAACTTTACCTTCAAACTAGCCCTTCAGGCCAACGATCTTCACGACTGGAAACCCGAGGCACCGGTTCAACTCTGCTTTTGCCAAAGCGATGAAGAGGTATACTACAAAAATGCCCTCTCGGCTTACGAACACATGCGCGCCCGCGGGGCCAAGCACGTGACCAAACGCAGCGGAGGCAAAAAATTTGGCCATTTCAAATGCGCTGGGTTCTCGGCCATGTACGCCAAAATGTATTTCGATAGCTTCCGCAAAGGCTCAAAACATGGCCGTAAAGGCCCCATTGGCAAACGCTTGATTATTTGGCTAGGCCGTAGCATCACCAAGCCGTAATACCTTTGTGTAATTTTATTACCTTTGCAGTATGTCAGGATCTAAGGACAATAGGATTGGAATCGTTATAGGTGTAGCGGCGCTGCTGCTATTCCTGCTGTTCTTTTTTACCCGTGATAAAGGTAATAAGTACGACTGGGTGGAAAGCTACAAAACAAAATCGGTTCAACCCTACCAACTCAGCCTGCTCCAGACACTGCTCGAGAAATATATGCCCGAGCAGAAAAATAAGGAATTGACCGGTTCACTCGTCAAACACCTGAGTGCTGAAAAAGGTAACCAAGGTGCAAACTTCCTATTCATCGGCTCCGAGTGCGAGCTCGACATGGATGAATCCGACTCCCTGCTTGCGTTTGTCGACGCTGGTGGTACTGCCATGATTTCAAGCTTTAATATGCCAGAATATATCATGGAAACCATCTACTACGACCCCTGCGACGAGGATGTAGAAGATGATAGCTACTCGGAATCTGACTACGAAGAGGATTCTGACTACGAGGAGGAAGAGGAGGAGGAGGTTTTCCGTGACCCTGGCTATGATTATATAGGCGATACCATTGCCACGCTCAACTTCAATAATGCCAGCTTGGCACTCGACAAAGCATTGAGCATTTCGTACGTTGTTGTCGATAAAAAGGAACTTAATTACTGGCAGTACTGGGTTGAGGCCGAGGACTGCAACCCGCTTTTCAGCCCAGTTGTACCACTCGGAACCGTGGAGTGCCAAAAGAAAAAGCATGTCAATTTCTTAAAAATACCACACGGCAAAGGTAATTTTTACTTTCACGCCACCCCGCTCGTTTTTACCAACTTTTGGCTGCGCGATACCACTTGCTACGAATATTGCAGCAAACTACTCAGCCACATGCCCGAGGGCGAGTTGATGTGGAAACTAGGCAGGCACACCTCGCCCAACAACTACAAAGACGACAAGTACGGCGACAAAACACCGCTCCAGTACATCCTCTCGCAAGCAGAGCTGCGCTGGGCCTGGTATATCCTGCTCGGCACCGCCATATTGTTCCTGCTCTTCCAATCCAAGCGCCGCCAACGCATCATCCCCGTGGCCGACGAGAACGAAAACACCTCGCTTGTTTTCATCAAAACACTGGGCCGTTTATCGTTCCAGCAAAGCGCCCACAGCAAGCTGGCAGCACAAAAAATGAAACTCTTCCTGCTGTTCATCCGCAACCGCTACCAAATCAGCAGCAAAACATACGATGAACCCTTCTTTAAACGGCTATCGCTTAAAGCGGAGCTACCTTTAGAGCAAATCGAGGACCTCTTCAAAACCTGGCGCAAAGTAGAAAAAGCCTACAACCTCGAGACCGATATGCTCGTCACCTTCCACCAAAAAATGGATTGGTTCTACAAAAATTGTAAGTAGGTCCATCAAAAGCGCCTCCCCCCGCCGCGTTGCGGCGACCCCCTCCACTGCACAGCCGCTATGCGTCTGTTGGTAGCGGGGGTTAGGCGAGCGAAGCTCGCCGGTTCATTGTTCATCGTTCATCGTTATTTTTGGGCGTGCCCCTCGCAGCGCATGGCGATACGCCATACGCTTTAGCTCGGGTCGCTACCCTACACGCTCGCTATCCGCTCGGTGCTACGCACCGCCGCCTACGGCGGCGCGTTCCGGGCAGCTCACGCGAATAGTGTTCAGTTGTCCACTCCCCCTAAAACCCACCCCATGCCCTTCAAATATATCTTCCCCATAATATTTACTATAGTTTCATGGTCCCAAGTCACGGCCCAGCAACCCCGACTTAGTCCATTGGAGCAAAAATACCAGTACTACCGCGACCGCTTTGAAACCCGCTTCATCTCGGTAGGTGAAGAAGCCGGGCAATGCATTCCCGTAACCTTGTACCAATGCGATTGCTGGTGCAACAGTCCACGGGTTCAAATGTACGAGGTGGTTGGAAAAAATCGCCGTAGCGTTCAATCTCTACCGTTCTACGCCGATACCGCCTGGATTTGTAATTTGTACAAAGACAAGCTTAGCACTACATCGGGGAAAATCAGCCTGGAGGCCGCCGAATGTGGCATCAACATGCAATCGCCCAACAAGCGCCACCCCGACGAGGCAGGCGGCTTCATCGACCTCTCCGATCAGCAAGGCTGGGGCGATTATGTCTCGTACCTAGCTACCAGCTACGCCCTACTGGCCCAAGATAACAGTCCCGAAGGCCAAAGGGCCAAACAAAAAATAGCCCATGATATTTTACTGGCCCTGAAGGCCATACCACGCATCATCCTAAAAGGCTACCAGCTATTTGGTCAAATGCCACCGCCCGATAGCTACAATGCCTGGTTTATCCGCAACGACGGAGAAGCCGACGCTTGGAAATACTTTCAACACCTCGACGATACGCCTTGGCCTGTACGCTGCGTGTCTGGGCCATACGCCTGCTTCGACCCCAACAACCTATAAGGCATGATTGCCAAGCTCAAGTTTACCAGCCAGGATCAAATGGTAGCCATCATCTGGGGTTTAGCCTTCGTGAAACGCTTCATCCCCGCCGAGCTGGAAGTTGAGGGCATCACAATCGTAGGATTTGCCCAACAACTGGCCAAGGATATGCTGCAACAACTCTACAAAGCTGGCTGGCGCATAGAAACGCCCGACGGTAAGTTGCTCGGTACCGCCGTGGGCGGTGCCGTGATGGCCTACGGGTATGGCTTTGACAAATGCGGGGAGTTTATTTACGGCAAGTTGCTGGGCAAGTATAAAGGTCTACCATCGGTTGGCGATAATTTTTACCGTGGCTTGTGGCGTCGGGCTATTGGTCGGTGGGGCCCAGCCTGGAACAATGTGATGTACCTAGGCCTAGCTACTATAGGCAATGCCCGCGACCAAGACTGGATCTACGAGGTATCCATGAAAGAAGGCCGTTATATTTATCCCTTGATGCACGCCCTACTCCACCAGCAAAAATTGAAACCCCTCCAGGCCGGAATCCTCGAAAACAATATGCTGGAAGCCCTAAACCAAGCACCGTGGGAAGGACCATGTTACCCAGCCATGAACAATAGCTGGTGTAATTGTGCGCCCGCCAAAGGTTGGATGGCCCTAAACCGCTGGACTACCCCACACCTAGAACATCGCAATGGTGAAGGTAGCGGTTTACACCTAGGGCAATTTAACGGACTAGATTTTTTGCTAGCGTATAACTTGTATCAATTGTATTATGGGGAGTAGTTCAATACTATAATTCATCTAAAAAAGCTTTAGCTGAAGTCGTCTTTAATTTACCTTTCTTAAACAGTGCTACCTCTTGAAGCCCAGCTTTAATATTGTCGAGTATATGCTGCTTTTGATCTTCATCTGTTTCAATTTTCTTGACATACTGGAGGTTTTTAGCTAGCTCAATAAAATGGCTATACGCTTTATCTGCAATGTATATAGTTACGTGCCTCATCGTTTTGTTGATTTCAGTTAAAAGATAAACGCATGGTTGACAAACCTAAAACAGTTTTATCCCTCGCAACGTTACTGGAACCATTGAAAAAATACAATATAAACAAGACCATTGACTTGGCTACCGCAACTTATTCAACAACTCTGATAAAACACTAACCGACTGCTGTATGGTGTCAACTAGTTTAGGGTCAGCATGATTATTAAAAACAAGTGATTCGTTAAACGAATAATCGCCATGGTTCACGTTAATATCCCCTTGCATTTGAATGGGCAACAGGCTTTGCATGGGAACTTTAAAAACCTTGGCAAGGGCTTCAATCCGAGTTAAAGTTATCTCCACCTTGCCATTTTATAGTTTGCTATAATTGCTTTTGTCAATGCCTAGTTCTTGAGCAACCACCTCTGCTGGGATATTTAATTGGCTGCGGAGCTCTTTTATTTTATTGGCAGCTAACTGATTGATTGTCATGTAAATATATTTTAAGTTGACGAATAACGAAACAAATATAGCGTTTTTCGCAAATATTTCATTGATTTTAGCTAACACCTTTTAGAAATACAGCGTTATTATTGTATTATCAAATTTGATATACAAGGGATTTTATTGGGTTTCCTTCGGTTTTTACGGCCATAAATTTCGTAAAACACCCAAACGAGCATACGCCCTGCCGCGTAAAAGATGGGCATATTTATTTAGGATTTTAAAATTTTAGGTTATGAGAATTTCATTGTTTTTTGCTTTTCTTTTCCTCTTCGTCTCCTGTGAAGATACTAATGATATCAGCCCAGTTGACTACAGTATGAAACTAGAAAATGAAATGGGGTTGAAGTACATTGGTAGCGACCTCTCGACACTCGGAACTGAATTACCTGATGAACTAAAACGAAATGGCACGTACGATGTTTTTTATAACGAATTTAAAGAAAACTTTATAGTAGTTAAAGCAACGGACAATGGTTCAACCGTTGAAGCTTATGAAGTGGAGAACCTTGTTGCTACTAGAGCTATCACGTTAAAATTTAATGATACCAATTTAGAGGTATTGGATAAGCAAGGTATGCTGGCTGAGTTTAATATTGTAGGAGGAAAACTAGAGTATACTCATTCTTCCAAAGGCTTAGGCCCAAGACAGGATGGCGAATCTTTTGGAGGTTGCTTTAGTAGAAATTGGAATAGCTTTTGTGATGGTTTTGTCAGTTGTGCAACACAGATAACGCATCCCTACTCTGTGGCTAGCGCAATAGCTGCAGTTTGTGCTTTTTCCTAAAAACTAGAAAATATGAAAAAATATTTAATTTTATTAGGCTTATCGGCGACCTTGGTAATGATTGGATCATACACTAAAATTGTCTCAACAACCCCGAATGCTTTAGTCAATCCTATACTTCTTGCTGGCAATGTAATTGGTCTGATTGGATTAATTGGAGTGTTGTTTAGCATTTTTAGTAAAACTAAGGCGTCTTAGTCACTTAACTGACTGATTTTCTAAGGTGCTTGGAGTATGTCTACAAACAACCCAAGCACCTTATTTTTTTTCAAAAATATTTATACTTCAATAGATAAGGATTGCTTCAAGGTACCTATTGTTCGGACTTTACCCAATACGGCTCAAAAACTTTAGCAGCAGCAATACCCGACAACAACAAGCCGAGCCAAATCAGTACAACAAACAATCCGCTACCTAGGGCAATGCCCAAGCCAATGCCCAATATCAGGTACATCAACAAGAACATCCATAGGCCGGAGCTGAACAACACGGTGGATATAAACTGCTTGTCTTTAACCTTGTGCTTGGTACGCTGGGTAATATAACGCCCCAAGGGGTAATGCAATACCAAGCCCAATAAGGCCAAAGGGTAAATTAATATTTGCCACCAGGTGCTGGGCTTCCATTGAATACCTGGCCGAGTATCCAACTGGGCCTCGGCACTAGATTTAGCTTGTTGAAACCGTGCTGGGTCAGTTGCTTGCATTTGTACCAAAGCTTGGATAGCCAGTTTTTGCAGGTAGAATGCCTCGTTTAAATCCTTGCCCTCCTTTGCTGCAACACGGGATTGGGCATGAATAAAATCGTAATCCTCGCCGAGTGTAATATGGATCATCTCCGCTTGGAGTGCATCGCTGAGCACATCGGTGAGTTGGCGGAGCGCCGCCGCGGGTTGCTCCAGGTAAAGTTTATAGTAAGGCCGCAAGTCGATGGCAGGACCAAAACGCACCAGTACATCGGTGCCCAGGGCGTAAGGACTGTTGTAATTTAGCCCCACGGGAACCAGGTACAAGGGCAAGTCAGGTTTATCCTCTAGTGCCTTAAAGGCCAAGCGGGCCAAGCCTTTTTTAAGGGGCAACAAATTGTGGAAATACGAGCCAGCCCCTTCCGGGAAAATACCCACGGGGTCGAGGCGGCGAAGCACGCCGCTGAAAAAAGCAAACGACTCGTCGTTGGCGGTCATGCTATCCCGGCCATCGCGCGAACGGTAGATGGGGAACATCTTGAGCGAGATGAGTACCCGACGCATCCAGTTTTTTTTGAACAAATCGGCACGGGTAGCAAAGTAAGGCGACTTGGGCAGGAAACAAGCCAACAAGAGTGCATCCATGAGGGCGCTCTGGTGGTTGCCGGCATAAATAACCGCAGCATCTTGCGGGATATGCTGTTTGCCTTCAAATTTAATCTGGCGGTAGTACAAGCGCATGGCCCAACGGACCAGTACCTTTAATATCGGGTAGTGCATGGTGTAATATTTCAAGAACGAAGGGCCAAAGATATTCAAACTTGGCCATTGCAGCGCTTTAGACATGGAAGAACAGCTAAAACAGGGTACAGGAATCGCCACGGAACGGTAGCCGTGCCGAAACCCGGTCGAGCGTAGCTCGGCCCAACCCCCGCTACCAACGGACGCGCAGCGTCTGTGCAGTGGAGGGGGTCGGCGCATAGCGCCGGGGGGAGGCGCAAAAGACCTTAATTCCAATTAAAATTTTAAAAAAACTTGTACCCTTTGCGCGGCGCGGCAATGTCTAGGCCCATTTTTAACGCTTACCGCCGCGCCAATGGCTTTTGGGGCGCTGTTTACCCCGGGTTGCGCTGCGCTTACCCGCGGCTATAATCATCCCGCTCCTTTGGAGCGGTGGGACAAAATGTAAATCATTTATTCACAATACACCTAAGCCGCCCAGGTTGGGCGGCTCTACTGCTGTGGTGGTATATCATATCTGGCAGCATTGATATTAGATGTCCAAAAGATAATCCATAATCAACAATCCATAATTCAAAATTTAAACCCGCAGCTTCGCTGCGGGTTCCCGCGTTAGCGATGTGGAGCGGTGGCCCGCAGGGCCAGACCGAGCCGCCGCATTGTAGGGGCAGGGCTTGCCCCTGCCCACGGCGGCGAAGGGCCGAGCGACAGCGAGCCGCGTAACGTAGCGGCGACGCCCTCGGCGGCGCAACGCCCAAAAGAAGAATAGAACAAACGATGAAATGAGTAAATGACTATTGATGATCTTGAAGGTAAATACGAAGTTTTGACTATGATCCCATCCTTTTTGGGCCACAGGCAGCACATATACAAAAAGTGAAAAAAAATACTATTTTTGTAATACCTAAAACCAAAATGCCTTGCGATTAACTGTACTCAAAGAAACGAAAGCCCGCGAACGGCGGGTTGCGTTAAGCCCCGATCTGGTTAAACAACTAACCAAAGCAGGTTTTACCTGTAGCATTGAATCTGGCGCGGGCGAGCTAGCCAGTTTCCTGGACCAAGCCTACCGCGATGCCGGTGCCGAGGTGCTCAGCGACAAGAACGCCCTGCTGGCCAATACCCAGGTATTGCTGAAGGTTAATGCCCCTACAGCCGAGGAAATAGCCTTGCTGCCCGAGGGTGCGGCCAGTATCTCGTACCTGTATGCCTACACGGATAAAACCCTGGTAGAGCAGCTTAATGCCCGCAAAATATCAGCCTTCTCGATGGATGCCGTGCCGCGTATAACACGTGCCCAGAACATGGACGCGCTGAGCTCGCAGGCCAACTTGGCTGGCTACAAGGCCGTGCTGATGGGCGCCAACGCACTGGGTAAAATTTTCCCCTTGATGATGACCGCAGCTGGTACGCTTACACCTGCCCGTGTACTTATTTTTGGTGCGGGTGTAGCAGGTTTGCAAGCCATTGCCACCGCCAAACGCCTGGGTGCCGTGGTTGAAGTAACCGATGTTCGACCAGAAACCAAGGAACAAGTTGAATCGCTGGGCGGCCGTTTCCTGGAAGTAGAGGTTGAAAACGCCGTGAAAGTGGAAGGCGGTTATGCCAAGGAAGTATCGGCTGAGTTCCTGCAAAAACAGCAAGAACTCATCAGCTCTCGCATCAAGGAAGCCGACATCGTGATAACCACCGCGCTGGTGATGGGTCGCAAAGCACCCGTACTGGTGAGCGAGGACATGGTAAAAAGCATGAAACCAGGCTCGGTAATCGTTGACATGGCCGTGGAATCTGGCGGTAACTGCGCCATCAGCGAGGTGCATGAAACCGTGGTAAAATATGGCGTTACTATTATCGGCGAGGCCAACCTGCCCGCGCTGCTGGCCGTGCACGCATCCGACCTGTACGCGCGCAACGTGAGCAACTTGCTGAAACACCTGGCCACCAAGGACGGCTTCAAGTGGGAACTAGAGGAGGACATCACCAAGGGATGCCTCATTACCCACCAAGGTGCCACCGTGCATGCCTTCACGAAGGAAAAATTAGCTTAATCCCTAAAAAAACAATCCCATGACGATAGATCAATTCTTGATGCTGACCTATGTACTTGTGCTAGCATCGTTTGTAGGCTTTGAATTAATTGCCAAGGTGCCGCCCACGCTGCACACCCCTTTGATGTCGGGCTCCAACGCTATTTCAGGTATCACCATTGTAGGTGCTATCCTGTGTACCAACGAGCTTGGCTACGGCACGGCCAGTAAAATCTTGGGCATGATAGCCCTGGTGCTGGCCACCATCAACGTGGTAGGTGGCTATGTGGTTACCGACCGAATGTTGCGCATGTTCAAGAAAAAGGCATAGCCATTAATAACGCTTACAAACAACTATCATGGAAACCAAAGAACTCCTGATTAAAATAGCCTACCTCGTGGCATCGGTCATCTTCATCATCGGTATCAAGATGATGAATAAAACCAGCCAAGCCAGGCAAGGCAACCAACTCTCGGCCGTGGGTATGTTTATCGCCACGCTGGCTACTTTATTGCAAATTGATTTGCTCACCTTACCCGAGATGCTGGCTTGCATCGCCGTTGGCTCAGCCATTGGTGCATACTTCGCCATCAAGGTTGAAATGACCAAAATGCCCGAGATGGTGGCCATTTTCAACGGTTTTGGCGGCTTGGCCTCGGTGGCTGTAGCAGCTTCTGATTACTGGCTCCGCAACCAGGTTAGCCCACAGCCCGTGAGCCTTATTGTGGCCATTAGTATTGTACTAAGCGTGTTTATCGGTGGTATTACCTTCACCGGTTCGTACATTGCTTATGCCAAGTTGAGCGGTAAAGTAAACGGTGGCTCTGTACAGTTTACGGGTCAGCATTTGCTCAACCTTTTGTTGTTCATCGGGGCTATTGGAGCGAGTATCTGGCTGATTATGGACCCATCTAACCCCATTGGCCTGTATGTATTGGTAGGTATCTCATTGCTGTTGGGCGTGCTGACGGTTATCCCGATTGGCGGTGCCGACATGCCCGTGGTGATATCGCTGCTCAACTCATATTCTGGTATTGCAGCCTGTACAACGGGTTTCGTGCTCAACAACTCGGTATTGATCATTGCTGGGGCACTGGTAGGTGCGTCGGGGATTATCCTGACCAACATCATGTGTAAGGCCATGAATCGATCGCTCATCAGCGTGTTGCTGGGTGGATTTGGTGCAACCACGGGCTCGGCCGGTGCTGCTGATGGGGGTTCCGACATCGTGGTGAAAGAGGTTGGTCCCGACGAGACCGCCATGTTGTTCGAGGGAGCTTCTTCGGTTATCATCGTGCCGGGTTACGGTATGGCGGTGGCCCAGGCGCAGCACGTTATTCGCGAAATCATGGACTTCCTGGAGAAGAAAAACATCAGCGTGAAATTTGCCATCCACCCCGTGGCCGGCCGTATGCCTGGGCACATGAACGTGTTACTGGCTGAATCGAACGTGCCCTACGATAAGCTGGTGGAGATGGACGACATCAACGACGAGTTCAGCAATACCGATGTGGTGCTCATCGTGGGTGCCAACGATATCGTGAACCCAGCCGCTCGCTCAAACCCGCAAAGCCCAATTTACGGTATGCCTATTTTGAATGCCGACAAGGCCCGTACGGTCATCGTGTCCAAACGAAGCATGGCTGCTGGCTACGCTGGTATCGAGAACGAGCTGTTCGGTTACCCCAACTGCTTGATGTTGTTCGGCGACGCCAAATCATCCTTGACTAAAGTACTGACCGCTCTAAAAGAAATGTAGGTTTTAGTTATTAGGGGTTAATTATTAGGTATTAGGGGTTAGTACCTTAAAGTCGTCCATGATTCACAAATAATAATTAATAATTAACAACTAATAATTATTTGGGCGTGTCCCTCGCAGCACATGGCGTATTTTGATACGCCATGTGCTTGCGCTCGGGTCGCTCCCCTACACGCTCGCTATCCGCTCGGTGCTGCGCACCGCCGCCTTCGGCGGCGCGTTCCGGGCAGCTCACGCGGGGTTGCGGTAAATAAAATATAAATGACCATCTCCGCCTACGCTACCGCCATGTTCGCCTCCTGGTATTTCATCGAGGAGTACGGCTTGCTATTTGACGCTGGCGACGGGCTCATGGCAGGCTTACTCCAGAAAAGCCGCAAAATAGAACATGTTTTTATATCGCATCCCGACCGCGACCACCTCACGGGCTTGTTGCAGTTTAACCAGTTGAATGCCCGAGAAGGCGGCAAACCCCGTATTTATTACCCCGCCGATAGCGGCTCATTCCCTGCCCTAGAGCAGTTTTCTAAGCAGTTCGATCCACATGTTGTGGCCAGTACCTGGCTACCCATCCGCGATGGCGAAAAAATTTGGATCAGGGAAGATATGTACGTGCAAGCCCTGCGCAACAACCATATCCCCGCTGCTCCAGGCATCGACAAAAGCTTTGGCTACAAGTTGGTACAAGTACGCCGCAAACTGAAACCCGCCTTGGCCGCACTCAGCCCCGACGAGATTAAAACCCAGATACAAAACCTAGGCAAGGAAGCCTGCACCGATGCTACCGAGCAACTGCTATTCGCCTACTCCGGTGATACCCCTGCTGAAAACTTCGAACAATGGGATGGCGCCGCCATATTGGTACACGAGGCCACTTTCCTCGGGCCGAGTATCGACAAAACAGCACCCAGCCACAGTGCTAAACACAGTACGCTGGATGCTGTTCTAAGTCATTTGGCCCCGCTTCAAATCGGCCAACTGGTGCTGGGGCATTTTTCATCGCGGTATTCCGCCGAGCTGATTGATGAAACCATCATCAAGCTATGCCAGGTGTATGAAGTACCTTTTCCGGTGTACCGCATCTTACCGGGCGAGGTAAGCCGCGATATATTGGGTCAGGATCCTATATACCGGCCTTAGCGCCAGTCGTCAAATGTAATCGACTCGGCGTTGCGGCCATGCCACATGTATATTTCCTGCACAACACCATCTTGGTGCAACAAGCCAATACAGCCAAATTTAGTATTCACGAAGCTCATATCACTTTCGCTGCGGCTTAGTTTGCCTAGCAACTTGATAGCGTCTTTCAGGGGTGCACCCAGGATTTTCTCAAGACCTTTACCTTGAAACTTATCGCGGATGTTGATACAATCCATCCCGGTGTACATGAAAAAATCATGGTCGAGGTAAAACACACCGCCGCCACGGTTATAGCCAGCACCCTCTTCCGTTTCGCCGGTAAAACAAGGCAGTACTTTTTTCACGTTGACCATGCTCGCCTTCCCGTCGAGACCGTTGATGGTCCCCTTGGTCAGGTCGACGATAAGTTCTGGGCAAACACCTTTGGTCGAGATTTCAACGTTAACGGCTTCGGCTTCCTCCGGTACTGGTGCACCTTCAACCACCCAGGTCGCAAACACTTCCGATATTTTCCAAGTGCTGTTGCTGTACTTGGTTGGGCGCGCCTCGATGTAAGAGAAAAAGGCCAAGAGGTCATCGATGGTAATTTGCTGCATCATGTCAAGCAGGTATAAACCTTCATAGGGGCCTTGTTCAATCAGGATATCATCCATTTGCTCGAGCATGGCGGCCCCGGTGCGGTGAATATCCACCACTAGGCTAGATAGGCTGTTCCATTCCGCTTCTTCGTCGTAAAAAGCCACATCATCAAAGCGGGGGTTGAAGAGCGATCCTTCTTCCACGTCGTTAAAGCTCACGAGGTAGCGGCGTAACATGAAAAAGCTAGAGTAGTAGTTCGACTTGGGGAAAGTAGCGTCAACCTGGGCTACATGTGCAAATAGCGCAATGCTGAACACTTGGCTTTTAGCAATTTTAATGCGGGCCACACCGCGGTCTTTCAACACATCGGTCACTAAAAAGGTGGCCAAAATTTGGTCTTCATCGCCATCGCCCTCTTCAAAAGGACGGAGGATGACACCACTGGAATTTTTCAGCACCCCAAAACCGGGGTCTATTTTCATCAGTGCGATAGCGTTTTGGTCGTCTTCTTTTTCAACGACAATGATATCGAACAACACTGATCCAGAACTGGTTTGTGCCATACCGAGGATGTTGGTGCACATCATGAACAGGAGGGGCAGGAGGATTTTTTGCATGGTACTTGGGTTTTGTTGATGTAAAAGTAACGGCCAGCGGTGGGCGAATCTTCTACGTAAAATACCGTATTTTTTTAATGGTTAATGATAAAGGGTTAATGGTTAATGACGGGTAGGGGCGCACCTTTGTTTTAATGGTTAATGATAAAGGGCTAATGGTTAATGACGTGTAGGGGCACGCCAGTAAACCATTCGGCCTGGCCTATTGATGTGAGGATTTGAGGATGACTTTTACCCACGCTGCTCTCAGCTCTTTTTAGCGCCTCCCCCCGGCGCTGCGCGCCGACCCCCTCCACTGCACCCGACGCTGCGCGTCAGGTTGGTAGCGGGGGTTGAGCCGAGCTCCGCTCGGCTGGGAACTCTGCTCTCAGCCCTCTGCGCTCATAACTATCCAATGGCCTAGCGATGCGGAGGGGTGGGCGTTAGCCCAGACCGCGAAGCGGGCCGAGCGACAGCGAGCCCCGTAGCGTAGCGGCGGCGACCAACGGGAGACGCAGGCCCCAAAAAGAATAAATGATAAAATGAACAAATGATGAAATGACGTTGGATTAGCGATTTTTAGCTAATTTAGCTTTTAACCATCTTTGCCCAATTTTAGCCTTTAGCAAACTTTACCCAATCTTTACCCAATTTTAAGCCTTTAGCTAATTTCCAAAAATTACTTACCTTTGCCTAAACTTTTAGTCGTTAAACGTATTTAATAGTCAAACTACATTTAAACATGAACAAGTCAAATATCTTTTTGAGCTTTGTAGCTGTACTTACCCTTTTCTTGGCTGCCTGCGGCGGTGGTGCCGATGTGAACGCTGATGAAGTGAAAAGCAAAGCCATGGGCGAGACCCCAGGTAACACTGCTCCAAGCAACCCAACAGTAAGCCTTGACAACACCCAGCCCGTTAATGCTAGCGAAACCCCTGCACAAACACCGGTGGTTGACCCTGCCACTGCCACTAAAATCAAATTCGACAAAGACGTGTTCGACTTTGGTACCGTGAAAGCTGGTGAAAAAGTGAAACACGTGTACAAATTCAAAAACACCGGTAGCAAGCCTTTGACAATCACCGATGCAAAAGGTAGCTGCGGTTGTACCGTACCAGAATGGCCTAAAGCCCCAATCGCTCCAGGTGCTACTGGCGAAATCAAGGTTGAATTCGACTCGGCCAACAAGTCTGGCCAACAAGAAAAAACCGTTACTATCACAGCTAATACCGACCCTGCTACCACGGTTATCCGTATCAAAGGTGAAGTTATTGCTGACCCTGCTGCCGAGAAAAAAGGCGAAGGCATCCAAGTTAAATAATACCGATACCTTTTTTGTAATGACACCCCAAGTACACTGGTATTTGGGGTGTTTTTTATTGTTTTAGCCCCCATCGACATGTCGAACCTTGGCACACTTTACCTCATCCCTAGCCCGCTGGGTAACAGCAGGGCCGCCGTTTTGCCCGAGTATGAGCTTGACATCGTGCGGCAGTTGCAAGGCTTTATCACCGAGCGTGGTAAAACGGCCCGCCAATTTTTGAAACAAGTGATACCAGACATCGCGTTTGGCAACATGGTGTTTTTTGAGCTCAACAAACATACCGAGGCACAAGACTTGGCCGAGATGCTGCAAACCTTGCAAAAAGGGCAATCGCTTGGGCTGATTTCTGAAGCTGGCTGCCCCGGCGTAGCCGACCCCGGTGCTCAAATCGTGGCACTGGCCCATCAGAACGGCATCAAAGTAGTACCTTTAATAGGTCCATCAGCTGTACTCATGAGCCTCATGGCCTCGGGCATGAATGGCCAAGGCTTTAGTTTTCACGGTTATTTACCCGTAAAACCTGCTGAACGGGCCAAAGCCTTGCGCGATCTAGAGCAAAAAGTACAACGGGAAGGGCATTCGCAACTATTTATCGAGACGCCCTACCGCAACCAAGCCATGTTGGAAACCCTGCTGAGTAGCCTACAAGGCAACACAGCGCTGTGCGTGGCAGCCAACATCACCATGCCCGACGAGTTGATATACACCGCCAAGGTATCGGATTGGAAAAAGCGGAGCTTGCCCGATTTGCAAGACAAGCCCACTGTTTTCATTTTGGGTCAGTTCCAATAATTAAATACTGGGGCAAAACTACCCGGGCCTATATTTTTTGAGGATTACCTGTGGGTCTGCAATTTTAAGCAACTCGGCAGGCGTAGCGTTAGGCGTTTTGGCCATGTACTCTTGTACCATCTTGTAGCCAAGCCATGCACCCGAGTTACCTGGTTTGGCCACGGGATCGGTCTGGTCAAATGGGCCCGGGTTAACGAATTTCATAAAATCGCTCGACTTGGTGGAGAAGAGTAAGTTCTGGTCCATCAAGAATTTATACAGGCCTTCTTCCGAGCTTTCGAGATATTCCACTTGGGCTCCCGTCATTTTAAAGCGAATGCTATCGGGGGTTTGAGGCATGAACAAATCGAGGAAGTAGTACTTTTTACCTTCGCGAATCATCTGGTCGAGCATACGTGGGCCCATGGGCGGGCCTGCGAGGTCATCGGCCAGCATTTCAACCAAAGTAGAAGCCATGTGTTTCTGGTTAAGGGTACGCCTGATGTACATGTAGCCCAGGTTGGGTATGGTTGGATAGATGGGACAATCTTCGCCCAGGAAAAAATCGAGACCAATGCCTTCAAAATCGGCACCCAGGGGTGCGGCGTAGGAAAACATGGAGATGTAAGCGTGAAAATCAGGAATACTGGCCTGCGGGAAGTAGTACTTGTAAAACTTCATCGCCTGGGTCAGTTCTTGTTCAAGCCCTTTTAAATCGCCGTGAACTTGCTGGCAGGTATCGTAAATGTGGCGCACTTCCTTGTTGGTCAAAAAGCCGCGTAGCGCAGCGATAGAATCCTGCTGGCGCTGGTCAATTGGCCCGGCAAGCATGAAAAACTCGGTAAACGATGGGAAAGAATCCCGCAACATGGCCAACCCTTCGGCCACCTTGTTCGTATCAATCGAGAACAAAACTTGGTCAAAACGTTTAATCTTTACCTCAACGTCGATATTTGAAACATCAGGAATATGCTTACCTTTGTTTTTCTTGCAGGCGCCGAGGGCGAGTAACAGCACCGCGGCCATTAGCATTACACGTTTGAATTGCATGATTATTTAATTTTAAATACTTATTAACCCGACATAAAACTACAATTATGAAAAAAATCTTGTGTCTTGTAGCCTTTTTTTCTTTCACGTACCAGCTTTCTGCGCAGGCTTTCAAATTTGGTATCCAAGCCAGCCCTGTTGTATCCTGGATGCATAGCAACAATAAGCAGGTGAGTACTACCGGTGCAAATTTAGGCATTGACTTTGGTTTAATCGGTGAATATTATTTCAGCGAAAACGAAAATTATGCTTTTACCATGGGCCTCAACTACGTGTTGGGCAAAGGTGGTGGTTTGAAATACGATGATGCTGGCCGTATTTTACCCGATACCGATTACAGCAACGAGCTGTTGGCCGTGATTCCACGCGACTCGGGCTCTACCTCGGTTACGTTCCCCGCCAATACCACGTTCAAAAGTCGTTTGAACTACCTCCGCATCCCACTGGGATTCAAAATGCGTACCAATGAGCTGGGTAACAGCTACTTACGCGCCTTCGCACAATTACCTGTTTTGGGTATTGACATTGCGACTTCTGCCCGCAGCGACATTAAGCTCGACAATGGCACGGAGTTCAAAAAAGAGGTGACCTACCGCGATTTCTTACCACTTGGCCTTACCGTGGGCGGTGGCGCAGGCGTTGAATGGTTCCCCAACGATAGCGAGTTGGCATTCGTGATGGGCGTTTACTACAACGGTGGCCTCATCGATATCACACAAGATGAATTAAAACGCAAAGGCACTACCTCGGATGTAACTATCCGTTTGGCAGTGATGTTCTAGGGGTGAGGGGTTAGTTTTTAGGCCTAAGTCATTTCATCTTTTATTCATTATATCATTTTATCTTTTTTGGGCGCCCCGGCGCTGCGCGCCGTCGCTACGTTGCGCGGCTCGCTATTCGCTCGGCCCTTCGCCGCCGTGGGCAGGGGCAAGCCCTGCCCCTACAATGCGGCGGCTCGGTCTGGCCCTGCGGGCCACCGCTCCACATCGCTGGCGCGATGCCCACAAAGGTATACCGCTTATACAAAAAAACGCCCCAACGTAATCCGTTGGGGCGTTTGTATTTCAAAGCGGTTTAGACTAAGCTTCGCGATAAATCTCGGCAATTTCCTTGGCGAATTTATCCATGATTACACGGCGTTTGAGTTTCATGGTAGGCGTAAGCTCATCGGTAGCTACATCCCAAGGTTGCGACATGAGCACAAACTTCTTGATTTGCTCAATTTTACCGAAGTTGGGGTTTACTTGATCCACCAGCTCTTGGAAAGCTTCGAGTACTTTCGGGTGTTTCACCATTTCCTCGTTGGTAGTGTAGGCCACGTTATTTTCTTTACACCAGTTTTTCACAGCGTCGAAAGATGGTACGATAAGCGCAGCGCAGAACTTCTCGTTGTTACCCAACACCATCATCTGCTCAATCATGAACTCCTCTTTAAAGCGGCTCTCGATTGGGGATGGTGCGATGTATTTACCACCAGAGGTTTTGAGCAATTCTTTCTTGCGGTCGGTAATTTTGAGGAAGCGATTGCCTTTGCCATCGTCCACGAATTTACCCACGTCGCCGGTGTGGAACCAGCCGTCCTTATCAATAACCTCGTCGGTTTTGTCTTGCTTGTTGTAGTAGCCCGTCATTACGTTAGGGCCTTTGCACAAGATTTCGCCTTCGCCTGGACCGTAATTCGGGTCGTCCTCATCAATGCGTACAGTAACAGAGCTAATTGGAACACCAACGCAGCCCAACATGGCCTGACCTTCGTCAAAACGGTTAAAGCTGATTACCGGCGAAGTCTCGGTTAAGCCGTAACCCTCGCGAATAGGAATACCTGCTGCCGAGAAGAACTGTGCAATCTTACGTGGGCAAGCGGCAGCACCCGTTACGATGCCTTGTACTCGGCCACCTAGGCGGGCACGTATTTTACTAAACACCAGTTTATCGGCAATTTTCCACTGTATAGCTTCAAATCCAGAAGGTTTATAGCCGTATTCGTATTTCTCGGTAAGGCCAACGGCCCAGAGGAAGATTTTTTTCTTGATTGGGCTGCCTTGCATCGCCATGCTGTACACGCGTTCGTATACTTTCTCGAGCAAGCGCGGAACCGATGAGAACACATGCGGGCAAACCACTGGAAGCTCGTCGCGGAGGGTATCAACACTCTCCGCATAACGGATATTTACACCCATGGCAATGTAAGTGTATACCACCATGCGCTCGAATATATGGCAAAGCGGCAAGAAGCTCAAGGCTGTATCACCTTGTTTGATCGGCAACAAATCCATCACGTCGCGGATATTGCTACAGATATTATCGTGGGTGAGCATAACCCCTTTAGGGTCGCCGGTAGTACCAGATGTATAAATGATGGTCGCCATATCAGAAGGTTTGATATTGGCTTTAATGGCTTCTACATCGCTGAGGTCGCCCTCGGCAAAGATGGTTTCCCAGTTGGGTGCGTCAACATCGCTGTCGAAGGCGAAGATTTCGCGAAGAGAAGGGATTTGCGTTTGCGCTTCCCGCACCTTGTCGATGAGGTCGCCGTGGCCAACAAAACAGTACTTCACCTCTGCATCGTTGAAGATGTACACGTACTCGCGCGCGCTGATGGTAGGGTAAACCGGCACGTTGATAGCACCGATTTGCTGCATACCTAAGTCGATCACGTTCCACTCGGGACGGTTGTTGTAGGAGATGGTCGCGATTTTATCGCCAGGGCGAACACCAATTTGATACAGGCCCAAGCTCACTTTGTTGACGAGCTCAACGAGTTCTTTGGTGCTGTACCAAAACTCTTTACCCCTTGGCTTGCCACCAATGGACTTGCGCTGGGGATATTTTTCAAGTTGATAGTATGGGAGATCAAACAGTCGAGTAAACTCCATAATGGTTAGGTTATTGTTGAGTGATAGGATAGTTCCGTACTGATAAAAAAGCCGCGTGAGCTGGCCGGAGGGCTGCGGCGTAGCCGCAGGCGCGTAGCGCTAAGCGTTCAGCGCACCCGGAGGACAGCGACCCGAGCGCCAAAGGGCGTATGCAATACGCCCGGAGCGAGGGGCACGCCCAAAAAGAAAAAATGAGTAAGGAGCAAATGAGTAAATGACCAATACTAATTGCGCTATCTTAGCCGCCACAATAATAGTAAAACTATTACGAATGAAAATAGTTTTAAGATTGTTTTTTTAGGCGTTGCCAAATTAATACATTTGCCAAAGCAATTCAAATAAAATTTAATTTCGCCCTAAATATCTCCATGAAAGCTCCTGTTTCGCCGCCAGCCATCCTATATACTGGCTACCAGAAAGCGCATGTGGCGCCAGGCGTTAGGCGTATGGCCAAAAGCAGCGTGCACCAGACAAATTTCTTGTTGGTGGGTTATCCTATCATTGCACCTGAACTAGAGCGGGATGTTACCGTGCTTTTTCCGAGGAAGTGATACCGCCTTGTTTTCCAGCATTTTATAGCTCTTAATCAACTTAATGCGGGTTTCTTGCGGGTCAATCACCTCGTCGATGAAGCCACGTGCAGCGGCACCGTATGGGTGTGCAAACTTATCGGCATACTCCGCTTCTTTCTCGGCCAATTTAGCGGCGGGATCAGCAGCAGCTTTGATTTCGCGCATGAAAATAATCTCCGATGCCCCCTTGGCACCCATCACGGCAATCTCGGCCGTTGGCCAGGCAAAATTGAGGTCGGCACCGATATGTTTAGAGTTCATCACGTCGTAAGCACCGCCGTAAGCCTTGCGGGTAATGACCGAGATACGCGGCACGGTGGCCTCGCTGAAGGCATATAAAAGCTTGGCGCCGTTGGTGATGATGGCATTCCACTCTTGGTCGGTACCGGGCAAAAAGCCTGGCACATCAACCAACACCAGCAGCGGGATATTGAAACTATCGCAGAAACGCACGAAACGAGCGCCTTTTTTTGAACTGTTGACATCGAGTACACCCGCTAACACCGCTGGCTGGTTGGCCACGATACCGATGCTACGACCCGCGAGGCGGGCAAAACCCACCACGATGTTCTCGGCATAATCTTTATGTACCTCCATGAACGAGGCCTCGTCGCAAACTTGCTCGATAACCTCGCGGATATCGTAAGGTTGGTTGGGGTTTTCAGGGATTACCTTGCGCAGCTCGGGCCGAAGCTCGTCGGCAAACTCGTAAGGATAAACGGGCGCATCTTCCTCGCAGTTTTGCGGCATGTACGAAAGTAACTGCTTGATTTGTTGGATACACTCCAGGTCGTTGGCCGAGGTGAGGTGCGTTACACCCGACTTGGTGCTGTGCGCCGACGCACCACCAAGGTCCTCGGAACTTACCTCCTCGTTGGTAACCGTTTTAACCACGTTAGGGCCGGTTACGAACATGTAAGATGTATTTTCGACCATGAGGATAAAGTCGGTAATGGCCGGCGAGTAAACCGCACCGCCCGCACACGGCCCCATGATGGCCGAAATTTGAGGAATAACCCCAGAAGCCAAGGTATTGCGCCAGAAGATATCGGCATAACCACCCAGCGATACCACGCCCTCTTGGATACGTGCGCCGCCCGAGTCATTAAGACCAATTAGCGGAGCGCCATTTTTCATGGCGAGATCCATGATTTTAACGATTTTCTCGGCATGGGTTTCAGATAGTGAACCACCGAAAACGGTAAAATCTTGGGCAAAAACATACACCAAACGACCGTTAACGGTACCGTAGCCAGTAACCACGCCATCGCCGAGGTACTGTTCGTTCTCCATGCCGAAGTCGGTACTACGGTGGGTCACAAACATACCGATTTCCTCAAAAGAACCATCATCGAGGAGCATGTTCACGCGCTCGCGAGCTGTGAGTTTGCCTTTCTCGTGTTGTTTTTTGATGCGGTCGGCACCGCCGCCCAGCAGGGCTTCGGCTTGTTTGAGTTGGAGGTTTTGCAGTTTATCTTTCATGGTCGGTCTTGTGCTTGGATATGCAGCACAAAGAACGTGAAAAGTTGGGAGTTTTTTTACTCCGCCACCAACTCTGATACAATTTTGCCCGACAAGATAGCCAGCGGGATACCGCCCCCAGGGTGTACGCTACCGCCGCAGAAATACAAGCCCCCTACCCTACTCGACTTGTTGGCATGCCGCCAAAATGCCGCGTAACGGTTGTTGGAGCTGGTCCCATACAGCGAACCTTGGTAAGACGAGGTTCGCGACTCGATTCTGCGGGGATCTAGGATTTCCTCTACCTCGATGAGCGGGGCAATGTCCTCGCCCAGCAATCGACTTAGCTTTTGGATAATATTTTGCCTAGAGCGCTCGATGATTTCGTCCCAATCTTGGCCCATGTTGCCAGGTACATTAATCATCACGAACCAGTTTTCGGCATTTTCCGGGGCATCATTGGGCACCGCCTTAGAGGTGATGTTGAGATACACCGTGGGGT
Source organism: uncultured Saprospiraceae bacterium (assembly GCA_964508975.1). Lineage (GTDB taxonomy): Bacteria > Bacteroidota > Bacteroidia > Chitinophagales > Saprospiraceae > CAZDVQ01. The sequence continues at coordinate 30,804 of CAZDVQ010000021.1, forward strand.
CGTCTATCACGTTTTTATGCTCGAACAAAGTATCGAACTCGGCCTTGTAATCCTCCGTGAAAAAGACATTGTGCACATCTAACTGCGGGAAGCTTCGCTTAATACCCCAGTAAAAAATAAGTGCTGATAAAGAGCGTTCCTGCGCCAGGGTTTTCTTGGGCTTGGCCAGTTGAGCGGGCAGTAACTTGTGATAGGTATGCCAAACATCCATGTTGCTGACCACGATAGAGGCCAGATGCTGTTTATCGCCCACCCGTACACCTTTGGCTTTGCCGCCATCTAGCAGAATCTCGTCGACCTTAGCATTAAAGTTAAACTGAACACCTATATCGGTAGCCAGCCGGTACAAACCCTTTGTAATCTCGTGCATGCCCCCGTGGGGAATGTAGGCCCCGTAGCCATATTCCAAGTGCGGAATGATGGTCAAAATACCGGGTGCTTTATAGGGATTCGAGCCGTTGTAGGTAGCATAACGGTTAAACAACTGCACCAACTTGGGGTGTTGGAGCAATTGCTCGTTCACCTGGTTCATGGTTTTGAATATGTGCAACTTAGGTAGCTGCAAAAGTGCCTTGAGCACGGACATACTCAGCCAAGTGCTCATTCGGTTGAGGGGCTTACGCAGGAAAATATCGCCGGTCAGCTCGTATTTGGTGCGGCTATCCGCTATGGCACGTTCTAATACTTGTGGGTCAACACCCATCACTTCCGATACTTCCTGGGCATAGCGTTTTTTGTCGGCATAGGCGTGTAGTTTGGTGCCATCTTCCCAGAAATAATGGCACATCACCTCAAGTTGGTCGTAGCCGTAATAATCCCTTGGATTTTTACCCGCCACCTGGTACAGTTCATCAATGAGTTGAGGCATGGTGAACAAGCTAGGCCCAGCGTCAAAGCGGTATGGGCCCAGTTGAAACTCGGTGAGTTTACCACCGGGATAACTGTTGGCTTCAAAAACTTGTACCTGGTGCCCAGCGGCTTGTAAACGTATAGCCGCCGACAAACCTGCCATGCCGCTACCAATGATAATTATATCCATAGTTATGCTTAACGCTCGAAATTAAACTTTGTTCTGGGAGTCGATGATAATGGTCACGGGGCCGTCATTTTCAAGGCTAACCTTCATATCGGCGCCAAAAGTACCCGACTCCGGACTTATGCCCGTGAGTTTTTTACAGAGTTGCAGGAAATACTCGTACAAGGGTATTGCCTTTTCAGGCCGGGCGGCCTGTATAAACGAAGGGCGATTGCCTTTTTTGGTAGAAGCGTGTAAGGTAAACTGGCTAACCACCAGCAGTTGACCTTGAACATCGAGCATGCTAAGGTTCATCTTACCTTCCTCGTCGTTAAAAATACGCATTTGTACCACCTTCATGGCCAGCCATTCGGCATCTTCCTCTGTATCGTATTCTTCGACGCCGAGGAGCACGAGAAGCCCTTGATGTATGCTTGATTTCAACTTACCGTCGATAGTCACGGAAGCATGGTTTACTCGTTGGATGACAGCGCGCATATAACTACATTTTGAAAGGCAAAACTAATCAATTCCAACAAAAAAATCGCCTCCTTCGGGTAAACAAAGGAGGCGATGTATAAAAGCTAAATCAGGTTTAGCCTAGAAGTCAGGACAACCGAACCTGCGGTTATTGCCTTTACAGATTTTGTAAATCAAAGCGAATTCAAAACCACCATTACCGTTAGAGGCAGGTTTCAAAGCCGACACGTTCATGTCGTAGCTCAAACCAAGGCTGAAGTTAGAGAAGTCAAAACGCGCGCTGAAAATAGCCGCATCTGAAATAAGGGCACTTTCATAGTGGCCAGCAATACGCATGAACGCACCAATGTAGAAAGCTTGTTTTTGTTTAGGGTTACCCAGTTTAAACTTGGCCGATGTACCAGCGTTCACCTGGAACGATGGACCTTGTTTGTGGTACAACACGTTAGGCACCAAGGCAAATTTCTCGCCCAAGGCAAACTCACCACCCAAGTGGATGGTCAACTTGCTGTACAAGGCATCAAATGTGCGGCGGGTAAACGACATGTTGGCACGGTTCAAGTGGTGGAAAGCCAAACCAGCGTAAAAGTTACTAGTGTTTTTGCGATTCAATGCGGTAAAGTACATGATACCAGCACCCATATCAGCAAAAATGAAGTTAGGATCAAAAGGAACTTCCGTGGTTTGACCAAGGTTGTTCGGGTCGCCTTGCCATTGGTCGCCATACAACAAAGCCGAGGTATTGATATCGCGTTGGGTTACACCAAGTTGCGCACCAGCAACCAAGTAACTTTCGTTACTGCGGAGGCCACCTAAACGCTTCATGTATGAACCAGAGATATTACCTTGCAAGGTTGAGAACGCTGCGGTACCGGCACGGTCGCCCCAAAGTGTACCACCCAAACCAACATAGTCATAACGACCCACTGGGAGGCGGGCATCAAAACTAGCTGAATAGGTAGAGAAAGCGTTTGAACGCAACACGCTAGCCCATTGGTTCCTGTAAATGGCCGATACGCGCATATCGCAGCCAATCACACCCGTTAAAGCAGGGTTAAGGTTCAAAGGCGACATGTAAAATTGCGAAAAGTGGATATCCTGTGCTGTAGCCGCAACAATAGAGCTAGCAAGGAACAGCATTGTAAATAATTTCTTCATAAGCGAAATCGCGTTTGGGATGTCAAACTAAAGTGGCCTGTTTTAAAGGAATGGGTTAAATAAGTCGCTAATATACAAGAACAAAATTAAATGCATCGCGCATCTGAGCAATTAATTGCTAAAATTGATGAAAACGTTACACTTTCATCCTCGGAAATGCAAAAATAGTACTCTTATTAACGTAATGTACTATTATTTAAGTATGCTTCCATATTTATTTTTTTTGTGGGCGCCCCGGCGCTTCGCGCCGTCGGTCCCCTCTGGGGTTCGCGTTGCTCCGTGCTTCGCACCGCGGCTTTGCCGCGCCCGCCGGGCACCTGGCGCAAAACCTAGTGGCAGAGCCACTAGGTTAGAGCAGGGGGCAGAGTGATTTTTTATCATAAATCATTTACTCATTTTCTCTCTTACTCATTTACTCCCTTTTGACCTGCGGAGCAAGGGCCAAACGGAACCCAAAGTCGGAGTACCTACGGTCTGGCGCGGTGCTGCCGCGATGCGAGGGGCGGCAGTACCAAGCGATGCCCCAATAGTGACCGCCGCGCAACACAGGGCCCTGCCCTTCACTAGGGCCTTTAGGGTCGCTGCTGTCCTTCAAGTCGTAGCTGTTAGCGTACCAGTCCTCACACCATTCTCGTACGTTTCCGCTCATATCGTGTAAACCTAGGCTGTTGGGCAGTAACAAGCCTACTGGTCTAGGCTTTACGTTGTTGTTTTTATCATACCAGCCGACCTCTTCCAACAGGGAGCTGCCACAATAGGTGTATTTTTTTTGTTTGGGGCCACCTTTGGCGGCGTATTCCCATTCCGCCTCGGTAGGCAGGCGGTAGCCTTGGCCTTTTTTATAGCCGCAGCGCTTATTCAACTCTGTACAAAAGGCTTGTGCATCATCCCAAGAGACCGTTTGCACCGGGCAAGCTAAGTCACTTTTAAAAGTTGACGGGTTCTTTCCATCCATCACGGCTTCATACAAAGCCTGGGTTACTTGGAACTTCGCCATGTAAAAAGGGCTTATGCTCGTTTGGCGCAGCGGTTTTTCATCGTCGAAGGCATCTTGGTCGGTACTGCCCATAGTGAAATTACCACCTGGCACATACAGTAGTTGGTGGTACAGGGCGGGGTTATCCAGCAGGTCCTGTTCATATTTGTTGTTGGCTTGGTGGGTATGGGCTGTTTTGGGTTGAGTAGCCATATATAATACAATGTAAGGTTGAAATAATGGTTTAAGCATCCAGCTTGCCGGTGTGCTGGGATTCGAGTAAGTGTCTAATTTCCTGTATAATCAGGGTATAAACATCGTCGGGGTTGGGGTAGTCCGTCACCCATTCCAAGCTCTTGCGTTGGGCATGGGGGCGGTTGGTAGCCGCCTTGGTTTTATTGTCGCGGGGTAGAAACTGTACTTCATTAAAATGAAAGCCTTTATGGTCGCACCGGCGCAGGCGTACGGGGATGATCGTCACGGGGTCGTTTATATCCTCGTGGCGTTTCAGGGCTATTTTGTACTCGTGGTTCCAGATGTAATCAGAGGCCAAGAAATCGGGGCTTAGCATAAAAATAATAATGTCGGCCTGTTCCAGTTGGGTTTGAATCTCCTTGTTCCAATCATCGCCGGGCAGTATTTTACGGTCGTACCAAGTATCAATTAAGCCCTGGCGTTTAAGCATAGATTGGTGTACCAAGAAATCGTTCACGTGGTCCTCGTCTTTATGCGAATACGAGAGGAAAACCTTCTTGGGTGTGGCCTTACTGTCCGACAGCAAGTAGTGGTGCCAAGCGTCAAGGCTTATGTATGGCTGGCTTTCGGCTTCACTGCCCTGGCGTTTAAGCGCTTCTACGCGGCTTTGTTTTTGTTGTAGTTGAGCTTGAATACTTTCCACGTAGGCAAAGCGCTGCTCATCGGTGGATATGGCCAAGCCTTGTTGGTATGGATTACTTTTGGGCATGCATTGGTTGAGTTCTTCGGCGTTTTGGGGTATTTTATCTGGGAATTCATTCCGGGCCATGATTTCAAAAAGGTATTTACCTACTTTAAACTTATGTTGGCCTTCTTGTACCCTGAATTTAATAGATTTTTTCTCTTCGTGAGCATACACCAGCACCTGCAAGCCCAGCAGTTTAAATACCACGCCGTAGCGCCAGTAGTTTTTATCATCCGAGGCTTGGGCAAAGCTGGCAATCATGCTAAACACCGCGCCCAGGTGAAAGTAATCTTCAAAGTACAAGGTAAAGCTCAAGGGCATAACCGCCTCTAAAAAGGAGAACAGGGAGCCCGTGGGCAAGGGGTTCAAGTACTGAGGTGCTACAAACTGCCGGGGGGCAGTGGCGGTGGTATCGGCTTGCTTCAATTCAAAAATCAACTTGAAATACAGCATAATGGCCAAGTATTCTTCTACTTGCTGGTGTAAGTCAGTTTTGTCCAATTTGGACGTTTTCGTTTCATTCAATACCTTTTCAAGTTGAGTGGCCATATCCTCCGAGCTAAATTTACCCGTGGAAGCCTCCAGCATTTCTTTATCCAAAATTGCGTAAATACGGCGGGCCAGTTGCGGTGGGTTGAGGTATATTTTATCCTCAAAACCCGGTATTTTTTCAAAACGGCGTATAGCCCCCACGTTTTCGAGGAAGCTAAATAAGCCGGCAAGGCTTCGTTGACCCTCAGGCAAATCTTCATTTAAGTCTCTTTCCCGGTGTAACTGAGGAATTTTATCCCTGAATATTTGTTTAAACTCATCTAAGTTGACGTGTATAGGTAAAATCACATCATTACCAAGAATATCATTCTTGATTTCATCGTAATATTCAGGAATTGTTGCCTGCATAACTGTCTGTCCAACAATAGAATCAAGCAGGTCATCCTTGAAATTTTCCCAGGCTCTTTTATACCGCTGCTCCTTATATTTATTAGCATCTCCTGCTAGTAAAGCCCCCGCAGCACCTTTAACAGAAAGAGAATAAACATGATTTTGCAAAATATTGTACCCTTTTAATTTCTGGCTGTCAAACCCGACAAGTTCATTAGCATCCACTTTAGATTGTATCAAAAGCGTAGGCATCGGGTTTTCCTTGGCAAAAAACCTCACTGCTCCTAACCAATAGGCGTAGCCTTCTATTTCGGCCTCATTCGACCAGAGAACGATATAAAAGTTATTTTCTTGTAGAAACAATTGGTGTGTACCATGGTAATAATCTTGCCCACCATAATCCCAGAAGCGTATATCGTATTGTTTATCGTTAATAATAGGATTCCATTGATGGACTTCTATGCCATGTGTACGGTCATCAATATCTATATCTTCCCATGCTCCATGAATTAAATAATGCAGCAGCGTTGTTTTACCCGCCTTACCCCAACCTACTATATTCACTTTTAGTGCATTGTAATCCTTAGTTTTTGTCAACGTAAACGGTATTTTCGTCCCTATATCAACAGGAACGGAAGATACCTCCCTCAAGTAAGCCTTCAGGGCATTTAAGTCATTTAAGTCCCTGAGCACAGTTCTAATATTTTTAAAGTTAGTACCAGGGTCTTCGGGTTTGGACAAATTAGCAAAGCGCAATTTTGGGCTGTGTACCAAACCTACTAAGGTTTCAATATTAATTATTTCAACCAGGCAGCCTGTTAAGTCGATATATTCTAAAACAGGTAACGGATAACCGTAGGTTTCGATGTACGAAATACCCGAATCTGCTAAATCTATCCACTTCAAATCTGGGAGTTCTTTAGGAAAAGATAATGATTTTACACTTTTGGAATTGCGCAGTGAAAAATACTCTAAACTTCTAATATCTAAAGCTAGATTAATTTCTGTAGACTTCTGACTTGATGCGGTTATCTCACTCAAATTCAATGCTTTGAGCCAACGAAAACCATGAAAAAGATCCCAAACATCCTTAAGTTCCCCCTCAAACCCTCTCAAATTCAGGGCAATGACCTGGCCATCTTCGTCGAGGGCATAAGAGTTTTGTCCGTCATACACAAAACAGTCCATAAGCTCGTCTTCTTGACGTAGGCTTATGTTGTATTCCAGGAGTAGGTTTTCCAGTTTTTGCAGTGGTGTCTCGGCCATAAGTATTTGTTGTTACATCCCGTTTAAAGCGTTATGCAATATTAAGGAAAAAGGCACAGTGGTGGTGTTTTTTTTCGCCAGAACCTTGATATATTGGTATGAGTTATTGAGCCGCCAGGTTGAGTGGCTCAACAGCTGGAATGTCTCGCATGACTTTAGCGCCAGCGATGTGCAGGGGTGGCGCAACGCGCCAGACCGAGCCCAAAGGGCGAAGGGCCGAGCGAACAGCGAGCCCCGAAACGTAGCGACCCCCAGTTCCGCAAAAGCGGGGCTGGGGGTGGCGCCATAAAAAAAACTAAAAATGTCTTTCTATTTAATCAGCGAAACATCGCCTTTGTACTGGAGTGTAGAGCCGTCAACAAACTCAATATCAACTACATAGATAAATACGCCGTTGTTCATGGGTTTGCCTTTCAGGTTACCGTCCCAGCCGAAAGCAGGATCGCCAGGCATGAAGTTTTGGGCCTGGTGCACCAACTCGCCCCAGCGATCGAATACCAAGAAGCTGCTCACGCCAGATACCCCTACGCCACCGTACACCATGAAGATGTCGTTGAGGCCATCACCGTTTGGCGTGAAGGCTGTAGGGATGTACACGTTACGATCGCGGGTTACTTCAACCAGCACGGCATCGTTGGCGGTACAACCATTCGGGTCGGTAACCAAGATGGTATAAGTAGTACTTTCAACCGGGTTGGCCACAGGGTCGAGGCATGTGGTGCAATCCAGTGCAGTGCTTGGCGTCCAGAGGTAAGTGCTGCCAAATGGCGCATCGAATACCATGGCCGATAGCTGCGTTTCTTCACCCATCTGGATGATCACATCAGCGCCAGCGTCAACCACAATTTGATCAGGCTGAGTAACCGTTGTGCTCACGGTGAGCGTACAACCGTTAAAGTCGGTGAACAAGAGGCTGTAAGCACCCGCTGTAAGTCCGTCATATTGATAACCATCCGACACGTCCTGGAACGTGGCGCCGCCGTTGAGGGCCACGCTGTAAGGCGGTTGACCTCCGTACAAAGTATCAATGATGATGCGGGCATCAGCATCGGCAAAACAAGTAGCATTGAGGGTTTCAAGGCTAGCAACAATTGGTGCAGGTTGCGTCAAGGTATCGAATGCCACGGTGCTACATGCGTTGGCATCGGTAACCGTAACAGAGAACGGTCCAGCTTCAAGTTGTAGTGCAACAGCATCCGTCTCGCCATTTGACCATGCATAGCTGTATGGTGCGGTACCACCTTGTGGGAACACCTCGGCGCTGCCGTCGTTTCCACCAAAGCAGCTCACGTTTTGATTGACCGAAACCGTACTGCTGATAGCGCTAGGCTGTGTAACCACGATACCCGAGATAACGGTAGAACAACCATTGGCATCGGTAACGCTAACGCTGTAAGTACCTGCTGCCAAATTCTGGGCAGATGCTGTAGTTTGACCATCGCTCCAGAGGTAGGTGTAAGGAGCGGTACCACCAAATGGATTCACGGAAATGAAGCCTGTATTATCCCCATTACACAAGGTTGGCGTAGCCAACACATTGGCCAAAATAGGCGCTGGTGATACAACCGAGAAGAAGTTCTCAGCCGTACAGCCATTGGCATCAGTAACGGTAACCGTGTAAACGCCTGCGGCTAAACCTGCGCGGTATTGACCAGTGTTGCCATCGTTCCAGGTGTACGTTACGTAAGGTGGCGTGCCACCGCTAGCCTGTACCACGATAACGCCATCAGATGCGCCGTAGCAGCTCACATCGACCAAAGTCAAGGTATCAACAATAAGCGGCGTAGGCTCGCCCAATGTTGTAGATGCAGTTGCGGTACAGCCGTTAGCATCGGCAGCAATAACGGTGTAGTTACCCGCACATAGATTGGTAGCTGTTTGTGCTGTTGTACCATTGCTCCAGTCGAAACTGTAGGTACCAAACGGTATGCTGATACCACCAGAGGCCACTGCAACAGCAAAACCATCGCAACCACCATTACAGCCAGGATCTTGCTGACCCGTAATGTTGACCAAAACCTGTGTTGGCTGAGTTAAAGTTACGGTTGCAGAATCGCTACAGCCATTGGCATCGGTGATGGTAACATTGTAAGTACCAATTGGTAGATTTAGGTTATTAGGGATACCAACTGAGTTACTCCAAGCATAGTTGTATGGCGCAGTACCACCTGTGCCTACAGCAGTGATGCTACCATCGGAGGCTCCGAAACAACTGATTGGGAAACCGTTGTAGTTAGAGTTGGTGGTAATACTAGCTTGTAGTAAAGTAGGCTCTGTAACCGTGGCGCTTGTACTTACGGTACAACCGATATTATCGGTAACGACAACGCTATAAGTACCTGCTACTAAACCGGTTGGGTCTTGAACCGTTGCGCCATTTGACCAGAGGTATGTGTAGTTCAATAAACCACCAGTTACGGTGAGGTTAATAGCACCATTAGAGCCTTGGAAACAACTTACGTTGGTTACCGTGGTAGATGCAATGAGTTGAGCTGGAACGTTCACCACGATATCGTCGGTACCAGTACAACCGTTTTGGTCGGTTACCGTCACCACGTATGTAGTGTTTACGATTGGGCTCACCACGTGGCTAGCGCCAAGGCCGAGGCTATTATTCCAGTTGAAAACATAAGGCGGTAGGCCACTGGTGGCTGTCACGTTTAAGTTAGCAGAAGAACCGTAGCAGATAATGGTGTCCAAGCCTGCATTTGGAATTGGGTTGGAGTTGACAACAACCGTTTTACTATCAGATAAACTACAACCAAGAGCATCGGTAGCGGTTACACTGTAGGTAGTCGTTACCAAAGGACAAACATTTTGTACAGGGCCGTTACCAATGAGCAAGTTGTCCCAAGCATAAGTGAAAGGAGCGGTACCACCGGAGGTAATCGTTGCCACGAGTGGCGCACAGAAACCAACACAGATGGCGGTATCCGGACCAAGACTAACTTGCGGTAGTGTATTAATTGTCACGACAACAGAATCTGTAGAAGAACAACCGTTACCATCGGTTACGGTTACGTTGTAGGTAGTGGTTACAGCAGGCGTAACGGTATGTGTAGCACCGGCGCCAAGGCCATTGTCCCAGGTAAAGGTAAATGGTGCTGTACCTTGTGTAACTGTAGCCGTAAGTGTAGTAGACAAACCGGCACAAATAGCTACGTTAGCCCCGGCATCAGCCACTGGAGCATCGTTTACAATAGCAGTAGTGGTAGTGCTTGCGGTACACCCATTGATATCGGTAACCGAAACGTTGTATGTGCCGTTGGCGGCTAGGCCAGCATTCGCCACGAAAGTAGTGTCACCTGTTCCGGAGAAACTATTAGGGCCAGTCCAGGTATAGCTAGTTCCGCCACCGCCGTATAGGAAGAGCGTATCGAATTCGCAAACAGGGCTATTAGAGCTAGCTGTAGGCGTTACGAAATTAACGGTTACATCAACATCTATGGTGCGTAAGCAGAACGGTGTAAAGGCGATATCGTCGAGGGCGAAGTCGTTACCACCAGTGGTGGTATTTTGGTTCACGATACAAAGTTGAGCCGTAGTTGAAGCACCAGAGTTCCATGTATCATAGAATTGAGCCCATTGGCAGTTGACACCTGGCGCTGTAAACGATGGTCCAATTTGAACGCCGTTTACGAAGAACTGTAAAATAGCGGGGCTACTAGCCACGACAGATTGTACCCAAGTAGAGAAGGCATAATCAGAGTTTGGTGCTACCGTGATGGTTTGACACCAAACATTGCGGTTTGGCGAGCCTGCACCATTGACAACCATCTGGTTACCAGCACCTGTGGTATGATCAGGGCATGGGGCAAAGCCTGTATGGCCACTGGTTGGGTTAGCGATGATACCGTAGGTTGATTCCGGCGTGAGGTCGGTAGGGCTACTAATATAGTCAGAAGTAAACCCAACATTCCCTTGGTTGAAGTTTCCATTGTTCACCAAGTTATTCCCTACCTGAAGTACAGTGGCTGTATATGTAGTGGTAGTTGTTGGTGTTGCTACTGTTGTTGCAGCAGTAGTTGTGGATAATGTAGCGGCAGGAGCCCAGGTAATATCCAGGATATTATCCCCTGTAACTGTAAGGGTTGCTGAGCTGCCGAGACAGATAGCAGTATCGTTAGAGATGCTTAACTGAAGTACCGTGACTACGGTTTGGTCGGTACCAGTACAACCGTTAGCATCGCTCACGGTAACGGTATATGTTGTGGTTACGGTAGGGCTTACCGTTTGTGTTTGTCCGGCACCCAAACCGTTATCCCAGTTATAGGTAAAGTTGGGTGTACCCGAAGTTGTGCTTGCTGTAATTGTTGTACTTGCAGCACAAAGCAATTGGTCAGGTATAGCCGTAACGATAGGGTTGGCATTCTCCACCAAGGTGAGTGTTGTTGTTGCTGTACACAGATTACCATCGGTAACGGTAACGTTGTAAGTACCTGCTGGCAAAGAAGATAAATCTTGCGTGGTTGCAGCATTACTCCACAAATAAGCGTAAGGCAGTGTGCCACCTGTTACCCCGAGGTCTATAGCATTGTTGTTCAAACCAACACAACTTACCTGCGATTGCGTGATGGTCAGTTGTAAAGCAGTAGGCTGAAGAACAGTTGCACTCGTTGTTGCGGTACAGCCATTAAAATCAGTAACGGTAACCGTATAAGATCCAGCGATAAGCGTACTTAGCACATTAGATGCTTGCGCGCCTGTACCTAGGTTGTAGCTGTATGAAGGCGTACCTCCTGTAGCTGTTACGATTATCGAGCCATCATTACCACCGAAACATTCAACGCTATCTTGAACAGAAGAAGCAGTCAGTACTGTAGGTTCAAGCACTGAAATGGTTGCAGAAGTGGTGCAAGCATTTAAATCTGATACCGTCACAGTATATGAGCCTGCTGTCAAGCCACTAAATACATTAGACAGTTGGAAGCCTGCCCCAATGTTGTATTGGTAATTCAACGTGCCCCCTACAGCCGTTACGGTAATAGAACCATCGTTGGCCCCAAAACAATTAACTGAATCTTGTACGACACTTGCCGACAACACTGCTGGTTCAAAAACACTTTGATTTAAGGTAAAAGTACATCCGTTACCATCGGTAACCACGATGCTGTAAGGGCCGGCAGCCAAGCCTGTAAATACACTTGATGCTTGGCTTCCAGTACCACGGTTGTAGCTATAAGGCAAAGTACCTCCGGTAGCAGTTACCGTGATTGAACCATTACTTTGGCCAAAACAGTTTACACTATCTTGTACAGCAGTAGCCCCCAGTTGGGTAGGCTCAAGAACGGTTTGAATTACTTGAACCGTACAGCCATTACCATCCGTAACCGTAATGGTGTAGCTACCCGCTGCCAAACTTGTAAACAGGTTTGATGCTTGTGCCCCAGCACCACGGTTATAACTGTAAGGAAGTGTACCCCCTGTGGCAGTTACCGTAATAGAACCATCGGCAGCACCGAAACATTCTACACTATCTTGAACTGCCGTAGCCGAAAGTTGAGTTGGTTCGAGCACCGTCGAACTCGTCGTGGCGGTACAGCCGTTAAAATCGGTAACCGTAACCGTGTAAGTGCCAGCAGTAAGGGTACCTAGCACATTGGAGCCTTGTGCTCCAGTACCTAGATTATAACTATATGTAGGTGTTGCTCCTGATGCCGTAACGGTGATTGAACCATCATTCCCGCCAAAGCACTCTACGCTATCTTGTACAGATGAAACGACAAGCGGTGTTGGTTGAAGCACTGTAATCGTTACCGTTGTAAAACACGCATTGACATCGGTAACTGTAATGGTATAGCTACCAGCCGTTAAGCCTGTCAGTACGTTGGACGTTTGGGCGCCTAAACCTAAATCATATTGGTAGACGGGTGTTCCTCCGCCTGCTGTTACTGTGATAGAGCCATCGTTGCCTCCGTTACAGTTTACAGAATCTTGAACGGCAGAAGCTACAAGTAAAGCGGGTTGTGCAATGACGATGCTGATGCTATCTTGGCAGCCATTAACATCCGAAACCGTGATACTGTAAGTACCTGCGCTTAAACTGCTTGCACTGACACCGCTCGACACGTTAGGACTCCAAGTATAGGTATGCGCTCCTGTTCCGCCTGTAGCATCCAGCAAAATAGAGCCGTTGGCACCACCGAAGCAACCAGTAACGTCAGATGAATCCAGGAGTACCATATCGAGTATGGCTGGTTCAAAGATATCTTGGCATATAGTTGAGCTACAACCATTACCATCTGTGACAGTAACGCAGTAATTACCCGGAGAAAGGTTTGATACCGTCTGCCCTACCCCGCCATTGCTCCAGTTGAATGTATAGGGTATAATACCGCCAACAACATTGGCTGTAATGGTACCATCATTTAGACCATTACATGAAACATTTAATGATGTTTGGATATAAGCAACAGGCTGTGTAGGACCAGGAGCAACGTAAACGTTTTCCGTGGCGGTACAACCTGCAGCAAAGCCTGCATCGGTAACTGTTACCTGATAATTACCTACTATGAGGTTTGTCAAGGGTATAAAGTTCTCAGAAGTAGCCCATTGGAACGTATATGTGCCTGAACCTCCGGTTACTGTTACCGAAGCTTGACCATTGTTGCTACAAGTAACTGCTGTTGCTACAGGACTAATAACAGGTACAGGACGAACCGTAACCGTGAAGTTAACGGTTTGTGGGCAACTTAAACGACCTGCAACATTCGAGTAAACCGTTGCCACGTAAACTGTTGTAGCAACTGGATTAGCTTCAACCACATTACTGCTCAAGAAGTTTAGACCAGCGCTTGGCGACCACGAAATAGAGTCAGTAGGATTTAAACCAGTAACCGTTAGCGTTACAGCATCACCTACACAGATTTCATAATCAACCCCTGGGCCAGGTGTTGGAACAGGATCTACAAAGAGGTATATAGTATCTATAGGTGTTGGTCCACAACAGTCGGTAACCAAGTTGAGCTGTATGGTGTAGAAACCTACTGTGTTAAACTGTTCGAATAAGTTTTGTACGTTTCCGGGGTTAGCAATGGCACCGCCAAAGTCCCAGTTATAAGTATCGCCAAAAATATTACTCGAGAAGGACGCAAAGTCACCAACGCATAATTGGAAAGTATCGGGGGCCCCTATCAAGTTAGCCGAAGTAATGATAGCAGGAGGTATATCTCCCGAGAAGGAAACGTTGTGGAATTGCGTATAGGTATTGCCACTGTAGGTAATTGTATGTCGATTAATTGCAGTGAACTGTGTTGTCACCAATGCGCCATTTGCCGTTGTAGGGTTAGCTTGTGCACCAAAGTTCCAAGCAGCAGCACCAGCTGAAGAGAAGTTTACATCTACATTTGTACAGTTCACATTTTGGGCAAAAATAACGGGTTGGGCCGCCAATGCAAAGTTTGTGATATTGGTAATTGGTGCAGTTCCCGATACTGTAGACACAGTGCTCGTTAAACCAGCAGTACCTACACCGCCTTGGCCACCAGCACCACCAGCACCGCCAGCACCACCGTTTCCGCCACGGCCAGATTCACAGTTGTTGCCTCCTGTACCGCCGCCGCCGCCGGCACCACCAGCACCGCCAGCGCCACCAACACCTGCAGGAGAAGCTGTAAGCTGTACATTACAGTCGATAACTTGCGCATTGGCTCCGTTGGCAACGAGCAATAAGCCAAAGCTACCACCGCTGCCAAATCCACCAGTACCGCCAGTACCACCAGCACCACCCTGACCGCCGCCGCCGCCGCCGCCGCCGCCATCAGCGTTGCCCAGGGTGCTACCCTGACCGCCGCCACCGCCGCCGCCGCCGCCGCCAGTACCGTTGGCCCCATTAGCACCAGTGCCAGCTTGACCACCAGGGACGAAGAAACCGCCTACGAATGTACCCGCGGGTCCAGTTGCACCAACGGCCCCCGGCGTACCTGCTGTACCATTTGCACCGTTATTACCTATATTAGGGGCTCCTGGGCTATCACAGCCCCCGCCCACGATTTCGTTAAAACCTTGCCCCCCGGAGCCGCCGGAGGCTCCGCCGCCGCCGTTAGCCCCTCCGTTTCCACTGGTATTGCCCCCAAATGGAGAGCTCCCCGTACCGCCGTTTCCGCCGTTTCCACCAGCACGTGTACCACTACCAGCCCCAGCCCCAGCGCCGCCGCCGCCGCCAGCTTGTGTACAGAATGAACAACCTCCACCATTAGCACCACCAGCACCAGAAGCACCTGCGGCACCAGCAGTTCCTGCCGATCCGTTGGCACCAGGGCCCGCACGACCAGGTAAAATTTGACAGCGTACCACCTTGTAATCGCTACAAGCGGTTAAGTGTAGACCATAGGTTGAAACACCCGACAAGGCTGTCGTGCCTGTTGTACCAGGTGCTGTACTAATGGTCAAATCATGTAAACCAAAGCCTACAGCACCGTTAGCTTGTAATGCAACTAACCTGCGGGCATTATTTGGGCCTTCTATGTTGTTTATAGTCCTGTTTATGGTAGTAGCCCCTGCTTGACTCGTTTTAGTCCATGCATTACTAGGATCAAAACCGCCCTCCAGTGTAAGGAAACTGGATAAGTTAAGTGGGTTGTCAATATTATAGGTACCTACCGCCATTTTGATCACGGTATTGTTACAGGCCGCCATCGATAATGCCGTGTTCAGGTCAGTCGGACTAGCTTGGGTACCCGGGTTTGCAGGTGTACCGGTCGGCGATACGTAAATATTGACACACTGAGCCAATGGCGGAGGTGTACCAACATTAATGACCGACGTAGCCGTAGCCGTACAACCAAAGCTATTGGTTACCACTACACTATAGGTTGTTGATGCACTTGGACTAACGTTTAGAGTACTTGAGCTTCCTGTAACTGTACCAGTACCCAATGGAGTTGCTCCGTTAAACCAGGCAAACGTTGCGCCGCCGGTTGTAGAAGCCGATAATAGCGCACTAGCCCCTGAACAGATATCCAAGTTTGCAGGATATACCGATACAGCAGGATCAGGTAAAACAGTTACCGTCACGTTATCGGATGAAAAACAGCCATCTGCATATTGTATGGTGACCGTATAAGTTGTTGTGCTGGTAGGGTTAGCTACTGGATTTGGTATTGTACTACTCGACAAACCGTTGGTCGGGCTCCAACTCCAGCCTACCACGTTGGTGGCTGCCGTCGTGGCATTAAGGTTTGTAGAGCCGTTTCTACATATATTCACGTCAGGCCCTGCACTCACAGGAGGATTAGGGTTCGGAATCACATTGATGTTGTAGGTATATGTTCGAGAACCTCGGATAGGACAAGCATTATCCCTTACTTCAACCGTGAAAAAGTTTGCCCCGGTATTGGCTGCCGTGGGCGTCCAACAGAAAGTACCGGTTGGGAATGGGCTACCAGTGCTGTTGAACGTAGCACCGGCCACGCCATTATTCCAAGTCATAGATAAGTTTTGACTTGCATCAGTATCGAAGGTAGCTATATTGAAACATAAGTTTACGCCTGCACATACATCAATAGTATAAGGCCCGGTAACGCCAGAAGCGTTGGCCGTACCATCGATGCCAGAGGCTACCGGTAATTGATTATTACAAGCCAATACGGTAAACTGCATGTCGCGAACAACCTCGCCAATCTTGACGCCATTGCGGTATTCTTCTACACGGACACACAACACGCCTACCTGGGCTACGCTTGGGGTAAAACTCAAGGCTCCTGTTACAGGGTCAAGCGCAACACCACTGGCTGTACTGAGTGGGTTTGCACCACTAAAACCACCTGCATAGCTAACGTTTGTACCCGGAGCTTCTTGGCAACTTACCAAGCTGAACACCAAGGAGTCACCGTCAACGTCAAATACGCCATGGTTGTAATTCATGGGTTGACCAATACAAGCAAATGGTACTGGAAGGTTATTAAAATCGGGGGAGTTATTACAGGGGGATGCCGAGTTATTGAGCAGTGCTCGTACATAAAATTCTTGGTTACCTGGGCTACTCAAGGTTGTGATGGCATTGTTGCGGCAACACTCCGTCCAGCCAAGTATCCAGTCACTACAGCCAGGAGGCAAGGTCAAGTTACCCTCGTAGGTATATTGCTGTATACCGTTGGGCGATGAACCATTACAGGGATTAGGCGCCGTTGAACAAATTGGGGTAACCATAATTGGTGCACCTACCTGATTAACAGTTATACTTGAACTAACACCACACTGGGCCGAACTATAGGTAATACTATAACTCGAGGCTGGCGTAATACCTCTACAGTCCCTAAAAAATTTAAGACGTACCCTATATTGGTTTGGGCCAATGCACTCGTAGGTCAAGTCGGCGCCCATGGCATGGGATGCAAATAGCTCGTTCGATCCGAGAAAAAGCAATGCAAAAACGACTAAGAATTGGCTTAGTTTGGTGTAATAGTATTTCATGAAAACTAGTTTATTAGGCTTGGAGCAGGGTATTTTGGGAATACACCCGTGTAAAGTAACTCCAAATATATAGATTTATTTTTTTGCGGTAGTAGAAAATCAAAATTATGCCCTATAAATTAACGCTAAGTACATTTTCATACATAATTTAGGACTACTTTGATACCGTTTACAACGTATAAGCAGGGCCAAACGCTTGCCAACGCTACCTTTTCTTTTTATGATTTGGGGATGTGGGAATTTGAGGATGTGAGGATATGGGGATGTGAGGATGACAACTACGCTCTGCTCTCTGCTCTCATAACTAATAACTGGCCTAGCGATGTGGAGCGGTGGCCCGCAGGGCCAGACCGCAACGCGGGCCGAGCGCTAGCGAGCCGCGCAACGTAGCGCCGCCGCAACGCGGCGGAGGCCCCAAACAAAAACAAAAAGCTGGAATGCACACGAGGTACATTCCAGCCTATATAATTGCTTAACAGATCAATACTAGCCCTTGATGACCTTTATGTAGCGGGCCAACTCGGCTTTAACTACAGGGGCCATAACGATCAAACCAATAATGTTGGGGAACACCATGGCAAAAATCATGGCATCGGAGAAGTCGATTACTGGGCCAAGGTTGGCAGCGGCACCGATAACCACGAATACACAGAAAATGATTTTATAAGCGATATCAACGCCCTTGCCCTTACCAAAGAGGTATTTCCATGCTTGCAAGCCATAGTATGACCACGACAACATGGTTGAGAATGCGAATAAAACAACCGCGATGGTCAAAATATAACGGAAACCAGGAATGGTTGAGTCGAATGCAATAGAGGTTAAGGCAACACCGCCTTCAGTACCTTCAACCGATACGCTGTAGTTGTTGGTAACGACGAGCACCAAGGCAGTCATGGTACAAATTACCACTGTATCGATAAACGGCTCCAACAGAGACACTACACCTTCACTGGCTGGGTACTTAGTTTTAACGGCAGAGTGCGCAATAGCCGCTGAACCAACACCTGCCTCGTTTGAGAACGCTGCACGTTTGAACCCTTGGAACAATACACCTACAACACCACCAGTAACACCAGCAGCGGTGAATGCTCCTTCAAAAATCAGTTGGAAAGCATGTGGCAACTCGTTGGCTTTAACGACCAAGATAATCAAGGCTGCACCAACATACAAAATGGCCATAAATGGCACGATGGTCTCAGCTACTCTACCAATACGCTTGATGCCGCCAATGATAACCACCGCAACCAAAAGGGCCATGATAATACCGAAAACAGCGCCAGAGTTACCGCCGGCAAAACCAGTTACGTTTTGGAGTTGAGCTGCGGCTTGGTTGGCTTGGAACATGTTGCCCCCGCCAAATGAGCCACCGACGCACATGATGGCAAAGAAAACAGCAAACACTTTACCAACGACAGCCCAATTGGCTCCACGCTCCGCAAAGCCTTTGCTGAGGTAGTACATGGGCCCACCGTAAACGGTACCGTCTGGGCCAATATCGCGATATTTAACACCGAGTGTACACTCCACAAATTTAGAAGACATACCGAGGAAACCAGCGAGAATCATCCAGAAAGTAGCACCAGGGCCACCCAGGGTAATCGCTACCGCTACACCTGCAATATTACCTAAACCTACCGTTGCAGACAAAGCCGCTGATAAAGCCTGGAAGTGAGACACCTCACCATGAGCACCTTCATTGGCTACCGTACGAGCGATATCTCCTGAATCTAAAACATTGACAGAGCCTTTAGCATCTACTTCATCAGCGCCCTTAGCCACTTTATCTGCATATTTTCCCCGAACGGTTTGAATAGCCGTGCCAAAATGCCTGAAATTGACAAATCCAAAGTAGAGGGTAAAATATAAAGCACCGCCAACCAACAAAAGTAAAACCAAAGGAAAATTAACGCCGTTTGGCAATGGAATGGCATAGAATACGATACTACTGATCAAATCGGTAGCAGGCTTGATGGCTTCATTAATTTTGTCATCAAGTCCTTTTTCCACGATTTCAGGGGTTACAGCTGGTGCGCTGTTCAGTACTGGCCCTCCAATTGTATCCTTTTGGGCACCTAAAATAGTGCTGACCAACATAAAAAGTACTAGTACCAGTACCCTTGAACGTAAGATGTTTGATAAAGCGTTAATCATAATAATAGTTTATATAATATGTAAAAGGCTCTTAATGAACGAAATCGATATATCATAGATATATCAGAATGCCAAAAATAGAACTATGTATGATAATTTACAAATTATTGTGTGATTTCTAATACAAAAAATGGCCAAGCGCAATGCGCTTGGCCATTTTAAAAATAATATTCGGAGCCGGTAGCGGCTTCTGTCTGTGTTTATTTAGCGCTTTGTTTCACGCTTTCAAACATCATTTTCACTTGGTCGAGGGTATATTTTTCAACGGTTGTAGTTTCAAAGGTGAAGCATTTATCGCCTTTGAAATAGCAGTAGTAGAAGTTGTAATAGATGTCGTTTTCGGCCCATTTAGTTTCATACACGAAGGCATCTTTCGATTCTTCTACAATTTTAGAAAACTCTTCACGGGCTTTGACATCAGCAAGTCTTTCTTGGGTTAAGCCTTCAACACTAGAGCCCATTGGGATTTCTTCCGCATAGATATGCACATAATATTCGCCTGGTTTTTCAACGACTACATCGTCGCCAAGGCCAATTTGTATTTTTTTCACGGTAACACCTTCAGGGGCCTTGATACTAATGGGCAAGCCATGTTGCATCAGGTCAAAATCCTTGACGCCGCCGCCGTTTTTACAAGCTACAACGAAGAGTACTAGTAACGAGAGGAAAAGGCTTAACTTTTTCATAATTTGAATGGATTAAAGTTTGGGTAAACATTTGTTTGCCTTGCAAAGGTACAACGAAGCTGTTTAGACTTTACTCATTTGGCTAAAAATGGCGCTTTTCCGCCCAGAAATCAGCAATTTTCTCGGCAATAACGCTGCTATTACCTCAAAAATTCCGGATTCCTGGACAAAAAATCACTCATTTTTAGCTCAAACAGCAAAGTCTAAACAGCTTCACATAAACGGCACCTTCGGCATCAATGTTGGCTGGTATATTCGTTTGATTTTGGGCAAAAAAAAAAGAACGGCGCCGTAAGGATACGGCAGCCGTTCAAAAGAAGAGAGAGTAGTATGTGGCTCAAAGATACATATTTTTTAAATATGCACCTATCCCTAAAATTAAATGACAATTAATTTTAGTGACCCATTTTTTAGGCTGGACTATTCTCCAGATTTTTTGTCGATACGCACTGGAAGGTTATCGTTGTATTTGATTTCAACTTGTGGTATATCAAGGCTCAACACCTTAACCTCGGTACGGCGGTTGTACTGGTGTGCAGCCTCGGTACAATCTACACCATCCTTGCATTCGTTACGAGGATTGTCTTCACCATAACCACGGGTGTAGATACGGTTGCGTTCAATACCTTTCGACACGATGTAATCGGCTGCAGCTTGGGCGCGTTTAGCCGAGAGTTTGGTGTTGTAAACACTAGAGCCACGGCTGTCGGTGTGCGAGCCCAGCTCAACTACCATCGAGCTGTAAGTCTTCATGAATTCAACTACCTTGTCAAGGTCTGGACGAGCATCTTCGCGGATGTCAAATTTGTCAAAGTCGTAAAATACGCGGTTCAACTCCATCACGTAGCCTTCTTTCAAGTCGCCAGGGGTTACCGTGCTAATTTTACCGGTGTTGAATACCAAGTTTTGTTGCACGCCATCTTTTGGACATTCAATACCGCGAAGTTTAATATCTTTAGTATCGCCGTTGAAGTTTTTCTTTTCGCCTTTCAGCACAAAATCACAACCACATTCAAGCGGGAAGAAAAATGCACCATTTTCGTCTGAACTAATCACGGTTTCATCGCCGTTACACATATTCAATAAGGTTACGGTAGCATTGGCAATTTTGTAGTTATCATATGAACCATTGAGTACATACCCCGAGATACCAACTGCTTTAGCTTTGGGTTTGGGCGCTTTCATCGGGATACCGTATTCCACTTTTTCTGAGCGTTTGATACCCGCTGTTGAGTACTCTGCCACGGCGTCTGAATAGCCAGTTTTACTCGCCTTGAACACGTACTTGCGGTTGGGTTCCATGCGCATGCTGAAGCTACCATTATCGTTGGTTTCAAACAGCTCGGCTTCTTCTTCTGCGCTCGCATCTGAACCATCTTTGCGTTTTACGCTCACTTGGTACAAGCCATCGGCTTCGTCGCCATATGGCTTCAGTACAATTACATAGTCTTCGTCAGCATTGCCACCTGCAGCTGCGTCGGCAGCCAGCACGGTTACTTCTACATCTGCCTGGGGGATGCGCTGGTAGCTTTCTTCGTCAAATACAAAGATATTGCTCTCGATGATAATTGGTTCTTTAGCCTTTAAGCCATTCGGTGCATCGAATACATAAATATCATCCGAGCCTTTTCCGCCTGCACGGGCTGAAGTAAATAAGCCTTTTTTGCCCGCTTCATCCAGCACGAAGCCAAAATCATCAGCGGTAGTATTAAATGGTTTACCAATGTTTACAGGCACCGACCAGAACGTCGAGTCGCCCATGCTCACTTGCTTAGAATAGAAAATATCTAGACCGCCTACACCAGCATGGCCATTTGATGCGAAGTATAAGGTTCCGTCCGAGTGCATAAAAGGGAATAACTCGTTACCGGCAGTATTTACGTTTGCACCCAAACTAACTGGCTTTGACCACGTTCCATCCTCAAATTCAGAGATGTAGAGGTCCATACCTCCCCTGCCACCAACACGGTCGGCAGCGTATACTAGGTATTTTCCATCTGCCGAAATAGTAGGATGACAGTGCGCACGGTCAATATTATTATACTCAAACGCTTGTAAATTCTGCCATGTGCCATCAATCAACTCAGCCATGAAAATGCCCAAGCGGGTCATGCCCTTCTTGTTCTTCATTTTTTTACCCTTGTAGTACAGGTTACGGGTAAAATAAATTTTGTCGCCACCTTTGTTAAATGAGGCAGAGCCTTCGTGAAACTCCGAGTTTATTTTGGTACTAAAAGGTTTAGCCTCTCCAAAGCTTGCTCCATCAAACGGGGCAAACCAAAGATCGTTGAAGTAATCTTTTGTCCAAATATCTGTACGCTTGGTCGTCAATCGGCTAGGATGCTTGCGGTTCGACACGAACACCACGCCGTTATCGTAAAACACAGGGCTAAAATCAAGTTTATCCGAGTTGAATCCAGCATTGGTAACGGTTACATTTTCAACCGTGCGGACATTTCCAGCCATTTTACAGCCGCGCACCAACTCTTCGCCACGGGTATCTTTGGCCTTCTCATTTTCCAAACCATCAGCAATGGCCAAAGAGTCAAACCTTGATGCATACACAATGGCCTTGTCACAGTCGCCTATGGCTTGCAAACATTGGGCATAGTTAATCAGGTACTCAGCTTTATCGCTGCGTTTTACCAGCTGGCCATACCACACCGCGGCGTTGGCATAGTCACCGGTCAAACGATAACTATTGGCCATTTGGCTCATTTGGGTCACACTGGTTTTTTGGGCTTTCCCATCTTTACCCAGCTTACCCTGCCCATTTTTGTATTCGTCAAGCGAAGCTTGATAGCCTTTCTTTTGGTACAGTTGCTCGGCTTTTTTGCTCTTTTGGGCTTGGGCAGCCAAACCAACAAGGAGCAAAACGAGTATCATCAGTAATTTGTATGTAGCGCGCATCATAGAGCGTTTTTTCGGTTGAATTTCTTTTAAATTGTTTTTTGGGCGCGCCCCCTTCGGGGTCGGGCTGCTCCGGGTTCGCTATTCGCTCATACCGCTTCGCGGTACGCCTTCGGCGCCCTGCGCATCCCTCGCGCAGATAAACTGCTAGAAGAACCTCGGGTTTTCTAAACTGGAATTGCGATAAATGAAGTCGTATCCAAGCAATACCTCAAACGAACCACTATTGTACTGTTGTAATTCCGACAAGGTGTAGTCGTAACCCACACCAAGGCGCAACTGTGGCGTAAGATTCCAGTGCAACAAGGCATCGAATGAATCTCCCATACGGTATGTAGCACCAACGGTCAGCTTATCCACGAAAATAAAACTCAAGTTCAAATCCATGTCAAACGGCGAGTTCTCCACGTACTTCAACAACACGTTAGGGTTGATTTTCACCTTTGAGCTAATAGGCAACACTACGCCGCCCATACCAAACAAGTGCCTGCGCTCACGCGCCACAAAAAGATCGCCTGGATTTCCGCCAAAATCAAGGCTGTTGTTCAACAAGCTTGGCATCGACAAACCAGCGTACCAATTTTTGGTATGGTAATACAAGCCTGCACCAAAATTAGGTACAAATTTATTGGCGTTATACATCGGGATGCCAGCATCGTTCAGTTGTAAAGGCCGAGCCATATCCCAATTTACACGTACATTTTTGACACTACCCTGTACACCTATGCCCAATTTACCCGGGCCAAGTTTAAACCGGTAGGTATAAGCCATCGAGGCTTTATAATTTTGGAAAAATGTCAAAGCATCTCGTTCAAGCATGATACCCAAACCTACCTTTTCTTTCCACATAGGTGTATGAAAAGTCAACGTTTGTGTGTTGGGAGCACCTTCCATGCCAACCCACTGATTGCGGTAAAGCGCCATCAAGCTTCCAGCTTCCCTACTACCTGCATAGGCAGGGTTCAACGCCAACTTGTTGAACATAAAGTTCGTGTAGTGCGCATCTTGCTGTGCTAGCAAGCTCGAAAATGAGCTAAACAGTAGGGCGATTAATAAAAGTTTTTTCATGCTATAATAACTTTTGACTGTTGTCTAGATATTTAATTCGTTACAGGTTGAGCCCTCCGGGCTAAGCAATGTACACTGCCCGGAGGGGATTCGACCTGTTCTATCGGTGAATTACAGTATAACCCTGTAAAATGGTTTCGTCGGCATCGTTCAATTTCAGGATGTAGTAGTACGAGCCATCAGGCAAATCGGCCCCGTTGAAAGTTCCCGTCCAATCATTGCTGTAGCCAATAGCACGGAACACCTCATCGCCCCAGCGGTTAAACACGCTCAGTTCGTTGTTCGGGTAATTACCCAAACATGGCACGATTAAGAAGTCGTTCACGCCATCTCCATTCGGGGTAAAGATATTGGGCACGAAGCAATCATTGAACTCACCAATTTTGAGGATAACCATAGCGGTATCGCACAAGTCAGGACAGTTACCGGCACAAATTTGGTAAATAAATGTATCGCGGCCGTAGTAATTCAAGTTGGTGGTGAAATCCCAAGTACCGCTCGCATTTTGTGTCAAAATACCGTGGTTTGGCGCATCAACAATGCTAACGGTGTATGAGGTCACCGTAGTTACATCATCGTTCAGGAGTAAATCAATGCCAGTAACGCCACCCTCGCCGGTTACAATGTCAAACGGTACGAAAACACTATCAATGTTTGCGGTTGGTATAGCCTCCTCGCGTACAATCATCACGCTATCGGATGAATAATCGACACAAGCACCATTTGAAAGCGTCCAGTAGAATACATTTTCGCCAGGCAACAAGTTAGCAACCAGGGTATTGGCATCATTAGGACTTACAATAATGACACCGGCCTGTGCCTGTGTAACTTGTTGTGACCATAAGCCAATTCCAATGGATGGGCTTACTGCATCCAAGTTAAAGAGGTATGTTGCACAAGCAAAATCTGTTTCGCCGGCGTAAGCTTGTAAGGTTGGTAAAATATCTGAGGTTACACTTACGGTATCCCAGCTAAAGTCGCCACAATCAGCGTTAGTCAATACCCATACAAACCTGTATGTGTTACCAGGGAGCAACCCATTTACACCAGTAGTCAACGCTGCTGGACTTGTAATGGTTACACCCTGCCCTGCTTGGAATACGGTTTGCTCCCAACGGCCAGTAACACCCGGTGTTACTGGGGCAAGTGCTGTCAAAGTAGCAGTGTTGACATCACAGAGCGCTTGGTCAATACCCGCAAAGGCAATATCTGTAGCACTTGGCACGATGGCAACTACAATAGTATCTGCACTAGAACAGCCCGTAGCGTTATCAATTACAAGAACATAGTAAGTTCCTGCATTGAATGGTGTAATGGCAGGTATGATTGGATTGCGCAAGGTGGAGGTAAATCCAGCAGGGCCACTCCATTGGTATGATAAACCTGCATTGAAAGTTGCATCCAAGGCCAAGTCAGTACCTGGGCAAACAGGCGAGTTAGAGCTCGCTTGCAAGCTAGGGAATGCACCTACTTGAACATTACCCGGTACCGATGGAATTGAAATACAACCATCAACGTTGACCACTACACTATACGCCCCGTTTTGGGCAGGAGTAGCGGCTGGAATTAAATATTGTGCAATATTGGTACTGCCAAGTAGCGTACCATTGAAATACCAATCATAGGTTACTGTGGTTCCGTTCACTGGAGTAGTACCCAAAGCAATCGTTTCACCGATACATACCGGAGAGTTTGATGTAAGGCTTGGAACGTCTGGTCTTGGGGTTACAGTTAAATTCACCACTACTGGCTCTGAAGCACAACCTGCATTAGAGAACACTTCCAAACGGTAAGATCCTGATTGAGCTGGCTGTACATTGCTAAATACAACATCTGGTGTTGTAGCAGAAAATCCATTTGGCCCAGTCCACAGATATGTAACGTTCGCACCACCGGTGTTAACTGTAGATGCTAAAGTGACGTTAGCGCCTTGACAGTATGCACCACCACCGCTGATAGCGGTAATACTTGGGCGAGGATCAATCGTCAAAGTAAATGCTGCAGAGGTATCAGAAGTACAACCATCCACAACAACAATTACGCGGTAGGTTCCACCTTGAACAGCAGCCTGGACATTCAACATGGTGTAGGTATTATCACCAGAAGTGTAGCTAGCGCCATTTGGTAGTAACCAAGTATAAGAAACGGTATTACCAGAATAAACTGGTACGCTCAACGTAACTAGTTGGCCTGCGCAAACTGCCGCCGGACCACTTACTATGGGTTGTTGTGGCGCTACCGTAGCATCAATAACGGTGGTGTCCATCAAAGTTTGACAACCGTTGGCATCCACTGCATAAACATTGTATGTACCTGCGTAAGCATTGATAGCATTAGGGAAGACCACTTCGTTATCTTGGGTTATCAAATTGAAATTGTTGGGGCCAGTCCAATAGTATACAAATGGACCAGTACCGCCTTGAACGGTAGCCGTCAAAGTGATATCATCTGTAGGATCCATACATTCTAGGTCATCGCTCGTGGCGAGTAGCGTCGGTACTGGATGCACCACCAAGCTGAATGTCCCAGCACTTGAATTACAACCAGCAACATTGACTACAACTTGATAGGTACCTGTTAATGGAGACACCAAATTAAGGCTAGGATTTGTTGTTACTTGAGTACTTGCATTAGGTAGGGTCCAGGTGTAAGTTACGTTGCTGCCTACATATGTCTGCGTAGTCAAAGTAGTTGCCGTACCAGCACAAACACCAGATGGACCATTGATAACGGGCTGGCTTGGGCTTAAGTTAATATCAACCAAGGTTGTATCAATACCTGAAGTACAGCCATTGGCATCCACCACAACAAGTGAGTAAACACCTGGGCTTACCTGACTTGCATTGGGGAATAAAACAGATGCCACACTAGATGTAATCGCACCGCCTGTTGGAGTTGACCAATAATAGGTATAAGGTGCAGTGCCTCCGGTAACCGTAGCAGTCAACACAACATCGTCCGTTGCATTCATACATGGTATATCGTTGCTACTCGCCGTTGACACAGGTGTATCAAACACCGTTATTTGGGTACTAGCGGTTGTGGTACATCCAGACTGGTTTGTAGCGGTAACCGTATAAGTGCCCGACATCGCAGTAGTCGCATTGCTAAGCGTAGGATTACCCAAGTTCGATGCAAACCCTGCTGGACCAGACCAACTGTAGCTAGAAAAATTACCTCCACTGCTGGTTAGGGTTACACTCTGGCCTGCACAAACGGGTCCACTGTTCGATACTTGAACTGTAGGTACTTCAGAAACAAATAAGCAAACGAAGTTGCTCAAGTAATTCGCATCAAAAAGGCCAAAATTACTGAACCCGAAATTACCAGCAGGTAATCCTACCGCAGGTAGTGGGCTAGGCGCATTAGCCGCATCGTAGCTAAGTGCATGTACATTATAAAAACCACCTGCTTGTACACTTGATGTAAAGTCTCCGGTGTTGTTTACCGCTATTACAGTACCCGAAATTGGATCTTTAAGTACATACAATTGAGTATAGGCAGGGTTAGATGCTGCAATTGAAGTTATAGCTGGTTCTCCAAAACAAACAGTATCTCTAGTTACACAATTACACTGACCAACGTTAAATGTAGACAGGGCTTCAGCTACGCAACCGTTATTATCCGTGTAAACATAAGTAGCTTGGAAGGTACCCGCCCCAAGAGCTGCTGGTTCAAAAGCGCCATTGGCACTGACACTGCCTGACCAAGTTCCTCCTTGTGGCGTTGCATACAGCCAGCTTAAGCCTGCATTGGTACAGTAATCTATTGGACCAAGCACGTTAACTACTGGCCCAGCACCAATGGATACTATAGTGGCATCGGTATAAGTGCATCCGCCTAAGGTCGTCACGGTTAAATTATAAACACCTGCACTAGCAACCGTTACTCCTTGAATTTGAGTAACAGGACCATTGGCCGAGAAGCCTGCGGGACCAGCCCAATTATAAGTGGCTCCAAGTACCTCAGTAACGCTGAGGGTAACATTACCACCTTCACAAACTGGACTTGAATTACTTAAAGTAAAGGAAGGTGTAGGCTCAACGAAGAAGCAGTAGTAATCAGACAAGAAGTCGGTATTGAAACAGCCTCTGTGCGTGAAGCCAAAATCACCGATAGGTAACCCAATGATTGGTAGTGGGCTTGGAGCATCAGTTGGTTCAAAGTTCAATGCATGAACGCGGTATGAATTACCTGCTACAACCGTGTTTGTAAAGTTACCAGTCGAGTTAGAGTCTAAAACAATATTAGTAATAGCATCTACAAGGTAGTAAACCTGTGTATATCCCGCACTACCTCCAGATGATGTAATAATCACCGGAGCGCCCTCGCATATAGTATCGTTGGCAGCACAAGAACAATCGTAAATATTGAACAATACAGACTGGGTTACATTGCAACCATTAGGACTGTTGTAAGTATAGTAAGCTACAAAAGTACCTGCACCTAACGTTCCGGGGAAGAATGATCCAACCGCAGATACATCACCTGACCAAGTGCCACCTGCCGGAGATGCAGTTAACCAGGCTTGGCCACTATTGGTACAAAAATCAATAGGTGTATCAATGGCAACTGTTCCATTTTGATTTACTTGAACGTAAGTGCTGGCTGTTGAAGTACAGCCGTTAACGTCCGTAATGACTAATACGTAAAGACCTTGGTTGGCGATAGTAGCCAAAGGTACGTTCGGGTTTGGAGAACTTGAGGCAAAACCGTTAGGTCCAGACCAGGCATATGTAACGCCTGCGGGCGCCACAGAACCCAACAGAATCAACGAGCTTTCACAAACAGGGCTATTACTTGACAAAGCGGGGGCGCCCAGTACAGGCGTTGGAGGCACGGTTACCGTTGTATTGACAATACAGCCAAGATCGTCAGTAACTACAACAGTATAAGTACCTGCTACAACACTATTGAATATATTGCTTGACTGAGCACCAAAGCCAATATCGTAACTGTAAGGAGCAGTACCTCCATTTACAGTAACTGTGATTACATTTCCGTTTGGATCACATCCTGGATTGTTGGCTATAGCACTAATAGTAGGCACACCAGATTGTGCTACCGTTGTCTGACCAACAGCGGTACAACCATTCTGAGTGTCGGTAACGGTGACGAAATAAGTACCCGGTTCATCCACAAATGGAGAAGCTGTGTTTGTACCAGATGCTAAACCAGGGCCATTCCATTGGTATGAAGCGGATCCTGATAAGGTTGTAGAGCCAGATGCGTCTAATGCAATAGTCGGATTTGCACATGTCAAATCAGCTGGGCTGGCAATGGAAACAGTGGGTGCGGCTGTATTGCTCGCCAAAGTTGCAGTGGCTGTTTGGGTACATCCATTTACCGTATTAGTAACTATTAAGCCATAAGCCCCTGGCTGGTTGACCGTTGGCGTTAGTGTAGCAGAGCCTGCTACAACACTTGGTCCCGACCATGCGTAGGTAAAGCCTGCGCCAGCTGAAGAGCCTGAACCGTCTAGTTGCACAGATGTCGCCGTGCAAGTTAAACTAACAGGGGCATTGGCAACTGCCGTTGGCAATGCATTATCAACTAATACCGTAGTACTAGCCGAAGCTGTACAGAAATTGCTTGTGTTGTTTACGATTAAGGTATAACTACCGCCTAGATTTGCGGTTGTCGTAATCGCATTACCAGCGCTGGCTAGACCTGGTCCACTCCAAACATAAGTTATATCTGGGCCAGTACTAGAACCCGTTCCCGATAGCGTGACAACGGTATCGGTACAAGTGATTGGTAAAGATTGAGCAACTACTGCAGTTGGCAATGTTGTATTACTAGTCACCGTAGCTGAAGCAGTAGCAGTACAGCCATTCGTTATGTCAGTGATTAATAAGTTATAGGCTCCGGCTTGGTTTACGATTGGGAGCAGTGATGTTGCACCACTTACGATACCCGGGCCTGTCCATTGGGCCGTAAAGTTAGGTCCGTTGCTTGAGCCAGCACCTGAAACCTCAACTTGAGATTGAGCACAATTTAAGGCAGATGTAGTAGCTGCCGAAGCGGTAGGTGTTGTATTGTTCTGGGTTACCACAGCCGAAGCGGATACCGTACAACCGCTGGTTGTATTCGTCACCGTTAGGGTATAAGTACCCGGCTGCGTTACCACCGGCGATAGCGTATTAGAACCCGATTGTATGCCCGGCCCTGTCCATTGGTATGAAAAGTTACCTCCAGTACTAGAGCCTGCACCACTCAGCGTTAAACTAGTCGTAGTACAAGTCAAGGAGCTTGGAGCAGATGCCAAAGCTGTCGGGGCACCCGGTGCACTAATTGTGCCTTGGGTGGTTGCAGTATCCATTATATGATTTAAAACCTTTGTCTAAATTTGTTGTTTTTGTTGTTGTTGCAAAACATTTATATTCATAAACAAATGTAGAAACGTCTCATATTAGAGTATTTGGCCAACTCGAACCGATACAACAACTACTTTGCGTCGAGAGGCCGCAACAATTGTTGCTGTCAGCCACAGCAACAACAACAATGCTGTCCACCGCCATGTTGTCCACCACCACCATGTTGTCCACCGCCCGTTCAACAGCAACAATGCTGTCCACCACCGCCGTGCTGTCCGCCACCAATGCAACAGCAACAAATGTGCTGTCCGCCGCCGATGCAACAGCAACAAATGTGCTGCCCGCCACCGATGCATCAACAACAAATGTGTTGTCCACCACCGATGCAACAGCAACAAATGTGTTGTCCGCCACCGATTCAACAGCAACAAATCTGCTGTCCACCGCCTCAAATGAACAACTGCGGCGGCAATTTCGGCAACAACTTCGGCAACAATGGCTACAACCATTGCGGCGGTAGCAGCAACTTCTACGGCGGCGGCGGCTACGGTGGCTACAACAACGGATGCTGCTAAACATATATAATATAGAATTTTCACTACTCACTACACAAACACACTCAACAAAAAAAAAGTAGCCGACGTGCAACTAACTCAAAATTATTCACTCACTTTTTTAAACTCACTCAATCAATCAATCACTCAAAAAAAAGCGAACCTCTCAAAATTATTTGTTTCTTCAAGCATTTTTTACCACAATTTTTACTATTTTCATAATAACAAAGAGAAAAAAAAGCAATACCACAAAAAAAGAGATTATTAAAGGATAGAAGGAGAGAGAGAAAAAAATAGCTATACAAAAAAAATAGAGATCATTAGCAGCCGCATTTTGAAAAATAAATAAAAGCAGCAGCGATCTTTTTCTTTCAACAACAACAATACCAACAACAACAAAAAAAAAGAGATACAAAAAATGGGAAAAAAATTATAAAAAGAGTTCATTTTTTTTTTAATTTAAGAGAAATCAACAAACATATTATTTAAAAAAAAGAACACTCACACAAACAAACACAACACACTCATTTATTACAATTTTTATATAGCTTTTTTTTACAATTGAATTTTCTTTTCTTTAAAAAAAAAACAAATCACATAAAACCTCATTACTTATAAAATTTTTTTTTTATTTTCGAAAAAAAAACTATATTCAAAAAATTTTTTAAACATTTTCATTATAAATACATTTATATCTAAATATTTATTACAAACATTTATATTACATATATATATTTCATAAAAAAAAACAAAATCAACAACAACTTGATTTGTATCTATTTTAATTATATAATTTTTTTTTCTTGTCAACAACAAAAAAGTAGAGATCAAAAAAAGAGACACAAAAAATCAGATCAGAAGGCAATTTTTATGATCTATAGACATTTGAGTTGAACTAACAAAAAAAAAGCATTTCTAGAGAGTAAATTAGAAATTTAGAAATGCTCTTCATCAGAAACACAAAAATGAC